>NZ_JBIVHT010000020.1:83383-83495 GCF_044749325.1 Pseudomonas sp. NPDC089428
TGCTTCTAAGTGCGCGGTAGTTCAGGCGACGCAGAGTGCGACTTCAGGAGGCCGAACGCAGGCGTCTGGAGGGCCAGGGTGCGCAGCACCCCTTCGGCGTAGCCGAAGGCGC
>NZ_JBIVHT010000021.1:0-80571 GCF_044749325.1 Pseudomonas sp. NPDC089428
AACAGACTGTGGGAGCGGGCTTGCCCCGCGAAGCGCCGCGCGGGCGGCGCTCGATCTCACAGGCGCTGAAACCCTCAAGGCATGCACATCTCACAGGCGCTAAAAAACCCATGACAAACCCGAAACCCCCCACCACTGGTTCTGTAGCAGGCGACCCGTATAATGTTCAGGTCGCCACTTAACTTAATGGCTTTAACGGATTGAATATGACTGAACAGCAACCTGTTGCAGTTCTGGGAGGCGGCAGCTTCGGCACCGCTGTGGCGAACCTGTTGGCCGAGAATGGCGTACCGGTGCGTCAATGGATGCGCGACCCCGAGCAGGCCGAGGCGATGCGGGTCAACCGCGAGAACCCGCGCTACCTCAAGGGCATCCGCCTGCAGGACGGTGTCGAGCCGGTCAACGACCTGCTGGCCACCTTGCAAGCCAGTGACCTGATCTTCGTTGCGCTGCCTTCGAGTGCCCTGCGCAGCGTACTGGCGCCGCATGCCGAGCTGCTGCGCGGCAAATGCCTGGTCAGCTTGACCAAGGGCATCGAGGCGCAAAGCTTCAAGCTGATGAGCCAGATCCTCGAGGAAATCGCGCCCCAGGCCCGTATCGGCGTACTGTCCGGCCCCAACCTGGCCCGCGAGATTGCCGAGCACGCCCTGACCGCCACCGTGGTCGCCAGTGAAGACGAAGCACTGTGCCAACAGGTGCAGGACGTACTGCATGGGCGCACCTTCCGGGTCTATGCCAGCAGCGACCGCTTCGGTGTCGAACTGGGCGGCGCGCTGAAGAACGTCTACGCCATCATCGCCGGCATGGCAGTAGCCCTGGGCATGGGCGAGAACACCAAGAGCATGCTGATCACCCGCGCGCTGGCCGAGATGACCCGCTTTGCCGTCAGCCAGGGTGCCAACCCCATGACCTTCCTCGGCCTGGCCGGTGTCGGTGACTTGATCGTCACCTGCTCGTCGCCCAAGAGCCGTAACTACCAGGTCGGCCACGCGCTGGGCCAGGGCCTGAGCCTGGAACAGGCCGTCAACCGCCTGGGCGAAGTGGCCGAAGGGGTCAATACGCTCAAGGTGCTCAAGGCCAAGGCCCAGGAAGTCCAGGTCTACATGCCGCTGGTGGCCGGCCTGCATGCCATCCTGTTCGAAGGCCGCACGCTGAACCAGGTGATCGAGCACCTGATGCGCGCAGAGCCCAAGACCGACGTCGATTTCATTTCCACCAGTGGTTTCAATTAAGCGAAGGAGCAGCACATGAACGATACCCCCGAGCGCGCCCAGCGCGAGTCGATCATCCTGCGGGTGCTGTGGATGCTGGTGTTCCTGGTGGTCTGGCAACTGGCCGAGCTGCTGCTCGGCGGCCTGGTGCTGGTGCAACTGGTCTATCGCCTGGTCTATGGCGCACCGAGCGCCAGCCTGATGAATTTTGGTGACAGCCTCAGCCAGTACCTGGCGCAGATCGGCCGTTTCGGTACCTTCCACACTGACCAGAAGCCCTGGCCATTCGCCGACTGGCCGGCAGCGCGTGCTCCGGAAGGCGAGGCGCCCCACGCCGTGTCCCCGGCAGCGCACCCGGTGCGCGACGAGGAGCCCAAGCTGTGAAGCTGTGGGTGCTGCGCCACGGCGAAGCGGAGCCGCGCGCCAATACCGACGCCGAGCGGCGCCTGACCGGCCATGGTCGCGAGCAGGTGCTGCACAGTGCTGCGCGGCTGCTGGGCCAGCCTTTGCAGGCGATCATTGCCAGCCCGTACGTGCGCGCGCAACAGACGGCCGCCCTGGTGCATGACACCCTGGGCTTCGCCGAACCTGTGCGCACCGTGCCGTGGCTGACACCCGATAGCGATGTGCGGCAGGTGATCGGCGAGATCGAGCGCCTGGGCCTGGAGCATGTGTTGCTGGTCAGCCACCAGCCACTGGTGGGTTCGCTGGTCGGCATGCTGGAGCATGGCCATGTACAGCAGCCGGCAGGGATGAGCACGGCCAGCCTGGCGGAGCTGGAAGGTGGCTGGCCGCTGGCAGGGCTGATGACGTTGCGCGCGCTTAATGCGCCTGACTGAGTGGGAGCAACTGGCATTTTTATCAGTTGCCAATATTTTGGATCCAATGGATGCTTGGCGCCGGAGTCACCGCTAAACGAAAAGACAGGGAGCGCTGAATGATCGGGTTGATGTATGAGCTTTTGCGCTCAGTGGACCTGCAACCCACGATTGAAGCCGTGCAGGGCAACCACCGACTCGATTTCGCCCAGTACAGCCTGTTGAGAGAAGCGGCCGACGCCAAGCTCTATCACCTGATGGGCAGAATTCGCAACAAGATCGAGCAGCAGCCACTGGATAACCTGCATGTCGAGCAGGACCTGCACGAGTTGCAGCAATCCTGCATGCGCATGTCTCACCTGCTGCAGGCCAGCTGCCTGGCCTTGCGCCGCCTGCAGCTCGATCTCAAGGACCAACGCCTGGCCCGTGAGGCACTGGAGAGCCAGATTACCTACATGCAGGCATGCCTGCGCCGTTCGCTGGCCAGTTTCGACAAGTCGGCATGACCTGATTGCCCTTGGCGATGACAATTACAGACGTTGCCGTGTGCCAGCGCGATGCCGACAATGGGCCATCATCCCCGTCCGGACCAGGCGCCATGTCGCAGCAGATCTTCTTCGCCCATGCCAACGGTTTTCCTTCGGCCACCTACGGCAAGCTGTTCGCCGCCCTGGCGCCGGATTATCAGGTCAGTCACCTGGCCCAGCATGCCCACGACCCGCGCTTTCCGGTGGACGACAACTGGCAGAATCTGGTCGATGAACTGCTGCACCACCTGGTGCAGCAGGAGGCGCCGGTCTGGGGTGTCGGCCATTCGCTGGGGGGCGTGCTGCACCTGCACGCGGCCTTGCGTCGGCCCGAGTTGTACCGTGGCGTGGTGATGCTCGACTCACCGGTACTGACCCGTGCTGACCAATGGCTGCTGCGCACCGCCAAGCGTTTCGGCTTCATCGACCGCATCACCCCGGCTGGCCGCACCCTCGGGCGGCGTGAAGCCTTCGCCGACCGTGACAGCGCACGTGCCTACTTTGCCAGCAAGTCGCTGTTCCGCCACTTCGACCCGGATTGCCTGGAGGCCTACCTCGAGCATGGCCTGCAAGTGGGCGAGGATGGCTTGCGCCTGCGCTTCGACCCGGCCACGGAAATCAGCATCTACCGCAGCATCCCCCACGCCAGCCCGGCGCCCGCGCGCCAGTTGCAGGTGCCGCTGGCGATGGTGCGTGGCGAGCGCAGCACGGTCATCCGCCGCCACCATGCACTGGCGGTGCGCGGCATGCCTCGGGGCGAGTATCACAGCGTGCCGGGCGGGCACATGTTCCCACTGGAACGGCCAACCGACACCGCCAGCCTGATCAAGGGCCTGTTCGACCGCTGGAGCCAGGCATGAGCACCCAGGTCGAGGAAGTCCGCCTGAGCCTGGGCCATATCGAGCTGGCCGCCCACCTGTTCGGCCCGGACGATGGACTGCCGGTGATCGCCTTGCACGGCTGGCTGGACAACGCCAACAGCTTCGCCCGCCTGGCACCGCGGTTGAACGGGCTGCGCATCGTCGCCCTTGATCTGGCCGGGCACGGTTATTCCGAGCACCGTCCATTGGGCGCGGGTTATGCCTTGGCCGATTACGCCCACGATGTGCTGCGGGTTGCCGAACAGCTGGGCTGGCAGCGTTTTGCCCTGCTCGGGCATTCGTTGGGCGCGATCATTTCGGTGCAGCTGGCCGGTGCCTTGCCCGACCGGGTCAGCCATCTGGCCTTGATCGATGGAGTCATTCCCCCCACGGGTGCCGAGCAGGATGCCGCTGAACGCCTGGGCATGGCCCTCCAGGCCCAGCTGCGCCTGGACGGCAAGCGCAAGTCCGTTTACACGAGCCTGGAGGAGGGCGTGCAAGCGCGCATGAAGGGCATGGTCGCGGTCACTCGGGAAGCCGCCGAGTTGCTGGCCCAACGCGGCCTGATGCCGGTGCCCGGCGGTTACAGCTGGCGCAGCGACAGCCGCCTGACCTTGCCGTCACCGGTGCGCCTGAGCCAGGCCCAGGCCATGGCCTACGTGCGGCGTGTGAGTTGCCCGGCCAGCCTGGTGGTGGCCGCTGACGGGATGCTGGCGCGCCACACCGAGCTGCTGGAGCAGCTACCCTTTGCGCAGACGCTGTTGCCCGGCGGGCATCACCTGCACTTGAACGATGAACAGGGTGCGGCCCTTGTCGCAGACTGTTTCAATCGCTTCTTTGGCTTTGCTTGACTTGCACCGGGCAAGTGCCGAGGCTGGGCGGGTTGAACAGGGAGACAACCATGCAACTGCCAGATATCCTGGAGCTTCAACCCGGCGCGCCGCGCCGCATGGGTCGCCGATGAGCGCGCCCGTTTCCATCCGTACTGCCTTCGCCGCCTGCCTCGTGCTGGCCAGCCCCTTGCTTTGGGCCGGCAGCCTGCCGGTGCCGGTGGACGCCAAGGTGGTCGACCAGCGCCCGGCCGGGGAGCAGGAACGTGTCTACCCCATGGGCCCGCTGCGCAAGATCAGCGGCCGCCTGCGCGTCGAAGACAAGATCGAAAGCCGCGGCCAGGTCAGCTCGGTCACTTACGAGCTGCCGGTCGAGCGCAGTGCCCGCGAAGCCTTCACCAGCGCCCGCGAAACGCTGCAGCATGACGGCGGCTACCCGCTGTTCTGGTGCCAGGGCCGCGATTGCGGCGAAGGCAGCCTGTGGGCCAATGATGTGTTCGCCAATGCCCGGTTGAACGGTGGCGACGAGCAGCAGGCGTTCATCCTCCTGCGCCGCTCGGCCGAGGAGGCCGACACCCTGGTTGCGCTGTACAGCGTCACCCGTGGCAACCGCCGTGCCTACCTGCATGTGGAAGAGTTCGTCGCCAGTAGCCCGCTGGGCGAAATACTGCCGACCGCCGCCACCGTGCTGCGCGAAATGCGCGACACCGGCAAGCTCGACTACCCTGACCTGGCTGAGCCACGGGACAGCTGGGTGACCTTGCTGGCACGCAGCCTGAACCTCGACAGCACCCTGCGCGCGAGCTTGAGTGGCGCCCAGGCTGGGGCCTGGCGCGAACAACTGGTCAAGGCTGGCGTGCGTGACGGCCGGCTCGAAGTCGGCACTGCACCTACCGATGGCCTGCACCTGGAACTGATTCGTTGAGTGAGTGCCACCATGGCCAACAATGACCGCCTGTTGATCCAGATTCTGCTGCTGGCGCTGCTCGGTGCCGCCCTGTGGGTCATGGCACCTTTCATTTCCGCGTTGTTGTGGGGCGCCATCCTGGCTTTTGCCAGCTGGCCGTTGATGCGCCTGCTGACCCGCGTGCTGGGGGGGCGCGAAACCCTGGCCGCCAGCCTGCTGACCATGGCCTGGATCCTGATCGTCGCCTTGCCGCTGGTGTGGCTGGGCTTCAACCTGGCCGACCACATCCGCGATGCCACCGCCTTTGTCCGTGACGTGCAGGTCGATGGCCTGCCCGATGCGCCTGACTGGCTCGGCGGCATTCCCTTCGTTGGCGAGCGCCTGGTCAGCTGGTGGCAATCCCTCGACCAGCAGGGTGCAGCCTTGCTGGCGTCGGTAAAACCTTACCTGGGTCAGGTCGGTAACTGGTTGCTGGCGCGCAGTGCGCAGATTGGCAGTGGTGTGCTGGAGCTGACCCTGAGCCTGGTGTTCGTGTTCTTCTTCTACCGTGACGGGCCGCGCTTGTCGGCATTCGTTTTGCGTCTGCTGAACCGGCTGGTGGGCGAGCGTGCCGATTACTACCTGGAGCTGGTGGCCGGCACCGTGCAACGGGTGGTCAACGGCGTGATCGGCACGGCTGCGGCCCAGGCCCTGCTGGCGTTGATCGGCTTCCTGATCGCCGGGGTGCCCGGGGCGATCGTGCTGGGGCTGTTTACCTTCATGCTCAGCCTGATTCCGATGGGGCCACCGCTGGCGTGGATCCCGGCGACCGGCTGGCTGGTGTGGAAGGGTGAGTACGGCATGGCAGTGTTCCTGGGCATCTGGGGCACCTTCGTCATCAGCGGCGTGGACAACGTGCTCAAGCCGTACCTGATCAGTCGCGGCGGCAACCTGCCGCTGGTGATCGTGCTGCTCGGCGTGTTCGGCGGTTTGATCGCCTTTGGTTTCATCGGCCTGTTCATCGGCCCGACCTTGCTGGCGGTCGGCTACAGCCTGCTGCTGGACTGGAGCCGTAATTCGGCGCAGGCCCAGCAATAAACCTGTACCGGCCTCTTCGCGGGTAAATCGGGGCGCCGAACCGCCGCTCCCACAGGATCACCGCTACCCTTGAATTCGGTGCGGTTCCTGTGGGGGCGGGCTTACCCGCGAAGAGGCCAGTGCAGCCATTCAACAAACCTCATCTTTACGCATTCTTTATTCCCACCCCCACCCCCTGGTCTCGCCCCTTTACGCCCCTCGCTCGGACAATTCCCCCAAAGCGGTACAAGCCGCCAAAAGGGGAGTTCCACTCATGTACATGCTCGACGGTCTGTCACTGCTACTGGCAGTGGCGTTGGCGGTTTACCTGCTGGTGGCGCTGCTGCGCGCCGATCGCAGCTAGGGAGCGGCCATGCACAGTTACGATTACGCTTTGCTAGTGGCTTTTTTCGCCATCGTGCTGTTGCCGGCACCTTGGCTTGGGCGCTTCTACTACAAGGTCATGGAAGGGCAGCGCACCTGGCTGACGCCCGTGCTTGGGCCGGTTGAGCGGGGCTGCTATCGCCTGGCTGGCGTGCGCGCCGACCAGGAGCAGAACTGGCAGCAGTACACCCTGGCCCTGCTGGCCTTCAACCTGGCGGGCTTCCTGTTGCTGTTCGCCGTGCTGCTGCTGCAAGGCTACCTGCCACTCAACCCCCAGCACCTGCCCGGCCAGGAATGGTCGCTGGCGTTCAACACGGCGGTGAGTTTCGTCACCAACACCAACTGGCAGGCCTACAGTGGCGAGGCCTCGGTCAGTTACCTGAGCCAGATGCTCGGCCTGACCGTGCAGAACTTTGTCAGCGCCGCCACCGGCCTGGCCGTGCTGGTCGCGCTGTGCCGCGGCATCGCTCGCCGTTCCACCACCCACTTGGGCAACTTCTGGGTCGACATGACCCGCGCCTCCCTCTACGGCCTGCTGCCGCTGTGCCTGCCGCTTGCGCTGCTGCTGGTCTGGCAGGGTGTGCCTCAGACCTTCGCCGACTACGCCCACGCCGTGACCCTGCAGGGGGCTGACCAGACCATCCCGCTGGGCCCGGCCGCCAGCCAGATCGCCATCAAGCAGCTGGGTACCAACGGTG
Organism: Pseudomonas sp. NPDC089428; assembly: GCF_044749325.1. Taxonomy (NCBI): domain Bacteria; kingdom Pseudomonadati; phylum Pseudomonadota; class Gammaproteobacteria; order Pseudomonadales; family Pseudomonadaceae; genus Pseudomonas; species Pseudomonas sp. NPDC089428. The sequence continues at coordinate 7,292 of NZ_JBIVHT010000021.1, forward strand.
GCGGCTTCTTCGGCGTCAACTCGGCGCACCCGTTCGAGAACCCCACGGCCTGGAGCAACCTGTTCGAGGTGGCCTCGATCATCCTGATCCCGGTGGCACTGGTGTTCACCTTTGGTCACTACGTCAAGGACCTGCGCCAGAGCCGCGCAATCATTGCCTGCATGTTCGGCCTGTTCCTGCTTGGCGGCGCCACTGCGCTGTGGTCGGAACTTCAGCCGAACCCGGCACTGGAAAGCGCCCAGGTGCAACAGAGCGCGCCCATGGAAGGCAAGGAGAGCCGCTTCGGCACCACCGGTTCGGTGCTGTGGACGGTGACCACCACCGCAGCCTCCAACGGCTCGGTCAATGCCATGCACGATAGCCTCAACCCGCTGACCGGCATGGTCGCGATGGTCAACATGATGGTCGGCGAGGTGATTTTCGGCGGCGTCGGTGCAGGGCTCTACGGCATGTTGCTGTTCGTGCTGATTGCTGTGTTCCTGGCCGGCCTGATGATCGGCCGCACGCCCGAATACCTGGGCAAGAAGTTGCAGGCGCGGGAAGTGCAGCTGCTGGTGGCGACCCTGTTGGTGATGCCAGTTGGCGTACTGGTGCTCGCGGCCATCGCCGCCAGCCTGCCAGGGCCAGCCAGCGCGGTAAGCAACCCGGGCGCCCATGGCTTCAGTCAGCTGCTTTACGCCTATACCTCGGCCACCGCCAACAATGGCTCGGCTTTCGCCGGATTTGGCGCCAACACCGTGTTCCACAACGTGATGATCGGCCTGGCCATGCTGATTGGCCGCTTCGGCTACATCCTGCCGATCCTTGCCCTGGCTGGCAGCCTGGCGGCGAAGAAGAGCGCGCCCCAGGGCCTGAACAGTTTTCCCACCCACGGCCCGCTGTTCGCCTGCCTGTTGCTGGTGACCATCCTGCTGGTCGGTGGCCTGACCTTCCTGCCGACCCTGGCCCTCGGGCCGATCGCCGAACAACTGAGCCTGGGTTTCTGAGGAATCATCCATGAACATGCCCATTCCTGAAGTGAAAACCTCGCACAGCGCCAAGGACCAGACCCGTTTCGCCGCCCTGTGGCGCCCAGCGCTGGTGCAGGCCTTCGTCAAGCTCGACCCACGTCAGCTCAAGCGCGCGCCGGTGATGTTGGTGGTCGCCCTGACGGCCATCCTCACTACCGCTTTGTGTTTCGCGCCTGGCAATGGCGTCAGCACCGGCGTTGCCGCGCAGATCGCCCTGTGGCTGTGGTTCACCGTACTGTTCGCCAACTTCGCCGAGGCCCTCGCCGAAGGCCGTGGCAAGGCCCGCGCCGACAGCCTCAAGGCCGGTAGCCAGGGTTTGATGGCGCAGCGGCGCAAACGCGATGGCAGTTTCGAGAGCGTCGCTGCCACGGCGTTGCGCAAGGACGATGTGGTGCGCGTGGTGGCCGGCGAGATGATCCCCGGTGACGGCGAGGTCCTCGAAGGCATCGCGGCGGTCAACGAAGCGGCCATCACCGGTGAATCTGCGCCGGTCATCCGTGAATCCGGGGGCGACCGTTCGGCCGTTACCGGCAACACCCGGCTGGTGTCCGACTGGCTGCTGATCCGCATCACCAGCAACCCCGGCGAATCGACCCTGGACCGCATGATCGCCCTGGTCGAAGGCGCCAAGCGGCAGAAGACCCCCAACGAAATCGCCCTCGACATCCTGCTGATCGGCCTGACCCTGATCTTCCTGATCGTGGTGGTGACCCTGCAGCCGTTTGCCCACTTTGCCGGTGGCAGCCTGCCGCTGATCTTCCTCGCCGCGCTGCTGGTGACGCTGATTCCCACCACTATCGGTGGTCTGCTCTCGGCCATCGGCATCGCCGGCATGGACCGCCTGGTGCGCCTGAATGTGATCGCCCGTTCCGGGCGGGCGGTGGAGGCGGCTGGCGACGTGCATACGCTGATGCTCGACAAGACCGGCACCATCACCTTCGGCAACCGCCGCTGCAGCGCCCTGCATGCCGCCCAAGGGGTGACCGCCAAGGAACTGGGGGAGGGCGCTTTGCTTGCCTCGCTGGCCGATGACACCGCCGAGGGCAAGTCGATCGTCGAATACCTGCGCCAGTTGCACGACTTCATCGAGCCGTCGCCCGGGCAGTACCAGGCAATCGCCTTCAGCGCCGAGACGCGCCTGTCGGGCATCGACTTCCAGCAGCACCGCTACCGCAAGGGTGCCGTCGATGCGGTGCTGGCCTTCGTCGGCATGCAGCGCCTCGACCTGCCCGCCGCGTTGGCCCGTGAAGTGGAGCGCATCGCCCAGAGTGGTGGCACCCCGCTGCTGGTGTGCCTGGACAAGCGTCTGCTCGGCGTGATTCACCTCAAGGACGTGGTCAAGCCGGGCATCCGCGAGCGTTTCGCCGAGCTGCGCAAGCTGGGCATCCGCACGGTGATGGTGACCGGCGACAACCCGCTGACCGCTGCAGCCATTGCTGCCGAAGCGGGGGTGGATGATGTGCTCGCCGAAGCCACGCCGGAGAAGAAACTGGCACGCATCCGCCAGGAGCAGAACGATGGCCGCCTGGTGGCCATGTGCGGTGACGGTGCCAACGACGCCCCGGCGCTGGCCCAGGCGGACGTCGGCATGGCCATGAACGATGGTACCCAGGCGGCGCGTGAGGCCGCCAACATGGTCGATCTGGACAGCGACCCGACCAAGCTGCTGGACGTGGTGCAGGTGGGCAAGGAGTTGCTCGTGACCCGCGGGGCGCTGACCACTTTTTCCATTGCCAACGACGTGGCCAAGTACTTCGCCATCCTGCCGGCGCTGTTCGCCGCCATCTATCCGCAGCTGGGCGTGCTCAACCTGATGCAGCTGGCCAGCCCGCAGAGCGCGATCCTCTCGGCCATCGTGTTCAACGCGCTGATCATCATCGTCCTGATTCCGCTGGCGCTGCGGGGTGTGCGCGTGCAGGCAGCGAGCGCGGCGCACCTGCTGCGGCGCAACCTGCTGATCTACGGGCTGGGTGGCATCGTCGTGCCATTTGCCGGGATCAAGCTGATCGACCTGCTGCTCAATGCCTTGCACCTGGTCTGAGGAGGCCATCATGAACCATTACGTACGCCCGGCGTTGAGCCTGATTCTGCTGATGACAGTGGTCACCGGCGCGCTGTACCCGTTGGCGGTGACCGGAGTTGCCCAGCTGGCGTTCCCCGACCAGGCCAATGGCAGCCTGCTGCGCGATGAGCGCGGGCAGGTGCGGGGTTCGGTCTTGATTGCCCAGGATTTCCAGGGCGATGGCTGGTTCCATTCACGGCCTTCGGCGGGTGCTTTTGCCACCGTGGCCAGTAGCGCGAGCAACCTGGCCCCGAGCAATCCGGCGCTGGCCGAACGGGTCAAAGGCGATGCTGCGACGCTGTACCAGGCGCAGTTGGGGCCGGTGCCCCAGGCACTGCTGACCACCTCGGGCAGCGGCCTGGACCCGCACTTGCCACCGGCAGCGGTGGCTTACCAGATTCCCCGGGTAGCCGCAGCGCGGCAGGTGCCAGTAGAGCGCTTGCAAGCCTTGCTGGAAGAGGCCACCCTCCACCCATTGATCGGGCCGCCGGTGGTCAATGTGCTGGCCTTGAACCAGGCCCTGGACCAGCTAGGCCATTGAAAAATGACTTGAACGGCTAGCAGAGAACCTGTGGGAGCGGATTTTTCGGCGCCCCGATAAACCCGCTCCCACAGCTACGGCGTTTGCGCCTGAAGTGTGCTGATTGCAGGAAACAGGAATAAACATGAGTGACTCCTCCCGCGCAGACGCGCTGTTGGCCAACCTCCCACGCAGCGGTCGCGGCCGGCTCAAGGTCTTCCTCGGCGCCGCTCCTGGCGTCGGTAAGACCTTCGCCATGCTCCAGGCCGCCCATGCCCAGCAACGCCAAGGTGTGCAGGTGCTGGCCGGGGTGGTCGAAACCCACGGCCGAGCCGAGACCGAAGCGCTGCTCGGTGGCCTGCTCCAGCAGCCCCTGCTGCGCAGCGAGTACCGCGGGGTCACCCTTGAGGAAATGGACCTCGACGGCCTGCTCCAGGCCGCGCCGAGCCTGGTCCTGGTCGACGAGCTGGCACACACCAACGCCCCCGGCAGCCGCCACGCCAAACGCTGGCAGGACGTGCAGGAGCTGCTCGCCGCAGGTATCGACGTGTACACCACGGTCAACGTCCAGCACCTGGAAAGCCTCAACGACACGGTCCGCGGCATTACCGGCGTGCAGGTGCGCGAAACGCTGCCCGACTGGGTGCTGCAGGAAGCATTCGAGCTGGTGCTGATCGACCTGCCACCTCGTGAACTGCTCGAACGCCTGCGCGAAGGCAAGGTCTACGTGCCGGAACAGGCGCGGGCGGCCATCGACGCATACTTCTCGCAAACCAACCTTACCGCCCTGCGCGAGCTGGCCATGCAGACCGCCGCCGCTCAGGTCGACGCTGACCTGGCCCACGGCTACCGCCTGCGCGGCGAAGCGGCGCCGGCTTTGCGCGGGCGCCTGCTGGTGGGCGTGGATGGCGATGACCAGGCCGAACGCCTGGTGCGCCACGCCAGCCGTGTTGCCCAGCGCCGCCACCTGCCGTGGAGCCTGGTGCACGTCGACAACGGCCGGCTGCGTGACGAAGCTGCGCGCCAGCGCCTGCAGGCGGCCCAGCAACTGGCCGAGCGCCTGGGTGGCGAGGTGGTGTTGCTGCGCGCTGGCGAGGTGGCGCGGACCTTGATCCAGCACGCCAGCGAGCGCCGTGCCAGCCTGGTGCTGGTCGGGCAATCCCGTGACCGGCTGCGTCGGCGCCTGTTCGGTGCCGGTGTCGCTACCCGGCTGTTGCGCGAAAGCCATGGTCTGGAGATCAACGTGCTCGACCGCGACAGCCAGGCACGCCCGGCGCGTGCGGCGGTCAGCCGGGTGTGGGTTTGGCGCCATTACCTGTTGGCGCTGCTGGCCACGGCGCTGGCAGCGGGCCTGGCCTGGGGCGTATCGAGCGTGCTGGCGCTACCCAACATCTCGCTGGTGTTCCTCGCCGCCGTGCTGCTGGTGGCCGTGCGCAGCAGCCTGGGCCCGGCGCTGGCCTGTGCGGCGCTGTCGTTCCTGACCTACGATTTCCTGTTCATTCCGCCGAACTTCTCGTTCAGCATTCAGCGCGAAGAAGACGTGCTGACGCTGGTGTTCTTCCTGCTCATGGCGGCCCTCACCGGCAATCTCGCGGCCCGCCAGCGCAGCCAGCTGCAGGCCCTGCGGGAAACTCAGGCGCAGACCAACCAACTGCTCGACCTGTCGCGCCGGTTGACCGTGGCCACCGACCGTCAGGCGGTGTTCAACGCGGCCGGTCGCCATCTCAATGGCTGGAAAGACGTGCAGGTGTGCCTGCTGGAGCGCAACAGCGAAGGCCTGCTGCAGCTGGCAAGCGGCGAAGCCCAGGCCTTGAGCGACAACGAACGTGCCGCCGCCGAGTGGGCCTGGCAGCACGGCCAGGCCGCCGGCCACGGCAGCGATACCTTGCCCAATGGCCGCTGGTGGTGGTGGCCGCTGGCGGTCGACGACCAACCCCTGGCCCTGCTTGGCGTGCGCCCGCGTTCCGGCGAGCCGCTGAGCGCCCAGCGCCGGCGCCTGCTGATGGCCCTGGGGCAACCCCTGGCCCAGGCCCTGGCCCGTGCCCGGCTGGCCGAACAACTCGAAGCCGCCCGCCTGCACGGCGAAACCGAGCAGCTGCGCAGCGCCTTGCTCGCCTCGGTGTCGCACGATCTGCGCACCCCGCTGACGGCCATGCGCGGCAGCATCGACAGCTTGCTGGCGCTGGGCGAGGCGATCCCCGTCGAAGACCGCCGCGAGCTGCTCGAAGGTACGCGCAACGAGGCTGAACGCCTTGACCGCTACATCCAGAACCTGCTCGACATGACTCGCCTTGGCCACGGCGGCCTCAAGCTTGCCCGCGACTGGGTGGCCCCCGCCGATATCGTCGGCAGTGCCCTCAACCGCCTGCGCGCGGTACTGGCGCCGTTGCGCGTACATACCGACGTGCCCGCTGAACTGCCGCTGCTGTTCGTGCATGCCGCGTTGATCGAGCAGGCGCTGATCAATGTGCTGGAAAACGCCGCGCGCTTTTCGCCCGCGCAAGGCCGCCTGGAACTGCGGGTATCGGTGCACGGCGAGCAGTTGCACTTCGCCGTCAGCGACCAGGGCCCCGGCATTCCGGTGGCTGAACGGGAGAAGATCTTCGACATGTTCTACACCGCTGCCCGTGGCGATCGCGGCGGCCAGGGCACTGGCCTGGGCCTGGCGATCTGCCAGGGCATGATCGGTGCCCATGGTGGGCAGATCCTGGTCAGCGAAGGCATCGATGGCCACGGCACCTGCATCACTCTATGCTTGCCGCTGCCCCAGCAACCTGAAGCCGAAAGCGAAATCCCATGAGCCAATCCGCCACCCTGTTGGTCATCGACGATGAACCGCAGATCCGCAAGTTCCTGCGCATCAGCCTGAGTTCCCAGGGCTACAAGGTGATCGAGGCCGCCACCGGCAACGAAGGGCTGGCCCAGGCCGCGCTGGCCAAGCCCGACCTGGTGGTGCTCGACCTCGGCCTGCCGGACATGGATGGCCAGCAGGTGCTGCGTGAGTTGCGCGAGTGGAGCGCAGTGCCCGTGCTGGTGCTGTCGGTGCGGGCCAGCGAAGTGCAGAAGGTCGACGCGCTGGATGGTGGCGCCAATGACTACGTGACCAAGCCATTCGGCATCCAGGAGTTTCTTGCCCGGGTGCGCGCGCTGCTGCGCCAGGTGCCGCAGTCGGGTGGCAGCGAAGTGACGGCCAGCTTCGGGCCACTGGTAGTGGATTTCGCCTTTCGCAAGGTGACGCTGGATGGCCTGGAAATCGCACTGACGCGCAAGGAGTACGCACTGCTGGCGCAACTGGCCGGGCATCCGGGGCGGGTGATCACCCAGCAGCAACTGCTCAAGGACATCTGGGGGCCGACCCATGTCGACGATACCCACTACCTGCGGATCGTGGTGGGGCATTTGCGGCAGAAGCTTGGCGATGACCCGACGGCGCCGCGGTTCATCATTACCGAGGCCGGGGTGGGGTATCGCCTGGTGGCACCTCAGCCCTGATGTGATCCCTGTGGGAGCGGGCATGCCCGCGAACACCGGCAAAGCCGGTGCCAAACTCCGCGGTGCTTGCTTCGCGGGCACGCCCGCTCCCACATGGCCCGCGCCGTTTCAAGCCCTGGGTGGTTCTTTGTCGAAGAGCTGACGCATCACCTCCAGATAACGCCTGGCGCCCAAGCCCAACGGTCGTGGTTTCAGCCAGATGATGTCCACCCACAGCCGCAAGCGGCTGGCCATGTTGTCAAAGCGCACCTCGGCCAGTGCCCCCGAGGCAATCAGCGGCTCCACCAGCGGCTGTGGCAAGTAGGCCCAGCCCAGGCCGGACTGCACAAGATCGAGCGTCGCCAGGTAACTGTCGGTCAACCATATGCGCCGCGACAGCACCATGCGCGGGTCCGAACCGGTGGCCTTGCCCGAGGCCACGATGATCTGCCGCTGTTCGGCAAACGCTTCCTCAGGCAACGGCGTACCGCTGTTGCTGCCTGCCGGATGGCGCGGCGAGGCCACGGCCACCAGCAACTGGCTGCCGGCTTCGAGAAAGGACTCGCGCTCATCGATTCCCGGGCGCTCGAACACCAGCGCCAGTTGTACGCTGCCTTCATGCAGCAAGCGCACTGCCTCGGTCTGGGTCGCCGAGCGCACTTCGATCTCCAGGCTGGGAAATTCCTTCGCCAGTGTTTCCAGCGGTTGGCTCCAGCGGCCGGTCTGCAGTTCCGGGGCCATGGCGATGGTCAGGCGCTTTTCCAGCCCCTGATGCAGTTGCAGGGCTTGCGCATCGAGCAGGTTGAGCTGGCAGATCACCTGCCGCGCCTGCGGCTCCAGGGCCAGGGCGGCGCTGGTGGGCAAGGCCTTGCGTGTGGCCCGGTCGAACAGGGCCAGGTCCAGTTCGGCCTCCAGTTGCGCGATGGCCATGCTCACGGCCGACGGCACACGCCCCAGTTTGCGGGCGGCGGCAGAGAACGAGCCCGCTTCCAGCACAGCAAGGAAAATTGCCAGGGAGTCGCTGCTGAAGGCCATGTCCGTAAACCTGAGGAAGAGGCCGGAAAGTATGAACACTCGCCGGCCTGGTTTACAGCCCCCTTACAGCCCTTCGCCAAGCACCCGGTCGATGCTGTCGACGAAATAGTCGACGCTCGCCCGGGTGGTGCACATCGGCGGCTTGATCTTGAGGATGTTCAGGTAGTCGCCGGTCGGTTGCATGAAAATGCCCAGCTCGCGCAGGCGGTCGCACAGCAGCATGGTTTCCTCGGTGGCCGGCTCCAGGGTTTCACGGTTGCGCACCAGTTCCAGGCCCAGGTAGAAGCCCGAACCATGGGCCGCGCCAGCCAGCGGGTGCTTGTCGACCAGTGCCTGCAGGCGCGCCTTGAAATAGCGCCCGGTGTCGCGGGCGTTGTCCCACAGGCCTTCTTCCTGCATCACGTCCAGCACCGCCATGCCGATGCGGCAGCTGACCGGGCTGCCGCCGGCCGAGGAGAAGAAGTAGCCCTCGGCTTCCAGGGCCTCGGCGATCTCGCGGCGGGTGATCACCACACCCAACGGCTGGCCGTTGCCCATGCCCTTGGCCATGGTAATGATGTCGGGCACCACACCCTGTTCCTCGAAGCCCCAGAAGTACTCGCCCAGGCGGCCATAACCGACCTGCACCTCATCGGCAATGCACACACCACCGCGGGCGCGGACCTTGGCATACGCCTCGCGCAGGTAACCGGCCGGCAGCGAGATGCCCCCGGCATTGCCGTACACCGGCTCGCAGATGAGGCCAGCCAGCTGGCGGCCTCGGGCGTCGAGGTCGGCCAACTTGGCGTCGACGTCGCGCAGGTAGTCGGCGGCCGTGTCGGCACCGCGGAACCGGCCGCGGAAGGTGTTCGGCGCCTCTACCGGGTGCACCCAGTCCGGGCGGGTTTCCAGCGCCTGCGGGTTGTCGGCGATGGAGGTGGATATCGCATCGGTGGCCACCGACCAACCGTGGTAGGCCTCCAGCACGCTGAGCAGGTCGCGGCCGCCGCTATAGGCCCACGCCAGGCGGATTGCCAGGTCGTTGGCCTCGGTGCCGCTGTTGACCATGAACACCCGGTCGAAGCCCTCGGGAGCGAGGTCGAGCAGGCGCTCGGAGAACTCGGTGATGGCGGCGTAATGGAAGCGTGAGTTGGTGTTGAGCAGCGACCACTGGCGCGCCGATTCGGCGACCATGCGCGGGTGGCCGTGGCCCAGCACGGCGACGTTGTTGAGCATGTCCAGGTAGGAGCGACCCTGCAGGTCGATCAGGTAGTTGCGCCAGCCGCGTTCGATCTGCGGCGGTTGCGCGTAGTAGTGTTTCTGCGAGCGGGCGAAGCTGGCGTCACGGCGGGCCAGCAGGGCCTGCGGGTCGGGCAAGGGGTCGGCATCGCAATCGAAACCCAGCAGCGCGGCAGGCGATGGGCACAGGGCCAGCCAGGCGGCAGCCTGGGACGGTGTGGCAAAGAACGGTGGCTGGATGTGGGTGTCGAGGCACAGCTGGACACTGAGGAAGCCGCAACTGCTGCCCAGGGATTGCCCTTTGGCCAACGCCTGGCCATCAGCCGGAGCCTCTTCCAGCCCTTGCAACCACAGGGCCCAGTGTGGCGTGCGCAGGCAGCCGCGACCGTCGCCGTGACGTTGCCAGGTGCCCGCCTCGGGCGCTTGTACCTGGCTGCCGTTGGGCACATGCAGCTCTACGCCCAGCGCGCAGGTGGCAGGCTCTTCGGGGCGGTCGATGTGGGTTTGCGACAGGCGATACTGCCCGTGCAGGCTGCAGGCAGGCGCCGGCTGCGAGGTCAGCAGATGCTGGTCGAAGCCGGCTTGCTCCCAGTTACCGGCTTCGCAATGGACGCTTAGCACACCCAGGTCGATGCGGGTGACGGGCTGCCCGGCCAGCTCGGGCAGCAGCGGTGTACAGCCAGTGAGGTCCGCTGCGTCGGCTTGCAGGCCGGCGGCCTGCAGAATGGCCGCTTGCATCAGGCTGAATGGCACGGCAGTGGCGGTATCGAAGATTTCCCATTCATGGGCGACATTGTCGCGGGTGTACTGGTTGTCCGGGTCCACGGCCAATTGCTGGGCGCTGCTCAGTACCAGCACTGCTGCACGGTTCAGCACCAATGGCCACAGGGCACGCAGTTCGGCTTCGGTCAGCGGGTTGAGCGCCTGGTAGGCACTGACTGCCGGCAGGATCCGCAGCGGGTCGCCTTCGGCATGGTGCAGCAACGCCGCGCAGGTCACCGACAGGTCGGCGATGCGCCAGGTGCGCGACAGGTCGCCGAAGTCGATCACCCCCTGCAGTTGCCATTGGCGGTGTTCATCGTGGGCCCACACGGTGTTGTCGTCGGTGATGTCCAGGTGCACGGCCTGGGTCGGCAGCCGGTCTGCCAAGGGGGCCAGGTGTTCGCTGGCCAGGCGTGTGGCCTGCTCGATGCGGCTGCGCTGCCCGGCGTCCTGCAGCACCGGCAGCAGGTGCTCGATCAGCGCCTGGGCATGTTGCGGGTCCCATTGCAGGGTGCGCTCGAGGCCTGGGTGGTCGAAGTCGACCAGGGCCTGGTCGAGCCGTGCGCACAGCCTGCCCAGTTCGGCCATCAGGCGTGGCGGCATGTGCGCAAGGCGGGTCAGTGGCTGGCCGTTGATGTACTCGAGCAGGCGTACCCGCAGGGGTTGACCGTCGATGTACACCGCCAGCAAGGTCTCGCCCGCTTGCGCAACCTGCACGGCCGGCACTGGCAAGCCCTGCTCGCGCAGGTAGGCCAGGGCGGCGTGCTGTGCTTGCAATTCGACCTGGGCGTAGCTGCCATGGCAAGCCTTGAGCACGAAGCGCCCTGGCGCTGCGTCCACGCGGAAGTTCAGGTCCTGCTGGCTGCCCAGCGCAGTCAGCTCGCCATCCAGGCCGTAGTGCGCCTGCAGCAGCGCATGGGCCTGGGCATCGCTGAGGGATGGGCCGGGCAGGCCGGAGCGCTGGATCAGCGTGTCGAGGGCAGGGGAGGCGGGCTTTTGTTGTTGGCTGGACATGGGGGCTACCGTTGCTGCTGGGAGTTGACTGCGCAGAATCTATTCCCGATCTGGCTGATGATGAAAGACGATCGTGATCAGAATTTTTGATGATAAAGGGTGGAGGGTTTGTCGCGGGAATGCGGTGGGGGTGCTTGGTGCATGCCTTGGTTTTTGCAGGGTGGCAGAAATCGAGCGCCGCCCGCGCGGCGCATCGCGGATGAATCCGCTCCTACATTTGTTGCAACGTACCGAACCTGACAGGCGATGGTTGCCCGCCTTGGCGCACGCCTCAAGCCGTATGAGGCGGCATCAATGCGCACCTCTGAATCCCGTCATGCCAACAAGGCTGACAACCATGGCCTTATAGGCATGGCCACGTTGCAACAAATGTAGGAGCGGATTCATCCGCGATGCGCCGCGCGGGCGGCGCTCGATCTCACAGGCGCTGCAAATCGCTCGGCCGACACCTGGTGGCCACCATGCATTCTGCAGACAGGCACCAGGTGGCCCTCACGAGGATTCACTCCCTCAAGAAGGCCGCTTCCAACAACTGCCGCGTATAAACATGTTGCGGCGCATGGAAGATCTCCCGCGCATCCCCTTGCTCCACCACATGCCCATGCTTGATCACCATCAACTGGTGACTCAACGCCTTGACCACCGCCAGGTCATGGCTGATGAACAAGTAGGTCAGGTTGTACTTGGCCTGCAGGTTACGCAGTAGTTCCACCACCTGCCGCTGCACCGTGCGGTCCAGCGCCGAGGTCGGCTCATCCAGCAGAATCAGCGCCGGTTTCAACACCAACGCCCGGGCAATGGCGATGCGCTGGCGCTGGCCACCGGAGAACTCGTGCGGGTAACGATGACGGGTTCGCGGGTCCAGGCCCACTTCCTCCAGCGCCGCAACGATCGCCGCCTCCTGTTCCGCAGGCGTGCCGATCTTGTGAATCCGCAGCCCCTCGCCAACGATGTCCTCCACGCACATGCGCGGGCTAAGGCTGCCGAAGGGGTCCTGGAACACCACCTGCATCTCCCGCCGCAGTGGCCGCACGGCTTTCTGGTTCATCCCTTCGAGCTGCTGGCCATGAAAGCGGATCCCGCCCTGGCTGGAGATCAGCCGCAGAATCGCCAGCCCCAGTGTCGACTTGCCCGACCCGGACTCGCCGACGATCCCCAGCGTCTGCCCCTGGGGCAGGCTGAAGTTGATCCCGTCCACCGCCTTTACGTGGTCAACCGTCTTGCGCAACAGCCCCTTCTTGATCGGGAACCACACCTTCAGGTCTTTCACCTCCAGCAACGGCGCGCCAATCGGATTATGCGCAGGCAACCCGCTGGGCTCGGCATTGATCAGCATCTGCGTGTAGTGATGCTGCGGCGCACTGAACAGCGTGGCGCACTCGGCCTGTTCGACGATCTGCCCGCGTTGCATCACGCACACGCGATGGGCGATGCGGCGCACCAGGTTGAGGTCGTGGCTGATCAGCAGCAGGGCCATGCCCAGCCGCGCCTGCAGCTTTTTCAGCAGATCGAGGATCTTCAACTGCACGGTCACATCCAGCGCCGTGGTCGGTTCGTCGGCAATCAGCAGCTCCGGCTCGTTGGCCAGGGCCATGGCGATCATCACCCGCTGGCGCTGGCCGCCGGACAGCTCGTGGGGCAGGGCCTTCAGGCGCTTGCGCGGTTCAGGAATGCCGACCATTTCCAGCAGTTCAAGCGTGCGTGCAGTGGCTTGCTTGCCGGTCAGGCCTTTGTGCAGCAGGAGAATTTCGTTGATCTGCTTCTCGATGCAGTGCAGCGGATTCAGCGAAGTCATCGGCTCCTGGAAGATCATCGCGATGCGGTTGCCGCGAATGCGCTGCAGGGTCTTCTCGTTCTGTTGCAGCAGGTCTTGGCCTTCATAGCGGATGCTGCCACTCGGGTGACGCGCCAGCGGGTAGGGCAGCAGGCGCAGGATCGAGTGCGCGGTGACCGATTTGCCCGAACCGCTTTCGCCGACCAGGGCCAGGGTCTCGCCCTTGCGGATGTCGAAGCTGATGCCGTCGACCACGCGGTTGACCTGCTCGCCGGTGACAAACTCCACGGCCAGGTCGCGCACTTCGATCAGGTTCTGTTCGCTCATTTCACTTCCTCGGGTCGAAGGCATCGCGGGCGGACTCGCCGATGAACACCAGCAGGCTCAGCATGATCGCCAGGACGGCGAAGGCGCTGATGCCCAGCCACGGGGCTTGCAGGTTGGACTTGCCTTGCGCCACCAGTTCACCCAGCGACGGCGCGCCGGGGGGCAGGCCGAAGCCGAGGAAGTCCAGCGCGGTCAGGGTGCCGATGGCTCCGGTGAGGATGAACGGCATGAAGGTCATGGTCGAGATCATCGCGTTGGGCAGGATGTGCCGGTACATGATTGCGCCGTTGCGCATGCCCAGGGCGCGGGCCGCGCGCACGTACTCCAGGTTGCGCCCGCGCAGGAACTCGGCGCGCACCACGTCCACCAGGCTCATCCACGAGAACAGCAGCATGATGCCCAGCAGCCACCAGAAGTTCGGCTGCACGAAGCTGGCGAGGATGATCAGCAGGTACAGAACCGGCAGGCCGGACCAGATTTCCAGGAAGCGCTGCCCGGCCAGGTCCACCCAGCCACCGTAGAAGCCCTGCAAGGCGCCAGCGATGACGCCAACGATGGAACTCAGTACGGTCAGGGTGATGGCGAACAGTACCGAGACGCGGAAGCCATAGATCACCCGCGCCAGCACGTCGCGGCCCTGGTCGTCGGTACCCAGCCAGTTATCCGCCGAGGGCGGCGCCGGGGCTGGTACGCGCAGGTCGTAATTGATGCTCTGGTAGCTGAACGGGATCGGCGCCCAGAGCACGAAGCTGTCTTTCTTCTCCAGCAGGTCGCGGATGTATGGGCTCTTGTAGTTGGCCTCCAGCGGGAACTCGCCGCCAAAGGTGGTTTCCGGGTAGCGCTTGAACGCCGGGAAGTACCATGAGCCTTCGTAGCGCACGGCAATCGGTTTGTCGTTGGCGATCAGTTCGGCGCCCAGGCTCAGGCCAAACAGGATCAGGAACAGCCAGAGCGACCACCAGCCTCGGCGGTTGGCCTTGAAGCGCTCGAAGCGCCGACGGTTGAGGGGAGAAAGGGCCATGTCAGTGCTCCCGGCTGGCGAAGTCGATGCGTGGATCGACCAAGGTGTAGGTCAGGTCGCCGATCAGTTTCACCACCAGCCCAAGCAGGGTGAAGATGAACAGGGTGCCGAAGACCACCGGGTAGTCGCGGTTGATCGCCGCTTCGAAACTCATCAGGCCCAGGCCGTCGAGGCTGAAGATCACCTCGATCAGCAACGAGCCGGTGAAGAAGATGCCAATGAACGCCGACGGGAAGCCGGCGATCACCAGCAGCATGGCGTTGCGGAACACATGCCCGTACAGCACCCGCGGCCGGCTCAGGCCCTTGGCCTTGGCGGTGACCACGTACTGCTTGTTGATCTCGTCGAGGAAGCTGTTCTTGGTCAGCAAGGTCATGGTGGCGAAGTTGCCGATCACCAGCGCGGTGATCGGCAACACCAGATGCCAGAAGTAGTCCAGCACCTTGCCGGTGGCGGACAGTTCGTCGAAGTTGTTGGAGGTCAGCCCGCGCAAGGGGAACCAGTCGAAGTAGCTGCCGCCGGCGAACAGCACGATCAGCAGGATGGCGAACAGGAACGCGGGGATGGCGTAGCCGACGATGATCGCCGAACTGGTCCAGACGTCGAAGTGGCTGCCATGACGCACTGCCTTGGCGATCCCCAGGGGGATCGACACCAGGTACATGATCAGCGTGCTCCACAGCCCCAGCGAAATCGACACCGGCAGTTTCTCGGCGATCAGGTCGATGACCTTGGCGTCGCGGAAGAAGCTGTCGCCGAAGTCCAGCGTGGCGTAGTTCTTGATCATGATCCACAGGCGTTCTGGCGCCGACTTGTCGAAGCCGTACATGTGCTCGATCTCGGCGATCAGCGCCGGGTCCAGGCCCTGGGCACCGCGGTAGTTGGAGCCGGCCACCGAGACTTCGGCACCGCCGCCAGCGATGCGACTGGTGGCGCCCTCGAAGCCTTCGAGCTTGGCGATCATCTGTTCCACCGGGCCGCCGGGGGCGGCCTGGACGATGATGAAGTTGATGATCAGGATGCCGAACAGGGTCGGAATGATCAGCAGCAGGCGGCGCAGGATATAGGCCAGCATGTCAGTGGGCCTCTTGCGTCGGGGCTTCGCTGACCGCTGGGGTCACGTTGGGCTTGATCCACCAGGTATCGATGCCGACGTCGTACTTCGGCGAAACCTTGGGGTGGCCGATGTGGTTCCAGTAGGCCACGCGGTTGGTCTTGATGTGCCAGTTGGGTACCACGTAGTAGCCCCATTGCAGCACGCGGTCGAGGGCACGGCAGTGCTCGATCAGGCTCTGGCGCGAGTCGGCATTGATCAGCGCCTCCACCAGTTGATCGATAGCGGGGTCGCGCAGGCCCATGAAGTTGCGGCTGCCGGGGTTGTCGGCGGCGGCGCTCGACCAGAACTCACGCTGTTCGTTGCCCGGCGAATTGGATTGCGGGTAACCGCTGACGATCATGTCGAAGTCGCGCGAGCGCAGCCGGTTGATGTATTGCGAGACGTCCACGCGGCGGATCTCGAAACCGATGCCCAGGTCGGCAAGGTTGCGTTTGAACGGCAGCAGTACGCGTTCGAACTGGGTTTGCGCGAGCAGGAACTCGAGGTTCACCGGCTTGCCATCCTTGTCGACCATCTTGTCGTCGACGATCTTCCAGCCGGCCTCCTGCAGCAGCTTGTAGGCCTGGCGCTGTTGCTCGCGGATCATGCCGCTGCCGTCGCTCACCGGGTTGGTGAACGCCTCGGTGAATACCTGGTCAGGTACCTTGCCCCGCAGAGGCTCGAGGATTTTCAGCTCGGCTGGCGAGGGCAGGCCGCTGGCGGCCATCTCGGAGTTTTCGAAGTAACTGTCGGTGCGAATGTAGGCGCCGTTGAACAACTGCTTGTTGGTCCATTCGAAGTCGAACAGCAGGCTCAGCGCCTTGCGCACCCGCACGTCCTGAAACACCGGCTTGCGCAGGTTGAAGATGAAGCCCTGCATGCCCACCGGATTGCCGTTGGGCAGTTCTTCCTTGATCAGGCGCCCGTCGCGCACGGCGGGCACGTCGTAGGCAGTGGCCCAGTTCTTGGCGCTCATCTCCAGTTCGTAGTCGAAGGCGCCGGCCTTCAGTGCCTCCAGCGCCACGTTGTTATCGCGGTAGACATCGAAGGTCATGGCGTCGAAGTTGTAGAAGCCACGGTTGATCGGCAGGTCCTTGGCCCAGTAGTCCTTGACCCGCTCATAGCGGATCGAGCGCCCGGCTTTGACCTCGGCAACCTTGTAGGGGCCGCTGCCAAGCGGCAGTTCGAGGTTGCCCCGGGTGAATTCACGGTTTTCGTACCAGTGCTTGGGCAATACCGGCAGTTGGCCGAGGATCAGTGGCAGTTCCCGGTTGTTGTTGTGCTTGAACTTGAACAGCACCTTGAGCGGGTCTTCGGCGACCACTTCGGCCACATCGCTGTAGTACTGACGATACAGCGGTGCACCGTCCTTGATCAGGGTATTGAAGGTGAACACCACGTCGTCGGCGCGCATCGGGTGGCCATCGTGGAAGCGTGCTTCGGGGCGCAGGTAGAAGCGCACCCAGCTGTTGTCCGGGGCCTTCTCGATCTTGCCGGCGACCAGGCCGTACTCGGTGAACGGCTCATCCTGGCTCTGGCGCATCAGGGTGTCGTAGATGATGCTGACGTTGTCGGCCGACACCCCCTTGTTGATGAACGGGTTGAGGCTGTCGAAACCGCCGAAGCTGGACTGGCGGAAGGTGCCACCCTTGGGGGCGTCGGGGTTCACGTAGTCGAAGTGCTTGAAGTCGGCCGGGTATTTCGGCGGCTCGTCATACAAGGTCAGCGCGTGTTGCGGCGCGGCCAGCGCGGGCAGGCTCAGGCAGGCGAACAGCAGGCTGCAGGCCAGGCGATGCGTCGGCTTCATTGGGCGTTCTCCGAAGGCTTTATCCACCAGGTATTCAGCCCGAGGGTATAGGGCGGCGTGGTGACGAAGGCGAACCGGTTGCGGTAGGCCAGGCGGTGATTGTCGAGGTACCAGTTGGGGATCATGTAGTACTGCCATGAAAGCACGCGGTCCAGGGCGCGGGCGGCGGCGACCTGGTCGTCGCGGGTGCGCGCGGCCAGCAGGGTGTCGAGCAGGTGGTCGACCACCGGGTCCTTGACCCCAGCATAGTTCTTGCTGCCCTTGATCGAGGCCTGGCTGGAATGAAAGTACAGCCACTGCTCGAGGCCGGGGCTCAAGGTCTGGTTCAGGGTCATCAGGATCATGTCGAAATCGAACTGGTCCAGGCGTTGTTTGTACTGGGCACGGTCTACGGTGCGCAAGCGCGCCTCGATGCCGATACTGGCCAGGTTTTCGACATAAGGTTGCAGGATGCGTTCGAGGCTCGGGTTCACCAGCAGCAGTTCCATGCGCAGCGGCTGGCCCTTGGCATTGACCAGGCGCTGGCCGTCAAGCTTCCAGCCGGCCTGATTGAGCAGTCCCAGGGCCTGGCGCAGGGTCTGGCGGCCGATGCCGCGCCCGTCGGTATGGCTGACCTGGTAGGGCTGGGTGAACAGCTTGTCGGGCAACTGGTCGCGCAATGGCGCCAGCAGCAGCCACTCCTTGCCGGTGGGCACGCCGCTGGCGGCGAACTCGCTGTTGGGGTAGTAGCTGCTCGCACGGCGGTAGGCACTGCTGAACAGCGCGCGGTTGGTCCACTCGAAATCGAGCATCAGGCCCAGCGCCTGGCGCACCCTGGGGTCGCTGAAGGCGGCCCGGCGGCTGTTCATGAACAGGCCTTGGGTCTGGGTCGGGATGCGATGCGGGATCTGTGCCTTGATCACCTCGCCACGGCGTACGGCCGGGAAGTTGTAGCCGTTGGCCCAGTTTTTCGCCTGGTGCTCGATATAGATGTCGAACTCACCGGCCTTGAACGCTTCGAAGGCCACGGTGGCATCGCGGTAGAACTCGTACTCGACGCGGTTGAAGTTGTACTTGCCGCGGTTTACCGCCAGGTCCTTGCCCCAGTAGTTTTTCACCCGCTCGAACACCAGGCGCCGGCCAGGCTCCACCTGGGTGATGCGATACGGCCCGCTCCCCAGCGGCGGCTCGAAGGTGGTGGCCTCGAAGTCACGCTTTTGCCAATAGTGCTTGGGCAGTACCGGCATCTCGCCCAGGCGCAGGATCAACAGCGGGTTGCCAGCACGCTTGAAGACGAAACGGATACGCAGCGGGCCGAGGATGTCGACGCGCTGCACTTCCTGCAGGTTGGTGCGGTAGATCGGGTGGCCTTGCTTGAGCAGGGTGCGGT
The DNA here is from genome assembly GCF_044749325.1 of Pseudomonas sp. NPDC089428. Taxonomy (NCBI): domain Bacteria; kingdom Pseudomonadati; phylum Pseudomonadota; class Gammaproteobacteria; order Pseudomonadales; family Pseudomonadaceae; genus Pseudomonas; species Pseudomonas sp. NPDC089428. The sequence goes on from NZ_JBIVHT010000021.1 coordinate 25,778, forward strand.
ACGTGAACGCCACGTCGGCGGCGGTAATCGGCGTGCCGTCATGCCAGCGCGCTTCCGGGCGCAGGTTGAACACCACCCAGCTGCGGTCTTCGCTGTACTCCACCGAGCGGGCGATCAGGCCATAGCTGGAGGTGGGCTCGTCACCGGACGGGTCGTACTGGCCGGTGCCGACCATCAATGTTTCGTTCAGCTCGCTGACGCCGTATTGCAGAAAATTCGGCGTGGTAACCGGGCTGGTGCCCTTGAAGGTGTAGGGGTTGAGCGTGTCGAAGGTGCCGAAAGCCATGGCCCGCAAGGTACCGCCCTTGGGCGCTTGCGGGTTGACCCAGTCGAAGTGGGTGAATGTGGCTGGGTACTTGAGCGTGCCGAACTGCGCGTATCCGTGGCTTTCGCTCACCATCGCGGCTGCGGGAAAGCTCAAGGCCAGGCTGAGTGACAGCAGGAGGGGACGTATCAAGTCGGCATCCGATCCAGAGGCGTTGGGCTTTGATCGGGGTACAGTAACAGCTTGGCGGGTATGGAAAAAGAGAAGGTGCAGGGGATTTCTGCAGGGCTTTTTCAGGCCCATTCGCGGGGCAAGCCCGCTCCCACAGGTATATCACCGGCTTTGGAACCTGTGCTGTACCTGTGGGAGCGGGCTTGCCCGCGAATGGGCTGCAAAGCAGCCCCAGGGTTACATCAGTGGGACAGGTAGACGGTCAGGGTCTGGCCTGGCTTGAGTGCATGCCCGCTGCGCGGATTCCAGCGCTTGAGGTGCTGCATCTCGACATTGAAACGTTTGGCTACAAGATACAGCGAATCACCCTTGCGCACCTTGTACTGGGTGGAACGCTGGCCGGAGGCCGCAACGCGATTGCCGGCAGCGCTCGGCGCGCTGCCGCCGCGCAGGGCCAGGACCTGGCCGGCCTTGACGCGGTTGCCCGGCAACTTGTTCCAGCGCTGCAGGTCCTTGACTGCCACCCGGTTGGCCTTGGCGATGCTGCTCAGGCTGTCGCCACGCTTGACCCGGTAACTGCGCGCTGCAGGCGCCTTGGCTTCGGCCACGGCGGCGGCGAACACGGCCTTGTTCGGCTGCAGGCTGACCAATTGCTCGGGCTTGAGGTTGGACAGGCTGTCGCTGAGCAGTTGCGCCTTGGCGGTCGGTACCAGCAGCTGTTGCGGGCCGTCCACGGTCATGCGTTTCTTGAAGGCCGGGTTCAGCTGGATCAGTTCGTCTTCGTCGATGTTGGCGAAGGCCGCGACCCGCGACAGGTCGAGGCGGTCGTTGATGGCCACTGCTTCGAAGTAGGGCTCGTTGGCGATCGGCGTAAGGTTCACACCGTAGGCTTCAGGTGTGGAGACCACCTGTGACAGCGCCAGTAGCTTGGGCACGTAGTCACGGGTTTCCTGCGGCAGGGGCAGGTTCCAGTAATCGGTGGGCAGGCCGAGCTTTTCGTTGCGCTCGATGGCACGGCTGACGGTACCTTCACCCGCATTGTAGGCCGCCAGGGCCAGCAGCCAGTCGCCGTTGAACATGTCGTGCAGACGGGTCAGGTAATCCAGCGCGGCGTTGGTCGAGGCGGTCACGTCGCGCCGGCCATCGTAGAAGTTGGTCTGGCGCAGGTTGAAGTGGCGGCCGGTGGAGGGAATGAACTGCCACATGCCCGCGGCATGGGCGCGCGAATAGGCCATCGGATTGTAGGCACTTTCGATGGCTGGCAGCAGGGCCAGCTCCAGCGGCATGTCGCGCTCTTCGAGGCGTTCGACGATGTAGTGCAGGTAGAGGCTGCCACGCTCGCCGGCACTTTCGAGGAACGACGGGTTGCTGGCGAACCACAGGCGCTGCTGCTCGATGCGTGGGTTGACGTCGATGTTGTCCTGCAGGGCGAAGCCCTGGCGCATGCGCTCCCACACATCTTGCGGCGGTTCGGCGGGTTTGACCGCCAGCGGCGAAGGCTTGTGCTTGATCCGTGCCTGGTAGCTGTGCGCGCGAACGCTGTCGGCTTCGTCGAGCTGACGGGTGCTCTGGCAGCCCACCAGGGTGGCGGCCAGCGCCAGCGCACTGATTTGGGCCAGGCGCGTCAGGGCGACTGAATGAGCGGTTCTGCGGCTACGGGAAGACATCGGCTGAGACAGGTTTCCGGGCGAAAAATTTCGGCGATTCTAGAAACCGCACCCGCCTGGGTCAACCGTTGTGAACCCTCTGCGATATATCTTGAGGTTATCAGAAGGTGTCCTTCCAAGACCTCAAAGCAGCAAAAACAGTGACCTGCGAGTCGTTTGAATGTCCCTTCCATTCGTCTGCTTTTTGTTTAACTAATGTTTCAGAGGTACGCAGGAAAGGGTTGGTCAGGCGCTCGAGTGCGATCGTTGATGGCAATGTGATGCGATTTTCAGCGCGCAACTGGCTAACGTCCTCGAACCGCTGCAGAACGTGTGGGTTCGTAGGCTCTACGGCCTTGGCGAAGCGCAGGTTGCTCAGGGTGTACTCATGGGTGCAGTAGACCTCGGTTTGCTCCGGCAGCGCTGCCAGGCGCGCGAGGGCAGGTTGCATCTGCTCCGGCGTGCCTTCGAACATGCGCCCGCAGCCGGCGGCGAACAAGGTGTCGCCACAGAACAGCAGCGGGGTTGCCGGCTGATCGCTGAAGTAGGCGATATGCCCCAGGGTGTGGCCCGGCACGGCCAATACCCGGAAGACCACGCCCAGTACGCTGACCTGGTCACCCTCGTCCAGCGCCAGGTCGCGGCCTGGGATCTGCTCGCGGGCCGGGCCGCAGACGCGGGCACCGGTCTGCTGCTTGAGGCGTTCGACACCGCCGACATGGTCATGGTGGTGGTGGGTCACCAGGATGGTGTCCAGCGCCCAGCCGGGGTGGGCGGCCAGCCAGGCCTCCACCGGGCCGGCATCGCCAGGGTCGACCACCGCGCAGCGGCGTTTGGCAGTATCCTGTAACAACCAGATGTAGTTGTCGGAGAAAGCGGGAAGAGCGTCGATCTGTATCATGGTGCGGATCCGTATCGCCTGGCGTGGCACATGAGGGCATCTTAGCCGCGATGGCGCTGTGCGAGAACCTTCGAGGGAGAGCGCAATGACCGACCAAGCCTTTGCTCAGGCCGACCCGGAGTGGGTCGAACTGATCAGTCTGGCCCGTGAGTGGTTCAACGGCCCACTCGGGCAGCTGATGCTCAAGGAAGAGGAAAAACTGCTGGAAGAAGAGCTCGGGCGCTTCTTCGGTGGCTACCTCGTGCACTATGGCCCCTGTGCCGAGGCGCCGCCCAGCGCGCCACAGGTGCAGCGCAACGTGCGCCTTGGCGCACCGCTGCCCGGGGTGGAAATCGTCTGCGAGGAACAGGCCTGGCCATTGAGCGAGCATGCCGCCGACGTGGTAGTGCTGCAGCATGGCCTGGACTTCAGCCTGTCGCCCCATGGCCTGCTGCGCGAGGCAGCCAGCGCGGTGCGCCCGGGCGGGCACCTGCTGATCGTCGGGATCAACCCCTGGAGCGGCTGGGGCGTGCGCCATTTCTTCAGCCATGGCGCCCTGCGCAAGGCACGCTGCATCTCGCCGTCACGGGTCGGTGACTGGCTCAACCTGCTGGGCTTCGCGCTGGAGAAACGCCGCTTCGGGTGCTATCGTCCGCCGCTCACTTCGCCGGCCTGGCAGCAACGCCTGGCAGGCTGGGAACGGATGGCGGGGGGCTGGCAGTGTGCTGGCGGCGGGGTCTACCTGCTGGTGGCGCGCAAGATGGTGGTCGGCCTGCGGCCGTTGCGCCAGGTGCGCCGCGAGCCGATGGGCAAGCTGCTGCCGCTGCCGCTGGCCAAGGTCAACCGTACCACCGCCAACCCGGATACCGAAAAGCACTGAACATGAGTGGTACATGAGCGATAGCGTCGAGATGTATACCGATGGCGCCTGCAAGGGCAACCCCGGCCCAGGCGGCTGGGGCGTCCTGCTGGTCTTCAAGGGCGTCGAGAAGGAACTGTGGGGCGGCGAGCGCGAAACTACCAACAACCGCATGGAACTGATGGCCGCGATCCAGGGGCTGATGGCGCTCAAGCGTGAATGCGACGTGGTGCTGACCACCGACTCGCAGTACGTGATGAAAGGCATCAACGAATGGATGGCCAACTGGAAGAAGCGCGGTTGGAAGACCGCGGCCAAGGAGCCGGTGAAGAACGCCGACCTTTGGCAGTTGCTCGACGAGCAGGTCAACCGCCACAAGGTCACCTGGAAGTGGGTGCGCGGGCACATCGGCCACCCCGGCAACGAACGTGCCGACCAGCTGGCCAACCGCGGCGTCGAGGAAGTGCGCGCCAAGCGTTGAGCTGCGGTACAATCGCCGCCTTTGTAACTGATGCAAGTTGGAGCGCCCCGCGTGGAGCAGCAGCAAGATAAACGTCTGGTCATTCTCGATACCGAAACCACCGGTATGCCGGTCAGTGAAGGCCACCGGATCATCGAGATCGGCTGTGTCGAGGTCATGGGCCGGCGCCTGACCGGGCGGCACTTCCACGTCTACCTGCAGCCCGATCGCGAAAGTGACGAGGGCGCGATCAACGTCCACGGCATTACCGATGCGTTCCTGGTCGGCAAGCCACGCTTCGCCGATGTGGCCGAGGAGTTCTTCGAGTTCATCCAGGGCGCTACGCTGGTCATCCACAACGCGGCGTTCGACGTCGGCTTCATCAACAACGAGTTCGCTTTGCTGGGGCAGAGCGACCGCGCCGACATTTCCAGGCACTGCACCATCCTCGATACGCTGTTGCTGGCCCGTGCCCGCCACCCTGGGCAGCGCAACAGCCTCGATGCGCTGTGCAAACGCTACGACATCGACAACTCCGGCCGTGAACTGCACGGCGCATTGCTCGACTCCGAGTTGCTGGCCGACGTCTACCTGGCGATGACCGGTGGCCAGACCAGCCTGTCGCTGGCCGGGCACGGGGCCGAAGACAATGAGGGGCAGGGCAGCGGTGGCAGCGAGATCCGCCGTATCGTCGGGCGGGCGCCAGGGCGGGTGATCATGGCCAGTGCCGAAGAACTCGAGGCGCATGCCGAGCGGCTGGCGGCAGTGGCCAAGTCGGCGGGTGGGCCGTCGATGTGGCAAACCCTGACCGAGACACCGGCCAGCTGATCGGCAAGCCTGCACCGGCCTACTACCCTCAATAGGACAACCAGTCCTGTGGAGGTAGTAGCCGGATGTACAAGGACCTCAAGTTCCCCATCCTCATCGTCCACCGTGCGATCAAGGCCGACAGCGTTGCCGGCGAGCGCATCCGTGGCATCGCCGAGGAACTGAGCCAGGACGGCTTCGCTATCATCAAGGCCGCCGACCACGCCGAAGCGCGCCTGGTCGCCACCACCCACCATGGCCTGGCCTGCATGCTGATCGCCGCCGAAGGCGTCGGCGACAACACCCACCTGCTGCAGAACATGGCCGAGCTGATTGGTCTGGCCAGGCTGCGTGCGCCGAACCTGCCGATCTTTGCCCTGGGCGAGCAGGTCACCCTGGAAAACGCCCCGGCCGAGGCCATGAGCGAGCTCAACCAGTTGCGCGGCATTCTCTACCTGTTCGAAGACACCGTGCCGTTTCTCGCTCGCCAGGTGGCACGCGCTGCGCACAATTACCTCGACGGCCTGCTGCCGCCGTTCTTCAAGGCACTGGTGCAGCATACTGCCCAGTCCAACTACTCGTGGCACACGCCCGGCCACGGTGGGGGCGTGGCCTACCGCAAGAGCCCGGTAGGCCAGGCGTTTCACCAGTTCTTCGGTGAGAACACGCTGCGTTCGGACCTGTCGGTCTCGGTGCCTGAGCTGGGTTCGCTGCTCGACCATACCGGCCCTCTGGCCGCTGCCGAGGCCCGCGCAGCGCGCAATTTCGGCGCCGATCACACCTTTTTCGTGATCAATGGCACTTCCACCGCCAACAAGATCGTCTGGCACGCCATGGTCGGCCGTGACGACCTGGTATTGGTGGACCGCAACTGCCACAAGTCAGTGGTCCACGCCATCATCATGACCGGCGCCATTCCCATCTACCTGTGCCCCGAGCGCAACGAACTGGGCATCATCGGCCCGATTCCGTTGAGTGAGTTCAGCCCTGAGTCAATCCAGGCCAAGGTGCAGGCCCACCCATTGGCCAAGGGGCGTGAGCCGCGGATCAAGCTGGCGGTGGTGACCAACTCGACCTACGACGGGCTTTGTTACAACGCCGGCATGATCAAGCAGGCGCTGGGCACCAGTGTCGAGGTGTTGCACTTCGATGAAGCCTGGTTCGCCTATGCGGCGTTCCACGAATTCTTTGAGGGTCGCTACGCCATGGGAACGGCCTGCAGCGCGGGTAGCCCACTGGTGTTCAGCACCCATTCGACGCACAAGCTGCTCGCGGCCTTCAGCCAGGCTTCGATGATTCACGTGCAGGATGGCGCCCAACGTCAGCTGGACCGTGACCGCTTCAATGAAGCCTTCATGATGCATATCTCCACTTCACCGCAATACAGCATTCTCGCCTCGCTCGACGTGGCTTCGGCCATGATGGAAGGCCCGGCTGGGCGTTCGCTGCTGCAGGAAATGTTCGATGAAGCCCTGAGTTTTCGTCGCGCTCTGGCCAACCTGCGCGAGCATATCGCGGCAGACGACTGGTGGTTCAGCATCTGGCAGCCGCCGGTGGCGGAGGGCATCCATCGGCTGGCCGTGCGCGACTGGTTGCTGCAACCGGGGGCAGGGTGGCACGGTTTTGCCGAGGTCAACGACGACTACGTACTGCTCGACCCGCTGAAGGTCACCCTGGTGATGCCCGGGCTCAGTGCCGGTGGGGTGTTGGGTGAGCATGGCATCCCCGCGGCCGTGGTCAGCAAGTTCCTCTGGGAGCGCGGGCTGGTAGTGGAAAAGACCGGCCTGTACAGCTTTCTCGTGTTGTTCTCGATGGGTATCACCAAGGGCAAGTGGAGTACCTTGCTGACGGAGTTGTTGGAGTTCAAACGCCATTACGACGGCAACAGCGCACTCAGTGCCTGCCTGCCCAGCGTGGTTGCCGTCGATGCTTCACGCTATCAAGGCCTGGGCCTGCGCGACTTGTGTGACCAGCTGCATGACTGCTACCGCGCCAACGCTACGGCCAAGCAGCTCAAGCGGTTGTTCACGCGCCTGCCGGAAGTGGCCGTGAGCCCGGCGCGGGCGTATGACCAGATGGTGCGGGGAGAGGTGGAGGCGGTGCCGATCGAGGCCTTACCGGGCCGGGTCGCGGCGGTGATGCTGGTGCCGTACCCGCCGGGGATTGCGCTGATCATGCCAGGTGAGCGGTTCACCGAAGCAACCCGCTCGATCCTCGACTATCTGGCGTTTGCCCGGGCGTTCAATAGCGGTTTTCCGGGTTTCGTTGCCGATGTGCATGGCCTGCAGAACGATGGCGGCCAGTACACGGTGGACTGCATCAAGGAATGCGAATGATCTCGACGCCGGTCTGCGCCAGTTCGAAACGGTCTTCACCCAGATGATTGACGCGATCGCCGATAGCCAGGCGGTAGGTGGTGATCGGGGCACCCACTGCACTGCCGTCCGCTTGGAGGGTGGACTCCTGGAATTCGTGGACGGGGTAGATGCGGCCTTCGGCGTCACGGGCGTGGAACTGGCCGACCATTACTGCTGCCATTTGGGGGGAAACCTCTGAATTACGTGGGAAATGTCTGCAGGGATAGACCGTGAAAGGCATCAGGAAGTTTTCCAAGGGTGGAAAAAAAACCAGGCCGCCGAGGAACGGTCATCTATAACTACTGACGTCTCTTTTCCCAGCAAAGGTTGGAAATCGCCATGAGCCAGGTGTATTCGGTAGCGGTCGTCGTCGGCAGCTTGCGCAAGGACTCCTACAACCGCAAGGTGGCCCGCGCACTTTCGGAGCTGGCGCCGTCCAGCCTAGCCCTGAAGATCGTCGAAATCGGCGACTTGCCGCTGTACAACGAGGATGTCGAGGCCGAGGGCGTACCCGCGCCCTGGAAGCGCTTTCGCGATGAGATCCGCCACAGCGATGCGGTACTGTTCGTCACCCCGGAGTACAACCGCTCGGTACCGGGCTGCCTGAAGAACGCCATCGACGTGGGCTCTCGGCCTTATGGGCAGAGCGCCTGGAGCGGCAAGCCGGCGGCGGTGGTGAGCGTCTCGCCAGGGGCCATTGGCGGGTTTGGCGCCAACCATGCCGTGCGCCAGTCGCTGGTGTTTCTGGACATGCCCTGCATGCAGATGCCCGAGGCCTACATCGGTGGTGCGGCGAGCCTGTTCGAGGACAGTGGCAAACTCAGCGACAAGACGCGGCCGTTCCTGCAGGGCTTCATCGACAAGTTCGCTTCCTGGGTGAAACTGAACCGGGCGGTCTGAACCGCCCGCGGGAGGATGCCCGGTCTGGCCTCGTCAGCTGTGTTCGCGGCATCCATTCCAGCTGAAGTGATACCGCTGGTTTCCAACAGTATTGGCACTCCTGAAGCTGATCGCTGGAGTGACCATGATCAACAATTCCGCGGCGGTGCGCTCGGTCGAAGATAAGATCGACGTCGCCACCAATGACTTCATTGGCGCAAGGCTGCCCGCCTGGTTGAGGCATGCCCCTCACGCCCAGTTGGCAGCGTTGCGCACTGCCTTCAAAACCCACCAGTCCAGCCAGGCACGCTTGCGTGGGCTCACCCTCAAGCTTGAACCTTTGGATGTATTTGCCGAAAAGCACCTTGAATCGTTATTGGCCAAGCCACTGCCCAAGGGGGTGGCGTTTTCAGCGCTCGAGTGGCTGGTGGTGACGCCCTGGGTCGGTAGGCTTGGCAGTAGCGACATGCAGCAGTTTGGTTACAAGGCTTTACGCAGCAACGGCGCCTTGAGGTTGATGAGCAACTTTGAGGCTGATGGCTCATTTTATGAAGGGTCTGGGCTGGTTGCGCCGGGGCACGATGAAGTGCTGTCGATCTCGGCGACGCAGATCGCGTCCGAGTGCCGCAAGCTGGATGCAGGTAAAAAATACCAGGAAAGGCTGGATGAAGTATTCGGCTCGGCCGCCCTGAGCATTCTGGCCGAGGACAAGCGTTCCGGTCTGGCCTTGGCCAGCAAGATTGCCGCGATGAAAGGCGATATATCAGCTGATGTCGAGGTCGCACTGCTGGAGATGACTCGCGAGCAGATACACCTCCAGCATTCGGGGCTGCGCGCTTATGGCGGAACATTGAAGGTGCTCGGTCAGGTGGCCAGCGATGGCATGCTTGTCCGCTTGCGCAATGTGGAAGGGCAGCAGACGGGGATCCTCCTCTATTTGCCAGGCGACCCGCTGCAGGCATTGCGCTATTTTGCTGATGAAGCGTCGTTGAACAGCACCCTGGTCACGTTGCTGCAAGGCGAAACCTATCACTCCTTTTTCTCCCAATTGATCAGCCTGCGCACCCGCGCCGATTTTGTCGAGCGGCTCGGCAAGCGTCTGAAAGACCCGAAGCCTGACCTTGAAATGCAAGGTATCGTGGTTGAAGGCAGTATCTTTGCAGCGCTGGCCAGTGGCCAAGTCAAGCGCACCAAGGACGATGCGCGGTTGCTGCTGGTGCCAACCGCCGAAGCCGACGCCCGAGCCGCCCGTGCCAGGCATGAGGCCTGGAAGTCAGCAGGCTTGAACCTGACCAATCTGGCAGGGTTGTTTATCCCGGTGGTGGGGGCTGTGATGCTGGGGCAACTGGTATTGCAGACCTTGGGCGATGTGTTCGAGGGCGCGCAGGACTGGTATGAGGGCCACCGCCATGAAGCCTTGGAGCATATGCTGGGTGTGGCTGAAGCGCTGGCGGCCACCACGGCGACCGTGATTGGCGTGAGTGTCGTGCGCAGTGCCCTGGTTGCTGCCATGGAGCCTGTCAATGTGAGAACTGGCGTTGCGCGCCTGTGGGACAACAGCCTCGTGCCTTACGAGTCGGTACCCGAGAACATCGTCCTGCACCCCGATGGCCTGTATGGCGATGGCAAGCAGCGTTGGTTGCGCTCCGGTTCACGTTACTATGAAGTGCATCGGCCCGACCCAGAAGGCCCTTATCGGTTGCGTCACCAACGGCGTTCGGGGGCCTACGAGCCAATCGTGCTGCATAACGATGAGCGCTGCTGGCGGCCGATATGCGAACGGCCCTGGGAGTGGGATGACAGCAGCCGGATGCTCGATCGGCTGTGGCCACGCCACCCGATGGTCGATGCCCAGCGAGCCGCGCAGATACTGAACGTGGCAGGGGTCGATCAAGACGAACTGCGTGGCATCCTGATGGAAAACCGGGTACTGCCCGTCAACCTGCGTGAGTCGCTACGCAGCTTTGAAGCAGACGAGCAGATCGAACGTTTCTTCGAGCATTTGCAGTACAAACGCCTTGATGAACAGGACGAGCAGTTACTGGCTTGGTGCGAGGCATTACCCGATGTGGGCAAGGGCGTTGCACAAGTGCAGGCGGCAAAGCTGAAACTGCGTGGGCAGCTATACACACATCTGACGCGCCTGGAGTCTGTTGGCAATGAACCACTGCTGACGCTGCTGTACAAAGATTTCCCTGGTTTGGGAGGTGCGTTTGCCAAGCGGTTGGAAGCCGAGGCCGGCACGGTTGAGCGCCATGAAGCGCTAAGGACTGGCAAGCTACCCCTGGCAATGGCGCGCAGAGCGGCTTCGTTACTGCGAGTGGCGAGGATCAGCAAGGCGTTGGCCGGGCTTTACCTGGCCAGCGCATATTCCACTGAAACCGGTGAGTTGATCTTCGCATTGATCAATCAACTGGGCCCGCAGACGCTCAACATCAACCTGCGTGAAGGTGAAGTGGACGGGCGCATAGTGGCCAGTCTGGTGGCGCAGGAGCAAGGGACGCCATTGCGGGAACTGGTACGCCAGGATGGACAGTTCAATGCCTTCACCAGTGATGGCAGCACGCTTGCGCTTTCTGTCAACGACCCAGGGGATCTCTTCGAAGTCATCGCCGCCTTGTTGTCGCCCGGTCAGCAGGTTGAACTGGGAATTCAGGGGGACGAGCCGGTCAGTCAGACGCTACGGGCTCTTGCACTGGAGCAGTTGCCCGCAAGCCATGAGGAAATTGCACGTTTTCTGGAATGGCCTGACCGGGAGCGCTGGCTCAACCCCGGGCAACGCCTGGAAGACGGTCGCGTCGGTTATCTGCTCAGCGGGCGCGGTGCAGGCCAGCGCAGGAGCTCCAGAGATGTGCTGCGAGAGGGTATGCGCCGGTATTTCCCGGGCTTGAGCGAGGCGCAAATCGATGCGGAACTGCACCGTTTGCTCGCAGGGCGGGCGTCGGCGTATGAACTCTTGCTTGGGCTGCAGCACGACCACGAGCAGCTGGAGAGGGCGCTGCAGCGCTGGCAAGGCAGCGAGCTCAACGATGCCCGGCGGCAGATCCGTGGACACGTTGTCCAGCGCCTGCGCAGGGCTTGGGCTGCACAGGCCGAACCGGTGCCTGCGAATGATCGAGGTGTGGCAGGGCAACGCTTGACCTTGACCGACCTCAATATCACCACCCTTCCAGAGTTTCCGTTACAACTGGACTTCACCTACATCACCTCCTTGGTGGTAAGTGGTACGGCAATCACCGAAGTGCCGGCGCAGTTCATCGGCACGTTCACCCACCTGCAGGTCCTGAACATGGCCGGCAATGGCTTGTTGCGCTTGCCAGCGGGCATCTCCTACCTCACCGGACTGCGCGAGTTACGCCTGGCGCGTAACAATATTCGGCTGGATGCCGCAGCCCAGCAAGCATTGACCGGGTTGCCGCGCCTCACCCATCTCGACCTCAGTCAGAACCCACTGGGTCAATTTGCAATGAAGTTCAATCATTTGCCCCATCTGGTGAGCCTTTATTTGCGCAACTGTCGCCTGGGTGCCTGGCCGACAGGGCTGGAGCTCTGTGGTTTCCTCGAGGTAGCAGACCTGCGCGACAACCAACTGCAGGATGCCCCGGATGCCTTGCTGCAGATGCCTTATGAGTTTCGCCGTGTGATCCAGCTTGATGGCAACCCGATCAGCAGCGGGGCCGTGCAGCGCTTCTATGCCTTGGAAAGCATCTCGGAAGAGCCCTATGAACTGCCCAGGTCGGCGGCCGCTGTTCGTCAATGGTGGGTCGGGGAGCACGCCGAGGCGCCGGGTAGTCGCAGCCAGCTGTGGAACAGGTTGCAGGCCACTGAGCAAGGGGCAAGGCTTGAGGCGCTGCTGGGCGACTTGATTGAATTCGCCGGTTTCAGTTGGCCGCAGTCGCACCTGCTCGAGCGGGGTTGGAGTGTGCTGGCCGAGAGGGAAAGCAATGCCGAATTCCGCCAGGAAATCGATGCGCTGATGGCGCAACCAATAGCCGACGATAATGCGGCCATCGAGCGCTTCAGCCAGTTGTCATTGCGCTTGCGCGTTGCGCGGGCCACTGGCCGCGTGGCTGTCGGCAGTGGTATCGAACTGTTGGAGCTGGGGCGGGCGCTGATGCGTCTGGACTTTCTCGATCAGCACGCTCGGCGGGAGGTCGCTCGGCGTTTAGCCTTGCGCAGCCGTGTAGACCGCACGGCCATTGTCCTGGGCTATCGGGTGCGTCTTCGCCAGCGTTTGAACCTGCCTGAACAGCCATTGGCAATGCGAGAGTCACAGGACGGCCGGATAACCGGTGAGCAGTTGCTCGAGGCCGTTCGCGCGTTACGTGTGATCGAAACGGACGAGGCCCTGGCAGCCAGCCTGTGCCGCCGGTCGTTCTGGCAACGTTATGTGGCACTGGTGAATGCTGACGCCTTCAGTAACTTGACCCAACTGTATCAGCAACGGCTTAACCTGATCGAAGGGCAGCGCGGGCAGTTGGGCGAGGCGGAGTACCGGTTCCATCTTGATCTCTTGGACAACGAGCAGGATGCCGATACCCATGCCTTGAGGTTGCAACTTACCTTGCAGGCCATTCGCAGCCTGGGGCGAAGCAGGGGCTGAACGAGACGTGCGAGAAAGCCCGCGCCAACAGGGTTGCTGGTGAACCTGTTGGCGCGGGCTTTGCCACGAGGGGGCACGGCAGCGATCGGTCAGGACGCCTGTGGCATCTCGCCGTTGGCCAGGCGGCGGTTGATATCGGCAATCACCTCTGGCAGTTCATTGATGGTGTCGATCAGGTAATGTGGCCGCGACCCGGCAAACAGCTGGTGAATGCGTTTGCGCTCACTTTCCAGCTTCTCGGCGCTCAAGGCCCGGTAACCCTCCCAGGTCAACCCCAGGGCATTGCCCGAGCACACCAGCGCCACGGTCCACATGCCGGCACGGCGCCCTTCGAGTATGCCCGGCACGGTATCGTCGACCTTCACGCACGCCGCCACATCGTCGATGCCCAGGGCAATCACGTTGGCCAGCGCCTGGGCCGGCCACGGCCGGCCATTCGGGGTTTCGTCGGTAGCCACCACGTGGTCGGCAACGTAGCCGTTCTGCGCCGCCAGTTCCACTACCTTGTCCATCACCACCTTCGGGTAGCCCGAGCACGAACCGATCTTCAGGCCGCCCTGGCGCAGGCCGGTAAGGGTTTCCAGGGCGCCGGGGATCAGCGCCGAGTGCACGGCGATCTTCTCGATCTGCAGCGGCATGAAGCGGTTGTAGATAGCGGTGACGTCATCGTCGGTCGGCGTGCGGCCGAACACCTTGCGGTAGCGCTCGGCGATTTCCGGCACGTCGCACAGGGTACGGATGTGATCCCACTTGCCCATGCCCATCGGGCCACGGGCCTCCTCGATGGAAACCTGCACGTCGAACTCGGCGAAGGCTTCAACGAAGATCTGAGTGGGGGCGAAGGAACCGAAATCGACCACGGTGCCGGCCCAGTCGAGGATGGCGGCTTGCAGCTGGGTGGGGTTGCTGTAGTTCATGTGCGCTTATTCCTGAAATCGGGTGGGCAAAGGGTTAGATGTCCAGCACTTCCATTTCCCGCAGCACTTCGGCCACGGCATTCACGGCGGCCTGCATGCCCTCGGCACCGACCACGCCGATGCAGCCGACGCGGAAGGTTTCGACCTGGGTCAGCTTGCCTGGGTAGAGGATGAAGCCCTTGGCCTTGACCCGCTCGTAGAAGTCCTTGAACTGGTAGCGGGCGTCCTTCGGCGCGTGGAAGGTGACGATGATCGGTGCCTGGATCTCGGCCGGCAGGAAACTGCGCAGGCCAATGGCGGCCATGCCTTCGAGCAGTGCCTTGCAGTTGTCGGCGTAGCGTTGGTGGCGGGCGGGCAGCCCACCTTCCTCGTTATATTGCTGCAGCGCTTCATGCAGGGCGGCGACCACGTGGGTTGGCGGGGTGAAGCGCCACTGGCCGGTCTTGGCCATGTAGGCGTGCTGGTCGTGCAAGTCCATGGCCAGCGAGTGGGCATTGCCTTCGGCGGCGGCCAGGGCAGCTTTTTCGGCAAAGACGAAGCCCATGCCCGGCACGCCTTCCAGGCATTTGCCTGAGGCCGCTATCAGCGCTTCGAAGGGGATTTCACGGGCATCGATGGGCAGTGCGCCGAACGAACTCATGGCGTCGATGATCAGGCGCTTGCCGTGACCTTTGATGACTTGGGCGATTTCCGCCAGCGGGTTGAGAATGCCCGTGCTGGTTTCACAGTGGATCAGCGCGACGTGGGTTACGGCCGGGTCGGCGGCCAGCAGGCGGTCGACATCGGCAGCAGTGGTGGGCTGGTCTTCGGCGGTTTCGAAGGTGCTGAAGGCGCGGCCCAGCACTTTGCAGATCTTCGCCAGGCGCTGGCCGTAGGCGCCGTTGATCAGTACCAGCACCTTGCCGTCGCGAGGCACCAGTGTGCCAATGGCGGCTTCCACGGCGAAAGTGCCGCTGCCTTGCAGGGGCACGCAGTGGTGGCTGGCGCTACCGTCGATGATCGCCAGCAGTTGCTCGCACACGCTGGCGGTCAGCTGGTTGAAGTCGCGGTCCCAGGAACCCCAGTCCACCAGCATGGCTTGGCGGGTGCGGATTGAAGTGGTCAGCGGGCCTGGGGTCAGCAGTATCGGGGCATTGCTCATTCCGTTATTCCTCGCAAGCGGTGGAGTGAAACTACGGGGCCTAGGTTGCAATTAGCCCTGTCATCAATCAAATTGTTTGTTGTTATCCGAGCTATAAGTAAGGCCGATACCAATGAACCTGTTCCAGTTACGTGCTTTCGATGCCGTGGCCCGTGAAGGCAGCTTCACCCGCGCCGCTGCGCGTCTGTTCATCAGCCAGCCGGCGGTCACCGGGCACGTCAAGGCGCTGGAAGAGCACTACCAGATCACCTTGCTGCGGCGCACTGCCAGGCGCGTCGAGTTGACCGAAGAGGGCACGCGCCTGGCGGCCATCACCCGCGCCATGTTCGGCCTGGCCGAGGAAGCCCAGGCCATGCTCGAAGCCAACCGGCAGTTGCTGACAGGTCGCCTGGAAGTGGCTGCTGACGGCCCGCACCGGGTCATGCCGATGCTGGCTTTGCTGCGCGAACGTTACCCGGGCATCACCGTCAACCTGCGCCTGGGCAATGCTCAGGAAACCTTGAGTGCGTTGCTCAGCGAGCATGCCGACGTTGCGGTGCTGACCGAGATCGAGCCGCGCAAGGGCCTGCATCTGCAGAACCTCTGCGAGTCGCGCCTGTGCGCCTTGCTGCCGGTCGGGCATGCCTGGGCCAGCGGCACGGGCGACTTGCCATTGGCCGAGCTGCATCAGCAGATCATGGTGCTGCGCGAGCCGAGCTCCACCACCCGCCGCACCTTCGATCAGGCCTGTAGCAAGGCGGCTGTGCAGCCGAGGGTGCTGCTGGAACTGGATAGCCGCGAGGCGGTCACCGAGGCGGTGGCGTCGGAACTGGGCATTGGCGTGGTCTCATCTACTGAAGTGGCCCATGACCCGAGAGTCGTGGCACGCCCACTGGCCGGGGCAGGGCTGGTCAATCAGCACATGCTCGGCTGCCTGGAACGGCGGCGTGAACTGCGCCTGATCCAGGCCTTCCTGGGGCTGGCTGAAAGCCTGTGAACCAGGGCTGGCGTTTTTCCCCGGCGGGCCTAAGATGGCCGGCATAGAGCAGACTGGACGGCCGATGAGCGAGAAAGACACCATCTCCATGCAACTGGTGCGCGAGGCACTGTTGCAGACCTGCCCGGCCGGGCAACCCGATGCTGGCTTGCTGGCCCGCGCCGGTATCGATATCGGCCAACTCGAGCGGCCAGAGGCGCGGGTCAGCGCCGAATCCTATGCAAGCCTCTGGCGGCTGTTGGCGCGGCGCTGCAATGACGAGTTCTTCGCCATGGACCCACGTGGCCTGCGCAGCGGCAGCCTGGCGTTCATGTGCCGGGCGAGCATGGCCCAGCCGACCCTGGGCGAAGGCCTGGATACCCTGCTGGCGTTTCTTGCACTGATGCTCGAAGACTTGCAGCCGAGCCTGGTGCGGCAGCAGAGCCTGGCCGAGATAGTGATCAACGAGCCCCGTGACGACCCGCGGCGTGCCTTCACCTACTTCACTTTCTGGATGATCGTGCATGGTGTGGCCTGTTGGCTGGCGGGGCGACGCATTCCCATCCTGGCCATCGACCTGCGCTGTGCGGAGCCGCCGTTCTGCGATGATTACCGGGTGATGTTTTCGGAGAACCTGCAGTTCGGCCGCCCGTGCACGCGCATGATCATCGCCGCCGATAGCCTCGACCTGCCGCTGCGGCGCACGGCCAATGACCTGCAACGGTTTCTGGCCGAAGCGCCTGGCAACATCCTGGTCAAGTACCGTGACCCGGCCAGCCTGGGCCGGCGCATCCGCACCAACCTGCTGCACCTGGACCCGGCGGCGTGGCCCGACGCCGATGCCGTGGCCCGGCAACTGGGCCTGTCGCCCTCGACCCTGCGCCGCCGCCTGGGCGAGGAGGGGCAGACTTACCAAGGGCTCAAGGACAGCGTGCGGCGTGAGTTGGCCATTGCCTGGCTGAGCCAGGGTGAGCGGCCCATGGCCGAGATCGCCGAGCGCCTGGGTTTCGCCGACAGCAGTTCGTTCTACAAGGCATTTCGCAAATGGTTCGGCTGCAACCCGGGGCACTACCGAGCCCTGAATCAGGCGCGTGATGGGCAGCGCTGAGGGGCCAGGTCTTCCTGCTATCGGGCTGCCCTGAACGGGCGCAGGCTGGCAGGTCGAACCATCCTGAGGTAGTCGACCATGCCCGACCAGGTCCCTGCGAAACTGCTGCACCCGGCTGATGACTTCATCGGCGAACTTTTGCCCTCTTGGCTGAAAAGCGCCACGCATGCACAGATCCAGGCCTTGCGTGCCTGCATGACAGCGCACCTGCAAAGCCAGAAGGCCATGGTGGCGCTCTTGAGCAAACTGCAACCGCTCGAGCGCTTCGCCGCCGAGCGTCTGGAGAAGGCGCTGAAAGACCAACTGCAGCTGGATATCGATGTGAGCAAGGCTCGATGGCGGGAGGAGCGCCGCCGACTGGAAGTGGTCCAGGGTGCAGTGCGCAATTTCGAGTCGTATTTCGTGACCGTGCCGCTGTTGCAGAAACTCTTGCAGAACTTCAAGGACAGCGAGTCCTACTTCGACCAGACTGCGGTGATCAGTGAGGCGCAGGCTGCCGGTGAAGGCGAGCATATCCTCACCCAGCGGATCGACGACATCGTCACGCTGTGCCGCAAGGTGGATGTGGGCAAAGCCTACCAGGAGCATCTGAAACAAACGTTGACGCCTGCTTTCAAGCGCCAGTTGGCCAAGGAGACGCGGCTGGGCCTGGCGGTAGCCGTCGAGGTCGCGGCCTTGAAGGGCCAATTGGCAGGCAGCGATCTGCGGATGCTGCGCCAGATCGGCCGGGGTGAAACGGTGCAACTGCCTTCGAGCCTGCGCCTGGGCATGGGTGCCTTGCAGGTGCTTGGCCAGACAGTGAATGGCGCACTGGCATTCGAATTGACCGGCACTGTGAGCGGTATACCTGGCCTGATTTTCAATCCGGATCGTTTACAGGCGGTGCTGCTCTACCTGCCAGATGATCAGGAGCATCCCTTTCACCGGTTCGACGACTGGTCAGCGGCAAACCGCGCCTTGGCCAAGCTCATGAACGGTGCCGAATTTGAAAAGGCTTTCGCTCGGCGCATTGGCCTGGAAAACCAGCTCGGCTATCGGACATTGCTGCGCAAGCGCATGAATGACGACGAGCCTGACCTTGAGCCTGGACGGCTTGCCATGGACGTTGAAGTCTTCGCCGGCATGGCGAGCAGGCATGTGCAACGTATCGAGGCGGATGCTGCATTCCTGGCTGTACCGACGGAGCGGGCCAGTGCGCGGACGGCCGCAGCTCGATTGGCAGCACTGGAAACGGCGGGCCTGGTGCTGCTGAATCTGGTGGGGCTGTTCGTGCCGACCGTTGGCGCGTTGCTGCTGGCTGACTTGGCCCGGCGGCTGCTCGCTGATGTGTTCGAGGGTGTTGGAGACTGGGCGCAGGGACATCAACATGAGGCGATGGAGCACCTGCTCGAGATCGCCGCGACACTCGCTACTGGGGCTGCTGTCGTTGCCGGCGATAGGGCACTGCGCAGTGCGTTTGTCGAGCAGATGGAGCCGGTTGTCACCGAGTCGGGCCAGCAACGACTTTGGCGCTTCGACTTGCAGCCCTATGAGGGGCGCTCGTTCACGGCGTCCTTGACCGAGCTGGACAATGGCCTGTTCAGTGACGGCCACGCGCACGGGTGGCGGCGCGATGGTGTGCTCTACAGGGTACGCCGCGATGCGACGGGCACTTGGCGATTGCTGCATCGCGACGGGCCAAAGGTGTTCGGGCCCGCACTGGAAGGCAATGGTGAGCGTGCCTGGCGGCTTGCCTGGGAGCGGCCGTTGACGTGGCAGGGGGCCGAGATGATGCTCAAGCGCCTGTGGCCCGGCGCTAGGGAACTTGACCCGGCGCGGATCGCGCAAATCCTGATGGTTGCGGATATCGACGAGGCGCATTTGCGTGGGTTGTGGGTGGAAGGGCGGCCCTTGCCGATCAGCCTGCGCGATACGTTGGAGCGCTTTGCTGCCGATGCCCGGGTCGAAGCGTTCTTCGCGCAAGCGGATGTGCCAGGCAATGACAGCGAAGCGTTGCAGTGGTGTATCGACAGGTTGAACCTGCATGGGGAAAGCCTGACAGAGCAATACCAGTCGATCCTTGCGTCGGCCGAGGCGCTGCGCGGCCCGATGCTGGAGCATTTCGCCGAGCGTTACCTTGCACATGATCCGCTGCTGGCCACGCTCCAGGGCAGCTTCCCCGGGCTGCCAGATGCTTACGCGCTGGATTTGCTGAAGAGCGCCGGTGCCGAATTGTGCGAACGCATGGCAAGTGCAGCGCGCGTGCCGCTGGCATTGGCCGAGCGGGCCCGTGGCGTGCTGCAGCAGGCCCGCCTGACCAGGGCGCGCGAAGTGCTTTTTCTACGTAACAGCTACCGTGCCGATGGGGTAACCCTGGCGTTCTCCTTGCTCCGCCGCCACGGTTTGGCACCGGGTGGGATGAATCTGGTCTTGCGCGAGCGTTCAGCTACCGGACCGGTGTTGGAGCGGCTCTTCCCTGAGCGCACGGGTGCTCAACTCATCACGGAAATGGTCTGGCGTGACGGCAGTTTCGAACTGTTCGACGCCATGGGCCGTGCCAGCGAGATCGAAGTCGCGCAACCTCAGGGGCTTTTCGAGGTACTCGCAGCCTGTTTGCCCTCCGTTTTCCTGCAACAGCAAGGGTGGACCGGCGAAGACGTCTGCGGGCGTATCCGTGCATCGTTACAGGCGTGGCTGCCACGCAAACGCCTGGAACTGATAAGGCTGCTTGGTTGGCGTGAGGCCAGGCCTTTGGCATCCGCCATGCGTCGCCTGGACGATGGTCGAGTGGGCTATCTGCTCAGTGGGCGAGGGCATTCAAGCCCCGGGCAGGGTGCGATACTGCGCCGCCGTATCGGTAGCCTCTATCCGTCGTTCGACGATGAAGAGATAGAACGCTACCTGCAGTTGATGTTGACTCATTCGCAGTCGGTCTATGCCACGTTGTTGCGGCAAGAGCAAGACTATCGACAGCTTGCGCAAAGTTTGCGGCTCTGGACTGACGCCGTTGGCGACCCCAGCCGTAGTCACCGACAAGCGGTTGCCGATGCATTTCTGCGGGCCTGGCGTCTTGAGGGCGAGCGTGTGGTCTACCGCAACGGTCAGCCAGGCGGCATGCGGCTCAGCATCGTCGGTGTGCCGGCTGGCAGTTTGCCTGAACTGCCCGTGGGTACGGACTTTGCCCACATTACTGACATGGTGCTGGTCGGGCTGCGCCTGGAGTCGCTTCCCAGCGGTTTTCTGCACACCTTTCCCGAATTGCGCCGGCTGGACCTGAGCAACAATGCCTTGCGCGCAATTCCAGAAGGCCTTGCGGGGTTGTCGCACCTGCGCCACCTGCGCCTGCCGCGCAACCGGATTCGCTTGACGGTGCCACACGTCGACGCGCTGGCCGGCTTGGGCCGCCTGCGCATTCTGGACTTGAGTGAGAACACATTGGGCTCGATCAACTTGAGCTTCAATCAGTTGTCGCGCCTGCGTGAGCTTCATCTGAATCGGGCAGGGCTTCACGCTGTGCCAAGGGGGCTGGAGTGGTGTGGTCTGCTCGAGTATGTCGATCTGCGTGGCAACCAGATATCCAGTCTGCCCCAGGCGCTGCTCGACGCCCCGCTGGCCTTGCGCCGGGCGGTGTGGGTCGATGGCAATCCGCTGTCCGTGGCTGACCGTGAGCGGCTCCATGCTCAGGGCCAGGCATTCGATGCCGGTGTGCAAGCGGGCGTTGCCAATCCCTTGCAAGGCCGCACTGCCTGGCTTGGAACACTTGCTGATGCCGAGCAGGCAGCCAATGCCACGCAATGGGATGCTTTGCAGGGGGAGCCAGGAAACACCCAGTTCTTCCAGCTTCTGGCAGAGCTGACCGAGAGCTCTGATTTTCGTCTGGCAAGGGCTGACCTGTCGCGCAGGGTGTGGTCGATGATCGACGCCGCGAACAACAGCGCCGTGATCCGTGAGGAGTTGTTCGAGCGGGCCGCAGACCCGCGTACCTGTGTCGACAGCGTCGCGCACTGTTTCAGCCAGCTCGAAGTGCGCATGCGGGTCCTCCAGGCGACTTATGGGGGGGCTCCGCTCGCTACGCGTGATGAGCGCTTGCAGTTGGCCCAGCGTCTTTTCCGTCTCGATCAGGTTGAAGCCTTCGCGCGTAATGAATTCCTGGTTCGCCAGGCAAGTGAATCTGGCCTGGATGAGGTCGAGGTCAACCTGGCTTATCGCACGGGCCTGGCGGGCAGCCTGAACCTGATCGGGCAGCCACGGACCCTGCAGTTCAGTGCAATTGCCGGCGTGACGCAAAACGATCTGAATCGTGCCTACCAGGCAGTCCATACTGCTGAAGCAACTGATGAGCGGGCGCGTTACATCAGCCAGCGCGACTACTGGATCGCGTACCTGCGTGAGCGATACCCCGAGCAGTTCAAGCAGATCTCCGACAACTTCGACCAGCAGTTGGACGCCTTGGACGAAGGCAAAGAAACACTGGGTAGCGGCGCTTATGCCCAGCGCTACGAACAGCTGCGCCGGGATACCGAGCAAGCCTTCGATGCGCTTGCTCTGCGGCTCACCCAGGATGAGCTGAAAGCCTCGCAACAGGGGACTTCCCGAGCGGCCGCAGGCGAGCATCCCTAGGCGAAATTCCTCCTGCACGACGTGCTCGTGCAGGCGCAATTTGATCGCCTTTGTCATTGCCTGGAGATCGCCATGCTTCAACCGAGTGAACACCCCAAGCTCGCCCACCCGGTCAACGATTTCATCGTCGAAATACTGCCTGATTGGCTGAGCAAAGCAGGGGCCGAACCGATCAAGGCACTGCGCGCAACGGTGGCTGATCACCTGGCGAGCCGCAGCATGCTGACCGCACGGCTGAAACGCCTGCAACCGCTGGACCGCTTCGCCAAAGAGCGCCTGAACCCTGCCATCGAAGCGAAGCTGCAGATGCAGCTGGATCTGGACAACGTGGTGTGGCGTGAAGAACGCCTTCGCCTCAGCCCGCGGCCTTTTGACCCGGGTTTGGGCGTGTTGCCCCCTGATTATGAACAGGTGCTGGTCTACCAGCCGCTGCTGCAGACACTCTTGCAGAACTTCACGGATGGCGAATCGTTCTTCGAGCTGACGGCGGTCATCAAGCAGCAGCCGGCCGAAGGCTCATCGGCACAGGTGCTGAGCTGGCAGATCGATGACCTGGTCAGCCTGTGTCGTGAGGCTGATGTTGGCGGTGCGTACCAGCAGCATCTTGACCAGGTGCTGACTGGGGATTTTTCCACGGCCCTGGCTAACGATCTGCGCACCCGTCTGGCGCTGGTGGTGGAAATCGCCGCATTGCGAAAGCAACTCCAGAGCAGTGATCTGAACATGCTTCGCCTGCTCATCCAAGGCAGGGCTGCCCGACATGCTCAGGGCTGGAGTGGTGTTGCCAGGGCTTTGCGGGTTCTCGATTGCCAGGTCGATGGCGCCATGGCCTTTGAGTTGATCGAACCGCCGCGACGCCAGAGTGATATCCCGGGTGGCCCGCCGGACAGACTCAAGGGGGTGATCATCTACTTGCCTGATGACCATGAGCAGCCCTTGCGGCGTTTTGCGGACTGGGATGCGGTCAATAGTGCGCTGGTGCGGAGCATGCGGGGTAAGGCTTTCAGAAGTGCATTCGTCCAGCGTATCGCATTGCATGAGCGGGCAGCTTTCCTGACGTTGCTGGGCAAGCGCATGAGCGACGATGAACCCGATCTGCAACCGACCTGGCTAGCGATAAAGGATGATGTCTTCACCGCCATGGCCAGGCGACACGCCCGGCGTATCAGGGAAGACGCTCGCTTCCTCGCAGTGCCCACTGCCGACGTGGACCGCCGCGTCAGCGCTGAGCGGCTTGCTGCGCTGGAAGGCGCAGGGCTGGGCTTGCTGGGCCTTGCCGGGCTGTTCGTGCCCGTCATCAATGCTGTGCTGCTGGGTGACCTTGCCCGGCAATTGCTGACCCAGGTGTATGAAGGTGCCGATCACTGGGCCCAGGGGCATCAGCACGAGGCGCTGGAACATCTGGTGGGCCTTGCCGCCTCTGTCGCGCTGCTGGGCACTGCCACATTGGGGGTACATGCCCTGCGCAGTGCTTTCGTCGACACCCTGGAGCCTGTCACTACCGAGTCGGGCTCGCAGCGCCTGTGGCTGAACGATCTGACGCCGTATCGCACCGCGGCATCCGACATTACCCTGACCGAGCGGCACGACGGCTTGTTTTCTGGCGACGATCAGCTCTGGTGGCACAATCAGGGGGCGTTCTACGCTGTGCGCCAGGATGGCGATGGCACCTGGCGCTTGTTGCACCAGGGCGGTGTCGAACGCTTCGGCCCAGGGTTGCGAGGCAATGGCGAGCGTGGCTGGTGGTTGCGTTACGACCGGCCGCTGGAATGGCAAGGCAGCTCCAGGCTGCTGACCAGCCTGTGGCCGGCTGCGAGGGCCCTGAGTGCCGAACAGGTCGAGCAGATTCTGCTGGTGGCTGGCGTGGACGAGGCGAAGCTGCGGCAGCTGCTGGTGGAGAGCCGGCCGCTGCCGGTCGGGCTACGAGACACCCTGCGACGTTTCGAGGTGCAGCGCGAGAATGAAGCATTTTTCGACCCGGCTGGGGCAGGGCCGCAGTACGCCGAGCGGCTGACGTGGTGCCTCGACAGGTTATCGCTGCAGGAGCAGGCGCCGGACGCACAGCTCGCGGCGATCAGCGATGCCGCGCAACGCTTGCGCCAACCCATGCTCGACCATTTCGCCGAAGCCAGCCTGCCAGACGATCCGGCACTTGCCGTGATCAGGCGCGATTTCCCCGGCCTGCCGAAAGCCTATGCACTGGACGTGCTCAAGGCCGCTTCGCCGCAAATGCGCCAGCGCATGGTCGAAGACTTGCGCTTGCCACTGGCCCTTGCCCAGCAGGCGCGGCGCCTGCTGCTGGAGGTGCGCCTGGTGCGTATGCGTGAGGCGTTGTTCCTGCACGGCAGCTATGGCCCAGACCTGGTGCGTTTGGTGTTTGCCCTGCTTCGGCGACAGGGTTTGAGTGCCGGGCAGATCAATCTTGTGTTACGTGAGCGGAGCTCCACCGGTGCGGTACAGGCGCGGTTGCTGCCGGCTTTTGGCGATGCATCGCAGACCCTCGATCTGGTGTGGGCAGACGGCAGCTTCCAACTGTATGACGAAAGAGGCCTGGCCAGCGATCTTGAAGTGGCCGAGCCGCAGGGCTTGTTCGATGTGCTGGCGGCTACGCTATCGAGCAGTATGCTAGAGCGTCTGGGCGGGGTCGGTGAGAATGGACCCGGCCATATCAGGGCAAGGATGCAGGCCTTGTTGCCGCGGGATCGTGAGGGCCTGCTGGCATTGCTGGGCTGGCGCGAAGCCAAGCCGCTGGGCGCGGCCATCCAGCGGCTGGACGATGGCCGCGTCGGCTACCCCCTGGGCCCTGTGCTGTCATGCCTGGATTCACCTGGGACCACGTTGCGGCGCCGGGTGCGCAGCCTCTATCCCGGCTTCAGCGAGGCTCAGGTCGAGCGGTTCATTCACTTTCTGCTCCTGCGCAGGTCATCCCCCTTTACCACCTTGCTGCGTCAGGAAATGGAGTATGACGCGCTGGACCGCAGCTTGAGAGCCTGGGCCCGGCAGGGGGATGCCGCGCAATGGCGGCTGCGCTCTCTGGCCAGCGATGAATTCCGCCGCACCTGGCGGCTGGAGGGGCCACGGATCGTGGAAAGGGTGGAGGGCGCACCTGGCGATGTGGAGGCGCGCTGGAGCATGCGCCTGGCCCTTGCCGCTTTGCCGTTAGGCGACCTGCCCGACATTCCTGGAGGAACCGATTTTTCTCATGTGACGCATTTGACCTTGGTCAATCTGAGACTGACGGTGGTGCCGGCAGGCTTCCTTGAAAACTTCCCCTCCCTGAAGAGCCTGGACCTGAGCTTCAACGACCTTCACACATTGCCACAGGGCCTGGAGCGCCTTACCGATCTGCGCGAGCTGATCCTGGCCGGCAACCGCCTTCGCCTGACCCAGGCACAGGCCGATGTGCTGGCACGTCTGACCACGTTGCGCCACCTGAACCTGAGTGACAACCCGATCGGCGCTGTTACCTTGCGTGTTGGACAGCTGGTCAATTTGCAGGCGCTGGTTGTACGAAGCGCCGGATTGCGGGCCATGCCTGAGGGGCTCGAGCGCTGCGAAAGGCTCACCCTCATCGATTTTCGCAACAACCAGATTGAAGCCGTTACGCCGGCGCTGCTGAACTCGCCCGTGCAACGGCGCCAGGTGATAGTCCTGACCGGCAACCCGGTGGCTGTGATGCTGAACGATCAGTTGCGTCGGCATCGGCTGGCACCGATCGAAGATGTCGAGCCTGCATTGTCTGGCAGCCGGTGGCTGGCCACACTTGATGAAACTGAATACGCGGCCCGCAGCGCGCAGTGGGATACGCTGCGCGCTACACCGGGTAGCGATGCATTCTTCGGCTTGCTCGACGAACTGGTCGAGAGTGCCGATTTCAGGGCTGCTGCGCAGGCTACGGCAGAGCGGGTCTGGCGGGTTATCGGCGCGGCAGCCGGGGATGACCGCATTCGTCAGGACCTCTTCGACATCGCCGCTGATCCACGTACCTGCGCCGACAGTGTGGCTCACTGTTTCAGCAACCTTGAAGTGCAGATGCATGTGTCGCAATTCACCCACAACGGGGCACCCGCAGCCACCAGCAGCGAACGGCTGCAGCTTGCCCAGCGCCTGTTCCGCCTGGAAAAGGTCAATGCCCTGGCCCGGGCGATGATGGATGAGCGCTACGGAAACGGTCAGTGGCGGGGGACCCATGACGAAGAGGAGGTGGAAGTGAGCCTGGCCTACCGCACCGGCCTGGCCGAGCGCCTGAACCTGTTGGGGCAGCCACGGCACATGTTGTTCGGCTCATTGGCCGGTGTCACCCAGGCGGATCTGGACAAAGCCTATCAGCAGGTAATCAGTGCCGAAGCGTCCGAGGAGCGGGTGGTCTTCATCAGTGAGCGTGAGTTCTGGGTGGACGCGTTGCGCGAACTGCACCCCGAAGCCTTTGGCGCCATCGATGAAGCGTTCCAGCAAAGCTGGGAAGCCGTTGAAGCCCGGTGGGAGTCGAGCGTCGCCAGCGAAGCGGCATTGGGGCATCAGGAGTACCTGCGCCAGGCCACCAACCTGCGCAAGGAACGCGAGATGGCCTTGGCCGCCCTGGCCCTGAAGCTGACCCGCGAAGCAATCGAAACCCCGGTGTAGTGCTTGTGGCCTGCGGCCAAACCGGTCATCCAGATTGACAGCTTTGGCCATTGTCGCCACGCCCGGGTGGCGCGAACATCGTCGGACCGATTGTTCAACTCCAAAAACAACAAATCAGGAGTCCGACGATGCGCGATTACACCGAGGCCGCTCGAGCATTCGACCATGCCCAGGCCACCATGGCCGCATTGCATGGCAACCTCGATGCCCTCAATGCCTGTGTCGAATGCTGCGACCGCCATGCCGGGGTCGGCAAGCTGGCTCTGGTCCATGTAGACCGTGAGGGCAACACGCGCGACTACAGCTTCGATCAGCTCAAGGCACAGGCAGCCCGTTTTGCCAATGTGCTCAGTGCGCAGGGTGTGGGTGTCGGCGACCGGGTAGCCGGGCTGATGCCGCGTACTCCCGAACTGCTGGTCACCATTCTTGCCACCTGGCGCCTCGGCGCGGTGTACCAGCCGCTGTTCACCGCCTTCGGCCCCAAGGCCATCGAGCACCGCCTGGAACAGTCCCACGCCCGGGTCGTGGTCACCGATAGCCACAACCGCGCCAAGCTGGACGAGGTGCAAGCCTGCCCGACGATCATTACCGTGAAGGCCCGCAGCGGCGAGCTGGATTTCCAGCAATGCCTGGATCGGGTCTCGGGCGATTGCGAGCCGGTCATGCGCACGGGCAATGACCCTTTCCTGCTGATGTTCACGTCCGGCACCACCGGCCCGGCCAAACCGCTGGAAGTGCCGCTGCGTGCCATCGTCGCCTTTCAGGGCTACATGCGCGACGCCATCGACCTGCGCCCTGACGACAACTTCTGGAACCTGGCCGACCCAGGCTGGGCCTATGGCCTGTACTACGCTGTCACCGGCCCCTTGTCGCTGGGCCATGCCACCACCTTCTACGATGGCCCGTTCAGCGTCGAGAGCTGTGCACGGGTGATCGGCCAACTGGGCATTACCAACCTGGCAGGCTCGCCCACCGCATACCGCCTGCTGATCGCAGCCGGTGATGAATTTTCGGCACCGATCAAAGGCCGCCTGCGCGTCGTCAGCAGTGCCGGCGAGCCGCTCAACCCAGAGGTGATCCGTTGGTTCGCCGATGAACTGGGCGTCACCATTCACGACCACTACGGCCAGACCGAACTGGGCATGGTGCTGTGCAACCATCATGGTCTGCAGCACCCGGTACACCTGGGTTCGGCCGGCTTCGCCATCCCCGGCCACCGCATCGTGGTGCTGGACGAGCAGGGTAACGAGCTGCCCGCCGGCCAGCCGGGCATTCTCGCGGTCGACCGAGAGCAGTCACCGCTGTGCTGGTTCAGTGGCTACCATGGTTTGCCGACCAAGGCCTTCGTCGGCAAGTACTACCTCAGCGGCGACACCGTCGAGTTGAACCTGGACGGCAGCATCAGCTTCGTCGGCCGCAGTGACGACGTGATCACCACCTCCGGCTACCGCGTTGGCCCGTTCGATGTGGAAAGCGCGCTGATCGAGCACCCGGCGGTGATCGAAGCGGCAGTGATCGGCAAGCCAGACCCGGAGCGCACCGAGCTGATCAAGGCTTTCGTGGTGCTGGCCAGCGGTTATCAAGGCAGTAACGAGCTACAGGAAACCCTGCGCCAGCACGTGCGCCAGCGGCTGTACGCCCATGCCTACCCCCGAGAAATCGAATTCGTCAGCGAGCTGCCCAAAACCCCGAGCGGCAAGCTGCAACGCTTCATCCTGCGCAACCAGGAAGTCGCCAAACAACACGCGCAACAGGCCACCCCTGCCAGCGCCTGACAAGGAACACGATCATGCAGATAGCCAACAAACACTTCATCGTCAGCGGCGCGGCCTCTGGCCTGGGCGCAGCTACCGCGCAGATGCTGGTCGAGGCTGGCGCCAGGGTCATGCTGGTCGACCTCAATGCCCAGGCCGTCGAGGCCAAGGCACGCGAACTGGGTGACAACACCCGCTTCGCGGTGGCCGACATCAGTGACGAACAGGCCGCTCAGGCGGCGGTGGATGCAGCTGTCAGCGCCTTTGGTAGCCTGCACGGGCTGGTCAATTGCGCCGGCATCGTCGGCGCCGAAAAAGTGCTTGGCAAACAGGGGCCACATGGCCTGGCCAGTTTCGCCAAGGTCATCAACGTCAACCTGGTCGGTAGCTTCAACCTGCTGCGCCTGGCTGCTGCGGCCATGGCTGAAGGGCCGGCCGATGACGGCGGCGAGCGCGGTGTGATCATCAATACGGCTTCTATCGCCGCCTATGATGGCCAGATCGGCCAAGCCGCCTACGCAGCCTCCAAGGGCGCCATCGCCAGCCTGACCTTGCCGGCCGCCCGCGAGCTGGCGCGTTTTGGTATCCGCGTGATGACCATCGCCCCGGGCATCTTCGAAACGCCCATGATGGCCGGCATGACCGAGGAAGTTCGCGCTTCGCTGTCGGCAGGCGTGCCGTTCCCACCGCGCCTGGGGCGCCCGCAGGAATATGCCGCCCTGGCCCGCCACATCATCGAGAACAGCATGCTCAACGGCGAGGTGATCCGCCTCGACGGCGCACTGCGCATGGCTGCCAAGTAAGGAGAACGCACATGACCCTCGCCAATGACCCGATCGTTATCGTCAGCGCCGTGCGCACGCCCATGGGCGGCCTGCAGGGCGATCTCAAGAGCCTGACCGCGCCGCAGCTGGGCAGCGCCGCCATTCGTGGTGCCGTGGAGCGCGCCGGCATCGATGCCAGCAGTGTCGAGCAGGTGCTGTTCGGCTGCGTGCTGCCCGCAGGCCTCGGCCAGGCACCGGCGCGCCAGGCGGCACTCGGTGCCGGGCTGGACAAGCACACCACCTGCACCACGCTGAACAAGATGTGTGGTTCGGGCATGCAGGCGGCGATCATGGCCCATGACCTGCTGCTGGCCGGCACGGCCGATGTGGTGGTGGCCGGTGGCATGGAGAGCATGACCAACGCACCTTACCTGCTGGACAAGGCCCGTGGCGGCTACCGCATGGGCCACGGCAGGATCATCGACCACATGTTCATGGACGGCCTGGAAGACGCCTACGACAAGGGCCGCCTGATGGGCACCTTCGCCGAAGACTGCGCCCAGGCCAATGCCTTCAGCCGCGAAGCCCAGGACCAGTTCGCCATCGCCTCGCTGACCCGCGCCCAGGACGCTATCAAGAACGGTCGCTTTGCCGCCGAGATCGTGCCGGTCGAGGTCACCGAGGGCAAGGAGAAGCGCACCATCAAGGATGACGAACAGCCGCCCAAGGCGCGCCTGGACAAGATCCCGCAGCTCAAGCCTGCCTTCCGCGAAGGGGGCACGGTGACCGCCGCCAACTCCAGTTCGATTTCCGACGGTGCCGCCGCGCTGGTGCTGATGCGCCGCTCCGAAGCCGACAAGCGAGGCCTCAAGCCGCTGGCGGTGATCCACGGCCACGCCGCCTTCGCCGACACCCCGGCACTGTTCCCGACCGCGCCGATCGGTGCCATTGACAAGCTGATGAAGCGCACCGGCTGGAGCCTGGGCGAAGTCGACCTGTTCGAGATCAACGAAGCGTTTGCCGTGGTCACCCTGGCCGCCATGAAGCACCTCGACCTGCCGCACGACAAGGTCAATATCCACGGAGGCGCCTGCGCCCTGGGTCACCCGATCGGTGCCTCGGGCGCGCGCATCCTGGTGACCCTGCTGTCGGCCCTGCGCCAGAACAACCTGCGCCGTGGTGTGGCAGCCATCTGCATCGGCGGTGGCGAGGCCACGGCCATGGCTGTCGAATGCCTGTATTGAGGTGAACCATGCTGGTAACTGACGAGCAACAACAGATCGCCGATGCGGTCCGCGCCTTTGCCCAGGAGCGCCTCAAACCGTTTGCCGAGCAATGGGACAAGGAGCACCGCTTTCCAAAGGAGGCCATCGAGGAAATGGCCGAGCTCGGGCTGTTCGGCATGCTGGTGCCGGAGCAGTGGGGTGGCAGTGACACCGGTTACGTGGCTTACGCCATGGCGCTGGAGGAGATCGCGGCAGGTGACGGTGCCTGCTCGACCATCATGAGCGTGCACAACTCGGTGGGTTGCGTGCCGATCCTGCGTTTTGGCACCGAGCAGCAGAAAGAGCAGTTCCTCACGCCGCTGGCCATGGGTTCGATGCTGGGGGCGTTCGCCCTGACCGAACCGCAGGCCGGCTCCGACGCCAGCAGCCTGAAGGCCCGCGCACGGCTTGAGGGTGACCACTACGTGCTCGATGGCAGCAAGCAGTTCATCACGTCCGGGCAGAATGCCGGCGTGGTGATCGTCTTTGCCGTGACCGATCCGCAGGCTGGCAAGCGGGGCATCAGCGCCTTCATCGTGCCCACCGACTCACCGGGCTACCAGGTGGCCAGGGTCGAGGACAAGCTCGGCCAGCACGCCTCCGACACCTGCCAGATCGTCTTCGACAATGTGCGCGTACCGGTGGCCAACCGCCTGGGCGCGGAAGGCGAGGGCTACAAGATCGCTCTGGCCAACCTCGAAGGCGGTCGTATTGGCATTGCTTCGCAGGCCGTCGGCATGGCCCGTGCGGCTTTCGAAGTGGCGCGCGACTACGCCAACGAGCGGCAAAGTTTTGGTAAGCCACTGATCGAGCACCAGGCCGTGGCCTTCCGCCTGGCCGACATGGCCACCAAGATTGCCGTGGCTCGGCAGATGGTGCTGCACGCCGCCGCACTGCGTGATGCCGGGCGCCCGGCGTTGGTGGAAGCGTCCATGGCCAAGCTTTTTGCCTCGGAAATGGCCGAAAAGGTCTGTTCGGATGCCTTGCAGACCCTGGGCGGATATGGCTATCTGAGCGACTTCCCGCTGGAGCGGATCTACCGCGACGTTCGGGTCTGCCAGATCTACGAAGGCACCAGCGACATTCAGCGCATGGTCATTGCGCGCAATCTTTGAAGGAGCAGACTGCATGGCATTCGAAACCATCCTGTTGGATATCCACGGCAAGGTCGGCCTGATCACCCTCAACCGCCCGCAGGCGCTGAACGCGCTGAACGCGCAGATCGTCGGCGAGATCAACCAGGCCCTGGACCAGCTCGAACGCGACCCGAACATCGGCTGCGTGGTGCTTACCGGTTCTGCCAAGGCCTTTGCCGCTGGCGCCGACATCAAGGAAATGGCCGAACTGCAATACCCGCAGATCTACGTTGACGACCTGTTCAGCGACTCGGACCGCATTGCCAATCGCCGCAAGCCAATCATCGCTGCGGTGTCTGGCTTCGCCCTGGGCGGTGGCTGCGAGCTGGCGATGATGTGCGACTTCATCCTCGCTGCCGACAATGCCAAGTTCGGCCAGCCGGAGATCAATCTGGGCGTGCTGCCGGGCATGGGCGGCACCCAGCGCCTGACCCGTGCGGTGGGCAAGGCCAAGGCCATGGAACTGTGCCTGTCCGGGCGCCTGATGGGCGCCGAAGAGGCCGAACGCGCAGGCCTTGTGGCGCGCATCGTGCCGCAGGCCGAGTTGCTGGAAGAGGCGCTGAAGGTGGCGGCGACTATCGCCAGCAAGTCGATCCCGGTCAGCATGATGGTCAAGGAAAGCGTCAACCGTGCCTTCGAGGTCACCCTCAGTGAAGGTGTGCGTTTCGAACGTCGGGTGTTCCATGCGGCGTTCGCCACCGAAGACCAGAAAGAAGGCATGGCCGCCTTCATTGCCAAGCGCGAGGCGCGGTTCAAGGACCGCTGAAAAGCAGCGGGCACTGCCAATGGCAGCGCCCGCAATTTCATTGTGCGTTGAAGAAGAACCGCTGCGCCGCCGCCGGCGTGATGCCAGCGCGGTAGACGGTGCCAGGATCGTTGTTGGTCAGGTAACGCTGCGCTGCGGTCTTCAGGTGACCCACGATGAAGCCCGCCTTCGGCGTCTCCAGCGCCGGGTAGTGGAAGTGTGCGTACCACAGCACCTCACCGTCATGGCTGATGGCGTATTCGTCCATGAAGTCTGCAGGGCGGCCCTTGACCTTGGCCAGGCGGGTACGGCCGGGCGTTGCGCTGACCTGCACCTGGCCGTGTTCGATCAGGTACTGCACATCGCCCATGCGCGGCAGCTGCGCCAGGGCGGCCTGGGTTCGCAGGCGAGGCGCCGCTTGCCTGAGCCGTTCGCTTTGCTGATACAAGGCCTGCACCACGACGGCGGCATCCTCTTTGCGAGGCGCCGCGTCGGTCTGGTTTTCAGCGGTCAGGCGGGCTTCGATGGCGCTGATCTGCGCCAGCAGATCCTCACGCTGTTGGGTGACCTGTTCCTCGATCTCGACCGGCAGAAAATTCCCAGTGGTCTGCTCCTCAAGTTTTTGCAAGCGCTCATCGACCCTGCGCATCAGCGCGTTGCTTTCCCTGAGCAGGCGTTTGAGTGACTTGCCGCTGGTGGCAGGGCGTGGATCGCTTTGACGGGCAAGCGCCACCCAGTTGCCATCCTCCAGGCGGTAGGCGCGGCTGGGCACATGCTGGTCAGGCCCGGCTATATCGACAATCGAAGCATCGTTCTTGCGCGGCTCGCCTAGCAGAAGGCCATGTTCCTGGGTTTCGATCAGGCCTGGCAGTTGCCGGCGCAGTTGCGCCACGGTCACGGTGGGCGGGTAGGATGGCAGCTCATCGAGATCGGCCTTGACGCCATTGTCGATATCATCCAGGTCATTGGCCAGCTCGGCGAGGGTGGGTTTTATCGCGGTGTCGACTTGGGTAGCGTCCAGGTTCTGCAGCTGCCGGCGCACGCTGGCCAGCTTTTCGCGCAGACCTTGCAGCAAACGGACCTTGGCCTCGTCACTGGCGATGTCGGTGGTCAGGAATTGCACGCGCTGGCCCATGCACAGTTGGATCCCGTCCCACACGCGCTCCAGCCAGTAGAGGGCTTCTTCACTCAACGTGTGTACGAAAGTCAGGCGGTTGATCAGCGTCTCGACATGCAGAAAACGCAGTGCCACGGGCTGCTCGCGGGTAACCTTGAGTTGCGTGATCGACTCGTACCAACGATTGATGTCGGGCTGGCTACGGCTGCTGGACTGCTGCAGCCGGGCCTGATGTTGGCCCAGGACACGGGTGGTGTCCATCAACTGCTCGAGCAACGGCGCCAGTTCGCTCAGGCGTTGCCCGGCGATCCTGGCGTCCGCATCGCTGAGTGATTCCCCCAGTGACTGCTTGTGCGCAAGCTTGAGTAATTGCTCCCGTTGCCCTTGGTAGAGCTCATGCAATGCGCTGAGCATGGTTTGCCGTGCCATACCCGCCTGATACAGCAGCTTGGCGCGGTTGAGCTTGAAGTCACGGGTTCCGCCGGTGAGTGTATCCAGTCGTTCGAAGTCGTCGAGGTACTGCTCCCAGAACTGGGCCAAGGCTTGCACGCGGGCCAGCGAAGCTTTCAGGGTAGCGGGGTCGTCGGTGTCCATTTTCGCCACTTCGGCCGCCAGCGCGTCGGTTTGCGCGTGGGCGCGACTGCTGGCCGCACCGATACGCGCCGTCACATCTTGCAGTGCCTGGCGGTTGGCTTCCCGGGTTTGCTGGATACGTTTGCCCAGGGGCATGCCGCCCAGCAGGCGCAAGCTCAAGTCCAGCTGCCAGCTACCGTTCTGGTCGCGTTTTATCCAAGGACCTGGCGTGCGATCAGGGCCGATGATGCGCATCTGGTCGGTGTCTGTGTCTGCCGCCACTTCGAAGGGATGCCCGTCGATCACTGCATACAACCGGTTTTCGTGCAGATACAGCCCGCCCAGCGGCCCGCTAGGTGCGGGGCTGTGCAGCAGGGAAACCGGTACGGCGGCCTGCAAGGACATCAGCTTTTGCTGTTGGCTGGCCGTAAGTGTGCGCCTGGCAGAGGCCCAGCTGAAGTCCAGAAGCTCGGGCTGTAATGGCGTTTCGCTGATTTGCGGCATTGAAGCGGTGGCAGATGCTGGCGAAGTCTGTCCGCCTGGTTCGACGGGTGCTTCTGGCTGCAGTTCCAGGCGCTCCCGGAACAGCGCGTGGGAAAACAGCAACATGGCGATATTGACCAGCAGGTTCACCAGTGCCATGCGATGCTCGGTCGGGTTCTGCTCGTCGGCAGATTCGACGTATGCCGCCAGTGCCACCTCCATCTGCGCCAGCCAGGCAATGCTGTTCACCAGCTTACCGGCCACGGGGAGCACTGAATTGAGCAACAGCCAGCCGAGTTCACCCCAGTTCATCAAGCGGGTTTGCTCGCTGGTTACTGCATGTTCGCGGAAACGTTCGATGGTTTCTTCTACGCACGCCTGGTAGATCGCCGCGCCGGGATCGGTCGAGGCAGGTTCACTGGCCAATTGAACGGGAGCGGGGGTACTCAGCGGGATTTGACTGGTGTCATCCAGAGGGTGGAACAGGTGCGGTTCGAGGAATCCGCCATGCGCGTAGATTTTCCGAACGTCCGGGGCCAGCCGTTTCAGCATGTCGGTCTGCAGTTCGCCTGGCGTGCTGAGCGCCACGAACAGCGCCAGACGGTCGGCGAACTGCAGGAGCGCGGGTGTATGCAGCGGCCGGTATAGAAGACACGGGAAGTGAGCCGGGGTATCAGCTTCAATCAACCAGGTGTTGCGTGGGTGATCGGGGGTGGCGCCTGGCGACTTGATGAAGCCAAGTGGGCGGATCACCCAGCGCGGTGAGTCGGTGCCCTGTTGGGGGTTGATCGCCTGGGCGATGCGTTCTGCAGCATCCTTGTCGATGTCCTGGCCGCGCAGGTGCAGTTCCAGCGCTTGCACAGGCAGTTGGGAACGGAGCTGCCGGGTCAGCAGTTGCACGCGCTCCTGTCGTTGATGCGGATCGTCGAGCATTTTCTGGCGGAGCATGGCCGGGTACGCGCTGCCGATGTCGAGTTCCGTGATGATCTTGCGCAGGTAGCTTTCGCTCAGCCAGGCCGGGAGCACGCCGCCGTCGCGAGTGAGGGTGACTTTGCCCGGCTTGAGCAAGCCCAGGTTACCGATGGCCAGTTGTGCCAGGGTGTAGGTGACGGGAGTGATTTCACCCGTCTGGACCACGCCGCCTTGCCCGGGCACGGCAGTGGCTGTGACCTGATGGTTGATCACCTTCACCTGCCTGGGGTCAGGCGCGCTCTCGGGGTGATCGTGCTGCATGCGAGTGGACAGTTGATGATTGGCGAAGTCTTCGGCGTTGTCGATTCCATCCAGCCAGAACTGGCCCTGCACCCGGTCATAACCTTCAGCGATGTCGGCCAGCAGATTGCTGTAGTGCAGCAGAACCGGGCTGTCGGCGTTACGCAGCCAATCGGGCAGGCGCTCGTTGAGCGAGGCGCGACGTGCGGTCTCAAGGTCATCGCATTGGTCGAACATGGCGCTGAGGTTATCCACCAGCAGGTTCAGGGCAATCGGATCCGGTACTGGGGCGAACTGCTTGCCCACGTGCTGGATCGCTCGAACTTGTTGCGCCAGCATGCCCCGCGCCTGGTGCTCGAACGCATCACCCGTGGACGGCTGGAGGGTGACCCTGCGCGGCGCGGTACGAGCAGCTGCAGGCCAGCTGATGCCAATGTCTTCCAGCAGCGCCTGGCGGGAGCTGAAATCGAGGAGCCTGCCCGTCAGCGTGTACAGCAGCGTGATGGCGGCTGTCGGCTGGCTGTCGGCGCGCTCGATGAGCAGGGCGCTGGCCAGGTCGACATCCAGCTTGCCGTCGCTCGAGCAATCGATGCTCAGTTCACTGACCGCCAGCATTGCCGTGTTGCTCCAGGCTTGCCGCGAGGCGGCTTTTGGATAATCGTGCAGCAGCCGCGCGGTGCCCAGGGCCAGCGAGGGCAGGCTACCTGCCTGAAAGTGGCTGTCGATGGATTGCCCGAATACTCGTCGCAGGTAACCCGTATACCAGTTCCAGGGCGATTGTCCGCTTTCATCGGGCTGGTCCCAGTAGGCAATCAGCTGCCGCAGGTGCTCATCGATCAGGCACGGGGCGACCTGATTGATCAGCTGCTCTACCGCGGAAAGTTCGACAGTCAGGGCCCAGGCGGGGTCAGGCTGATGATGATGGGTGAGATAATCATCGCCTTCAGTAAGATGCAGGGTGAGTTTGCTGCAGTAGGCTTCAACCACCGCTTGCGCCAATGGCCGGATCCACACCGTGCCGTGCCACGGCACCCAACTGACCAGATTGAGACTGGCTGGCTCCAGAGTCGCGCTCAGCCCGTGTTGCTGCCATCGTGACTGCATCATGGAGGTGGCCGTGTCAAGCAGCGTAGGGCGTTTTGCGAAGCGGCGGGCTACCTGGCAGTCGAGATTGGTATGCAGTGCCAAGCGCTGGACGAGGGTGTCGGTCATGATCTATCGCTCATCTACTGGAAACAGCCATCAGGCGACATTTGTTCCGGCTAGCTGTATTAGCCCGTTGACACCTGCGGGGCATCTGTTGCGTGCTGTGTGCCAGGGTGCCGGCGAGCAGATTCCAGCCCTTTGGGGTAATTTCCCCCGTGATTGCTGTTGCTCATGGCGGCTTGGCGCCTTAGACTGCCGCCCCCTGTAAAAGAGTGCCGGTTGGCGCTTGAAGAATTCCGCTGCCGATGTCAAGGCGCCGGCGGCACCTGAATCGCCCAAATGCACATTTTTTCATAGAGAAATCGATGACCAAGGAACAGTTGCTGGCCATGTCGGCCGATGACTACATGAACGCTGACCAGCTGGCTTTCTTCGCTGGCCTGCTGCAGGCGATGAAAGTCGAAACCCATGAACGCATCGAGCTGAGCCGTGCCACCATCGAAGGCCTGGACACTCCGTCGGATCCTGCCGACGTGGCGTCGGTCGAAGAAGAGCGTAGCTGGCTGGTCAATGCCATCGACCGCGACCAGCGCTTGCTGCCGCAACTGGAAATGGCCCTGGACCGCATCTCCGACGAGAGCTTCGGCTGGTGCGATGACAGTGGTGAGCCGATTGGCCTGAAGCGTCTGCTGATCAGCCCGACCACCAAGTACTGCATCGAAGCCCAGGAGCGCCACGAGCAGCTCGACCGCCACCAGCGCCAGGTCTGACCCGGCGCAGTGCGCTAAGCCCCATGGAGCAATCCTTGGGGCTTTTTGCGTTTGCTGCGTGAATGCCTTGCGGTATTTATTGCTCAGGGCGTAACACAGCTGTACCGGGATGCGCTGTTTCAAGGCAGCCGCTGGGCGTATCATGACCTTATCGTTAGGGTGCTATCTAAGTGCCGGAGGGAATGATGAACAGCCGAGTCGATGTCGCGGTGATGATCGGTTCAGGTGTGCCAGCGAGCTTGCAGGCACTGGGCAAGCGGGTCTGTTGGGTGGTCCTGGTCAATGGCGAGCGCCGTGGTACGGCGTTCGCCACCCGTGGCGAGGCCATGGAATGCCAGGCCGCCTGGTTGCAGCTCATGCAAGAAGGCCACGCCGCCTGAGCGGTTTCAGGCGTCCAGGCTGCGGGCCAGTGCGCAGGCATCACGGTGCAGTCGGCGAAAGCCCTTGACCCTGCCCGTGGCGCTTTCGGTAACGTGGAAGAAGTCGATACCTGCGGGTATGACCACGTAGCGTGGCCTGCTGTTGGCGCATGAAAGGTAAGAAATGTTCTTTACCTCTCGACGGATTTCAGTGTTTTCGTGCATATTCATTCCCCGGTAATGCGCTGATGGATACCTGAGCCCGTTCTGCCGAGGGGCCTGCAGTCATCTATCGCATTTTTTCTGGCGGGTTTGTTGTCAGACATTGCGCTTCCCTGATAGGGAATATGCCGAAAGCCTGCTTTGAGGCCATATCTGGCAAGCCAGAGTAACGTTTCCTGCGTGCTGCATCGCCAGCAGGCACAGACGTTTCGTGCATCACTTTATTATTCTTTTCGCCTATCGAATTGAAATGGCCGTGCCTCACCGACTCCGAGTGAGGGCGGATGTCACCGGTTTGAGGATTACTTCATTGGCAGTCAGTACACTGGATACCCACGCCTTGTTTGCCCTGGGCGATTTGCGCGGTAAGTTGGCCAAGCTGTTTCAGGGCCGTTTCATCTATGTCACCGAACAGAACCCCGAAGGCCTGTACATGGCCGAGATCGACACCGAAAGCGCCTTGGTGGTCGATGACAAGCAACGCCTGGAGTTGAAAGTCGGCGATCACTTCCGCGCTGCCGTCTTGCCTAGCCGCGAAGGCGGCAAACTGGAAATGCGCTTTCGCGAAATCAAGTTGAACGTATACGGAGTGGGCGACTACGCATTTGTTTCGGTGCCGGAAGGCGAGGGCATCGTGTTTCGCGAAGGCCATGGCGTGATGTTGGTGTTCGCCGCGCAGCAGCAGATTCAAGAAGGCCTGGGCAAGTTGCTCAAGGCGGTGACCGGCAAGGTCGCCAAGTGGCGCAAGGGCGAGCTGACCACCTTCAAGGCCAGTGAATGAGTGAAAGTGACGAAGCGCCTGGTTCGCGTGCCGCGTTTCATCGGCAGCACCAGGCGCAAGCCCTTGCTGAGGCCCAGCGCCTGTTGGCGCAGCGTGAGGTGATGGGCGGGGGCTGGCTGAGCTGGGTGGCAGCCCAGCTGTATCAACTGAGCCCGCCACCTTATGCCGCCATGGTGCGGCGCGAGTTGCAGCGCCTGACCCAAGGCTGAAGTCAGCCGTTTCAGTGGCCGCGGTCGCGGCCACTGCTCACTTCTTCAGGTACGGCTTCCTTCGCCATTCGCTTGCGAAACAGCGCCGCCCGGGCCAGCAGCAGTGTCGTGACCGGTACGGTGATCGACAGCAGGATCGGGATCAGCCAGGCATGCAGCACCGGGTGATCCTTGAGCCAGGAGAAGTAGAAGATCGACGCCAGTGCCACGCACCAGGCACCGATGGTCGACGCCAGCGCCGGTGGGTGCATGCGCTGGAAGTAGTCTTTCAGGCGCAGCAGGCCAATGGCGCCGATCAGTGCGAAGAGGCTGCCGATCAGCAGCAGCGCGGCTGTGACCAGTTCCAGCCAGAACGGCAGTTCAAGGGTTTCGGTCATTCAATCACCTCACCACGCAGCAGGAACTTGGCCAGGGCGAACGAGCCGACGAAGCCGAACAGGGCGATCAGCAGCGCACCCTCGAAGTAGGTGTCACTGGCATAGCGGATCCCCAGCACCAGCATCGTCAGCATGGCCAGGATGTACAGGTAGTCCAGCGCCAGCACCCGGTCCTGGGCGGAAGGGCCGCGGAACAGCCGGATCAACGCCAGGCCCATGGCCAGGGCGAAGATGAACAGGCTGGCGAGGACTGCGTTGGCGAGCAGGCCTGTCATTCGAAGATCTCCATCAACGGGCGTTCGTAGGTGTGCTTGAAGTGTTCGATGAAGGCCGCTTCGTCGTTCAGATCGAACACATGCAGCAGCAGTACGCTGCGGTCCAGGGCCAGTTCCGACCATACGGTGCCGGGTACCACAGTAGTGATCATCGACAGTGCCGCGAGGCCGTGGGCGTCGCGCAGGTCCAGTGGAATGTGCACGAAAGCCGAGCGTGGCGGGCGCTGCCCGGCGCGCAGTACGCCGATGGCCACCAACAGGTTGGAATGGATGACATCAATGCCGACCCGGCCAATCAGCTTTGCCACTGCCCACGGTTTGCGCACATGCGCATATTGCGGGCGCAACGGTGCCATCAGCAGTGGGGCCAGCACGCCCAGTGCTGCGCCCAGCAACAGGTTGCCGGGGCTGAGCGACAGGTTCAACAGCAGCCACAGCACGAACAATGCAGCCGATAGCAGCGGAGCGGGGAACAATCGGCTCATGGCTGCACCTGTACGTCGAGTGTGGTCGGGCCAGGGACCGGGCGGGCGGCCATTACGGCTTCGATGTAGGCGTCCGGCGCCTGCAGGCTGGCTGCAGTGTCCTGGGTGTAGCGCAGCAGCGGTTCAGCCCTGAAACTGAGGATGATGCACAGGCCGAGCAGGACCACGATGGGCAGGCACTCGTAGCGGCGCAGTACAGGTGAGGGTCGCTCTTCGGGCTTCCAGAAACGCTGGATGCCGACCCGGCCGAATGCGATCAGCGAGGCCATGCCTGAGAGGATCAGCAAGGCCACCAGCACCCAGCCCGCCGCCGGCAGAGGTTGCTCGGCTGGCATGCCCAGGCCCTGTGGATTGAACAGTGCGCTGATCAGGTTGAGCTTGCTGACGAACCCGGATAGCGGCGGCATGCCGATGATGAGCAGGGCACAGGCAATGAAACTCAGGCCCAGGAATGCCATGGTCCAGGGGATGATCTGGCCGATGACCACCTTCTGCTCGTCGTCGAGGTTGATGCCTTTGGGCGGGTGCAGCGACTCGAGTGGTGAAGGCATGGCGTCTTCTTCTTCATCCAGCGGCGCCTCGTTGGCCGAACGCGAGCGCTCGACCAGTTCGGCCAGCAGGAACAACGCGCACAGCGCCAGGGTTGAGTTGACCAGGTAGAACAGTGCTGCGCCAGTGAGCGCCGGCTGGGCGAAACCGACTGCGCCGAGCAGGGTGCCGGCGGAAACCAGGATGCTCAACGCGGCCATGCGCTCCAGGCGTTGCGCGGCCAGTATCGACACCGCCGCCACGGCCAGGGTGACCAGGCCCCCGTAGACCAGCCATTGCCCGCCGAAATGCGCCGAAGCACCGGCCTGCCCGGAAAACAGCAGGGTCCACAGGCGCAGTACCGCGTACAGGCCGACCTTGGTCATGATGGCGAACAGCGCGGCGACCGGTGCACTGGCCGAGGCGTAGGCAGGCACCAGCCAGAAATTCAGCGGCCAGATGCCGGCCTTGACCAGGAAGGCCATGGCCAGGATCGCTGCGCCAGCGTGCAGCAGGCCACGGTCGGCTTCTGGCACCAGCGGGATCTTCAGGGCCAGGTCGGCCATGTTCAGGGTGCCGGTCACACCGTACAGCATCGCTGCGCCAATCAGGAACAGCGATGAGGCGAACAGGTTGATGGCGATGTAATGCAGCCCGGCTCGCACCCGTGCGCGGCCCGAGCCATGCAGCAGCAGGCCGTAGGAGGCGGCCAGCAACACTTCGAAGAACACGAACAGGTTGAACAGGTCGGCGGTCAGGAAGGCACCGTACAGGCCCATCAGCTGGATCTGGAACAGCGCATGGAAGCTGGCGCCGGCACCATCCCAGCGGGCACGGGCGAACAGCAGGGCGCTGATGCCGATGACGCCGGTCAGGGTCAGCAGCAGGGCTGAGAGGTGATCCACAACCAGAACGATGCCAAAGGGCGCGGGCCAGTTGCCAGGCAGGTAGACACCGATCGATTCCGCCTGCCCCTGGGTGCGCACCCACAGCAGCAGGCTGACGGCGATGGCCAGCCCGGTAAAGGTCGAAAGCAGGTTCAGGTGTGCCTTGATCTGGCGATGCTTTTCGCCCAGCAACAGCATCACTGCTGCCGTCAGCAGTGGTAGCAGGATGGGGGCGACGATCAGTTGACTCATGCCACTCATTCGTCACGCTCCCGGCCGTCTACATGGTCGGTGCCGGTCAGGCCGCGCGATGCCAGCAGTACCACCAGGAACAGTGCGGTCATGGCAAAGCTGATGACGATGGCGGTGAGTACCAGCGCCTGCGGCAGCGGGTCGGTGTAGTGCAGCAGGTCCTGGGTCACCCCCTCCTTGATGATCGGCTCCTTGCCGATGAACAGGCTGCCCATGCTGAAGATGAACAGGTTGACCCCATACGACAGCAGGCACAGGCCCATGATCACCTGGTAGGTACGCGGGCGCAGGATCAACCATACCCCCGATGCGGCCAGTACACCGATGGCGACTGCAATGACTTCTTCCATCAGGCGGCTCCTGCTTGGCTGGACTTCGACGGGTTGCCCGGGCGGTAGGCACGCACCGACTGGTGCGCCAGGGCGGTGAGAATCAGCAGGGTCGAGCCGACCACCACGGTGAACACGCCGATGTCGAAGAACAGCGCGCTGGCTACGTGCACGTCGCCGAGCAGCGGCAGGTGCAGGTGTGCGGTATGGGTGGTGAGGAACGGGTAGCCGAGCAGCATGGCGCCGACCCCGGTCAAGGTCGCGCAGAGCAGCCCGGTGCCCATCCAGCGCAGCGGCCGCAGGCTCATCTGAGCTTCTACCCATTGGGTGCCGGCCACCATGTACTGCAGGATGAACGCCACCGACATCACCAGGCCAGCGACGAAACCGCCGCCTGGCTGGTTATGGCCGCGCATGAACAGGTACATCGACACCAGCAGGGCGATTGGCAGCAGCAGGCGTACCAGCACTGCGGGCACCATCATGAAGCCCAGGGCGGTGTCGGTGGCATGCCGCGGGTTGATCAGGTCGGTGACCACGTCCGGCGCCAGCTGACGCTGCTGGGCTGGCAACTGCATGCTTTCCTTCGGTGGGCGGAAGCGCCTCAGCAGGGCGAATACGGTCAGCGCCACGGCCACCAGCACGGTGATCTCGCCGAGGGTATCGAAGCCGCGGAAGTCCACCAGCATCACGTTGACCACGTTAGTGCCGCCGCCTTGCGGCAGGGCGCGGCTGAGGTAGAACGACGAGATGTCGTTGGGCGTCGGCCGGGTCAGCATGGCGTACGACAGCACCGCCATGCCGGCACCGACCAGCACCGCCAGCAGCAGGTCACGCAGGCGCCGGGCACGGGCGCGGTCAAGGCTGCCGGGTAGTGGCGAGACGCCTTCGATACGCCGTGGCAGCCAGCGCAAGCCGAGCAGGATCAGTACCGTGGTGACCACCTCGACCACCAATTGGGTCAGGGCCAGGTCCGGGGCGGAGAACCAGACGAAGGTGATGCAGGTCATCAGGCCGCAGACGCTGACCATGATCAATGC
The DNA here is from genome assembly GCF_044749325.1 of Pseudomonas sp. NPDC089428. Lineage (NCBI taxonomy): Bacteria > Pseudomonadati > Pseudomonadota > Gammaproteobacteria > Pseudomonadales > Pseudomonadaceae > Pseudomonas > Pseudomonas sp. NPDC089428. The sequence goes on from NZ_JBIVHT010000021.1 coordinate 68,757, forward strand.
CGCCAGGCGGTGATACTTGGCCTGGTAGGCGGCGCCGATGGCGCAGGCGATTGCGATCAGCCACAGCGCGACGAACACGCCGGAGCCGGGGATCTTCGGCCGGTCGCCCCAGCTCAGGCCGCTGTACAGCATCGGCGTGAGGCCGGCGATGAAGGCTGCCAGCACCAGCATGAACAGTTGCGACTGCAGGCGGCGGCTGGTCAGCAACCGCTCGATGCGTCGCGCCAGCAGCATCAGCCGGACCTGGCCGTGCTCGAACAGGCGCTTGCCATTGAAACGCTCGATCAGCGGCGGATACGGGAAGCGTCCACGGCGCAGCTGGTTGCGCAGCAGCAGGTAGAGCACGATACCGCCGCTCATGGCCACCAGGCTCATGATCAGCGGGGCGTTCCAGCCATGCCAGATGGCCAGGCTATATTCCGGCAGCGTGCCACCCACCACCGGCAGTGCAGCGGCGGCCAGCAGCGGGCCGACCGACTGCGCCGGGAAGATACCCACCACCAGGCAGGTCAGCACCAGCAGTTCGACCGGCGCGCGCATCCAGCGCGGTGGTTCGTGCGGCGTGTGCGGCAGGTCCTCGGCCTTGGGCCCGAAGAACACGTCGACGGTGAAGCGTAAGGCATAGGCGACGCTGAAGGTCCCGGCGAGGGTGGCGATCACCGGCAGTGCGGCTTCGACCCAGGCCGTGGAGGTGATGAACACGGTTTCGGCAAAGAACATTTCCTTGGACAGGAAACCGTTCAGCAGCGGCACGCCGGCCATCGAGGCGCTGGCCACCATGGCCAGGGTCGCGGTGTAGGGCACCAGGCGGATCAGGCCGCTGAGGCGGCGGATGTCGCGGGTGCCGCTTTCATGGTCGATGATGCCGGCAGCCATGAACAGCGAGGCCTTGAAGGTGGCGTGGTTGAGAATGTGGAACACGGCGGCGACCGCCGCCAGCGGGCTGTTGAGGCCCAGCAGCAGGGTGATAAGACCGAGGTGGCTGATGGTGGAGTAGGCCAGCAAACCCTTGAGGTCGTTCTGGAACATTGCAGCGAAGGCGCCTAGCAACAAGGTCACGGCACCCGCGCCGCCGACGATCCAGAACCACTCTTCACTGCCCGACAATACAGGCCAGAGACGAGCCAGCAGGAACACGCCGGCCTTGACCATGGTTGCCGAGTGCAGGTAGGCCGAAACCGGAGTGGGTGCTGCCATGGCATGGGGCAGCCAGAACTGGAAGGGGAATTGCGCACTCTTGCTCAGTGCGCCGATCAGGATAAGAGGAAGCAGCACCGGATACAGCGCGTGCTGGCGGATGGTATCGCCGGCAGCCAGGACCTTGTCCAGGTCGTAGCTGCCGACCACATGGCCGAGCAGCAGGGCCCCGACCAGCAGGCACAAGCCCCCGGCCCCCGTTACCATCAAGGCCATGTAGGCGCCGCGGCGGGCGTCGGCGCGGTGGTGCCAGTAACCGATCAGCAGGAACGAGAACAGGCTGGTCAGTTCCCAGAAGAACACCAGCTGGATCAGGTTGCCGGAGATCACCAGGCCGAGCATGGCGCCCATGAATGCCAGGAAGAAGGCAAAGAAGCGCGGAACCGGGTCCTGTGGCGACATGTAGTAGCGTGCATACAGCGACACCAGGCTGCCGATGCCCAGTACCAGCAATGAGAACAGCCAGGCGAAACCGTCCATGCGCAGGACCAGGTTCAGGCCCAGGCTGGGCAGCCACAGCAGTTCTTCGCGGATCACGCCGCCATCGGCAATCTGAGGGTACAGCAGTGCTACCTGGACGGTGCCGACCAGGGCCACGAGCCCGGCAAGGATGGACTCGGCGTTGCGTGCGTTGTGCGGCAGCACAGCTGCCAGGCAACTGCCCACGAACGGCAGAAGCAGTAGCACTATCAATGACATAGCGGTCTATTCTGGAAAGGTTTGCAAGGATCATACGTGCCGGGCCGTTGATCACCAACACGCAAGCTGTCGCAGAATCCTACAAAAGCGCTGTGACAAGCTGTTTTTTTATAACAGTTTCTTACAGAGCATAGACGTTGCCGGGCACTTTACAGGCCGGCTTCGTGTTCGCGGGAGGCTGGTGCGTCGAGTGCTTCGCTGTTTTCACGGTTGCGACGGACCTTCAGCTCGCTGACCACCACGGCGATGACGATCAGTAGCCCGCCGATCAAAGCGATACCGGGCAGACGCTCGCCGGCGATGCGCCCGACGATGCCGGCCCACACGGGTTCACCTGCGTAGATCAGCGTGGCACGCGTTGGCGAAACCGATTTCTGCGCCCAGTTCATCGCCACCTGAATCACCGCGCTCATGGCGCCCAGGCCCAGTGCGCTAAGCAACAGCAACCAGGAAAAGTCGGGCAGGCGCTCCTGGGTCGGGACGATCATCAGGAACGCCAGCAGCGAAGCGGTGGCCAACTGCACCACGGTGACCCGGCGCACATCGACCTGGCCGGCGAAGCGGCTGATCAGGATGATCTCGGCGGCAATGGCCACGGCACTCACCAGGGTAACCACTTCACCTTCGCTGAAGTGCAACGCGCCGCCTTCGGGCCCGGCCAGCAGCATCAGGCCGACGAACGCCAGGCAGATACCGAGGCTCGGCATCAGCCCTGGGCGGCGCCCCAGCACCAACCATTGCAGCAGCGGTACGAACGGAACGTAAAGCGCCGTGATGAACGCCGACTGGCTGCTGCTGATGGTTTGCAGGCCCATGGTCTGCAGGCCGTAACCCAGCATGATGGACACCCCGATCAGCACGCCGGCCTTCAGCTCGGTGAAGGTCAAGCCAGACAATCCGCGCGCCGAGGCCAGGCCGACGAACAGCGCCGCAGCGGCGAAGCGCAGGCCGACAAAGAACATCGGGCCGCTCACGGTCATGACATTGTGCACCAGCAGAAAGGTACCGCCCCACAGCATGGTAATGAACACCAGCACCATTTCTGCCTTGCTCAGGCGAAAAGATACCGCGGTCTGTGGGCTGCTGGTCGGTTGGCTCATGGTCTTGCGCACTCGGAGGGGGCGGCGCACAATCGCCGCAAAGTGGGCAGTATACTGCGCAATTGGTGGGAGTGAGCAATATAGTGCACAAAGATTCCGCGCACCGAGCATCGGTGCTGCAACATGTCAGCCTCAATGTCCGCAGCCTGCGCAATGCGGCCGGGATGAGTCAGAGCGCCCTGGCCGAACGTTCCGGGGTCAGCCGACGGATGCTGGTGGCGATCGAGGCGGGCGAGAAGAATGTCAGCCTGACCACGCTCGACCTGATTGCCGAAGCCCTTGGGGTAGCCTTCAGCACCCTGATCCAGGCCCCGGATCAGCGCGACCCCAGCCGCATCGACGAACTGGCCTGGACTGGCGAGCACCCGCAGAGCAAGGCAGTGCTGCTGGCCAGCAGCAGCGCCCGGCGCGAAGTGGAAATCTGGGAATGGACCCTCGCGCCTGGCGAGTGCTACCGCAGCGAAGCCGATGCCGATGGCTGGAGTGAGCAGATCTACGTGGCCGAAGGCCAATTGACGCTGATCATCGAAGGCGCCGAGCACTGCCTGCGGGTGGGGCAGTTCCATGTGTTCCCCAGCAACTGCCGCTATGCCTACCGCAATGATGGGGAAGTGCCCGTGCGCTTCGTGCGTAATGTGGTGATCTGAGTGGCGCCAGGCTCAGCCCTTGAGCAGTTCGTCGGTCTTCACCACCTTGGCATAGGCAAACGCCAGGGCAGCCATTGCCGAATCGTGCACCTGGGCGGCCGGCACCTGCTTGCCATCGAACTCCAGCGGCAGGGTGGCGCAGGCATCGTGGGCCACGGTGACGTCATAGCCAAAATCAGCGGCCGCGCGGGAGGCGGCGTCGATGCACATGTGGCTCATGCTGCCGACGATGGTCACGGCCTTGACCTGATGCTGGTCCAGCCTCTGTTTCAGGTCGGTGCCAAGAAATGCGTTGACCTTGTGCTTGAGTACCACCGGTTCGCCCGCCGTTGGCGCGACCTTCGCGTGAATGGCCGAACCTTGGGTCCCCGGGGCGAAGAATGGCGCATCGGCGCTTTCGAATTCATGCCGCACGTGAACCACCAGGTCGCCTTTCCGGCGCGCCGCGGCCAGCAGGCGTGCGGCATTGTCAGCCGCCTTGTCGGCACCCTCGAGGGTCCATTTGCCGCCAGGGAAGTAGTCGTTCTGGATGTCGATGATGATCAGGGCCTGCTTGCTCATGTTGCCTCCTGTGGCAGTAGTCGTTGGCTGACGATAGTTATAGGCTGTGGGCACCGACTTGAGGATTGGCGCGATCGACACAATGACGGCAAAAACTGACAGCCCTGGCAGCCTGGAGATCGGCCTGCTGCACTATCCGGGCGCGCAGCGCGCGGCACTGCATGGCTTGAGCGACCTGTTCAGTGTGGCCAATCGTGTGGCCGCCGAGCTGGGCGCGCTCGAACTGCCACAGGTGCGCGTCAGCCACTGGCAGGTCGATGAAGCAGGGCAATTACGCCTGCTTGAGGATAGCCCCGGCACGGCGTGCCAGCCGCTGCGTGTGCTGATCATTCCGCCGAGCCTCGAGTCGACGCCTGCATTTGAGCTGCTGGAGCGACACCGGCAGCCGCTGTGCCAATCGCATGGCCAGGGCACGGTGTTGGCTTCGGTATGCATCGGCGTATTCTTCATCGCTGCCAGTGGCCTGCTCGACGGGCGGGCCGCGAGTACCCACTGGAACTATGCGCAAACCCTTGCCCAGCGTTACCCGAAGGTCCGTGTGGAGGCCAACCAGCCGTTGCTGGATGACGGTGACATCATGACTTCAGCCGGGTTGATGGCCTGGACCGAACTGGGGCTGCGTCTGCTGGAGCGCTACCTGGGAGCCTGCGTGGCCTGGGAAACGGCGCGCTACATGTCTGTCGAGCCGGTCGCCAGGCCGTTGCCGGGGGCGCTGTTCAGCCCGCGCCTGGATCATGGTGACCAAGCGGTGCTGAGGGTTCAGCACTGGTTGCAGGCCGCTGGGGCGCAAGACGCCGACCTCGCCGGCATGGCAGCCTGTGCCGGGCTTGAAGCGCGCACATTCCTCAGGCGCTTCCGTGCGGCCACCGGTTTGAAACCCACTGAGTACTGTCAGCAGGTCAGGGTAGGGCGGGCATGCCGGATGCTGGAGTTCACCCGGCGTACGGTGGAGCAGATTGCCTGGGGTGTGGGGTATCAGGACCCTGGGGCGTTTCGCAAGGTGTTCCAACGCATCACCGGGCTCACGCCAAGCGAGTACCGGCAACGCCTCGCGCTGCCCTGTTCAGGGTAGATGCGGCCCCGGGCCAGCGTCTGCCAGGTGGTCCTGGCGGTTGCGCAGCGGGCACTCCTTCAGCGACATGCAACCACAGCCAATGCAGCCATCGAGCTGGTCACGCAGCCTGACCATTTCGTCGATGCGCCGGCTCAAGTCGTCACGCCAGCGCGCCGAAAGCCGTTGCCAGTCTTCGGCGGTCGGGGTGTGGTCGCTGGGCAGCGCGGCCAGGGCAGCGGCAATCTCAGCCAGCGGTATGCCCAGACGCTGGGCCATCTTGATCACTGCGACCCGGCGCAGCATCGCCCTGGGATAGCGCCGCTGGTTGCCAGCATTGCGGGTGCTCTGGATCAGCCCCTTGGTTTCATAGAAATGCAGCGCGGTCACCGCCACGCCGCTGCGCGCTGCCAGTTGGCCGACGCTGAGCAGTTTGTCGGGGGTGGCTGAGGTTGTGCTCGGCATGGGAAAAATCGCTTGACCTTGAGTTAACTGGAGGTTTTACCCTGCTGGCCATTCTGTAGCAAGCGCTGTAGCAAGGAGACCCGCCATGACGGCCACGCAGCATTCCCTGTGGTTCACTCAGATGATCGAATACGAGGTGCCCGCTTCACGCCAGGCAGCGCTGGCTGAAGCGTTGGTCATGCGCAGCGAAGAGCTGGCAACGCGCTGCCAAGGTTTGCAAAGTGTCAGCATTCAGGCCAGCGACGATGGCAGCCGCGTCTTGCAATACCTGCAATGGCGATCACGCCTGGCCTGGGAGGAGGCTGCAGAGTGTTTTGCTGAAGAGCCATTCTTCGACCTGCTCAGCCGCCATCAGGCGCGAGGTGTCAACTTTGCCGCCTATCAGACGTTGCGCAGCCTGGTACGAGGTGCTGACGGGGGGCTGCATTGCCAGGTCGGTGACAGTCAGGCATACCAGGGGGCGTAGTGCGGGTAGCGGTCCAGGCGTGCGCCGACCACCATTTCGCTGACCCAGGCCGCCAGGATCGCACTGTAGGCCTTCTGGCTGGCCTCGCTGGATAACGCGTGATCGGCACCATCGACGATACGATGGGTCAGCGAGTGTGCGCTGACGAACGCCGAACGGTAGCTCATCAGCGTGGAATGCGGCACGTAGTCGTCCTGTTCCGATTCGACCAGCAGCACATCCCCGGCAAACTCGGCGCAGGCGGCCAAGGCACGATTGTCTGCCGGGCCGAGCGTGCGCTGGCGGTAGGCATTGAGGCGCTGGCGGTCGAGGGCTTGCTTGGGCATGTTCCATTCGTCATCCCAATACATCGCCGGTACCCGCAAGGCCAGCCATTTCACCGGCCGCTGCAGGGTCAGCAAGGTGGCCAGGTAGCCCCCGTAGCTGCTACCGATGATGGCGATGGCGCTGCCGTCGACCGCCGGGTGGCTGGCCAGCCGGTCGTAGGCGGCCAGCAGGTCCTTGAGGTTCTGTTCGCGGGTGACAGTCAGGCGCTGGCTCTCGGTCTTTTCGTGGCCGCGCAGGTCGAAGGTCATGCACACGCACCCCAGGCCGGTAATTTGCCGGGCGCGCGCCAGGTCGCGCTGCTGGCTGCCGCCCCAGCCGTGGACGAAGAGAATGCCGGGCATCTTGCTGCCAGGGCTGACCAGGGTGCCGGCGATGCTGTCACCATCGACCTGCAGTTCCACGGTTTCACTCTGAATGCTCATGCTGGCGAATCCGCGCGTACTTGCTGAATTGTCCGAGTTCACTGTCGTTTCCTTGATAGAAGAGGGTGGCGTCAGTGGGCAGGTCGGGGACACCGAATACTTCATGGGTGGATGCGCATACCTGCTGCAGGGCCGGGTCGTCGGCAAATGCCTGCAATGCCAGGAGCTCTGCGCTGCTGGCGCCCCCCACACGCCAGGATTGTTCGAGCACGCCGCTGCGCAAATGGCCCTGGGCCGTGGTGCCGCGGGCGATGTCGTAGTTGCGTCGCGAGGCGATGAAGTCAGGGAAATGCTGTTCGGCGGCTTGCTCGTAGACCATAGCCTGGTTGATCGCCAGGCGTAGATGGTCCTCCAGAGGCAGCTGCAGCAGGGCATGGTAGTCACCCCGTACCACGACCAGTTCGGAGCCACCGTAGACCTCGATGCCTTGGTGGTCATGGGTCAGCTGCTGGGTACCGTGATAGCTGCAGGTCAGGCCGGCGACGCGGACCTGGCCGACGCTGAAGGTCTCGACCTTGCTGAGGTCCTCCTCCAGCACAAGGCCCCACAGGGCCAGGTCCCGTTCATCGATGCTGGCCAACAGCGGCTCCAGTTCATCCGCCTCGGTGATGACGCGCTGGCCACGGCCGGCACAAGCCAGTACCGGCTTCACGCGCAGCGGGCCGTCACGCAGCAGCAGCCGGGCGGCGCGCCGGGCATCGGCCTTGCTGAACACGGTGTAGCCGCAGAGCAGGGCATCACTGGCTTGGTGGGCGAAGGCATCGGTCCAGCCCGGCGGGAATTCGGCATCGGCCGGCAGCGGGTGGGAAATCGCCTTGGTAGCCATGTAGGGGTGGCTGACCAAGCCGCCGAACAGGTCCTGCTCGCTGCGAATGCCCATGGCGGCGTAACGCTCAGGGCCGACCAGGGTTTCGCTTGGCAGGTAATAGTAGTGTGGCTCTTCCCTGGCCGGCACATCGGCCAGCACGGCATCGCAGCCCAGCAGCCGGGCCAGACGATCAGCAAGCTTCAGGTGCACGGCATGTTCATGTTCCGGGGTGTGTTCGCGGGTATCGAGCAGCACCACGGCGGTCTTCTGGTCGCAGGCACTGGGCATGGGCATCTGCCTCTGCGCAATGAATGTACAGGTTGTGAAGCCTGTGCCAGCGGTAAGTTCAGCTGGAAATGACTGATGGTCCAGAGTCGGTTGTAGGAAGCGTCTTTTTTGCAGGTGGCGTCGTGGGCATAGCATGCCGTGAGTCGGTCGCCACGATTGCGGCACCGTGGCAGCTGTTCCATTATCCTCATCCTGGAATAACCACGATGTGTCCGCAGGAGTGCGCATGAACGTTCAGACCACCATTCAGCAAAGTGTGCCGGAGCGCCTGGCGCGCGTGCGCGCAGTCATGGCGCGGGAGGGGGTCGATGCCCTGCTGGTGCCGTCGGCCGACCCGCATCTTTCCGAATATCTGCCGGGCTACTGGCAGGGGCGTCGGTGGCTGTCGGGGTTCGATGGCTCGGTGGGCACCTTGGTGGTGACTGCGGACTTTGCTGGAGTGTGGGTCGACAGCCGCTATTGGGAGCAAGCCGAGAAGGAGCTGGCCGGTAGCGGCATCGCCTTGATGAAGCTGTTGCCGGGCAAGCCGGGCGCGCTTGAGTGGCTCGGGGACAATGTCCGGGAGGATGGCGCCGTGGCTGTGGATGGTGCGGTCATGGCACTGGCGCCAGCGCGTCAACTGGAAGAACGGCTCAAGGCTCGCAAGGCCCGCCTGGTAACCGATCGGGACTTGCTCGCCGAAGTCTGGGAGGGACGCCCGGCGCTGCCTGGCAACCCGGTGTATCAGCATCTGCCGCCCCATGCCACGGTCAGCCGGGCCGAGAAGCTCGCCCAGCTGCGGGCAACGCTGCAGGAGAAGGGCGCTGATTGGCACTTCATTGCGACCCTGGACGACATCGCCTGGCTGTTCAACCTGCGCGGCAGTGATGTGTCGTACAACCCGGTTTTCGTTTCCTTTGCATTGGTCGGCAAAGCGCAGGCGATCCTGTTCGTCGGAGCCGGAAAGCTCGATGAGCATTTGCGCCATGTGCTCGAGGTCGATGGCATCGAAGTGCGCGATTACGCGGCGGTGCACGATGCCTTGGCGCAGTTGGCGGCCGATAGCCGGCTGCTGGTCGATCCGGCTCGCGTGACCTGCGGCCTGCTGAAAAGCCTGGATGCCCGGGTGCAACTGGTGGAAGGACTCAATCCGACCACCTTGAGCAAATCACGCAAAGGGGAAGAGGAGCTGGTGCATGTACGCCAGGTGATGGAGCAGGATGGCGCGGCCTTGTGCGAATTCTTCGCCTGGTTTGAAGCGCATCAGGGCCAGGAGGTCATTACCGAGCTGACGGTCGATGAACAGTTGAGTGCTGCACGTGCCCGCCGGCCCGGCTTCGTCTCGCTGAGTTTTTCGACCATCGCGGCATTCAACGGTAATGGCGCGATGCCGCATTACCGTGCTACCGAAGAATCCCATGCGGTCATCGAAGGTGACGGCCTGCTGTTGATCGATTCTGGAGGGCAGTATCTGGGAGGTACCACCGACATCACGCGAATGGTTCCGGTGGGTAATCCGACGCTGGAGCAGAAGCAGGACTGCACGCGCGTGCTCAAGGGCATGATCGCCTTGTCGCGTGCCAGCTTCCCGCGCGGCATCCTGTCACCGTTGCTCGATGCCATCGCGCGGGCGCCGATCTGGGCAGACCAGGTCGACTACGGTCATGGCACCGGGCATGGTGTGGGCTACTTCATGAACGTGCACGAAGGCCCGCAGGTGATTGCCTACCAAGCGGCGACCACGCCGCAGACGGCAATGCAGGTAGGCATGATCAGTTCGATCGAACCGGGCACCTACCGGCCTGGCGCGTGGGGTGTGCGTATCGAGAACCTGGTAGCCAACCGCGAGTCGGGCAAGAGTGCGTTTGGTGACTTCCTGCGGTTTGAGACTTTGACCCTGTGCCCTATCGACACCCGTTGCCTGCTTCCCGAGATGCTGGCCAAGGAAGAGCGGGATTGGCTGAACCAATACCACGCAACAGTGCGTGAGCGTCTGGCGCCCTTGCTGCAAGGGGCTGCGCTGGACTGGCTGCAGGCGCGTACAGCGCCGCTCTAAGCGGTTTCATGGCAAGTCGGCAAATGAAAAAGGGCAGCTCGTGGGCTGCCCTTTCTTATTTACAGATGACGATCATGCTACGGCTGGTATAGCCGGCGGGGTTGATGCCGAACAGGTAGTCACCGGGCTCTTCGTCAGTGTCGCCGGAGCGGGCGATCACCTTGTAACCGCGAGCGCTGCAGGACGTGGCCGCCTTGCTATAGCACTTGTCCCACGACGAAGACAGGCCGGAGCAATTGATATGCAGGCCCTTTTTCCCCTTTTTGACCTCAGTCTTGGCCGTTGCGGCGCATCCGGCAATGGCCAAGACGGCCAGGATGAGCAAAATACGTTTCATTCCTGTCCTTAAATGCAGGGCTGATCAGCTGTCTGGCCCTGTCGTTATCGCTTTGGTTCTTCTTGAATCTTTCTCGCCTTCCGTGTGCGCACAAGTAGATAGCGTAGAGATTATGATTTTGTGACAGCTTAATCAGCAGGACGTAGGGGGACAATGATTAATCGTGTCTCAAATGAATCTTCATCTCAAATCAGTCTGCGGCGACTACCGGATTCGACTCTCGGCGCATGGACAGTGTAGCGCCGGCCGAGGCTGCGATGATGGCGAGAATCGCCAGCCACTGGGTAGTGCTCAGTACTTCGCCCAGGAACAGCAGGCCTGAGAGTGCGCCGATCGCCGGTTCGATGCTCATCAATGTACCGAAAGTACGGGCTGGCATGCGGGTCAGGGCGACCATCTCCAGGCTATAGGGCAGGGCGGTCGAAAGTACTGCGACGCCCAGAGCCAGCGGGATTACAGCAGGGGTGAGCAATGCACTGCCGGCATGGGCGATACCGATGGGCGCAACAAACAACGCGGCGACCACCACGCCGAGGGCGGCGCTCTGGATCCCGTGCTCGGCGCCGGCGCGTTGGCCGAACAGGATGTACAGTGCCCAGCACACGCCTGCGCCAAGCGCATACGCAGCACCCTGTACATCAAGTGGCTGGCCGCCATGTCCGACTGGCAGCAACAGCAACAGGCCGACAACCGCCAGGGCAATCCACACGAAGTCAAGTGCACGGCGCGAGGCGAACAGCGCCACGGCCAGCGGGCCGGTGAACTCAAGGGCAACGGCGATACCCAGCGGTGTGGTTTGCAGCGACATATAGAAGAGGAAATTCATGCCTCCCAGGGACATGCCGTAGATGACGACGTTGCGCAGGGTGTTAGCCGTCATGCGCACGCGCCAGGGTCGCAGGATCAGCAACATGATGATGCTCGCGAAAATCAGGCGCAGGGTGGTAGTGCCTTGAGCGCCGATGATGGGGAACATGCTTTTGGCCAATGAGGCGCCGGACTGGATCGAGGCCATGGCAATGAGCAGCAAGCCGATCGGGAAGAGGGTGGCGGCCAGGCTGCGGGGCTGGGTGTTCATTTATGTGCGGCTATCCTTGGGATGTGTGCAGGGGTGTGCAATATAGTGCGCAATTGCTTGGGCCGGGTGCAAGGGGATGGCTTGGGATTGGGTTGGTTTCAAGAGATGCCTGCCTTTAGTAGTCTGGCGCCTTTGAGGTCGAGCGCCGCGCGGGCGGCGCTCGATCTCACAGGCCCTGCAAGGCTTGTGGCAAACACCTGGTGGCCCTGATACGGTCTTTTCCCTCTCATATTTCAATCTCTTGAAATTAAAGGTTGACGCCCATCCGAATCCCCTTATAATGCGCCCCACTTCCAGCGACAACGGAACGACAAACTCCTTGAGATTCAACGAG
>NZ_JBIVHT010000022.1:0-78152 GCF_044749325.1 Pseudomonas sp. NPDC089428
CTGCGCAAGTCTACATCTCGCGCCTTCGGCTACGCCGAAGGGGTGCTGCGCACCCTGGCCCTCCAGACGCCTGCGTTCGGCCTCCTGAAGTCGCAATCTGCGTCGCCTGAACTATCGCGCGCTTAGAAGCAAAAGCAGAGCAAAAGCGAAAAGCGAAAAGCGAAAAGCCGGCGTTACTATGGGTGTGAAGCTATCGCTTTCTCGATAGCGGCCCTGAAGGCGGGATCATCGGGCTTGGTCAGGCTCGAGAAGTTGCCGATAACCTTACCCTTGCGATCCACCACGTACTTGTAGAAATTCCACTTCGGCGCGCTGCTCTGCTGCGCCAGCTCGGCAAACAGCGGTATCGCATCCTTGCCGCGCACCGCCTGGGTCTTGGTCATGGTGAAGGTCACACCGTAGTTGGCGTAACAGACCTTGGCCGTCTTCTCGCTATCGGCGTCTTCCTGCTTGAAATCGTTGGAGGGCACACCGAGCATCTCCAGGCCCTGCTCGTGATACTCCTTGTAGGTCGCCTCCAGCCCCTCGAACTGCGGCGCAAAACCGCAATAGCTGGCCGTATTGACCACCACCAGCGGCTTGCCGGCGAAGCGCTGGCACAAGTCGACCTGCTCCTTGCCACGCAATTCGGGCAAGCTGCCCTGCAACAGCGCCGGGCAATCGGCAGCCCAGCTGGAACTGACAGCCAGCAGCGCCAGCAACGGCATCGTCAACCAATGAGCACGCATTGTTCATACCTCCTGCAAGACAATCCTTGAACTTGCAGGGTAGCGCTTAACAAACGCTCATGCCCAGCTGCATCAACGCCAACCCGCCCCGCTGCCAGCCCCACCATACCAATGCCAGCAACACCACCACGGCCGCCAGCAACAGCCCGCGGACCAGGTAGCGGTTCATGCTGCTTGCGCCTGCAAACGGGCGACCGGGCGTTCACGTACCGGCCAGTTGAGCGCGGCAGCCAGCACGCTGAGCAGAATCGAAATCTGCCAGACCAGGTCATAGTTGCCGGTCTGGTCGTACACCACACCACCCAACCAGCCACCCAGGAATGCACCCAGCTGGTGGAACAGGAAGACGATGCCACCCAGCATCGACAGGTTGCGCACGCCAAATACCGTTGCCACGGTGCCATTGGTCAAAGGCACGGTGGAAAGCCACAGCAGGCCCATGGCAATACCAAACAGGTAAGCACTGACCTGAGTCACCGGCGCCCACAGGAACAGTACGATCACTACAGCACGCAGCAAATACAGCGCGGTGAGCAGGCGCGGCTTGGACATGCGCCCTCCCAGCCAGCCAGCGGTATAGGTTCCGACGATATTGAACAACCCGACCAGTGCCAGCACCGTGGTGCCAGTGGTCGCGGGCAGATGCTGGTCGACCAGGTAAGCAGGCAGATGCACGCCAATGAATACCACCTGGAAACCGCAGACGAAGAAGCCCAAGGCAAGCAGCCAGAAACCGGAGTGCGAGCACGCCTCACGCAGAGCCTGGCCCAACGTCTGCTCCGCACCATGACTGGACAGCGGCCGGTCACGCAGCAGGCCGACAAAGGGCACGATCAGCGCTACCAGCAAGCCAAGCACCAGCAGCGCCGAGGACCAACCGAGCCATTCGATCAGGCCGAGGGTTCCGGGGAGCATGGCGAACTGGCCGAAGGAACCGGCAGCGCTGGCGATACCCATGGCCATGCTGCGTTTTTCCGCCGGAACGGCACGGCCGACCACACCGAGGATGACCGAGAATGAGGTGCCTGACAGACCGATACCGATCAACAGGCCTGCGCTGAGCGACAGTGACCAGGCCGAATCTGCGGTACTCATCAGCAGCAGACCAGCGGCATAGAGTATGCCGCCGATAATCACCACCCGCGCGGCGCCAAGGCGGTCGGCCAGGGCACCGGCAAACGGCTGCGCCAACCCCCAGATCAGGTTCTGCAGGGCGATAGCAAAGGCGAACACTTCACGGCCCCAGCCAAAATCGGCGCTCATCGGCGCCAGGAACAGGCCGAAACCATGCCGTACACCCAAGGACAGCGCCAGGATCAACGCAGCCCCCACAAGTACCCACCCGCTGGTTCGCCACACCGATGTCATTGTCGTTATCTCCAGCACATCGCAAGGTTGTACGGGTATATACCCGCTTTTAGTCGTAATGAATCAGGCAAGCCGCTCCAGCAAACGCACAAGCTCGTCACGCTGCCCTTCGCCAAGCTGCTCGACCAGCGTCAACTGCGCCTGCTCCCAGGCTGGATGTGCCGCGTGCAAGCGAGCCGCGCCCGCCTTGGTCAGCAACACCACGCGGTTGCGCTGGTCATCGCCGTCAGCCAGTGCTACCAAGCCTTCGGCCTCCAGCACCCGCAAGTTGCGGCCCAAGGTGCTGCGCTCCAGCCCCATGGCCTCGGCCAGCGTGGTGATACTGGGGCGATCGAGCCGCTGCAGGTGGCGCAACAGGGAAAACTGGGCGACATTGATGCCGAAGCCGGCAAGGGCCTCGTCGTAGTGCCGGCTCACCCCTCGGGCGGCGCGACGCAGGTGGGTGCAGATGCATTCACTGGTCAACATGGATACGTGTATATACCCGCACCAGGGTTGTAGCAAGAAATTTCAGTCTGCCAACCGACGCCGAATCGGCTCGAATTCCGCCGTGGCCTTGCGCGCCAGCGGGTCGGGAGTGCCTTGCTCGATTGCTTGCCAGTAACGCCATGGCACCTTGGCCGATCCCATTTCGTAGTCCATGCCATCCCAGTTGTCTTCACGGAAGCTGTAGAACGCCCAGTGCAGGCGATGACGATCCATGACCGAAAGCACATCCTCCAGATATTCGCTGCAACCAGGCAACCGGCGCATGCACCCGAACTCGCCAACGACCAGCCGGGAAGGCGGCAGCTTCATGCGCGCCATCCAGGCCAACGGCAAGTTCAGGTATTGCCGCACCCGTTCGGCATCCCACTGCTCGACCTCACCACCGAACGGCGCCGGGCCGGGGTAAAGGATGGGGTCTTTGCGCAACAGGTTCGGCGCACTGGTGGCCGAGTAGGGCTCGTACATGTGCACGCTGTAAAGCACGCGGTCATCCTGCAATGGCGCCTGCCAATAGCCGAAAGCGTCGGCGCTGGCGTACCAACCTGCATCGACCATGACCGGGGTCTTGGCGTCCACTTCGCGAATCGCGGCTATCAATTGCGTGTAGAGCGCGGGCAGGTCACGCGCACCACCCCGCTGCAGTGCGTACCATTGCTGCATGCGCTCAGCCGACGCATGTTCGGCCAGGCCGCCAAATTTCTCGGGGGCAGGCTCGTTGACCAGGTTGTAGGCGGCGATGGCAGGGTGGTCTTTCAGCGCCTGGGCCAGGTCTCGCCAAAAGCGCGCCGCTTGCTGGGCGTAACCGTTGCCTTGCCACAGACGGTCATCGAACTGCCCCTGGTTGTTTTGCGACCAGCGCATGCCAGGTAGCGATAGCGGTGCAATGACCACCTTGAGCCCTGCCCTGTGCGCGCGATCGAGGGCATCGCGCAACTGCTTGAGATCGGCCGCGGGGATTTGCTCGTAGTGGTCCGCACTGCCCAACAGGAAATCACGCTGCGCCGGCTTCCACTTGTCATAGGACAGCCGCACCCAGCTCGCGCCATAGCCTCGCAACGCATCGAAATAGGACTGGTCCGGCGGCAAGCGGTTGAAACTATTGCCGCCATGGCGCGGGATGCTCCAGAACTCGATCAGATCGGCTGCCGCAAGGGGGCCACTGGCGGTGGCCAGCAAGAGGGCCATCAGGAAAGCTCGCATGCTCTATGCCTTGGCAATGAAGGAGAAACCGCGAGCTTAGGAAAATGCGAGAACTTCGTCATTTGCCGAACATTTGCAGGAATTTGCAGAGAATTCTCGACCGGATTAGGGCAATGGAAAACTCACCGCGCTTTGTAGGAGCATTCCTAAACCGCCAATCCCAATAGCACCGTAAGTTCAAGAAGCTCCAGCATCGCCCCTGCCGTATCACCCGTGGTTCCCCCCAGGCGCTTGCACATCAACCGGCGCAACCCGATGAACACGGCGAACGCCGCCAGCATCGGCAATATCGCGCGCATGCCGCCCAACAGCACACACAACAGCACGCTGGCGAGCAAAACCCACCCGGCCGCACGCCGCGGCAAGTGCTCGGCCAGCGCCTGCCCCAGGCCCCCGCGGCGCACGTAGGGGGTACCGAGAAACAACCCAAGCATCGCCGCTCGCCCCACCACTGGTGCCAGCAGCAATGCCATGCCCGCACCCTGTTCGACCAGCACCCACAAGGCACAGAACTTCAGCAGCAACACCAGCACCAGAGTAACCACGGCAATCGGCCCGCTGCGCGGATCCTTCATGATCTGCAGCGTGCGCTCGCGGTCACCGAAGCCGCCCAGCCAGGCATCGGCACTGTCGGCCAGGCCATCCAGATGCAGCGCGCCACTGAGCAGCACCCACAATGCCAGCAGCAAGGCCGCGTGCAACGGCGCCGCGACACCTTGCAGCAAGTGGCTGGCCAGCCACAGCAACAGACCGAACAGTACACCCACCAGTGGATAGCAAAGCAGCGAACGCCCCATCTCCCGAGGCTCCGGCATCCCCGGTAAACGCACCGGCAAGCTGCTGAGAAACTGCAAGGCAATCCAGAACGGCAGCATGTCAAAGCACCTCGAGCAGCGCGCCATGTTCATCCACCGCCAGGCGCATCAGCGCGCCATGGCCGACCTCGACCTGCAGCAACTGCTCCCTGGGCAACCCACGGGCACGTGCCAGCAGCAGGCGCATGACGCCGCCATGGGTGACCAGCAGCACGCGCTTGCCGGCATGCTGCTGGCGCAAGCGGTCGATGGCGGCCAGCACACGCTCGGCGAAGGCCGCGACAGGCTCCCCTGCAGGCGGTGTGTAACTGTAAGGATCGGCCCAGAAACGCCCCAGCTCGTCAGCCTGCGTCTGCATGATCTGCAAGGCACTGCGACCTTCCCACTCGCCGAAATGCAGCTCTTGCAGGTCAGCTTCGAGCTGTACCGGCATGCCCAGCTGCGCGGCAAAGCGCGCACAGCGCTGCAACGGCGAGCTGACCAGCACATCCCAGGGGCCAGCATCTGCCAGGGCTTCACGCATCTGGCCCCAGCCCTTGTCGGTCAAGGCATCGTCCAGGCTGCCGCGCAGGCCGCCGCCCAGCTCGGTTTCACCGTGGCGCAGCAGGTCGAGGATCATGCCGGGCGATCCGCCACCGCCGCTTCGGCGAAGGTTGCCATTTGCCCGTGCAGGGCACAGGCCAGGCGTATCAGCGGCACCGCCAAGGCGGCTCCACTGCCCTCACCCAGGCGCAGCCCCAGGGCCAGCAGCGGCTCGGCCTGCAACGCGGCGAGCAGGGTCTTGTGCCCAGGCTCCGCGCCCTGATGAGCGAACAGCAGCCAGTCACGGCTCTGCGGATTGAGGCGCACCGCCAGCAGTGCGGCGACGCTGCAGATGAAGCCATCCACCAGCACCGCGATACCCTGCTGGGCACAGGCGAGGTAGGCACCGGTCAGCGCGGCGATCTCGAAGCCGCCGACACAAGCCAGCGCCTGCAGCGGCGCATCGGCGCGCAGGCCGTGCAGCACCAGGGCGCGCTCGATCACTTCGGCCTTGTGGCGAACACCTGCGCTGTCCAGGCCGGTACCCGGACCGCTCAGCTCACGTGCCGGGCAGGCCAGCAAGGCGCTGGCCAGGGCGGCAGCGGCAGAGGTGTTGCCGATGCCCATTTCGCCACCGATGAACAGTTGCGCCCCCTTGGCCGCCGCACGCAGGGCACTTTCACGGCCAGCCTGCAAGGCAGCCTGCAGTTGTGCATCGGTCATTGCCGGCTGGCGGGCAAAGTTGGCAGTGCCAGCGCCCAGGCGCAGGTGAAGCACCCCAGGCAGTTCCAGCGTTGGGTCGATGGTGCCCAGGTCGACCACTTCGAGGCTGGCCTGCAGTTGGCGCGCCAGCACACTGATCGCCGCGCCACCGCCGACGAAGTTGCGCAGCATCTGCCCGGTGACCGCCTGCGGATAGGCCGAAATGCCCTCCTCGACCACACCGTGATCGCCCGCGAAAATCGTGATGGCGACCTGATCCAGGGTTGGCCGCTCACACCCTTGCAAGCCGGCCAGTTGCACGGCCAGGCCTTCGAGCTGGCCGAGCGAGCCGGCAGGTTTGGTCAGCTGCTGCTGACGGGCGCGGGCCTGGTCCTTGGCGGCGTTGTCGACAGGTTGGCAGGCATCACGCCACCAGGCTTGGTTCATAGAGCGGGTCCTTTGAGCATGAGAGGTAGGCCGGCCACGGTCAGCACCACACGCTGGCAGCGCTCGGCAACCGCCTGGTGCAACCAGCCGGCCAGGTCGACGTAACGGCGGGTCAGCTCGCCCATGGGCACCACGCCCAGGCCGGTTTCATTGCTGACCAGAATAAGGGTGCCGGGCAACTGTTCCAGGCAGTCGAGCAGCGCATCGCGCTCTGCGGCCAGGCGCTGCTGATCTTCGAGCATCAGCAGGTTGGTCAGCCACAGGGTCAGGCAGTCCACCAGCAGGCAGCGGCCTTCGGCGGCTTCTGCGCGCAACACGTCGGCCAGCGCCAGGGGCTCCTCGATCAGCCCCCAGTCGGCTGGCCGACGCTCACGGTGCAGGCGCACGCGTTGGTTCATTTCGCCATCGAGCGGCTTGCTGGTGGCGATGTAGGTGACGGGCAGGCCGCTGTCGCTGGCCAGTTGTTCAGCCAGGCGGCTCTTGCCCGAACGGGCGCCGCCGAGGATCAGGTTGAGCATGTCAGGCGACTCCACACAGGCTTCGCAGGTGCGCGGTATCCAGATGCGCTTCCACAAGGTCAGCCAGGCGCTCGATATCACGTTCGCGCAGGGCTTCGTAATCGATGGCCTGCGCGTTCTCCAGCCCCGCCCAGCGCAGCAACGCGGCACATGACTGGCTGCCCTCGAACAGGCCATGGAGGTAGGTAGCGAGGATCTGGCCATCGGCGCTGACCGCGCCGTCACAGCGGCCATCGGCAAGCTGCACGGCAGGCTGTTCCAGCGCAGGGCCTGCGGTAACGCCGGCATGAATTTCATAACCAGCGACCGGTGCGGCTTCCAGGTTAAGGGTCCCGGCAACGTTGCGCAGTTGCTTGTCGGCTTCGAGCACTGTGACGTAATCGAACAGGCCCAGCCCCGGGCTAGAGCCGGCGGCCCCCTCCAGGCCGAGCGGGTCGTGTACTTCGCGCCCCAGCATCTGCAGGCCACCGCAGATACCGATCAACTTGCCGCCATAGCGCAGGTGCCGCGCGATGGCCTTGTCCCAGCCACGCTCGCGCAGCTGCGCCAGGTCGCCGCGCACACTTTTCGAGCCGGGCAGGATGATCAGGTCGGCGGCCGGGATCGGCTGGCCTGGCCCGATGAACTGCAGGTCGACCTGCGGGTGCAGGCGCAGCGGGTCGAAATCGGTGTGGTTGCTGATGCGCGGCAGCACCGGGACGATCACCTTGAGCAGGCGATCCTGCTTGGCGCCCTGGCGGATGTCGATGCCATCCTCTGCCTCCAGGTGCAGGTCGGTGACATAGGGCAACACACCCAGCACGGGTTTGCCGGTGCGTTGCTCCAGCCAGTCCAGGCCAGGCTGCAGCAGCGCGATGTCGCCGCGAAAGCGGTTGATGACAAAGCCTTTGACCCGCGCCTGCTCGCTCGGCGAAAGCAGCTCGAGGGTGCCGACAAGGTGGGCGAACACCCCGCCACGGTTGATGTCGGCAACCAGGATCACCGGGCAGTCGACCGCCTCGGCAAAGCCCATGTTGGCGATGTCACCCGCGCGCAGGTTGATTTCGGCCGGCGAGCCCGCCCCTTCGACCATCACCACCGGGTAGGCCGCGCTGAGGCGCTGGTGCGAGGCCAGCACCGCTTGCATGGCGATGGCCTTGTAGTCGTGATAGGCCACCGCGTTCATGCTGGTGACGGCTCGACCCTGGATGATCACCTGGGCGCCCGTGTCACTGTTGGGCTTGAGCAGGACCGGATTCATGTCGGTGTGCGGCGCCAGCCGGCAGGCCTGGGCCTGTACCGCCTGGGCGCGGCCGATTTCGCCACCGTCGGCGGTGACGGCGCTGTTGAGTGCCATGTTCTGAGGCTTGAACGGCACCACACTGACGCCCTGACGCAACAGCCAGCGGCACAAGGCGGTGACCAGTGTGCTCTTGCCGGCATCGGAGGTGGTGCCCTGCACCATGAGGGTGGTCATGCCGTTTCCTTCTGATAATCGGCCAAGGCCTGGGCCAGGCGCTGCTCGTCTGCGGCATTTGCCGGCAGCCCAAGGCGCACGGCCGCAGGCTGCTCGAACAGGCGCACGAGGATGCCCCGACGGGCGAGATAGTCATGCAGGTGGGCTGCGCGCGCGCTGCGCACGTACTGGAACAGGTCGCAGCCACCGCTGGGGGCCAGGCCACAGGCCTGCAGTAGCGTAGCCAGGCGTTGACTGGCCTGGGCGCAGCGCTCGATCTGCGCTCGATGCGCCGTGTGGTCGGCAAAGCAGGCTTGCGCCAGCACCCGGGTCGGGCCACTGACTGTCCAGGGGCCGAGCAGCTCGGCAAGGCGCTGCAACAGCGGCAGTTCGGCCACCACGCAGCCCAGGCGCACACCGGCCAGGCCGAAGAACTTGCCGAACGAACGCAGCACGATCAGCCCTGGGCGCTCGGCGCAAGCCGCCACACTGTGTTCGGGCGTGTTGTCCATGAACGCTTCGTCCACCACCAGCCAGCCACCGCGTTGCGCGAGGCGCGCATGCCAGGCCAGCAGCCGCTCAGGCGACACGAGCCGCCCGGTCGGGTTGTTCGGATTGACCAGCACCAACACGTCGAGCTGGTCGAGCTGCGCCTCGACCTGGCGTTCGTCCAGTTCGATCAGCTGGTGCCCCGCTCGCCGCCAGGCATGCGGGTGCTCGGCGTAGCATGGCGTCAGCACGCCAACGCGCCCAAGCGGGCGCAGCATGGGCAAGGCCTGGATCGCCGCCTGTGACCCCGCCACCGGCAACAGTTGCGGCACGCCGTAATAGCGCCGCGCGGCGTCTTCCAGACCGTCCTCGGCTTCCGGCAGCCGGGCCCAGGCGTCCAGTGGAATCGACGGAATCGGGTATGGCCAAGGGGCGATACCGCTAGACAGATCGAGCCAGTCTTCGCGGGCGATCCCGTATTGCCGTACCGCCCGCAACAGGCGGCCACCGTGTTCAAGCATTCAGATAGGCCCCCACGCAGATCAGCAATAGCCACAGCCATACGCCACGCTGCACCAGGTTCCAGCCGCGCTCGATGGCATCGGCATCGGCCATTGGCCCTTCACCCAGGCGCGGGCGCTCGTGCAACTCACCGTGGTAAACCGCAGGGCCGCCGAGTTCGACACCCAGCGCACCGGCACCGGAGGCCATCACCGGCCCGGCGTTGGGGCTGTCCCACAGTGGCGCCTGTTTGCGCCAGCAGGCCAAGGCCAGGCGCGTCTTGCCAAGCAGTGCGTAAGTCAACGCCACCAGCCTGGCGGGAATATAGTTCAGCACATCGTCGATGCGCGCCGCGCACCAGCCAAAGCGCTCGAAGCGTTCGTTGCGATAACCCCACATGGCGTCCAGGGTATTGCTCAGGCGGTACAGCACCACACCCGGCGCACCGGCCACCACGAACCAGAACAGCGCGGCGAACACCGCATCGCTGCCATTCTCCAGCACCGATTCGGTGGCTGCTCGGGCGACCGCTGGCGCGTCCAGCTCGCGGGTTTCCCGGCTGACCAGATAACCCACGCGGCGCCGCGCTTGCTCAAGATCACCCTGGCGCAAGGCGTTGGCCACCGGCAGCACATGCTCGCCGAGGCTGCGCAAGCCGAGGGCGCAATACAGCGCCAGCACGTCCACCAGCCAGCCTACATAGGGCAGCCAGGACAGAATCAGCGCCACCAGGGTCAAGGGCACGACAGCCAGAAACCAGGCGCTCACGCCGTGGCTGCGCCAGCCGCGCCCACCGGCATTCAAGCGGCGCTCCAGGCTCGACGCCAGGTTGCCGAAACCCACCAGCGGGTGCCGACGTTGCGGCTCACCCAGCAGCGCGTCCAGGGCCACGCCGGCCACGGTCAGCAAAGCGACGCTCATGGGCGTTCTCCCCATTGATTCTCGAACAGCATGTCACTCAAGGGACGTTCCTCGGCCCAGTTTTCCTGTACCAGCATTGGCTGTGCATAGAACGCGGTGACCGGCCCCAGGCACAGCACCGCCACCGGCTTGGCCCCGGCCGGCATGCCCAGCAGCGCGGCCAGGGCTTGCGGGTCGAACAACGAGACCCAGCCCAGCCCCAGGCCCTCGGCACGGGCGGCCAGCCACAGGTTCTGGATCGCGCAGGCCAGCGAAGCCAGGTCCATCTCAGGCAAGGTGCGGCGGCCGAAGATGTGCGACTCGCGGTTGTCCATCAGGGCTGCTACCAGCACTTCGGCGCAATCGCTGATGCCTTCGACCTTGAGCTTCATGAACTCATCAGAGCGCTCGCCCAGCGCGTCGGCAGTACGCACCCGCTCCTCTTCGACCAAGGCCTGAATACGCACACGCAGCTCGCGCTGGCTGATGCGGATGAAACGCCACGGCTGCATCAGGCCGACACTCGGCGCCTGATGCGCGGCGGCCAGCAGGCGGCCGAGCAGCTCAGGGGCGACCGTGCCGCCGGCAAAATGGCGCATGTCGCGGCGCTCACCGATTGCGCGGTAGATAGCGGCGCGCTCGGCAGCGCTGTAGGCGTGATCGCTCATGGCCGCAACAGCGCCGCCGCCGCATCAGGGTTGGACGGGAAGTAGAAGTGCACGTAAGAGGCAGTCAGCCGGCCCAGTCGATACACCGCTTCGTTGCCGCGCCCGCCATTGGGGCTCAGGCCTCGCGCGATCGGCTCCAACTCGGTGCTGGTCAGCGAGTGGTGGTAGGTATGCCCGCGCAGGGTGCCTTCCGGCAAGTCCACGGCCTGCAAGGCCAGGGCCGCCAGGCGCTTCTGCATGGTTGCCTCGCCTGGCAGCAGACCGAGCAGTCCGGCACGCTCGCCAGCGACATCGGTCAGTGCATCGAGCAGGTACAGCATGCCGCCGCACTCGGCCAGCAACGGCTTGCCCTGGGCATGATGGGCACGGATCGCTTCGCACATCGGCGTATTGGCAGCCAGTGCCTGGTGATGCAGCTCAGGATACCCCCCCGGCAGATATAGGCTGTCCACGGCCGGCAGCACCTGATCATGCAGCGGCGAGAAGAACGCCAGCTGTGCGCCCAGATCACGCAACAGATCGAGGTTGGCGCCGTAGGTAAAGGCGAACGCTTCGTCACGCGCCACACCAATGCGCACACCGCGCAGCGACGCAGCGCGCGGCTGTGGCTCGGGCGCGGCAAAGGCCACCGGCGGCGGCAAGGTGGCATCGCAGCTGGCGCCGAGGGCTTCGGCGGCAGCGTCCAGGCGGGCATCCAGGTCGTTCAGTTCGCTGGCCTGGACCAGCCCCAGGTGGCGGCTGGGCAGCTCGATACCGCGCTCGCGCGACAGCCCGCCATACCAGCGCAGGCCCTCGGTCAGGCTGCCTTCGAGCAGTTGCGCGTGGCGCAGGCTACCGACCCGGTTGGCCAGCACCCCGGCGAACGGCAGGTCGGCCTGGTAACGCGCCAGGCCCAGGGCCAGGGCACCGAAAGTCTGGGCCATGGCCGTGCCGTCGATCACCGCCAGCACCGGCACGCCGAAGTGGCGAGCCAGATCGGCGCTCGATGGGGTGCCGTCGAACAGCCCCATCACCCCTTCGATCAGAATCAGGTCGGCTTCTTCTGCGGCTTGCCAGAGCAGCCGGCGGCTTTCTTCGGCGCCGATCATCCACAGATCGAGCTGGTACACCGGCGCGCCACTGGCTCGCTCAAGGATCATCGGGTCGAGGAAGTCGGGGCCGCACTTGAACACCCGGACGTTACGCCCAAGGTTGCGGTGCAGGCGGGCCAGGGCTGCAGTCACGGTGGTCTTGCCCTGGCCAGAAGCGGGTGCCGCGATCAGCACCGCCGGGCAGCTGCGTGTTTCACTCACAGTTCGACGCCCTTCTGCGCACGGATACCGGCCTGGAAGGCGTGCTTGAGCATGCCCATCTCGGTGACGGTGTCGGCCAGTTCGATCATTTCAGGTTTGGCTGCGCGACCGGTGACGATCACATGCTGCATCGGTGGCCGGGCCTGAATGTCACTCAGCACCTGGTCGAGGTCGAGGTAGCCGTGCTTGAGGGCGATGTTCAGCTCGTCGAGTATCACGAACTGCACGCTCGGGTCTTGCAGCAGCTGGCGCGATACCGCCCAGGCCGCTTCGGCGGCTGCGATGTCACGCTGGCGGTCCTGGGTCTCCCAGGTGAAGCCTTCGCCCATCACGTGGTAGCGCACCTGCTCGGGGAAGCGGCGGAAGAACAGCTCCTCGCCGGTGCTATTGCGGCCCTTGATGAACTGCACCACACCGCACTGCATGCCATGGCCCAGAGCCCGGGCGAGCATGCCGAAGGCCGAGCTGCTCTTGCCCTTGCCGTTGCCGGTGAGCACCAGCAGCAGCCCGCATTCGTTGGGGGAATTGGCGATGCGTTCGTCGATGACCGCCTTCTTGCGCTGCATGCGCGCCAGGTGGCGTTCGTCGCGTTCGGTGGATTCGCTCATGAAGGGTTCTCCGCAGGCTGGCACCACATGAACAGCGGCGACAGGTAATAGGCGGGCAGACGGAGAACGCGCAGGAGCCATGGCCGGAGCCACGGTGCACCGCGCATCACCCTCCGTGATGCCGTTGGCAGTATCAGGCCGGTCTCCGGGCTTGTGAGCGAGCCATCCGGCCCAAGCCTGCGCGCCTTCCCGGATACCTGTACCCAGTGGCCCTGCGCGGCCGTTACTCACCTACCGTTGCGGGGGCAGCGCCGGAATCGCGCCTTGTTGGCGACCACCGGCTTCCCAGTTTCACCCTGCCCAGTCGGGGCTGGCAGGGCACCTGAAACACGCCGCGAAGGTTAGAGGGTTGCACCGGGAGCGTCAAATCGACATTGAGATGGCGAGGATATCCAGTGCCAGGCTTGGTTTTTTGGGGGGGCATAAATCGAGCGCCGCCCGCGCGGCGCTCGATCTCACAGGCGCTACAAAAACACCGACAGACACTACCCCCGGCGGAGCAACGCCAGCACTGCGTCGGTCACCTCGCGAGTGGTTGCCCTGCCACCCAGATCCGGTGTATGCAGGCCACTTTCGGTCACCGCTTCGATAGCCGCCATCAGCTCGCGCGCAGCGGCGGCCTCGCCCAGGTGTTCAAGCATCATCACCGCCGTCCAGAAGGTCGCGATCGGGTTGGCAACACCCTTGCCGGTGATGTCGAAGGCCGAGCCGTGGATCGGTTCGAACATCGACGGGAATTCGCGGCTCGGGTTGAGGTTTGCAGTGGGCGCGATACCCAGGCTGCCAGACAGTGCGGCGGCCAGGTCCGAGAGGATGTCGGCATGCAGGTTGGTCGCCACCACCACATCCAGCTGCTCGGGCTTGAGCACCATGGTGGTGGTCACCGCGTCCACCAGCTCACGGGTGGTGCGCACATCCGGGTAATCCTTGGCCACGTCCGCGAACACTTCGTCCCACAGCACCATACCGTGGCGCTGGGCGTTGGACTTGGTCACCAGGGTCAGGTGCTTCGCCGGGCGAGTGCGGGCCAGTTCGAAGGCGAAGCGGTGGATGCGCTCCACGCCCACGCGGGTGAAGGTCGAGACCTCGGTAGCCACCTCGATCGGCAGCCCCTGGTGCACCCGGCCACCGCTGCCGGAGTATTCGCCTTCGGAGTTCTCGCGCACGATCACCCAGTCGATTGCCTTGCCCTTGGCCAGCGGGCTGGCAATGCCAGGCAGCACGCGCGCCGGGCGTACGTTGGCATACTGGTCGAAGCCCTGGCAGATCGGCAGGCGCAGGCCCCACAGCGACACATGATCGGGCACTTGCTGGCTGCCCACGGCGCCGAAGAAGATGGCGTCAAAGGCCTTGAGCGATTCCAGGCCACCCTCGGGAATGTACTGGCCCTCACGCAGGTAGCGCTCCGAGCCCCAGTCGAAGTGCTGGAAATCAATGCCGAAGGTACCGCGCCGGGCTGCCAGGGCCTGCAGCACTTCCACTCCCGCCGCAATCACTTCGACCCCGATGCCATCACCCGGGATGGCGGCTATCTTGTAGTTGTTCATGTCTCGACTCCCATGCTTGCTGTGGCCCGCCGGGCTTGTGCCTGCGGGGATGGGGCGAGTATATGTAGTGAAATCAGGGCAGCAGTTAACCCTGGATCACCTCTTAAGTAACCATGGGTTAATGATGAATCCGACACAGGACCTGGGCTTCTTCCATCTGCTGGCCAAGCAAGGCAGCCTGGCCGCCACGGCCCGTGAGCTGGGCGTGACGCCACCGGCAGTGAGCAAGCGCCTGGCCACGCTGGAAGCACGCCTGGGCATCCGCCTGGTCAACCGCACCACCCGCTCCATGAGCTTGACCGCCGAGGGCGAGCTGTACTTCGCCCATGCCGCGCGGATCCTCGCCCAGGTCGACGAAGTGGAACAGTTGATCGGCCAGCACCGTGCCGAACCCAAGGGGCTGATCCGGGTCAACGCGTCGCTGGGCTTCGGCCGCCGCTACATCGGCCCGGCACTGGCCGACTTCTATGCCCGCCACCCCGACATCGAGGTGCAGTTGGAGATCAGCGATCATCCGCTGGACCTGGCCAGCCATGGCTTCGACCTGGGCATTCGTTTCGGCAGCCTGCCGGATGCGTCCTTCCACGCCCGCAAGATCGCCTCCAACCGCCGCTTGCTGTGCGCCTCCCCGCTGTACCTGGAGAAGCACGGCACGCCGCAGAAGCTGACGGACCTGAGCCAGCACAACTGCATTTTCCTGCGCCAGAACGAATCGCCCTATGGCGTGTGGACCTTCACCAATGGCGGCCGCACCCAGAACATCAAGGTGCGTGGCGCATTAAGCTGCAATGACGGCGAGGTGGCGTTGAACTGGGCATTGCAGGGCCACGGCATTCTGCTGCGCGCCGAATGGGACATCGCCCGCTACGTGCGCAGCGGGCGCCTGCGCCTGCTATTGGAGGACCAGACACCCACCCGCGCCGATGTCTATGCGGTTTACCCGCAGCAATTGCACCTCTCGGCGCGTGTTCGGCGCCTGATCGACTTCCTCATCGAACGTTTCGAACGCATCGACCATCTCGACCTGGAAGACGTGCCTTGAGCGCTTGCGCGGTCATGCCGGGAAGAATCGCTGAGGCAGTTGCGCCGACTTGAACCGTGCGCGATAGGCAGCAAGGTCGAAGGCAAGCCCGGTGCGCAGATCATGAACCGCGCCAGAAGCAGGCGCGCTGATCTGCCTGAGCGTGACCTTGATGAAGCGGTAATGCTCACCATAGACCTGCTCCAGGCCTTCGATGCAGAAGTAGTTGCCGGGCATGAACATCGACTCGGCTTCGTCCCAGTAGATGGAGAATGCGCTGACCGGCGTCGCTTCGCGATAAGCCCCGGCTGGCAGCTCGAACACCACTGAACTGTCATCGAACAACCCCGGCAATCCGCCCGGAGCCTCGGCGAAAGGCAAGGAGGCGAACTCGGCGACCTTGTAGGGGTTTTCGGTAAATGAAGTGAAATCGGTATTCACTAGCACATCACCGAGCCGCAGATGGCCATTGCGATAGAACTCACCGCTGGTTCCGCGCGAGCGGTGCCCACCGCGATAGAGCGTGACTTCGTTGCTCTTGGGCAGTTGCCCCAGGCTATCGGCCAGATTGTTTATATAGCTGTCTTCATCGCCGTATCTATAGATACCTGAACGGAAAACGTCGTTTACCCTTGATTCATCACTGGTGTAGTACTCGATCAGGACGTTGAAGTATTCATTCCCGTAGCGATAGGAGTAGCTGGGGCGGCCATCCACCATGACGCACTCCAGCCCATTGGCATCGCTGGCAGGTGCTTGCCCGAGCTGGAGCTCGGCCACCGACCAGTGCTTGAGCAACGCCTTCTGCCGTTGCAGGGCACGGCTTGAAAGGCGCTTGCTCTGCTCTGCATTGATGGATGTGTAGGTATCCCAGAACGAAGAGGATGTGCTGCCCATGCCTTCCACGGCCGGTGGCGTACCACCAGCCAGCCGTGGCGATTGCAGCAGCTCCCACTCCCCCCCTTGATTCAGGCGCACAGGCCGCAACGGCCCGAAAGCAAACGGATTGTCTGCCGGAATCACCAGCCAGACTTCGAGTTCGTGGCTGTATCGCACCCGGTAGGTAAAACCGTTTAGGTCGATCCAGCAGCTGCCGTCCGCTCGGACCCTGATGCCTTGCAAGCGCCCGCTAGTCGCCGCCACGGTATCGGGCAGTGCATTGCTTTCCTGCCCCTGCACAGCCAAGGTCGCGGACTCCACGACCTCCCAGTCCTCCACGACGACGCCTTGCTCATGGGGCGGTGTCGGGTAGGCCAGGGCAGCCAAGGTCGACTGGAAGCCGATATCGATCATGTTCAAGGTGGCGAAGATGCTTTCGACCATGGCCGAGCGCAGGGCGTCCTGGCGCCCCTGCTCGTCGACGGCATGCAACGCTTCATCGACATCCAGCCCAACCTTGCTGATGCTGGCGCCCAGCAGGATCAGCGACATGGGCCAACCCAATGGGGCAAGCCCGCCAAAAACGCCGAGAAACGCCGACAGATAACTGCTGCACATCGCCTTGCGCAGCCTGCTGTTGTCCTGCAGCAGCAGGGCATTGCGGCGCATTTCCTCGGCGGCCTGGCTGGCCACCCAGGCGAAGAGATCGGTGCCCAGCCGGCGCTTGAAAAGAGACAAGGCGATCAACCCAGCCTGATCCGTTCGGCTGTCGGCAATACCTTGCAGGTGAACGCGAATCAGCTGGTTGATGGCCCTGTCACGCGGGTTGCTGTGGC
This sequence comes from Pseudomonas sp. NPDC089428, assembly GCF_044749325.1. Taxonomy (NCBI): domain Bacteria; kingdom Pseudomonadati; phylum Pseudomonadota; class Gammaproteobacteria; order Pseudomonadales; family Pseudomonadaceae; genus Pseudomonas; species Pseudomonas sp. NPDC089428. The sequence continues at coordinate 16,966 of NZ_JBIVHT010000022.1, forward strand.
AGCCCTCGATGAACGCCTCCAGTGTCGCCGCAGACTGCAGTTGCACTCGCAGCCAACGTGCCATCGCCAGCCCGGAATCGAACCCCATGAGCGCCTCGCTGGCCCAGGGCATGTAGACCAAGGTTCGGCCATCCTCGGCCTGCAAGGTGAACAGCCCTCCCCTGTCACTATCGGCGAACACATAACGGTCTACGGCCAGGGCATTGCTCGAGCTATCACGTTGCAGCTTGGCCAGGGTCGGCAGTTCATCTTCGCTGAGATCGTCAGCCACCAAGGCGCGCAGACGCTGCCAATCGAGCCTGCTGATGTTGCCGTCGCGCAGTGCTTTCGCACCTTGCCCCAGCAGGTTGATCTTGGCAATCACGGCAAAACGGGCAACATTGACGGACCAGAACCGTTCCACCTGGTCACGGTAGAGCACCGCGAAATCCAGCTGCCACAAGTCCTTCTGCACATCGCTGCCCAGCATCCGGACTTCGTTTCGCTGGTCGTACGCAGCGGCATGCGGCCCCTGGAAATAAAAGCCACCCACCTGATCGAGCTGGTCGGACGCGTCCTGGAAATACAGGTCGAATCGCTCGATCACCAGTTCGGTCATCACCATCGACTTCTGCGGTGGCCCACTGTGACGCCAGCCCGTGAAGCTGGTACTGCTGGAGACTGCCGTGTTGAACTGGTGCCACCAGACGAACCGGGGATCCATCTTTTTGCCGGTGTGCTTGAGCATGATCTGCTGCGCATGTTCGCTCGCCAGCAGATAAGGATCAGGGTAATCACCCAGCAGCTTGTCTACCAGGCGCACCAACGGGCGCCCAGCGTCCAGCGCCGCAAGGCTGCGTTTCATGCGTTGATCGATTGTGCTCATGGTCTCTCCAGGCGGTTGCATTCGGGCAACCAGCCTGGCACCGCCGAGCGAGAGCGCAGAGGTAGATGTATGCTGCCGTCGGCGCAATCAGCCGCCCAGGACAGCGGGGCGTGGCACGAGGCTCAGCGGTTCTGCGCCAGATTCCCCTGCGGGATGACCCGCTTGGCCTGCAGGTAGGCTTTGGACCAGTAGCTGTTGGACAGGTAATCCAGGCGAACCGTACCGCCTGTGCGGGGCGCATGCACGAAGCGCCCTTCGCCGACGTAGATGCCAGCATGGCTGACCTGCGAACCGCCACCCGTGGCGAAGAACACCAGGTCACCCGACTGCAGCGAGTTGATGTCCACGGTGGGCGCGCGCATGACGATCATTTCGCGCGTGGAGCGCGGCAGGCTGATGCCTGCGGCATCGCGGTACACATAACCGATCAGGCCGCTGCAGTCGAAGCCGGAGTCCGGCGTGTTGCCGCCCCAGCGATACGGTGTGCCGACCAGGCCGATCGCGCGCATCAACACGTCATCGGCGAGCGGCGAGCCTTCGGGCTGGCTGAAGGTAATCTGCGGCTGCACCACAGGAACCGGTGCCGGGGCACGGCTGGAGCAGGCGGCAAGCAATGCCACCAGGGAAAGGAATGCGAAGCGCGCCATCATCGCCATGGCCAGAACTTCCTGTCTGAGACCGAACGGCCGCAGCCGAAAATAGTTGAGAATTTAGATTAGACGCTTTCTGTAAATGCGCACGGCGGCGAGCTTTTTTCAAGCTACGCCGCCGTGGCAGGGTACATCATTTTGATATCAGTTGCGCGCGATATTAGTGGTCGGCGCCATGGCCAAGGCACGCTTGGCTTCGATGAAGGTCTTGCTCCAGTAGCGATCACCGAGGCTGTCGATGCGCACACCACCGCTGCGGCGGCTGCTGGAGTGGATGAACTGATTGTCACCCAGGTAGATGCCGGCATGGCTGACACGGCCACGGCCATTGGTGCTGAAGAACAGCAGGTCACCTGGCTTGAGCTTGTTGCGAGCCACCTTGGGTGCATCGACGTTGATCATTTCGCGGGTCGAGCGCGGCAGGTTCATGCCGGCCTCTTCGCGGAACAGATAGCCGATGAAACCGCTGCAATCGAAACCGGAGGCTTCCGAGGTACCACCGAAGCGGTAGCGGGTGCCGATCAGCGACATGCCGCGCTCAAGGATGCTGTCTGCCAGCACCGGGAGCTGATAAGGCTTGCTGCTGGAGAAGGCCTCCAGGTCATCTTCAGTGGCCTGTTCTTCTTCGCCGAAGACCGACGAAGGCGAAGCCTTGGCCTTGTTGACCGATTGCGAGGCAACCGGGGTGTGATCCTGGGGCTGGGAAACCGGGCCTTGAGCCGCGCAGCCAATAAGCAGGGTCACGAGTGCGAGTGGCACGAGGGGTGCGAAGCGCTTCAGCATGGGCACGACCGTGTCTGTAATCCTTTAGAAGGGTGAAACTATGCCCTCTATCATGGCCATTTGCAAATTTTATCGAAAAAGATGTGACTTTTTTGTTTTGCCCTTCAAAGCCCAGTGTTTACGGGGCTTACCAGCCGAGGGTTTCCTTCAGGAAAGGGATCGTGAGCTTGCGCTGAGCCTGCAGGGAGGCCTGGTCGAGGCGTTCGAGCAGGTCGAACAGCGCGCTCATGCTGCGCGTACCGCGGGTCAGGATGAAATGGCCGACTTCGTCGGTCAGGTGCAAGCCGCGGCGCGAGGCCCGCAATTGCAGGGCACGCAGCTTGTCTTCGTCGGAAAGGCCGCGCATCTGGAAGACCAGGGCCAGGGTCAGGCGTGACTTGAGGTCGGGCAGCTTGATCGGCAATTCGCGGGGCGAGGCCGAGGCAGCCAGCAAGAGGCGGCGGCCGCTATCACGCAGGCGGTTGAACAGGTGGAACATCGCCTCTTCCCAATCTGCCTTGCCGGCGATCACATGCAGGTCGTCGATGCACACCAGTTCGTATTGCGCCAGGTAATCGAGCAGTTCCACGCCACGATCGAGCAATTGCGCCAGCGGCAGGTACACAGCGGGCTCGCCACGCTGCTGAAAGCGATGGGTGGCCGCCTGCAGCAGGTGACTGCGACCGACGCCCTGCTTGCCCCACAGATAGATGAGGCTCTCGGTCCAGCCGGCGTCGGCCTCGCAAAGCCGTTCGACATAGCCCAACGCCGCGGCATTGGCGCCCGGATAGTAGTTGATGAAGGTGGCGTCATCGCGCAGGCGCACACCCAAGGGCAACTGGATCGGTGGTTTCATGCTCGCGGGCGGTCGGCGGGACCGCAGGGGGCCTTTGGTGAACAATCTGCAAAGTCTATACCCGCATCGCAGGGCGCACAATCATGCAGGCGGATAGCACAAGTAAAATCAACGAGTTGCGCTGTTGCCGGGCTGCACTGCAGCCCTCAACGCTCACAGATCCGGATCGACATCCCCGGCGTACATGTCCGATTCCTTGTACAGGTCATGCACATGCCGCAGCAGGACCATGATCACTGCAGCCACCGGCAACGCCAGCAATACACCCGTGAAGCCGAACAGTTCGCCGCCAGCGAGAATGGCGAAGATCACCGCCACCGGATGCAAGCCGATACGGTCGCCGACCAGCAGCGGTGTCAGCACCATGCCTTCCAGCGCCTGCCCGACCATGAACACCGCGACGATGCCGAGCATCGGGTACAGGTCTCCCCCGAACTGGAACAGCCCCGCCACCAAAGCCGCGCCAATACCAATGATGAAACCCATGTACGGCACGATGGCGGCCAGGCCCGCGAGCATGCCGATCAGCAGGCCCAGCTCAAGCCCGACCAACATCAGGCCGACGGAATAGATGACGCCCAGCGCGACCATCACCATCAGCTGGCCACGGACAAATGCCCCCAGCACTTCATGGCATTCGCCAGCCAGCCCTACAACCTGCGGCTCACGCTGGCGCGGCAGCAGGCCACGCAGCTTGGCCATCATCAGGTCCCAGTCGCGCAGCAGGTAGAAGCCAACCACCGGGATCAGCACCATGTTGGCCAGCCAGGCAATCAGCGCCAGGCTCGAAGCGGTGGCATGGGACAGCAGCATGCCGACGATATCGGTGGTCTGCCCCATGTGCGCGCCGATGGCGGCCTTGATCTTGTCGAACTTCCAGAACCCGTCGGCCAGGCCCAGCCGGCCCTGCACCCAGGGCAGCGCCACATGTTCGAGCCAGTCGAGCATCTGTGGCGCCAGTTCGTACAGGCGCAGCAACTGCTTGGCCAGCAACGGCACCAGCACCAGCAGCAAGGCCAGCAGCAGCAGGGTGAAAAGGCCGAACACCACGACCACACCCCAGGTACGCGACAGGCCCAGGCGCTCCAGGCGGTCGACCAGCGGGTCGGCCAGGTAGGCCAGCAAGATGCCGACCAGGAACGGCGTAAGAATATTGTGCAGGCTATAGAGAAGCACGGCGATCAGCAGTGCAGCCCCCCAGCCGATCCAGCGACGCATGTCAGTCATCGTTAGCGCCCCTTACCAACGGAATCGCAGGCCGTCGAACGGCTTGGCTGCAACAGGTGCAGGCGCGGCTGGCTGGCCCGGCGCTGCACCTGCGCCGGGCGCGGGTGTGACCGGGGTAGCCGGCACCTGCTCGACCGGCATCTCCTGCAGCTTGGCCAGGCCCAGTTGGGCACGCAGTTGCTCGCGATTGCCGGTGACCGCATAGGTCAACGTGCCGCCATCGGCCAGCTGCAGGCGCGGGCCATAGGGTTCCAGCACTCGGCTCAGCTCGGCATAGCGCTGCAGGTTCATGCCTTGCACCTGCAACTGCAACTGGCTGCTGGCACCGGCCTTGATCACGTAGCGCGGCGCCAGGCGGCTGCTGACCGCCAGCATGACAGCGTCCGCCAGGGCAGCCTGGTCAGCGCCCTCGGCGTTGCCCTGCTCGCGCTGGCCGCCCAGCCACAGCTGCCATTTGCCTTGCCATTTGCCATCGGCTTCCTGGGCGTGCACCGCCAGCATGGCATCGGCGCCGTAGCGCTCGGCGGCATCGCGCAACGGTGCCGGGTCGTTGCCTTCGAGTTGCTTGGCGTTGGCCAGCAGTTGCTCCTGCAGATCGGCCAGTGGCAAGCGCAGCGGCAAGCCCCGGTGCTGGGCAGCACGGCGCAGCGGCTGGGCGCTGGCCTGGCCGTCACCGACCAGGTTACTGCCTTCGGCGCTGTCGTTGAGCCACCAGCCGAGGATGGATGGCCGGTTGCTGCCCCACAACGCCAGGCCAGCCTTGCGCAAGGCACGATCGGTGCTGCCGGGGTCGAACTCGACCAGCACCGACTCCGGCGGCCCGGCTTCGGTGCCGACCTGGTTGATGATCTGTTGCGGGTCTTTGCGCAGCTCGGCCAGCGCCGGGTTCTGCGCCGCCTTGGGGTCGCCGGTCAGGCGCAGCACCAAGGTATCGAAGGCCTTGGCAGTGGCTGCGGTACGGGCTTCGGCGCCCTGCCCTTCGACTGGTTCGCGCACTTGATAGAGCCCGGAGACGGTTTCGGCCTGCGCAGTGAGGCTGGCCAGTGCAAGGCACCCTGCTGCCAGATAATTGAGAAGTCGCATGGGGGATTCCTGTCCAATTGCGCATGAAGCATGTGGTTTGCAGCTTATACAGAAGGCGGCGTATCAACCACCCGCACACCTTTTTCAGCAATTTACCGCCCTGCCCGTCGGCCTGAGGATGGCCGCTGCACGGCAACCCTGATAAAATCGCGCGCCTTCACAGACCACTGACGTTTCAGGCAGCCGCCGCTTCCAAGCCGGCCTTGGCCGTCATGGTCGTTTTTACGAATCCCTCCCTCTTAAAGGCCTGGATCAATGAGCAAGCAACCCTCCCTGAGCTACAAGGACGCCGGTGTAGACATCGACGCCGGCGAAGCACTGGTCGAACGCATCAAGGGCGTGGCAAAACGCACCGCACGCCCTGAAGTCATGGGTGGCCTGGGCGGCTTCGGCGCCCTCTGCGAGATCCCGGCCGGCTACAAGCAGCCGGTGCTGGTCTCCGGCACCGATGGCGTCGGCACCAAGCTGCGCCTGGCACTGAACCTGAACAAGCACGACAGCATCGGCCAGGACCTGGTCGCCATGTGTGTCAACGACCTGGTGGTCTGCGGCGCCGAGCCGCTGTTCTTCCTCGATTACTACGCTACCGGCAAGCTGAACGTCGACGTCGCCGCGACCGTGGTCACCGGCATCGGCGCTGGCTGTGAACTGGCCGGCTGCTCCCTGGTCGGCGGCGAAACCGCCGAAATGCCAGGCATGTACGAAGGCGAAGACTACGACCTGGCCGGCTTCTGCGTCGGCGTGGTGGAAAAGGCCGAGATCATCGACGGCTCCAAGGTTGCCACCGGTGACGCGCTGATCGCCCTGCCGTCCTCCGGCCCGCACTCCAACGGCTACTCGCTGATCCGCAAGATCCTCGAAGTGTCCGGCACCGACATCGAGAACACCCAGCTCGATGGCAAGCCACTGACCGACCTGCTGATGGCGCCGACCCGCATCTACGTCAAGCCACTGCTGCAACTGATCAAGAACACCGGTGCTGTCAAGGCCATGGCCCACATCACCGGTGGCGGCCTGCTGGACAACATCCCGCGCGTACTGCCGAAGAATGCCCAGGCCGTGGTTGACGTGGCCAGCTGGCAGCGCCCGGCGGTGTTCGACTTCCTGCAGGAAAAAGGCAACGTCGACGAGCACGAAATGCACCGCGTCCTGAACTGCGGCGTCGGCATGGTCATCTGCGTTGCCCAGGATCAGGTCGAAGCCGCCCTGAACGAACTGCGCGCCGCCGGTGAGCAGCCTTGGGTCATCGGCCACATCGCCGAAGCCGCCGAAGGCGCTGCCCAGGTCCAACTGCAGAACCTCAAGGCACACTGATGCCGAGCAAGCCCTGCAATGTAGTGGTACTGCTGTCGGGCTCCGGCAGCAACCTGCAAGCCTTGATCGACAGTTGCCACGCGCAGGACAGCCAAGTGCGCATCGCCGCGGTGGTCTCCAATCGCGCCGATGCCTATGGCCTGCAACGGGCCCAGGCGGCCGGCATTGACACCGTGGTGCTCGACCACACCCAGTTCGACGGCCGTGAAGCCTTCGATGCCGCGCTGATGGCGCGCATCGACGGCTTCACCCCAGACCTGGTGGTGCTGGCCGGTTTCATGCGCATCCTCAGTGGCGACTTCGTTCGCCACTACCAGGGCCGCCTGCTCAACATCCACCCGTCGCTGCTGCCCCGCTACAAGGGCCTGCATACCCACCGCCGGGCACTGGAGGCAGGCGACGCCGAGCATGGCTGCAGCGTACACTTCGTCACCGAGGAACTCGATGGCGGGCCTCTGGTCGTACAGGCTGTGGTCCCGGTGCTGTCTGATGACACGGTGGAAAGCCTGGCCCAAAGGGTCCACCATCAGGAACACCAGATCTACCCGCTGGCGGTGCACTGGTTTGCCCAAGGTCGCTTGCGCCTGGGTGAACAGGGTGCGTTACTGGACGAACAGCCGCTGCCGGCCAGTGGTCACTTGATTCGACCCTAGGAGAACTTATGCGTCGCGCCCTGCTATTGGCTCTCACCGTGCTCGCCCTGCCCCTCCAGGCAGCTGACCTGAAGCCGTTCTCGGCAAGCTACACCGCCGACTGGAAGCAACTGCCCATGAGCGGTACTGCCGAGCGCAGCCTGGTCAAGAATGCCAACGGTACCTGGGACCTGAATTTCAAGGCTTCCATGATGATCGCCAGCCTGACCGAGCAAAGCACCCTGCGCCTGGACAACGACACCCTGCTGCCGCAGAAGTACCACTTCGAGCGTGGTGGCCTGGGCAAGGCGAAGACTGTCGACCTGACCTTCGACTGGAACAGCAAGAAAATCACCGGCACCGACCGCAAGGACCCCATCAACCTGCCGCTCAACCGCGGCGTGCTGGACAAGTCGTCCTACCAGCTGGCCCTGCAACACGATGTGGCTGCTGGCAAGAAGAGCATGACCTATCAGGTGGTCGATGGTGACGAGATCGACGCCTACGATTTCCGCGTACTGGGTACCGAGAAAGTCACCACCAAGACCGGCCAGGTCGACGCGGTGAAGGTCGAGCGCGTGCGCGATCCGAGCCAGAGCAAGCGCATAACCGAGCTTTGGTTCGCCAAGGACTGGGACTACTTGCTGGTGCAATTACGCCAGGTCGAAACCGATGGCAAGGAATACATCATCGTGCTGCAGGATGGCACGGTCGATGGCAAGTCGGTGAAGGGTAACTGATCCGCTACAGCCCGCAATATCCGGAGCCCCGCCAGTGCGGGGCTTTTTTGTGCCCGGATGATGGCCGCTCCTACAAAAATGACCGCATTCGGATCTTGATGAAACTTGTTTCATGGCCATTTTATTTACTTAGCCTGCTAACAAACTCTATAAAGGGGGTGTGCGACAGAGTGTCGCAGCAAACCCTAGCAGTGGAGTTTACCGATGACAGTCCAAGTAACCGAACGTGACGAATCGAAAATGTCCCACGAAGGCCTGGCCGCTGGCGTGCGGATCTGGGATGTGCACCAGCAGGGCCAATTGGTCGGGATGTTCCACAATGAACACGAAGCCCACCAGTATCGGGCAGAGCTGGAAGACCTGGAAAACCAGCGCACTACCCAATGACGAATGACACAGCCTTCAATAAAAAACTCCGCCTGAGCGGGGTTTTTCGTGTTTACCACATCAGATCGTCAGGGATCTTGTAGGCCGCGTACGGATCGTCCTCGTCGGCTTCCTCGACATGGGTATTGAGCAGCAGGATGCGGCTCGGGTCGCGCTCCTGAATCTTCACCGCCGCCTCGCGCGGGATCACTTCGTAGCCGCCGGCATGCGACACGATGGCCAGCGCGCCGTTGCTCAGGCGGGTGCGCATCAGGGCGTTGACGGCAATGCGCTTGACCTTCTTGTCGTCGACGAAGTTGTAGTAATCCTCGGTGGTCAGCTTGGGCAAGCGGGTGGCTTCGATCAATTGCTTGATCTGCGCCACACGGGCCTTCTGCTCGGCCTTTTCCTGCTGCTGGCGATTCAGTTCCTGGTCACGCTTGGCCTTCTCGGCCATGGCTTCCTTGGCCATGCGCTGCTGACTGTCGTCGACCTCGACCTGGCCCTTGTGCTCCAGGCGTTTTTGTTTCTTCTCGGCTTTGTTGGTCTGCGAGACCTGTTTCTGGTTGACCAGACCGGCTTTGAGCAATTGGTCGCGAAGGGAAAGGCTCATGAATGTTCACTCACTTATGCAACAGCTCAGCCGCAGCTGGGCAGGTTCTTTTCCTGACGCTTGGCTTCGCCCCAGAGGGCGTCCAGCTCGTCAAGGTTACAATCTTCAATCGGCCGACCGCTGTCGCGCAATGCCTGTTCGATGAAGCGGAAACGCCGCTCGAACTTGCGGTTGGCGCGGCGCAGGGCGTTTTCCGGGTCTTGCTTGAGGTGGCGGGCCAGGTTCACGGCGGCAAACAGCAAGTCGCCGACTTCGTCCTCGAGGGCGTCGGCGTCGTTGTCGGCCATGGCCTGCAACACTTCGTCGAGTTCCTCGCGCACCTTGTCCAGCACCGGCAGTGCCGCTGGCCAGTCGAAACCGACGGTGGCCGCACGCTTCTGCAGTTTGGCCGCCCGCGACAGCGCCGGCAATGCCGCCGGCACGTCATCGAGCAGCGACAACTGTTCAGGGGTGCTTTTCTCGGCGCGTTCCTCTGCCTTGATCTCCTCCCAACGTGATTTGACCTGGGCCTCGTTCAGGCTGGGGGTGTCCAGCGGCGCGTAGAGCTCGCCAGTCGGGAATACATGGGGGTGACGGCGGATCAGCTTGCGGGTGATGCTGTCGACCACGCCATCGAACTCGAAACGCCCCTCTTCCCGGGCCAGCTGGCTGTAGTAGACCACCTGGAACAACAGGTCACCAAGCTCACCCTGCAGGTGCTCGAAATCGCCGCGCTCGATGGTGTCGGCGACTTCGTACGCCTCTTCGATGGTATGCGGGACGATGCTCGCGTAGTTCTGCTTGAGGTCCCACGGGCAGCCGTACTGCGGGTCGCGCAGGCGGGCCATGAGGTGCAGCAGGTCTTCGAGGGTGTAGGTCATTTGGCAGGTCCTTCGGGGGTGCCTTCATCGCGGATAAATCCGCTCCTATAGGCACTGCGCCATTTCTGTAGGAGCGGATTCATCCGCGATGCAGGCCCCGCAGTCTCAAGGCGTTCGATTACGCCGCGTCTCGATGATGTTCGGCAACTGCGAAATCCGCCCCAGCAAGCGCCCCAGCGCATCCAGGCCCGGAATCTCGATGGTCAGCGACATCAGCGCAGTGTTGTCTTCCTTGTTCGAGCGGGTGTTGACCGCCAGCACGTTGATCTTCTCGTTCAGCAGCACCTGCGACACGTCGCGCAGCAACCCCGGGCGGTCGTAGGCACGGATGACGATGTCGACCGGGTAGGTCTGCACCGGAATCGGGCCCCAACTTACCTGGATCATCCGCTCCGGCTCGCGGCCGGCCAGTTGCAGCGCCGAAGCGCAGTCCTGGCGGTGGATGCTGACGCCGCGACCCTGGGTGATGTAGCCGACAATGGCATCGCCCGGCAGCGGCTGGCAGCAGCCGGCCATCTGCGTGAGCAGGTTGCCGACGCCCTGGATCTGGATGTCGCCACGCTTGCCGGTACGCGGGCCGGTAGGCTTGCGCGGCACCAGCTCGATCTGCTCGATGCGCTCGGGCTCGAGCAGCTGCTGAGCGGCGTTGACCAGGTGCGCCAGGCGCAGGTCACCGGCACCGAGCGAGGCAAACATGTCCTCGGCGGTCTTGACGTTGGTCTTCTCGGCCAGGCGCTCGAAGTCCACCTGCGGCAGGCCCAGGCGGCTGAGCTCGCGCTCGAGCAAGGTCTTGCCGGCGGCGACGTTCTGGTCCCGCGCCTGCAGCTTGAACCAGTGGACGATCTTGGCCCGGGCCCTCGAGGTGGTGACATAGCCCAAGTTGGAGTTCAGCCAGTCGCGGCTCGGGTTGCCGTGCTTGCTGGTGATGATCTCCACCTGCTCGCCGGTCTGCAGGCTGTAGTTGAGCGGCACGATGCGCCCGTTGATCTTGGCGCCACGGCAGTTGTGGCCGATCTCGGTGTGCACGCGGTAGGCGAAGTCCAGCGGCGTGGCACCCTTGGGCAGATCGATGGCGTGGCCATCGGGGGTGAACACGTAGACCCGATCGGGCTCGATATCGACCCGCAGCTGCTCGGCCAGGCCACCGATGTCGCCCAGCTCTTCATGCCATTCGAGTACCTGGCGCAGCCAGGAGATCTTCTCTTCGTAGTGGTTGGAACTCGGCTTGACGTCGGTGCCCTTGTAACGCCAGTGGGCACAAACGCCGAGCTCGGCCTCCTCGTGCATGCCGTGGGTCCGGATCTGCACTTCCAGCACCTTGCCCTCGGGGCCGATCACCGCGGTGTGCAGCGAGCGATAGCCGTTTTCCTTGGGGTTGGCGATGTAGTCGTCGAATTCCTTGGGGATGTGCCGCCACAGGGTGTGCACGATACCCAGCGCGGTATAGCAATCGCGCACTTCTGGTACCAGCACGCGCACCGCACGCACGTCGTAGATCTGGCTGAACTCCAGGCCTTTGCGCTGCATCTTGCGCCAGATCGAATAGATATGCTTCGCCCGGCCGCTGATGTCGGCCTTGACCCCGGTGGCCAGCAACTCGTTCTGCAGCTGGTTCATCACATCGCTGATGAAGCGCTCACGGTCCAGCCGGCGCTCGTGCAACAGCTTGGCGATCTGCTTGTACTGGTCGGGCTCCAGGTAGCGGAAGGACAGGTCTTCCAGCTCCCATTTGATATGGCCGATGCCCAAACGGTGGGCCAGCGGCGCATAGATGTCGAACACCTCGCGCGCCACGCGCAGGCGTTTTTCGTCATCGGCAGACTTGACCGCACGGATCGCGCAGGTACGCTCGGCCAGCTTGATCAGCGCCACGCGCACGTCGTCGACCATGGCCACGAGCATCTTGCGCAGGTTCTCGACCTGCGCCTGCGAGCCCAGCACCAGCGACTGGCGCGGGCTGAGGCTGGCGCTGATGGCGGCCATGCGCAGCACGCCGTCGATCAGCTTGGACACCACCGGGCCAAAGCGCTGGCCGACTTCGGCCAGGGTCACCTTGCCTTCACGGACCGAACGGTAGATCACCGCCGCGACCAGCGAATCCTGGTCGAGCTTGAGGTCGGCAAGGATCTCGGCGATTTCCAGGCCGGCCTGAAAACTGGACGTACCATCGGCCCATGAATGCTTGGCCGGGTTGCCCTTCTTTTCGATTTCCTGGGTGAACTCGCAGGCTTCTTTCAGCGCCACGCGATCCAGTGCCGAATCGACGCTCACCACATGATCCAGCCATGCTTCGAGATTGATACTGCCGTCTGTGTTGACCGGCTGGTGCACTCTCACCTGTACCATCTTTGTTTTACCTTTCCATACAGCGCACCACACGGGTGCACTGGCAATCACCGTGCGACTTCGCTTCCGTGGAAGCCGCACCAAGGGGCCAGCCTGCTAGCCCGCTTCGAATAACGCCATGGCTTCGACATGCGCCGTCTGAGGAAACATGTCAAGAATCCCGGCCCTTTTTAACCGGTACCCCTGGCCAACCAGCACCTGGGCGTCTCGCGCCAGCGTGGCCGGGTTGCACGATACATACACCAACCGCTTGGCATTGAGGCGGGCGATGCCTTGCACCACCTCATAAGCACCGTCGCGCGGTGGATCCAAGAGTACCGCAGAAAAGCCTTCGGCGGCCCATCCGGCACCTGCCAAAGGCTGCGATAAATCGGCCTGAAAAAACGCGGCGTTATGCACATCGTTGTTCCGGGCATTGGCCGCGGCCCGATCGACCATGGCCTGCACACCTTCTACCGCCACCACTTCACGTGCCTGGCGCGCCAGCGGCAGGGCAAAGTTGCCCAGGCCGCAGAACAGGTCCAGCACACGCTCGTCAGCCTGCGGTGCGAGCCAGGCCAGGGCCTGCTCGATCATCGCCGTGTTGACCTGGGCGTTGACCTGGACGAAATCGCCCGGGCGCCAGGCCAGCTCCAGCTGCCAAGGCTCCAGGGCAAAGCCCAGTTTCGCCTCGGCATCGACGGGGGCCGGCTCACCCTCGCCTTGCAGCCAGAGCTGCGCCCTGGCCTCGTCGCAAAATGCCTTCAGGCGCGCCAGGTCGTCCGCCGGCAGCGGCGCCACATGGCGCACCAGTACGGCTTCGGCGGTGCCACTGAACAGCTCCACGTGGCCGATGACCTGCGGCTTGCCCAGCGAGCGCAACACCGTCGGCAAGTGCCGAAGAATAGTTTGCAAAGGCTGTACCAGCACGGCGCAGTCATCTATGGCGACAATTTCCTGGCTGGCTTCAGCGCGGAAACCGACATCCAGGTGCTTGGCCTTGACGTCCCAGCGCACCGCCACCCGCGCCCGGCGCCGGTAGCCGAACTCCGGCCCGCTGAGGGGCGCGGCCCATTCTTCTGGCTGCACGCCGGCCACCCGCTGCAACTGTTCCGCCAGAGTGCGTTGCTTGAGCGCCAGCTGGGCGTCGTGCGGCAGGTGTTGCAGGTTGCAGCCGCCGCAACGGTCGTAGTGACGGCACGGCGCCTGGCGGCGCTCGGGGCTGGCTTGCAGCACCCGCTCCAGGCGCGCCTCGACCACCTTGCCGCGAGCATTGAGCACGCGAGCTTCGACGGCTTCACCGGCAAGGGCGCCACTGACAAACCAGGTGCGCCCCTCAAGGAAGGCGATGCCGCGGCCGTCACCGGCCAGGCGCTCGATCTCCAGGCGCTGCTTCTTGCCCACGGGGACCTGGGGCGTGCGGTTGCCACCGGCCGGCTGAAAGCGCAGGCCGCTGTTGATCTTTTTCTTGGACATTTAGCTCGGGTCGAACAGGCCGGTGGACAGGTAGCGGTCGCCGCGGTCACAGATGATCGCGACCATCACGGCGTTTTCCACTTCGCGGGACAGGCGCAGCATGGCAGCCACCGCACCACCGGAAGACACACCACAGAAAATGCCCTCTTCGCGAGCGAGACGGCGAGTGGTGTCCTCGGCCTCTTCCTGGGACATGTCCATCACGCGATCGACTCGCGTGGCATCGAAGATCTTCGGCAGGTATTCCTCCGGCCAGCGGCGGATACCCGGAATGGCCGAGCCTTCCATCGGCTGCAGGCCGACGATCTGCACGTCGGGGTTCTGCTCCTTGAGGTACTGCGAGCAGCCCATGATGGTGCCGGTAGTGCCCATGGAGCTGACGAAATGGGTAATGGTACCCTGGGTCTGCTGCCAGATCTCCGGGCCGGTGCTGCTGTAGTGGGCGATCGGGTTGTCGCCGTTGGCGAACTGGTCGAGGACCAGGCCGCGGCCTTCGGCCTGCAGTTTCTCGGCGAGGTCGCGGGCGCCTTCCATGCCCTGCTCCTTGGTCACCAGGATCAGCTCGGCGCCGTAGGCGGTCATCGCTGCCTTGCGTTCGGCGGTGGAGTTGTCGGGCATGATCAGGATCATCTTGTAACCCTTGATCGCCGCCGCCATCGCCAGAGCGATGCCGGTGTTGCCGGAGGTGGCCTCGATCAGGGTGTCGCCTGGCTTGATCTGGCCGCGCAGTTCGGCGCGGGTAATCATCGACAGTGCCGGGCGGTCCTTCACCGAGCCGGCGGGATTGTTACCTTCGAGCTTGAGCAGGAGGGTATTGCTGGTTTCGCCAGCGATACGCTGCAGGCGAACCAGAGGCGTATTGCCGACGCAATCGGCGATGGTTGGGTACTGCAAGGTCATGGCGTATTTCACAATCCGGACGGCAGGGGTGCCTATCATACCGGCAAACCCTTCGCGGCCATATCACGCAATCTGTGGTCGGTATAGCTACAGGCTATAAGAAGCCAGGCATTGATCATGAAGTGAGCAATGGCCCTGTGGCAGCGGGCTTGTCCTGCGAAGAGGCCGGCACATGAATCAGCAACCTCATGCACAGTCGCAGCCCCCGCTTGCCGTTTTCTGCCCACAGGGTTCCACCCTGGCGCTGGATAGCGCTTCTGGCGATGCTCAAGCCCAGGCCAAATCCACCATCCCCAGGTCGTGAACCATCGAGCCGGGAAAACGGTGCAAAGATCCGCTCCAGGTCTTCATCGGCCACACCGCTGCCCTCATCTTCCAGCCACAAGTGCCAATAACCACCCTCGCGCTGCCCACCCAAGCGCACCAGGCCGTTCTCCGGCGAATGGCGGATGGCGTTGCGCAGCATGTTCTCCACCGCCTGGGCCAGGTAGTTGAGGTTGCCCTGCACCCAGCAATGGCCCGGCAGTTCGCAGCGCAAGCGCTCGGGCGACCAGCCGCTTTCGTAGCTGGCGTCTTCGCTCAGCAGGTCCCACAGCGCCTGAACCTGGATTGGCTCAAGGTTCATCGGCGCCCGTTCGGCATCCTGCCAGGCCAGTTGCAGCGTGTTCTCGACCAGCTGCTGCATGCAGTCCACCTCACGGCCCAGGCGCTCACGCAGGCGCGCCAGGTCGGTCTCGCCATCGCAGGCCACGCGCAGGCGGCTTAGCGGCGTGCGCATTTCGTGGGACAGGTCGCGCAGCAGTTGCTGCTGCATCATCACCGTGCCCTGCAGGCGCTCGGCCATCTGATCGAAGGCTCGGGCCAGTTCGCCCAGCTCGTCGTGCCGGGCGGTGGTACGGGAATCCAGGCGTGCGCAAAGCTGGTCGGCGCGCCAGGCATTGGCCTGCTCGCGCAGCTGGTTGAGCGGGACGATCAGCATGCGGTACAGCCCAACGCACAGCAGCAAGGTGAACAGGCCGGGGATGATGCCGTTGGTGACGATCTGCCAGAACACCCGATAGCGACCAGGATTGAGCCGCTGCGGCAGCTCGATCACCAGCATGCCCTGCTCCGGCGCGCCGGGGAACGGAATGCGCAACCACGGCTGGCCGACGCTGCGCTGGCTCATGGGCCAGTCGACGCCACGCAGGCGGGTGAGCCGCTGCATGATCTCGGGGCCGAGAATGGCACTGTCCAGGGGCCTCAGGTTGAGGTCGAGCACACCGATCCAGCCGCGCTCGCGCGCGTGCATCGCCGCCACCCAGCGGTTCAGGCCCTCACGCCCGCCGTCGCGCCAGGCCTGTTCAGCCTCGCTGGCATAGTCCCGCAGCACCTGGCGCGCCGGCTCGTCGAGAAAGGCGTTCTGGGTTTCCATGTGGCGGCCCCAGGTGTAGCTCAGGCCAATCATCAACAGGCAGAAGCCCACCAGCAGGATGGCCAGCTTCCAGAAAAGCGAATGGCGATCAAGCACGGTTTACTCCGCTTCGCTGGCGCTGAGCACGTAGCCTTTGCCCCACACGGTGCGGATCTGCCGCTCGTGGTAGCCGATACCCTTGAGCTTGCGGCGGATCTGGCTGACGTGCATGTCGAGGCTGCGGTCGTGCCGCGAGTAGCCACGCTGCAGCACCTGCTGATAAAGGAAGGGCTTGCTCAGCACCTCATCGACATTGCGGTAGAGGATGTCGAACAGGCGGTATTCGCTGGGGGTCATGCCGGCTGGATGACCACCCAGGCTGATGTCGCACAGGCCTTCGTCGAACTGCAACTCGCCGCCAGCAGCCTCCAGCGGCGGCTGATGGCGGCGCTCAAGGGCAACCCGGCGCAGGATCGCCTCGATCCGCACCTGCAGTTCGGCCATGCTGAAGGGCTTGGGCAGGTAATCGTCGGCACCGCGCTGGAAGCCGCTGATGCGGTCGGCCTCGGCGCCCAGCGCCGACATCAGGATCACCGGGGTGGCACTGCGCTGACGCAGCCGGGCCAAGGCCTCCAGGCCGCTGAGGCCAGGCAGCAGGATGTCCATCAGCACCACATCGAAGGCTTGCCGACCGGCCGCCTCCAGGCCTTCCAGGCCATTGCGGCACCAGGTGACCCGGAAGCCGCCACGCTGCAGCTCTTCGTGCAGGTAGGCACCCAGGACTGGATCGTCCTCGATGGCCAGGATGTGGGAGGCGTAATTAGCTACAGGATTCATTAGCAACTGCCATTCATTCTCAGTTGCGCAATTATTGTGCATGCTCACTTTCCAGGCAACCGCCCTGCGACCAACGCCTTGGCCAGGCAATGAAATCACATACAAAGGGTGCATTAGCGCAGCCAGCGGAGTAACTTTCCGCTTTGTTCCGTCGCGATGATGACGGCGTCCAGGCACATCACAGGAGGCGAGTGTGCTCGATCGTTTGGGAATCAGAAGCCGGGTACTGCTGCTGGCACTGCTGCCGGCCAGCCTGATGGCACTGGTGCTGGGCAGCTATTTCACCTGGCTGCAGCAAGACCAGTTGCGCACCCAGCTGCTGCAGCGTGGCAAGATGCTCGCCGAGCAACTGGCGCCGCTGGCCGCGCCGGCCTTGGCACGGCAGACGCCGGCCCAGCTGGAGCGGATTGCCGCGCAGACCCTGGAGCAGGCCGACGTGCGCGCCGTGGCCTTCCTCGCCCCCGACCGCAGCCGCCTGGCCCACGCCGGCCCGAGCATGATCAACCAGGCCCCCAGTGGCGGTACCGGCACGCAGTTGCTGCAGCGCACCGGCAACGACGCCACCCGTTACCTGATGCCAGTGTTCGGCCACCACCGCGACCTGGCCACCGATGCCGTACCGGCCGAAGCCGAGCGCCTGCTAGGTTGGGTCGAGATCGAGCTGTCCCACGACGGCACCTTGCTGCGCGGCTACCGCAACCTGTTCACCAGCGTGCTGCTGATCCTCGCCTGCCTGGCCCTCAGCGGCCTGCTGGCGATGCGCATGAGCCGCACCATCAATGACCCGATCGCACGTATCAAGCATGCGGTCAACCAGCTCAAGGACGGTCACCTCGACGAACGCCTGCCGGCCATGGGCAGCCATGAACTGGACGAACTGGCCCGCGGCATCAACCGCATGGCCGAGACCCTGCATGGCGCCCACGAGGAGCTGCAGCACAGCATCGACCAAGCCACCGAGGATGTACGCCAGAACCTGGAAACCATCGAGATCCAGAACATCGAGCTGGACATGGCGCGCAAGGAGGCCCTGGAGGCCAGCCGCATCAAGTCGGAGTTCCTGGCGAACATGAGCCACGAAATCCGTACCCCGCTCAATGGCATCCTGGGTTTCACCCACCTGCTGCAGAAAAGCGAGATGACCCCGCGGCAGCTGGACTACCTGAGCACCATCGAGAAGTCTGCCGACAACCTGCTGGGGATCATCAACGAGATCCTCGACTTCTCCAAGATCGAAGCCGGCAAGCTGGTGCTCGACAGCATCCCGTTCAACTTGCGCGACCTGGTTCAGGACACCCTGACCATCCTCGCCCCCGCCGCCCACGCCAAACAGCTCGAACTGCTCAGCCTGATCTACCGCGACACGCCGTCATCACTGATCGGCGACCCGCTGCGACTGAAGCAGATCCTCACCAACCTGGTGAGCAACGCGATCAAGTTCACCCGCGAAGGCACCATCGTCGTCCGGGCCATGCTCGATGACGAACAGGAAGACAGCGCCCAGTTGCGCATCAGCGTGCAGGACACCGGCATCGGCCTGTCGCCGCAGGACGTGCGCACCCTGTTCCAGGCCTTCAGCCAGGCCGACAATTCGCTGGCCCGTCAGCCCGGTGGCACCGGCCTGGGGCTGGTGATTTCCAAGCGCCTGATCGAGCAGATGGGCGGTGAGATCGGCGTCGACAGCACACCGGGGGAAGGCTCGCAGTTCTGGATCAGCCTCAGCCTGCCCAAGGCCCACGACGACATCGAGGAGCAGCCGCTGCAGCCTTTGTTGGGCCGCCGAGCGGCAATCGTCGATGGCCATGAGCTGGCGCGCCAGGCCCTGGAGCACCAACTTGAGGATTGCGGCCTGAGCGTCAGCCTGTTCGCCTCCTACGACCAGTTGCTGCAAGGTGTGCAGGCAGGCTTGCAGGCAGGCATGCCCTTCGAGTTCGCGGTACTCGGCGCCAACCTCGGCACGCTTTCGCCGGAACAGCTCGGCCAGTACAACCAGCAGTTGGAGCGCTTGCACTGCCAGTGCGTGGTGCTGTGCCCGACTACCGAACAGGCGCTGTACCACCCCTTCCTGCCTAACGGCCATGGTCAATTGCTGTCCAAACCGACCTGCACGCGCAAATTGCGCCGCCTGCTGCTGGAGCTGGTGCAGCCGCGCCGGCCACTGGCCGAGCCGGGCCTGGCCAGCAGCGGCCAACGCAAGGCAAAGATACTCTGCGTCGACGACAATGCCGCCAACCTGCTGCTGGTGCAGACGCTGCTCGAAGACCTGGGGGCCGACGTGCTGGCGGTCGACAACGGCTATGCTGCCGTGCAGGCGGTACAGGCCGAGCCCTTCGACCTGGTGCTGATGGACGTGCAGATGCCTGGCATGGACGGCCGCGCCTGCACCGAGCAGATCCGCCTGTGGGAAAAGACCCAGAGTGGCAGCGCGCTGCCGATCGTCGCCCTGACCGCCCATGCCATGGCCAACGAGAAACGCGCCCTGCTGCACAGCGGCATGGACGACTACCTGACCAAACCGATCAGCGAGCGGCAGCTGGCCCAGGTGGTGATGAAGTGGACCGGGCTGAGCCTGGGCGCGTCGCCGCTGGAGCAGGCCAGCGAGCAGCAAGGCGACAGCCATGAGCTGCCGGTACTGGACCCGGACGAAGGCTTGCGCCTGGCCGCTGGCAAACCAGACTTGGCTGCCGACATGCTGGCCATGCTGCTGGCATCGCTGGAAAGCGACCGCCAGGCGATTCGCGCCGCACGCGAGGCGGATGACCCGTCGACATTGATCGAGCAGGTGCACCGGCTCAACGGTGCGTCGCGCTATTGCGGCGTGCCGCAGTTGCGTGCGGCGTGCCAGCGCAGCGAGACCTTGCTCAAGCAGGACAGCCCGCTGGCCAGGCAGGCGCTGGATGAGCTGGATGCGGCGATCAACCGGCTGGCGGCACAGGCGCGACTGAGCGCCTGACCGAGTCAGGGCCACCGGGCGCCTGGCTGGATAGATTCGGCGCCTTTGAGATCGAGCGCCGCCCGCGCGGCGCATCGCGGATAAATCCGCTCCTACATTTGTTGCAACGTGCCGAACCTGTCACGCCATGGTTGCCAGCCCTGGCGTAGGTCTTGAGCCATGCAAACCGGCTGACAACCATGGCCTCACAGACATGGCCACGTTGCAACAGATGTAGGAGCGGATTTATCCGCGATGCGCCGCGCGGGCGGCGCTCGATCTCACAGGCGCCATATAATCCAAGACATGCACCACAAAGGAACCCTCACCATGCGCGTTCTGTTGTTCAGCAGCCAGCACTACGACCAGGAAAGCTTCACCCAGGCCGCCAGCGACAGCGCCCTGGACCTGCACTTCCAGTCCGCCCGCCTGACCCTCGACACGGCCGCCCTGGCCCAGGGCTACGAAGTGGTCTGCGCCTTCATCAACGATGAACTCGATGCCCAGGTGCTGCAGCGCCTGGCCGCTGGCGGCACGCGGCTGATCGCCCTGCGCTCGGCCGGCTACAACCACGTCGACCTGGCCGCCGCGCAGCGTCTTGGCCTGGCGGTGGTGCGCGTGCCAGCCTATTCACCCCATGCCGTGGCCGAGCACGCCGTGGCCCTGATCCTGGCGCTCAACCGCCGCCTGCACCGCGCCTACAACCGCACCCGCGAAGGTGACTTCACACTGCACGGGCTGACCGGTTTCGATCTGCATGGCAAGACCGTCGGCGTGGTCGGCACTGGCCAGATCGGCGCGGCCTTCGCCCGTATCATGGCCGGCTTCGGCTGCCAGCTGCTGGCGTACGACCCCTACCCCAACCCGGAGCTGCTGGCCCTGGGGGCCCGCTACATGGACCTGCCCGAACTGCTACGCGAGGCGCGGATCATCAGCCTGCACTGCCCGCTGACCGAGCACACCCGGCACCTGATCAATGCGCAAAGCCTGAACCAGCTGCAACCGGGCGCGATGCTGATCAACACCGGCCGCGGTGCACTGGTCGACACGCCGGCGCTGATCGATGCCCTGAAAAGCGGCCAGCTCGGCTACCTGGGCCTGGACGTGTATGAAGAGGAAGCCCAGCTGTTCTTCGAGGACCGTTCCGACCTGCCGCTGCAGGATGATGTGCTGGCACGGCTGCTGACCTTCCCCAACGTGATCATCACCGCCCACCAGGCATTCCTGACCCGCGAGGCACTGGACGCAATCGCTGCCACCACCCTGGACAACATCATCCGCTGGGCGGCGGGTAAACCGCAGAATCTGGTCAGCGGTTGATGCTAGGATACGCGGCATTTCTGGAGGACCCATGGTCGAGCACGATTTCCGCTACACCCTTTTCAACCCGCAACACACCCTGATCGAGTGCCGCGCCCTGGTTCCGGGCCGTTACCAGGTGACCGGCAACGGCGGCTCGATGCACAAAGGCGACGTCCTGATCGTGACCCTCAAGGGCAGCAAGGACCTGGCCATGCGCCTGACCGTGGAGAGCGTGCGCCACCTGATCAACCCACGCGGCCAGTGGGTTGCCGTGGCCAGCGGCCCGGTGTTCAACGAGCTGGAGATTCTTACCTGGAAGGTCGAGTGCGACAGCTGCGACGCAGTGCTGGACTTCGAGTTCGCCGTCGACGCCAAACTCGGCAAGGCGGCCCGTCAGCCGGCAGCCATCGCCCGTATCGCCGAGCTGGGCTGGGCCAGCCGTGGCGACAAGCACCTGTGCCCGCGTTGCCAGGAGAGCGCCGAGTGAAGAATCTGCTGACCGGCGTGCTGATTGCCACCGGCCTGCTCGGCTGTGCCGCGGAACCTTCGAAGCTGCAGCAGGAACGCAGCTATGTGCTGGAGTGGATTGGCGAGCGCCCGCTGATCGACTACAGCCACCTGACCCTGACCCTAGCCAGTGATGGCCGCGCCTACGGCAATGCCGGCTGCAACCACTGGTTTGCGCCCTACACGCTGGACGGCGAGCACCTGAGCTTCGGCAAGGTCGGCAAGACCCGCAAGCTGTGCGCGCCAGCACTGATGGAGCAGGAAAAGCATTTCCTGCAGGCATTGGAAACCGTGCAGCGCTGGGATGTGTCGCCCATCGAGCAGTTGCGCTTCTGGCCGGCCGAAGGCAAACCGCTGCGCTTCTGGCCTGAAGAAGGCTGAAGACCTTGGGGCCGCCACATGGCGGCCCCAAATGCATCAGGCGCCTTTCAGGGCCTTGATCTTGGCCTGCAACCCTTCCAGGGTCTGCTCGCCCATCAACTGTTCACGCACCTTGCCCTTGTCATCGATGATGTAGGTCACCGGCAGCGCCTCGCTGCGTGGCAGGTCATAGCGCTCGGCCGGGTCCTGGGCCAGCACGGTGAAACCGATGCCCAGGGCCTGCGCCGCCTGTTTCAGCTCCGGGCCCTGCAGGCCATCGAAGTTCACCCCGACCACCTTGATGCCATCGCCCGCCCACTGTTTGGCCGCCTGGTTCAGTTCAGGGACCTCGGTTCGGCACGGGCCACACCATTCGGCCCAGTAATTGAGCACTACCCAGTGCCCGTCGAGCTGCTCCGCCTTTACCGTCTTGCCATCTTGGTCTACGCCGTAATCGGCACCGCAACCACCGAGCAAAAGGCTCGCGGTGATGGCCAGTACTGCTGCCAGACGCCTTGCCATGGGTCAATCCTTCTCGAAGTTTCAAGCAAATAGGTCAGTCGCTGCGGTTAGAATAGCCGCCACACCCAGCTGGATGCGACCCGACATGACTGACTTGACGCTCTATCATAACCCGCGCTGCTCGAAATCCCGCGGCGCGCTGGAACTGCTCGAACAACGCGGCCTGGCACCGACCATCGTGCGCTACCTGGAAACCCCGCCCGACGCTACCGCCCTCAAGGCCCTGCTCGGCAAGCTGGGCATCGCCCCGCGTCAGCTGCTGCGCAGCGGCGAGGACGAATACAAGACCCTCGACCTGGCCAACCCGGCGCTGACCGACGCGCAGCTGATCGACGCCATGGTCCAGCAC
Source organism: Pseudomonas sp. NPDC089428 (assembly GCF_044749325.1). Taxonomy (NCBI): domain Bacteria; kingdom Pseudomonadati; phylum Pseudomonadota; class Gammaproteobacteria; order Pseudomonadales; family Pseudomonadaceae; genus Pseudomonas; species Pseudomonas sp. NPDC089428. The sequence continues at coordinate 39,837 of NZ_JBIVHT010000022.1, forward strand.
CCCAAGCTGATCGAACGGCCGATCCTGATCGCCGGCGATAAGGCCGTCATCGGTCGCCCGCCGGAGAAGGTGCTGGAGATCCTGCCGTGAGCGCGCCGTATATTCTGGTGCTGTATTACAGCCGCCATGGCTCGACCAGCGAGATGGCCCGGCACATCGCCCGCGGCATCGAGCTGGCCAGCATGGAAGCGCGCCTGCGCACGGTACCGGCGATCTCTACCGAGTGCGAAGCGGTGGCCCCGGACATCCCGGCCAGTGGTGCGCTGTACGCCACCCTCGACGACCTGCGCCACTGCGCCGGTCTGGTGCTGGGCAGCCCGACCCGCTTTGGCAATATGGCCGCACCGCTGAAGTACTTCCTCGATGGCACCAGCAGCCTGTGGCTGGGTGGCGAACTGGTCGGCAAGCCGGCTGGCGTGTTCACCTCCACCGCCAGCCTGCACGGCGGCCAGGAAACCACCCTGCTGTCGATGATGCTGCCGCTGATGCACCACGGCATGCTGGTGATGGGCCTGCCGTACAGTGAATCGGCGCTGCTGGAGACCCGTGGAGGCGGCACCCCATACGGTGCCAGCCACCATGCCGGCGCCGATGGCAAGCGCGAGCTGGACCCACATGAAATCGCTTTGTGCCGTGCCCTTGGCCAACGCCTGGCGACCACCGCCAAGGCCCTGGAGGCCGCGCGTGGCTAAAAAGCCCAAGGTGTTGCCGCCACTCGAATGGCTGGTGCCGCGTCTGCGCCTGACGCGGGCGTTGAGCCTGGCGTTCTTCCTCGGCCTGATCGCCCTGCTGGTGGTGAACAACCTGTGGTTCGCCAACCTGCATGGGGCACGGGTCGAAGTGATCCTGGCAATCGAACTGGTGCCGCTGCTGCTGTTGCTGCCGGGCATGCTGATGGGCAGCGCCCGGGCACATGCCTGGACCTGCTTCGTGGTGAATATCTATTTCATCAAGGGTGTGCTGGCGGCGTTCGACCCGGCGCGGGCGGTGTTTGGATGGGTCGAAGTGCTGGTGAGCCTGGGGTTGTTCATTGCCGGGTTGCTGTATGTGCGCTGGAAGTTCCAGTTCGAACGGCGCATGGCAGGCGAAGGCAGTTAACTTCTTCGCGGGCTTGCCCGCGAAGAAAGCACTGCAAAAACTCAATGGTTGACGGTATGCGCCAGCATCACCGACAACTGGCACAGCGGCCGACCGCTCTCTTCGTGCCATTGATTGAACGCTTGCTGCACCAAAGCCAGGTCGCGCTGACTGGTCGGCTGCTTGTCGATCACTTTCTGCGCGATCAACGCCGCCGCCATGTCTTCGGTAGGGATAAACGTGTCCTTGCCGACCATGCGCAGGAAGCGCGGCGCCGACAACCCACCCAGCTGGTTACCGTGCTTGGCCAGGTATTTCCACAACCCCACGATATCGGTCACCGGCCAGTCGGCGATGAACGCACCGAAGCTGCCCTTTTCCTTCGCCACGTCCAGGATCATCTGCGCGTTGCGCGGCACGCTCTTGAGCTTGCCCAGGTGGCGGATGATGCGCTCGTCGTGCATCAGCCGCTCCAGATGCTCGGCGCCCATCAGCACGACCTTTTCCGGGTCGAAGCCAAAGAACACCTGCTCGAACGCCGGCCACTTGGCATCCACCAGGCTGTGCTTGAGCCCGGCGCGGAACACGCGCAGGGCCAAGGTCGACAGATAGCGGTCGTCAGCGATCTCGCGCAACTGCGCCGGCGTGCGCGGCTGCGGCAAGAACGCCTCCAGCGCCTGGGCCGAGCCGAAGCGGTTCAGGCAATACGCGTGCAGCCACTGGTAATCGCGCATGGCCTCAGATGTTCACCACGTCGAGGAAGCGCGGGGTGGCGTTCTCGTCGATCTTCAGGCTGGTGAAGTCGAACAGGTTGCGGTCGGCCAGTTGCGACGGCGCCACGTTCTGCATGGCGCGGAAGATGCTCTCGGTACGGCCCGGGTGCTTGCGCTCCCACTCCACCAGCATGTCCTTGACCACCTGGCGCTGCAGGTTCTCTTGCGAGCCGCAGAGGTTGCACGGGATGATCGGGAATTCCTTCATGTCCGAGTAGGCCTGGATGTCCTTCTCGCTGCAGTAGGCCAGCGGGCGGATCACCACGTTGCGGCCATCGTCGGCGCGCAGCTTTGGCGGCATGCCCTTGAGCGCGCCGTTGAAGAACATGTTGAGGAAGAAGGTTTCAACGATGTCGTCGCGGTGATGCCCCAGGGCCATCTTGGTCGCACCGATTTCATCGGCGAAGGTGTACAGGGTGCCACGGCGCAGGCGCGAGCACAGCGAGCAGGTGGTCTTGCCCTCGGGCACCAGCTCCTTGACCACCGAGTAGGTGTCCTTCTCGACGATGTGGTACTCGACGCCCAGTTCCTTGAGGTAGGCCGGCAGCACATGCTCGGGGAAGCCTGGCTGCTTCTGATCCATGTTCACCGCGACGATCTCGAACTTGATCGGTGCCACCTTCTGCAGGTGCAACAGAACGTCGAGCATGGTGTAGCTGTCCTTGCCGCCGGACAGGCAGACCATGACCTTGTCGCCATCCTCGATCATGTTGTAGTCGGTGATGGCTTCGCCAGCGAGACGACGCAGGCGTTTTTGCAGTTTGTTCTGGTTGACCGAGAGGGTGCCCATAGCGCTTGGATCCGCGAGGTGTGACAAAAGCCGGCTATTTTACGCACAAACGACGCGCACCTGTAGGGATTCCGATAAAGACTTCAAGGTAATCAACAACGGCCCTGACAGCGCAATTTGCTCTAAAAAGCCGGCTTTGTGCGGGGACTGGCTTCCTATACTGCGACATAAGGCCACATTACCGTTCTGCTTCGGTGCCTTGGCCTCGGGCCGCTTGCGCTCCATGTGGGGGGCGATTGGCAATATTGAGAGGAGTGACCGGCATGATTCATCACGTTGTGGGGCTGTTTACCCATCCCGACCAGGAATGGCGGGAGATTCGTGGCGAAGAAGAAAGCATCAGCCACATGTACCTGACTCATACCCTCATCTTGGCGGCGATTCCCGCCATTTCGGCCTTTATCGGCACCACCCAGGTAGGCTGGGTGATCGGCGGCCGACCGGCGGTGATGCTGACCATGGATAGCGCGATCTGGATGAGCATCATGTCCTACCTGGCGATGCTCGCCGGCGTCGCGGTAATGGGGGCATTCATTCACTGGATGGCCCGCACCTACGACGCCAACCCATCCATGGCGCAATGCATCGCCTTTGCCACCTATACCGCCACCCCGCTGTTCCTCGGCGGCCTGGCGGCGCTCTATCCGCACCTGTGGCTGGGCATGCTGGTGGGGACCGCTGCCATTTGCTACACCGTGTACCTGCTGTATGTCGGCTTGCCGACCTTCATGAACATACCGTCAGATGAAGGCTTCCTGTTCTCCAGCTCGGTGCTGGCGGTGGGCCTCGTGGTACTGGTGGCGATCATGGCCGCAACCGTGATCATCTGGGGTTTGGGCGTGGGGCCCGTATACACCAACTAGATCAGATCCAGCCAACATAGGGCATCAAGCCAGAGGCCGCCGCAAGGCGGCCTTTGTCTGCCAGCTGATACCGCCTGCTGACCGGCGGCTCGGCAGCTGCGCCATGCTTGCGGCATAATGCCCGGTCAGGAGAACCACCCCGCCATGCCCGAGCTGCTCAAACAACGCGTCGAAACCTGTTACCAGCAAGCCGAAGCCTTCTTCAAACGCCCCTTCCCACGCCCGGAAATCAGCTTCAAGCTGCGCGGCCAGAAGGCCGGCGTCGCCCACCTGCACGAGAACCTGCTGCGCTTCAACCTGCAACTGTATCGCGAGAACCAGGACGACTTCCTGCGCCAGACCGTGGCCCATGAAGTGGCACACCTGGTGGCCCATCAGTTGTTTGGCGAGCGGATCCAGGCCCATGGCGAGGAATGGCAGCTGATCATGCGCGGGGTGTATGAACTGCCGCCCAATCGCTGCCACAACTATGCAGTGCAGCGGCGGGTGGTAACCCGCTACATCTACCGCTGCCCATGTCCGGAAGGTGATTTCCCGTTCACCGCGCAGCGGCACAAACTGGTGCGCCAGGGGCGGCGCTACCTGTGCCGGCGCTGCCGGGAGATATTGGTATACAGCGGCGAAACCCGCGTCGAATAAAGAGCCAGGCAAAAGAAAGGCGACCCGAGGGTCGCCTTCTTTATTACCGCATCAGGCTCAACGAACCGGGGTTTCTGCGACACCCAGGTCATCGGTAGGTACCGACAATTCCAGCGGTGCGCCACCGGAGGCCAGTTCCGAGGCCAGCTTGTCGTCGTCCATCTCTTTCACCCACTTGGCCACGACCACGGTGGCCACGGCGTTGCCGACCAGGTTGGTCAGTGCGCGGGCTTCAGACATGAAGCGGTCGATACCGAGGATCAGCGCCAGGCCGGCAACCGGCAGGTGGCCGACCGCCGACAGGGTGGCAGCCAGAACGATGAAGCCCGAACCGGTAACGCCCGCAGCGCCTTTGGATGCCACCAGCAACACCAGCAGCAGGGTGATCTGGTGGGTGATGTCCATGTGCGTGTCGGTGGCCTGGGCGATGAACACCGCAGCCATGGTCAGGTAGATCGAGGTACCGTCGAGGTTGAACGAGTAACCGGTCGGGATTACCAGGCCGACGACCGACTTCTTGGCACCCAGGCGCTCCATCTTGGCCAGCATGCGTGGCAGGGCCGATTCCGAGGAAGAAGTGCCCAGCACGATCATCAGCTCTTCACGGATGTAGCGGATCAGCTTGAGGACACTGAAGCCGTGGGCACGGCAGATACCGCCCAGCACCACCAGCACGAACAGCAGGCAGGTGATGTAGAAGCACGCCATCAGGTAGCCCAGCTGCACCAGCGAACCCACGCCGTACTGGCCGATGGTGAAGGCCATGGCGCCGAAGGCACCGACAGGCGCCAGCTTCATGATCATGTTGATGATGTTGAACATCACGTGGGCGAAGCGATCGATCAGGTCCAGCACCGGCTTGCCGTAGCTGCCCAGGCGGTGCAGGGCGAAGCCGAAGATCACCGAGAACATCAGCACTTGCAGGATGTCGCCGTTGGCGAAGGCACCTACCACGGTGTTGGGGATGATGTTGAGCAGGAAGCCGACAGTGGTCTGCTGCGCGCCGGCGGCGGCGTAGGCGGCCACGCTGCTGGCGTTCAGGGTGCTGACGTCGATGTGCATGCCAGCGCCCGGCTGAACCACGTTGACGACCACAAGGCCGATGATCAGGGCGATGGTGGAGACGATTTCAAAGTACAGCAGCGCGTAGCCGCCAGTCTTGCCGACCGACTTCATGCTCTGCATGCCGGCGATGCCGCTGACCACGGTACAGAAGATGATGGGCGCAATGACCATCTTGATCAGTTTGACGAAACCATCACCCAAAGGCTTAAGGGCGACGCCGGTCTCGGGGTAGAAGTGGCCGAGCAGGATGCCGATGGTGATGGCGACCAACACCTGGACATACAGGGATTTGTACAGCGGCTGACGTGTCGTCATGGCTCATTTTTCCTCAAGTGTGCCAGCTTCACCCTTCCCAGGGTGTTTGGGCACCTGAATCGCTAACCCTCCTGCACCTGGAGGGATTTGTCGTTGTGTTCGAGCTGCCTGGGCAGGCCTCTGCCAACTGAGATAGCAAGGGCGATGCCAAAATGCCCATATTGAGTGCAGCGCTAATATTTACGGGGGTTTAATGCCCAACGACGGGGCGAATATTCTGAGGAAAGGTGGCGGATTTCCGCCCGGTGGCGGGAAATGTACAAGGGATATGGCGGGAATCCGCCCTGTCATTACGCTCCTGTACCGGCCCTTTCGCGGGCAAGCCCGCTCCCACAGGGGCACCTGCAGATGCTGAATCTTGTGGACACCTGTGGGAGCGGGCTTGCCCGCGAAAAGGCCCGGTGCGGGTTACGGATCAATCAAGGTGAAAAATGATGCGGAACGCTGCGCCCCCCAATGGCGAATCCTCGAGGCTCAACCCAGCGCCGTAGCTGTCGACGATATCCTTGACCACCGCCAGCCCGATTCCCTGCCCCGGATGCTGCCGGTCCAGTCGCTCGCCGCGTTCGAGGATCCGCTCACGCTGGTCGGCCGGCACCCCGGGGCCATCATCCTCGATACACAGCGCCAGCGTGCCGGGCGCCTCCTGCAGGCTCACCCGCACATGCCCCAGGCTCAGCCGGTAGGCGTTTTCCAGCAGATTACCCAATAGTTCCAGCAACGCCCCCTGCTCCATCGGCACACGCGACTGCGCAAGCACGTCCAACTCAACTTCGACTTGCTTGTCGCGATAGACCTTGGCCAAGGTACTGCACAAGCTCTCCAGCACCGGCAGCAACAGCACGCTGTGGCGCACCAGGCCGCTCTTGCGCAGGCTGGCGCGCTGCAACTGGTAATCGATCTGCTGGCTCATGCGCTCGATCTGGCTTTGCAGCACCCGTGCCTGCTCGCGCTCGCCAGCACGCTGCTGCATGCTCTCGCCCACCCCCTGCAACACCGCCAGCGGCGTTTTCAGGCTGTGCGCCAGATCGCCCAGCGAATCGCGATAGCGGGTGCGCTGCTCGCGTTCGCTGCTCAGCAGCCGGTTCAGCGAGCGGGTCAGGCGCAGCAGTTCGCGCGGGTGCTCGCCGCTGAGGCCATCACGTGCGCCAGACTCCACCTCATCCAGCTCAAGGCTCAACCGACGCAACGAGCGCAGCCCCCAGGTCAGGCCGGCCCAGAGCAGCGCCAGCAAGGCCAGCAGGGCCGCGCCAAATCCCAGGTAGAGTTTTTCGCGCAGGCCATCGAGGGTGGCCTTGTATTCACTCACCGGCTGCAGCGCCACGATGCTGTAAGCCGCGCTCTGGCCGCCGAGCAGCTTGATCTCGACGTCATAGACGAAGAACTCTTCGCCATCGTTCTGATGGATTCGGGCGAACTCGTTGCCGAGCCCGTCGTAGCGCGGGTGGTAATTGATGTGCCGGTCGGCAGTGGCGCGCGAGCGCCAGACCAGGTTGCCGTCACGGTCGAAGATGTAACCCAGCAGGCCGGTATACGGCAGGTTGTAGCGTTCGTCCGGCAGCAATTCGGGCATCTGCAGCTGGCCATGTTCGATGCGCGCGGCGGAGATCAGCGTGGTCACGTCCGAGGCCAGGCGCTGCTCGATCGATTCCTTCAGCGCCAGGCTGAAGGCCTTCTGCAAGGCCGGCAGCAGGGCCAGCATGAACAGCAGCGCCAGCACGGCCGCCGCGAGCATCAGGCGCACCCGCAGCGAGCGGATCATCGGCAGCGCTCGGTGAACAGGTAGCCCAGGCCGCGTACCGTGTCGATCGGTCTGAAACCGCTCTCGCCTTCCAGCTTGCGGCGCAGGCGGCCGACCAGCACTTCGATGACATTGGGGTCGCGCTCCTCGTCACCGGGATAGAGCTGTTCCATCAGCCGGTCCTTGGCCACCACCTGCTGGTGATGACGCATGAGGTATTCGAGGATGCGGTACTCGTAGGCAGTCAGCGCCAGCGGCTGCTCCCCCAGGGTCGCCTGCTTGCGGTTGAGGTCCAGGACCAGGGGGCCGGCGGCGATGGTCGACTGGGTGAAACCGCTGGAGCGGCGCAGCAAGGCGTTCAGGCGCGCTTCGAGCTCTTCGAACTGGAACGGCTTGACCAGATAGTCGTCGGCACCGGCGGCCAGGCCTTCGACCTTGTCCTGCCAGTTGCCGCGGGCAGTAAGAATGAGGATGGGGAACGCCTTGCCCTGGCTGCGCAGGCGGCCGATCAGCTCAAGCCCGCTGATGCCGGGCAGGCCAAGGTCGACGATGGCCAGGTCGAAATGGAAGTGCTCGGACTGGTACAGGGCTTCTTCAGCGTCGGCCACGGCTTCGACCACATGGCCACTTTCGCCCAGGCGCGTGTGGAGGTGGTGCCGCAGCAGGGCTTCGTCCTCGACCACCAGCAGTTTCATGTAGAACTCCTATTCATGTATTGCCTGTGCTGGCCCGTTCGCGGGTAAACCCGCTTCCACAGCAGTCCCTGTGGGAGCGGGTTTACCCGCGAAGAGGCCAGTACAGGATAACTCGGCTCGCCGGTCAGAACTTGTAGGTTGCGGCCAGGTAAGTTTGGGCGCTGCTGGTCAGGCGCAGGGTACCTTCCTTCGGCCCGCCGCTGGCACCCACTTCAGTGGCGGCATTGGTGCGCAGGTAACGGTACCCCAGCTCCATCGAAGCATTATCGGTGATTTCCTGAATCACCCCGGCCTGCAGGCCCACTGCATAACCGTAGTCGGTATCACGGCTGGCCCCTGGCGAATCCTGGGTCAACTTGGTCATGCCCAGGCTGCCACCGCCGAACAGTTTGGTGGTGTCGCCCACCGGCAGGAACAGGTCGTAGCTGCCAAGCAGGTTTTCCTGGCGCAGCTTGAGGCCGCTGTGGTCGCCAGAAACGTTGTCATACGTCATGTAGTAGCGGCCCTGGTCGTTGACCTTGCCCAGGCGCACGCCCCAGGTATCGTCCTTGCCGATGATCCCGTCGGCGTTCAGGTGGTCGGTGTTGCGCTGCAGCAAGCCAGACTTGCGCACCTTGTCGCTGGTCTGGCCGTAGGTCAGGCTGGCGAAGTTGTCATCGGCGGCCTGGGCGGTGGTCATGCCAGCGGCGCACACGGCCATGGCAGCGAGCAGGGAATTGAAGGTTTTCATGCTGTCATACTCCAGATGAAGGCACTGTTGCGGTCTGGAAGCTAGAGTAAGCAGGGTGCCCTGAACCGCGGCTGAACCCTGGCTGAACCGCGGCTGAACGATCTGTTTGCAAAACAAGGAGTAGTGAACATGCGCGCCCTGCTGGCCCTGACCCTGATGTGCAGCGCCGCCCTCGCCCAAGCGGCAGTGCAGACCCGTGAAATTCGTTACCAGGATGCCGACGGCACCGCGCTGATCGGCTACTACGCTTACGACGATGCCGTGAAGGGCGAGCGCCCAGGCGTACTGGTGGTGCACGAATGGTGGGGGCTGAACGACTATGCCAAACGCCGTGCCCGCGACCTTGCCGCGCTGGGCTACAGCGCGCTGGCCATCGACATGTATGGCGATGGCAAGCACACCGAGCATCCACAGGATGCCCAGAAGTTCATGGCCGAGGCGATGAAGGATGCGGCAGCATCGGCCAAGCGCTTCGACGCCGGGCTGGACCTGTTGAAGAAACAGCCCTACACCGACAAGCACAAGCTCGGCGCAGTGGGTTACTCCTTCGGCGGCAAGGTGGTGCTCGATGCCGCACGCCGCGGCGCCAGGCTTGATGGCGTGGTGAGCTTCCATGGCGCGCTGGCCACCCAGACACCGGTCACCAAGCCAGGCGTTGTGCGAGCCTACGTGTTGGTCGAACACGGTGCTGCAGACAGCATGGTCACCCCGCAGCAGGTGGACGCATTCAAGAAAGAGATGGACGCGGCCAAGGTCAACTATCAGTTCGTCAGTATTCCTGGGGCCAAGCACGGGTTCACCAACCCGGATGCGGACCGCCTGAGCCATGGCGAACATGGTGGGCCTGACATTGGCTACAACGAGGCGGCAGACAAAAGTTCCTGGGCGGACATGCAGGCGTTCTTCAAGCAAGTGTTCAAGTGACGAACGCCGGGGGCTGCTTCGCACCCCATCGCCGGCAAGCGCGGCTCCCACAGGGGATCACCGACCCCAGGCATGATGCAGTACCTGTGGGAGCCGCGCTTGCCGGCGATGGGGTGCGAAGCAGCCCCGGCTCCCACACAGGACTCACGGCTGGCACAATACCCGCCATGAACAGACTCCCCGCCTGCTGCGCCCCGCTCCAGCACCACTGGCCCCTGCCCCGCCCGCTACCCGGTGCGGTGCTGGTCAGTTGTGCCTTCGACCCCGCCCACCTGGACGCCGATGACTTTCAGCGAGCTGGCATCGTGCCCAGCGCCAGCCTGCAGCGCTCGGTGGCCAAACGCCAGGCGGAATACCTGGCCGGGCGGGTCTGCGCCCGTGCTGCGCTGCAGCGCCTGGATGGCCGCGACTACGTTCCCGGCACCCACGAGGACCGCTCGCCGATCTGGCCCCCAGGCATCCATGGCTCGATCACCCATGGCAAAGGCTGGGCTGCGGCTGTGGTGGCAACCGATGGCGCGTGCCGCAGCCTGGGCCTGGATCAGGAAGCGCTGCTCGATGACGCGCGCGCCGAACGGCTGATGGGCGAGATCCTGACGCCCGCCGAACGCGAGCGCCTGGACCGCAGCCAGCTTGGCCTGACAGTCACCCTGACCTTCTCACTCAAGGAAAGCCTGTTCAAGGCGCTCTACCCACTGACCCGGCAGCGCTTCTATTTCGAGCACGCCGAGGTACTGGCGTGGTCCGCCGATGGCTTGGCGCGCCTGCGCCTGCTCACCGACCTGTCACCGCAATGGCGACACGGCGCCGAAGTCGAAGGCCAGTTCTGCCTGCAAGACGGCCACCTGCTCAGCCTGATAAGCGTCTGAGCCCTACTGCGGCGCCTGCTCGCGCGGCCAGTTGAGGCTGAAGCAGGCCCCGCCCAGCGCCTCGCTGCGCCCCACCGTAGCGCGGCCAGCGTGCCAATAGATGATCCGCCGCACGATCGACAGGCCCAGGCCATGCCCGCCGGAAGCGCGGGTACGGCTGTCGTCGAGCCGGGTGAAGGGGGTGAAGATGCGATCCCAGACACCTTCCGGGATGCCCGGCCCATCGTCTTCCACATCGATACGGCAACGCTGCTGGCCCAGCTGGTAGCTCAGGCGCACCTCGCTGCCGGCATGGCGCAGGGCGTTGCTCACCAGGTTCTGCAGCGCGCGGTGCAGGTAACGCGGTTCGGCCTCGACCCAGCAGCCATCGTTGCCCTGGCACGCCCCACGCAACAAGCGGACCTTGCTGTTGAGCGGCGCCAGCTCTTCGATCACCCGGTCGAACAAGGCATCCAGTTCGACACGCTGGAACTTCAACGCCGGGGCGCCCTGCTCCAGGCGTGCGTAGGTCAGCATCTCGTCAACCAGCTTGTCCAGGTCCTGGATATCGCCATCCATGCCGGCCAGGTGCTTGGCGCGGGCCTGCTCGGTGGTCGCGCTTTCGATCATCTCCAGGCCGAAGCGCAGGCGTGCCACGGGGGTGCGCAGTTCGTGTGACACCGCGCGCACCAGTTCGCGCTGCATGTTCAGCGAGCGCTGCAGGTGCTCGGCCATGCCATTGAACGCCGCGGCCAGGCGCCCCACCGAATCGGCATCACCGGCCGGCACGCGCGTGTCCAGGCTGCCCTGGGCGATGCGTGTGGCGGCGATTGCCATGCCCGACACGCGCCGCTCCAGCTGGCGCACCAGCAGGTACACCACCAGGCCGATCAGGCACAGGCCGAGGAAGGCGATCAGGATCAGCAACTGCGGCGGATAGGGGTTGAGCTGATACAGCGGGCCAATCTCCAGCACCAGCGGCGAGCCCGGCAGACCGGCGAACACACGGATCGAGTCACCGTCGCCGCCCAGCGCCATCACTGTGTCGCCCTCCTCCACCCGGCGCCGCTGGTCATCGTCCAGGCCGACCCGCTCGATACGCTGCAGGGCAACGCCGAAGCCGAAGCCCTTGCTCTGGGTGATTTGCGCCAGGCGCTGCTGCTGCTCGGTCACCGGGTAGCGCACCAGTTCATCGGCCAGCAGATAAAGCGTGGCACGCGCCAGCTGCTCGCTGATCTGCTTGACCTGGGCCACCAGCAACAGGTCTTCCTGGCCGACCTTGCGCAGCACCTGGGCGGCGTGCGGCCCGGTCTTCTCCACCACCACCAGGCCGCGGTACAGGCGCGCGCGCTGGCCACCCTCCAGCGAGCGGGCCGACATGGGCTGCAACGCCAGCGGCACGCCCAGCAAACGCTCCCACATCAGCAATGAACGCTTGCGCTCGGTGTCGTTCTGCTGCGCCAGGTTGTCGGCCATCAGGCTGAACGTGCCCTGGGCCAAGCGCTCGCGGTGCTGGGCTGCGCGCACTTCGTTGACCAGGTGCAGGCTGAGCACGCCCAGCAGGGCCACCAGCACCAGCACGGCCAGCATGCCGCCGTAAATGCGCAGGAAGATCGAGTGGTTCATGGGGCATCGCCAACGAACAGGTAGCCCTTGCTGCGCAGGGTCTTGATCAGCCGCGGGTGGATCGGGTCGTCGCCGATCTTCGGGCGAATCCTGGAAATGCGCACGTCGATGGAGCGGTCCTGGCCGTCGTAGCCGACCCCGCGCAATGCAGTGAAGATCTGCTCGCGCGACAGCACCCGCCCGGCGTTGCTGGCCAGCAGCCAGAGCAGGTCGAATTCAGCGCCGGTGAGGTCGATCTGCTGCGCGTCGAGCCAGGCTTCGCGCAGTCGGTTGTCGATGCGCAGCGGGCCGAAGGCCAGGTCGTGGCGCTTGCTGTCCGGGCTTTCGCTGCGCCGCAGCAGGGCTTGAATCCGCGCCAGCAGCAAGCGCGGGCGCACCGGCTTGCACACATAGTCGTCGGCACCCAGGTCCAGGCCCTGGACCTGATCGAGTTCGTCGCTACGGGCCGTCAGCATCAGAATCGGGCCGGGGTATTGGCCGCGGACGCGGCGGCAGATGCTCAGGCCATCTTCGCCGGGCAGCATCAGGTCGAGGATCACCAGGTCCGGCTGGCTGTCGATGATGCGCCGGACGGCCCGGGCGCCATCGCCCTCCACGGCGACCTCGTAGCCGTTGGCCTGCAGGTATTCGGCGGTGAGTTCAGCCAGGCGCTGGTCGTCTTCGACGATAAGGATGCGGTTGCTGGGTTGGTCCATGGCCCCTGCCTTTGCTTGTTGTTTTTCTGTCGGTACCGGCCTTTAACCAAAAGGCAACACCACCCCCGGATACTACGTGCCGCCCCTGGGCACTGCCAACCTGCCTGGCACAGCCTCGACTGAAGCGATTCTTGTGATAAGGTGCGCCCCCGAAAATTTCTGCCTAGGGCCTGCAGCCCTGTGAAAAATAGTGCAAACCTCTTGGCACAAGGCCTACAGCGAATACCCACTATTCACTCACAAAGTACGCACAACTTATCCACAGGCGATCGCCTTGCAAAGGGCCTGATACCGCATTATCTTGTATCCCCATCGCAACGAACCACTAGATGTTGGGTTTGACCTCCAGTCTCCAACACGAGTCAGCGCAGAAATTCAAGCGAAATTTCTGGCAGAACTTTACGTGGTTTCATCAGCCAAACCGCTCCAGCGGAAGCATTGAGAGCAACAGCTTTAGGGGTCAGCCCCTTGAGCATTTGACTTCGGCCAGGGAGCGGCAGGTTATTGCCCCATATTCCTGATCTGTCCCGAAGTCGGTACGCCCGAGCGGGCGGATGCGCGTGCATGCCGCATCCCCGTGAAGGCCATCGAGCAAGCGGACGGAACGGTGGGCGCCCAAAAGGCGCCTGAACACTATAGAAACTGTGGAGACACCCACCCATGCAAACCGACACAACTCGCGAGAACCCGCAGGCCAAGGCGCCGCAGGCCGCCGATTCCAACCAGGATCTGGCCGCCACCGCTCCGGGCCAACTGCGCGTGATCAAGCGCAACGGCACTGTCGTCCCCTACACCGACGACAAGATCACCGTTGCCATCACCAAGGCGTTCCTCGCAGTTGAAGGCGGCACCGCCGCTGCCTCGTCGCGCATCCACGACACCGTCGCGCGCCTGACCGAGCAGGTCACCGCCACGTTCAAGCGTCGCATGCCATCGGGTGGCACCATCCACATCGAAGAAATCCAGGATCAGGTCGAACTGGCCCTGATGCGTGCCGGCGAGCAGAAAGTCGCCCGTGACTACGTGATCTACCGCGAGCAGCGCGCCAAGGAGCGTGCCACCCGCGTCAACACCGAGTCCGTGGTCGAGCCGCACCCGAGCATCCGCATCACCCTGGCCGACGGCAGCCTGGCGCCGCTGGACATGGCGCGCCTGAACACCATCATCAGCGAAGCCTGCGAAGGCCTGGCCGAAGTCGATGGCGAGCTGATCCAGCGCGAAACCCTGAAGAACCTGTACGACGGCGTGGCCATCAAGGACGTCAACACCGCCCTGGTGATGACCGCCCGTACCCTGGTCGAACGTGAACCGAACTACTCGTTCGTCACCGCCCGCCTGCTGATGGACACCCTGCGCGCCGAGGGCCTGGGCTTCCTCAACGTCGCCGACAGCGCCACCCACCACGAGATGGCCGACCTGTACGCCAAGGCCCTGCCGGCCTACGTCGCCAAAGGTATCGAGTTCGAGCTGCTGAACCCGGCACTGGCCGACTTCGACCTGGAAAAACTGGGCAAGGCGATCAACCACGAGCGCGACCAGCAGTTCACCTACCTGGGCCTGCAGACCCTGTACGACCGTTACTTCATCCACAAGGATGGCGTACGCTTCGAGCTGCCGCAGGTGTTCTTCATGCGTGTGGCCATGGGCCTGGCGCTGGAAGAGAAAGACAAAGAAGCCCGTGCGATCGAGTTCTACAACCTGCTCTCGTCGTTCGACTACATGGCTTCGACCCCGACCCTGTTCAACGCCGGTACCCTGCGTCCGCAGCTGTCGAGCTGCTACCTGACCACCGTGCCGGATGACCTGTCGGGCATCTACCACGCGATCCACGACAACGCCATGCTGTCGAAATTCGCCGGTGGCCTGGGCAACGACTGGACCCCTGTGCGCGCACTGGGCTCCTACATCAAGGGCACCAACGGCAAGTCCCAGGGCGTGGTACCGTTCCTGAAAGTGGTCAACGACACCGCCGTAGCCGTGAACCAGGGTGGCAAGCGCAAAGGTGCCGTATGTGCCTACCTGGAAACCTGGCACCTGGACATCGAAGAATTCATCGAGCTGCGCAAGAACACCGGTGATGATCGTCGTCGTACCCACGACATGAACACCGCCAACTGGATCCCTGACCTGTTCATGAAGCGCGTCTTCGATGACGGCAAGTGGACCCTGTTCTCGCCATCGGAAGTGCCTGATCTGCACGACCTGACCGGCAAGGCCTTCGAAGAGCGTTACGAGTACTACGAAGCCCTGACCGAGTACAACAAGATCAAGGTGTTCAAGACCATCCAGGCCAAAGACCTGTGGCGCAAGATGCTGTCGATGCTGTTCGAGACCGGCCACCCATGGCTGACCTTCAAGGACCCGTGCAACCTGCGTTCGCCGCAGCAGCACGTGGGCGTGGTCCACAGCTCGAACCTGTGCACCGAGATCACCCTGAACACCAACAAGGACGAGATCGCGGTCTGCAACCTGGGCTCGATCAACCTGCCGAACCACATCGTCGATGGCAAGCTGGACACCGCCAAGCTGCAACGCACCGTGAACACCGCCGTGCGCATGCTCGACAACGTGATCGACATCAACTACTACTCGGTGCCGCAAGCGCGTAACTCGAACTTCAAGCACCGCCCGGTCGGCCTCGGCATCATGGGCTTCCAGGACGCGCTGTACCTGCAGCACATCCCGTACGGCTCCGACGCTGCCGTCGAGTTCGCCGACAAGTCGATGGAAGCGGTCAGCTACTACGCGATCCAGGCTTCCTGCGACCTGGCCGACGAGCGCGGCGCCTACGAGACCTTCCAGGGTTCGCTGTGGTCCAAGGGCATCCTGCCGCTGGATTCGCAACAGATCCTGATCGAAGCCCGTGGCCAGAAGTACATCGACGTCAACCTGGAAGAGTCGCTGGACTGGGCGCCGGTCCGTGCCCGCGTGCAGAAAGGCATTCGTAACTCGAACATCATGGCCATCGCGCCAACCGCGACCATCGCCAACATCACTGGCGTGTCGCAGTCGATCGAGCCGACCTACCAGAACCTGTACGTGAAATCGAACCTGTCGGGCGAGTTCACCGTGATCAACCCGTACCTGGTCCGCGACCTGAAGGCCCGCGGCCTGTGGGACTCGGTGATGATCAACGACCTGAAGTACTACGACGGTTCGGTGCAGCAGATCGAGCGCATTCCGCAAGAGCTGAAAGACCTGTACGCCACCGCGTTCGAAGTCGAGACCAAGTGGATCGTCGACGCCGCCTCCCGTCGCCAGAAGTGGATCGACCAGGCGCAGTCGCTGAACCTGTACATCGCCGGCGCTTCGGGCAAGAAGCTGGACGTGACCTACCGCATGGCCTGGTACCGTGGTCTGAAGACCACCTACTACCTCCGTGCCCTGGCCGCGACCAGCACCGAGAAGTCGACCATCAACACCGGCAAGCTCAACGCCGTTTCCAGCGGCGGCGACAGCGCCCCGGTCCAGGCAGCGGGCCCAGCGCCAGTGCCGAAGGCCTGCGCCATCGACGAGCCGGATTGCGAAGCCTGCCAGTAAGGCTTGGCTGAGGCTTCCCCCGGGAAGCCTCTTTTCCGTGTAGCCACACGGAACCCTGTGGCAGCGGGTTTACCCGCGAAGAGGCCGGCACTGCCGCGTCCTGCCCCACAGCCAAACACAATAGGCCCGGGCGCCAATGCCCAGGCCAGCCCCTCACAGGGCACTCAGATTTGCGTGCACTGCTGTACCCCATCCGGGGCCAAAGCAACGCAACCAAGATCCACCGGCCATACTTCACAGATGGCCCTCAAGCAGGAGAATCTCACCATGCTGAGCTGGGACGAATTCGATAAAGAAGACGGCGAAGTCGCCGCCAAAGGCAACACCCCTGCGCAGGCCACTGCCGCCGCCACCCTCGACAAGCTCGACAGCGCCGGCGGTGCCGCCGCCCTGGAAGCCCGTGCCGCCACCGCCGCCGACTCCGACGCGGTGAAGCGCGCCAAGGCCGCCCTCGACGCCCTCGACATCGCCGAAGGCCTGGCCGAGCTGGAAGGCTCCTCGGCCCGCGTCGCCGTTGACGAGAAGCGCATGATCAACTGCCGCGCTGACCTCAACCAGCTGGTACCGTTCAAGTACGACTGGGCCTGGCAGAAGTACCTCGACGGCTGCGCCAACCACTGGATGCCGCAAGAGGTCAACATGACCGCGGACATCGCCCTGTGGAAGAGCATGGATGGCCTGACCGAAGACGAGCGCCGCATCGTCATGCGCAACCTCGGCTTCTTCTCCACCGCCGACTCGCTGGTTGCCAACAACCTGGCCTTGGCCGTGTACCGCCTGATCACCAACCCGGAGTGCCGCCAGTACATCCTGCGCCAGGCCTTCGAAGAGGCGATCCACACCCACGCCTACCAGTACTGCATCGAGTCGCTGGGCATGGATGAAGGCGAGATCTTCAACATGTACCACGAGATCCCGTCGGTCGCGAAGAAAGCCGCCTGGGGCCTGAAGTACACCCGCGCCATCTCCGACCCGGAATTCAACACCGGTACCGTCGAGACCGACAAAGAGCTGCTGCGCAACCTGATCGCCTACTACTGCGTTCTGGAAGGCATCTTCTTCTACTGCGGCTTCACCCAGATCCTGTCCATGGGCCGCCGCAACAAGATGACCGGCGTTGCCGAGCAGTTCCAGTACATCCTGCGTGACGAGTCGATGCACCTGAACTTCGGTATCGACGTGATCAACCAGATCAAGATCGAGAACCCGCACCTGTGGGACGCGGCGATGAAGGAAGAAGCGACCCAGATGATCCTGCAAGGGACCCAGCTGGAGATCGAATACGCCCGTGACACCATGCCACGCGGCGTACTGGGCATGAACGCAGCGATGATGGAGGACTACCTCAAGTTCATCGCCAACCGTCGCCTGACCCAGATCGGCCTGAAGGAAGAGTACCCGGGGACTACCAACCCGTTCCCATGGATGAGCGAGATCATGGACTTGAAGAAGGAGAAGAACTTCTTCGAGACTCGCGTGATCGAGTATCAGACTGGCGGTGCGCTGAGCTGGGACTGATCGTCCGGGCTGAACATCGAGAAGGCTGCCGAATGGCAGCCTTTTTTATGCCTGTTCGAATTGAAAACAGGACGTGTCCTACAGCGTCCTGCATTGCCTGTGCCCGGGCATCGCGATAACGTTCTCCAACGCTTAAGAACGCTCACATAGCGGAATCCCGTTCCCGTCAGAAACGGCTCTCCCACATCAGGATGGCCAAGCATGAACAGTGTTTATACCCCTACCCTCTTTACCCGCCACAATCGCCCCCCCACACCCTCTGGCTTGAATCCCAGGCTTGGTTCTGCGCCCACGAACTCGGTCGGCTGAGCGCTCGCTTCTTCGACGAGCACTGCATCCGCAAGCTCGACCCGGACCAGTACCGCAACGTGCAGCTGCTGCGCTACGGGCAGTATCAGGAGACCACGATGGTCAGCGAGTCCGGGGCCTATACCTTGCTGGCGCATCACCATGTTCCGGAGAACCGCCATCTGCGCTGGTGGCTGACCCATGAGGTGGTGGCGGTGCTGCGTGATGGGCAGGTGGATGGAGAAGCGGATACACCGCGGCTGGGGCAGATGTGCTGGCCTGGAGGGCGGACGGCGACGTTGTTGTATTGGCAGAGTGAGCCGTGGGTGAGGATGCGGGATATGCCGGTGGTGATGGCGGCTGAAGACGCAGAGATGGCGCCGCTGGTGAAGCGCAGGATGAACTGGCGGGAGTGTGCTCAGCGGGCACTCAGGCTACACGGGGTCAAGCTGGGCTGCGCAGATCTTGTAGGAGCGGGCTTGCCCCGCGAACACCGGCACAGCCGGTGCCAGGCACCGCGTCGCTTGCTTCGCGGGACAAGCCCGCTCCCACAGGGTTTGCATATCGCCCAGAGCATAGATATGCCTGGACTGGCTTCATCGCTGGCAGGGCAAGCTCCTACAGTGACCGCCAGAGGCTGAGCAGACGAGCATCCTATGGGAATGTGCTTACCCGCGAACACTGGCGGAGCCAGTGCCATGCACCGCGCTACCTGATGTGAGGATTTGGGTAATGCATAGCCCTAAGACACCCAGAAGACAGTGAATCATAAGAGCTGCTATAGTAGTTTTTATATCACATAAGCACTGCTATAGCAGGCCTTAATATGAATGTTTTTCCCTTGGCATGCGCCGACAGGCTAATGAAAATAGGGCTTCTCGCCAAAACAAGGCGCCTTGAACGAAAAATTCGCCAGAAAGACCTTGCCGCTCAGTCCGGCTTGTCCATCACCACGCTTGCCAAAATCGAGGCAGGAACGCCGACTGTGGAGATGCGCAGCTACATGATCGCGCTGTGGCACCTGGGCTTGCTCGACGAGGTTTTCCAGGACGTGCCGATGTCTTCCCCGGCCTCCTTCGCCACTGAGCACAGGGTACGCCTTAAGAACGTGACCGAGGATGATTTCTGATGACGGTGATCTACCTCTACATGCAGATGCCAGACTCGCTGGAGGTTTCCACCATTGGGCGGTTGAGCGTGGAGAACAATGTCGGCGAATTTGTTTACAACCCAACCCATGTCGAAGCTGGGGGTTGGGTACCTGATGCCTCGCGCTACCCACTTCGAACGCAGCCGTATAAACGCATCACCAAGAACCGGGGCATACCTGGATTCATCCGGGATGCGGCTCCTGATGGCTGGGGTGAGCGCCTGGTTGCGCGAGAGCACGGTGATCAGAAGGATGCCGTTGGTTTTATTCTGAAGTCTCCAAACCATGATCGTACGGGGAACCTCATGGCTGGCGCTGGCCGCAAGCCACCTGCCGGTATCGGCCAGGCTGGACTGGGCAAGATCACCCAACTGGAAGCCTTCATACAATTTGCAGACGGTGTGCAAGGTGGATTTCCACGCGATACTGACAACGCGACAAAAGCAACGCTGCAGCAGCGCTCGTCACTGGGCGGTGCTCGCCCCAAATGCACACTGATCAATGAAGACCGGCTGCTGCTGGCCAAGCCAAGGGACCGCCACGATGCCTACGATGTGCCGGCGCTTGAACATGCCTGCATGACATTCGCAGCAAGCAAAGGCATGAACGTGGCGCGTGTGCACTTGCACCGTGGTCGGGTAAACACGTTGCTGGTCGAACGCTTCGACCGAGTGCCCGCTGACGACGGACATTTCTACCGCATCCCCATGTTGAGCGGTTTGACATTACTCGACAGTGACTGGAACAACCCGCTGGGCTGGGCGCACGAGTGGCACTATGGATTGCTCGTAGACGAAATGAACCGCCGAGGTGTGCCGCTGAATGATCTCCAGGAGCTGTTCAAGCGCATCTGTTTCAACATTCTGGTCGGCAACGATGATGACCATCCCAAGAACGTGGCCGTAATTTACCTGAATGGCAGATGGCGGCTGTCACCCATGTACGACGTTCTGCCGACCACCGAAGGGGATGCACCTACCAGCCTCGCCATGGGCGTCGGAAGTTTCGGAAAGGAACTGTCGCGGCGCAATTTGCTGAGCCAGGTTGGCCACTATGGCCTTTCTCACACCCAGGCAGAATCCATCATTGATGAAGTGGCTGGATGGGAAGCTGAATTAGCGGCGCACTATCGACAGCATCTCCAACGTGCTGAGCTTGAGCTGGCATTAGCCGCCATCGGCGCTGACAAGCTGCGCATCTGAGTCAGGGTCATTGGTCGTTCGATACGCTTGCGCCCGTTGCGTAGGGTGGCGAAGCGTTTCTGACCCGGCGGGATTCTTTCGAATCCTAGAGGTCTTCCAGCTGAACCCGAATGCGCTGCGGGGACGCCAGTCGCTCTGTCAAAGTCGCAATGAGGTCTTGTATTGGAACAGCATGATCGACAGGCAGTGAAGCTTTACAGGACGCCGGTGTCGCCTGTGGCGCCTGGCGCATGCGCTTGGTTTTAGACATATCAGGACTACAAGCTTCCGCAAGAGGCTTTGAGGGCAAGCTCGATTGGAGCTGTCCTCAATACATAAAACAAGAGACCTCGCCCACGCCGACAGGAGGGGTACGGCACACTCGGTTGCCATGTGCCGGGACTGGACATGCCAGTCTACGTGGTCGAGGGCGAGGCCGTTGATGAGTATAAAAACGCTTCTCGAAAATGCAAATCAAGCTGATCTGTTCTTCAGCGGGCTACCGGCTCCACATGATTGATCGCAGAGGGCGCTCTGCGCCCTTTTCCGACCGGTCCGGCGCCCCGGCAAGGCCGCTCCTACACGGTCACCTGTGCCTGTTGGGCTTCGAGCAAGTTGTGCAGCGTGTTGAGGAACAGGTCGAAGCTGATGATGCCCGTAGCAACGGTCGACAGCACGGTCTGGCCATTCTCGTCCTTGATCACCACCAACTCGGTCCACTGGCTCAGATCAACGTTGCGCAGGCTGCTCAGCGGGACTTTGCGGCCGTCCACTTCGAGGGCGTCACGGGTGATGATCAATGGCTTGGTGGCGATGTTGAAGAAATCGCCGCTCATGCGCTTGCCCCACACTTGCGACGTTTCAAGGTAGTTGAACTGCACCGCACCGCCGTTCTCCAGCGTGGCGAACACCGCTGGCAGGCGTTCGTTCAGGTACTGCTCACGCACCTGCTCGAGGAACACGTACAGCTTTTGCAGGTGTGGGTTGACCCGGCGGAAGGGTTCGCTGGCGTTGCGGCGGTACGCGAGATTGTTGATCAGGCCGGCAATCGCGGTCTGGCCCGAGGCGAACAGGTAAAAGTCGCCCATCTCGCTGAAAGGCACATAGTCGCGCTGGTCGCCGATGATCTGGCAAATGCCTTTCTCGTACACCTCATAACGCGCAATGCGCAGTTTCTTCTGCCACAGGGCCAGGGCGAACATCACCACGCCGAGCACCGCCAGCAAGGCGATGGTGGAGTAGAAAAGGTTTTTCGGGCCGTTGAAATTCAGGGAACTGTCAACACTCAGGTAGCCAACGAAGGCAGCCAGGCCGAGGAAAATACTGCCCAGGATGAGCATGCAGATGATCAGCGACTTGCCGTAGCCATAACTGCCCAACAGCTTGCCGGTGGACGCAGGTGGGATGGATTGCATGGTGGAGCCTCCTTGCTTGGGAAATGAAACGTCATGCTTCTGCTGGCGATGAGACATGACTTGTTTCAATTTGTTCAGCGCGAAAGCTATTAACTGGTTTTTCAGCCAAATGCCTCAATGGGCCTACCGTCATACTATGACCTTTAATTTACCTGACTCCTTGATTTAGAGCCCTCGCCGCTGATTTTTCACTTGACGGCGCGAATTTATTGCGCTGCCCAGCGTTGACAGTTGATTTTGAGCTTGATAAAAAACGCCGCAGTTGTACGACAACACATAACAAAAACAACATCAGCGGACCCATCCCATGTCGAAAATCTGCCAGACAACCCTCCCCTTTGCGCTGCTTGGCGCCAGCCTGCTCGGCAGCATGCCAGGCACCAGCCTCGCCCAAGGCTTCGTCGAAGACAGCAAGGCCGTGCTGGGCCTGCGCAATTTCTACATCAACCGTAATTTCACCAACCCCAGCAACCCACAGAGCAAGGCTGAGGAATGGACACAGAGCTTCATTCTCGATGCCCGTTCCGGCTTCACCGAGGGGCCGGTGGGGTTTGGTGCCGATGTGCTGGGGCTATGGTCGGTGAAGCTCGATGGCGGTGGCGGCACCTATGGCACGGGGCTGTTGCCACGCCATGACGATGGGCGGCCGGCGGATGACTACGGCCGCCTGGCGGTGGCGGGCAAGGCGCGCATCTCCAAGACCGAACTGAAGATCGGCGAGTGGATGCCGGTGCTGCCGATCCTGCGTTCGGACGATGGCCGCTCGCTGCCGCAGACCTTCCGCGGTGGCCAGGTGACCTCCAACGAAATCGCCGGGCTGACCCTGTACGGCGGCCAGTTCCGCGGCAACAGCCCGCGCAACGACGCGAGCATGGAAGACATGAGTTACGGCGGCGGCCTGTCGGACCGTTTCAACTTTGTCGGAGGCGAATACAAGTTCAACCAGGACCGGACCTTGGTCGGGCTGTGGAACGCGGTGCTCAAGGATGTCTACGAACAGCAGTACCTGCAGCTGAGCCACAGCCAGCCGCTGGGCGACTGGACCCTCGGCGCCAACCTGGGCTACTTCCATGGCGGCGAGGACGGCTCGGAACGCGCTGGCAAGCTCGACAACAAGACTTATTCGGGGATGTTCTCGGCCAAGTATGGCGGCAACACCTTCTGGGTCGGGCTGCAGAAAGTCGATGGCGATACCTGGATGCGGGTCAACGGCACCAGCGGCGGGACCTTGGCCAACGACAGCTACAACTCCAGCTTCGACAATGCCAACGAGCGCTCGTGGCAAGTGCGCCATGACTTCAACTTCGTGACGCTCGGGGTGCCGGGGCTGACCCTGATGAACCGCTATATCAGTGGCCGCGATGTCCACACCGGGGTGGTGACCGATGGCAAGGAGTGGGTGCGTGAATCGGAGCTGGCGTATGTGATCCAGAGCGGGCCGTTCAAGGACCTGAGCGTGAAGTGGCGCAACTCGACCATTCGCCGGGACTACAGCAACAACGAGTTCGATGAGAACCGGTTGATCTTCAACTATCCGCTTTCGTTGCTGTGATCGCATGGCACGGGCTGCGCCCGTGATCGCGGCTGAAGCCGCTCCTACAGGGATCGCACAGCGCCTGAGGGCAACACTTTACCTGTAGGAGCGGCTTTAGCCGCGAAGAGGCCCGAAGATCCAACACAGCCAGCATTGACAACCCCGGAAAGCGCTGCCGATAATCAGCATAGTCATACGACAACTTACAACAATCACAAGTAGAGCCGCCATGACCATCACCCCCTTCAAGCGCCTGCTGCTCACCGGAGCCGCAGGCGGCCTGGGCAAGGTGCTTCGCCAACGCCTCAACGGCTACGCCGAAGTCCTGCGCCTTTCCGACATCGCCCCGATGGCACCTGCCACCGGCCCACATGAAGAAGTCACCCCCTGCGACCTCGCTGACAAGGCGGCGGTCCATGCCCTGGTCGAAGGCGTCGACGCCATCGTCCACTTCGGCGGCGTCTCCACCGAGCACGCGTTCGAGGACATCCTCGGCCCCAACATCTGCGGCGTGTTCCACATCTACGAAGCCGCGCGCCAGCACGGGGTCAAACGCATCATCTTCGCCAGCTCCAACCATGTGATCGGTTTCTACCGCCAGGACCAGCGGATCGACGCCCATGCGCCGCGCCGGCCCGACAGCTACTACGGCCTGTCCAAATGCTACGGCGAGGATGTCGCCAGCTTCTACTTCGACCGCTACGGCATCGAGACCGTCAGCATTCGCATTGGCTCCTCGTTCGATGAACCGCAGAACCTGCGCATGCTCAGCACCTGGCTGAGCTACGACGACCTGACCCAGCTGATCGAACGCGGCCTGTTCACTGCCGACGTCGGCCACACCGTGGTCTACGGCGCGTCCAACAACCGTACTGTATGGTGGGACAACCGCTACGCCGAACACCTGGGCTACCAGCCCAAGGACAGCTCGGAAGTATTCCGCGCCGTGGTAGAGGCCAGGCCCGCACCCGCCGCCGACGACCCGAGCATGGTCTACCAAGGTGGCGCCTTCGTCGCTGCTGGCCCATTCAGCTGATCCCGCCCTGCCAGGAGGCTCCAGCATGCACTGCGAACTGATCGTCGACGCCCGCAACGGCACGGGTGAAAGCCC
This sequence comes from Pseudomonas sp. NPDC089428, assembly GCF_044749325.1. Taxonomy (NCBI): domain Bacteria; kingdom Pseudomonadati; phylum Pseudomonadota; class Gammaproteobacteria; order Pseudomonadales; family Pseudomonadaceae; genus Pseudomonas; species Pseudomonas sp. NPDC089428. Next base: position 64,355 of record NZ_JBIVHT010000022.1, read on the forward strand.
GGTGTGGCACCCCAGCGAACAGGCCCTGTACTGGGTCGACATCCCGGCCCGCCAGCTGCACCGCTGGCAGGACGGCACCCATCAGGTCTGGCAGGGCGAGCAGATGCTCGCCTGCATCGCCCGCACCGAACGGGGTTGGGTCGCCGGCATGGAAAGCGGCATCTTCCAGCTACAGGCCCAGGCCGACGGCAGCCTCGACAGCCGCCTGTTCGCGGCAGTCGAACACCCACAACAGGGCATGCGCTTCAACGATGGCCGCTGCGACCGCCAGGGCCGTTTCTGGGCCGGCAGCATGCTCATGGACATGCAACAAGGCGCCCATGTCGGCGCGCTGTACCGGGTCGATGGCGAGGGCCAGCTGCACCAGCAGCTCAAGAACATGATCGTGCCCAACGGCCTGGCCTTCAGCCCTGACGGCACACGCATGTACCTGTCCGACTCGCACCCCAACGTGCAGAAGATCTGGCGCTTCGACTACGACATCGACAGCGGCACCCCGCACAACCAGCGGCTGTTCGTCGACATGCGTGCCTTCCCCGGCCGCCCCGACGGCGCCGCCATCGATGCCGACGGCTGCTACTGGATCTGCGGCAACGACGCCGGGCAGATCCACCGTTTCACCCCCGACGGGCGCCTCGACCGCTCGCTCAGCGTGCCGGTGAAGAAACCGGCGATGTGCGCCTTCGGTGGCAGCAACCTCGACACATTGTTCGTCACCTCGATCCGCCCTGCAGGCTGCGACCTCAGCGACCAGCCCCTGGCCGGTGGCGTGTTTGCCCTGCGCCCCGGTGTCCAGGGCCTGGAGGAGCCTGCCTGGCGCGGCTGAACGCGACCTGCACAACACCGCAACACCCAACACTCACGCGCGAAACCAGATAATAAAAACCACGGAGTTTCACCATGACCTTCAAACGCAAGCTGCTTCTTGCCGTACTCCCATTCGCCTTCAGCCTGTCGATGCCGGCCTCGGCACTCGACATCAAGTTCGCCGAGATCCACCCGGCCGGCTACCCGACCGTGGTCGCTGAACAGAACATGGGCAAGAAGCTCGAACAGGCCAGCAATGGCGAAATCACCTTCAAGATGTTCGCCGGCGGCGTGCTGGGCTCGGAGAAGGAAGTGATCGAGCAGGCGCAGATCGGTGCGGTGCAGATGACCCGCGTCAGCCTGGGCATCGTCGGCCCGGTGGTGCCGGACGTGAACGTGTTCAACATGCCGTTCGTGTTCCGTGACCATGAGCACATGCGCAAGATCATCGACGGCGACATCGGCCAGGAGATCCTCGACAAGATCACCAACTCCGAATTCAACCTGGTGGCGCTGGCGTGGATGGATGGCGGCTCGCGCAGCCTCTACACCAAGAAGCCGGTACGCAGCCTTGAAGACCTCAAGGGCATGAAGATTCGCGTACAGGGCAACCCGCTGTTCATCGACATGATGAACGCCATGGGCGGCAACGGCATCGCCATGGACACCGGCGAAATCTTCAGCGCCCTGCAGACCGGGGTAATCGACGGCGCCGAGAACAACCCGCCGACCCTGCTCGAACACAACCACTACCAGAGCGCCAAGTACTTCACCCTGACCAATCACCTGATCCTGCCGGAGCCGGTGGTGATGTCCAAGACCACCTGGAACAAGCTTACCCCCGAGCAGCAGGTGCTGGTGAAGAAGGTCGCCCGTGAAGCGCAGATGGAGGAACGCGCGCTGTGGGACGCCAAGTCCGCCGCCAGCGAAGAGAAGCTCAAGGCCGCCGGCGTCGAGTTCATCGCCGTCGACACCAAGCCGTTCTACGACGCCACCGCCCCGGTGCGCGAGAAGTACGGTGCGCAGTACGCCGACCTGATGAAACGTATCGACGCGGTCCAGTAACCCCGGCCCTTTTCCAAGATGACCTCGGCAGTGCGACGCCCGTCGCCCTGCCGCTTTGGTGATGCCTATGAAACTGCTTTTCCTGAGCGTCAACGACACGCTGTACCGCGCCTGTATCTGGGTCGCCGGCCTGTCGATCCTGGCCATGTCGCTGATCATCCCGTGGGGCATCTTTGCCCGTTACGTGCTCGGCACCGGCTCCAGCTGGCCGGAGCCGGTCTCGATCCTGCTGATGGTGCTGTTCACCTTCATCGGCGCCGCCGCCAGCTACCGCGCCGGTGCGCACATGGCGGTGGCGATGATCACCGACCGGCTGCCCGAACCGGTACGCCGGCTGGTGGCGGTGTTCACGCAACTGTTGATGGTAGGGGTCTGCGTGTTCATGACCTGGTACGGCTACAAACTGTGCGTGACCACCTGGAACCAGTACATGGCCTCGCTGCCCAGCGTGCGGGTGGGCATGAGCTATGCGCCGATCCCGGTCGGCGGCGTGCTGACGCTGATCTTCGTGCTGGAAAAACTCCTGCTGGGCGATCAGAGCCAGCGCAAGGTGGTGCGGTTCGACCTGGTGGAAGAAAACGAGGGGGCAGCGTAAATGGATGCGTTCATACTGTTGGGCAGTTTCATTGCGCTGATCCTGCTGGGCATGCCGGTGGCCTATGCCCTGGGCCTGTCGGCGCTGATCGGCGCCTGGTACATCGACATCCCGCTGCAGGCGATGATGATCCAGGTGGCCAGCGGGGTTAACAAGTTCTCGCTGCTGGCGATTCCGTTCTTCGTTCTCGCCGGCGCGATCATGGCCGAGGGTGGCATGTCGCGGCGCCTGGTGGCGTTCGCCGGGGTGCTGGTGGGCTTCGTGCGCGGCGGGCTGTCGCTGGTCAACATCACTGCGTCGACCTTCTTCGGCGCCATCTCCGGCTCGTCGGTGGCAGACACCGCGTCGGTAGGCTCGGTGCTGATACCGGAAATGGAACGCAAGGGCTACCCGCGCGAATTCTCCACCGCAGTGACCGTCAGCGGCTCGGTGCAGGCATTGCTGACCCCGCCCAGTCACAACTCGGTGCTGTACTCGCTGGCGGCTGGCGGCACGGTGTCGATCGCTTCGCTGTTCATGGCCGGGGTCATGCCCGGGCTGCTGCTGAGCGCGGTGATGATGGGCCTGTGCCTGATCTTCGCCAAGAAACGCAACTACCCCAAGGGCGAGGTGATCCCACTGCGCCAGGCGTTGAAGATTGCCGGTGAGGCACTGTGGGGCCTGATGGCCATGGTGATCATCCTCGGCGGCATTCTGTCCGGCGTGTTCACCGCCACCGAATCGGCGGCCGTGGCGGTGGTGTGGTCGTTCTTCGTGACCATGTTCATCTACCGCGACTACAAGTGGCGCGACCTGCCCAAGCTGATGCACCGCACGGTGCGGACCATTTCGATCGTGATGATCCTGATCGGCTTCGCCGCCAGCTTCGGCTACGTAATGACCCTGATGCAGATCCCGTCGAAGATCACCACGGCGTTCCTGACCTTGTCGGACAACCGTTACGTGATCCTGATGTGCATCAACTTCATGCTCCTGCTGCTGGGCACGGTGATGGACATGGCACCGCTGATCCTGATCCTCACGCCGATCCTGCTGCCGGTGATTACTGGTATCGGTGTCGACCCGGTGCACTTCGGCATGATCATGCTGGTCAACCTGGGGATCGGGCTGATCACACCGCCAGTGGGTGCGGTGCTGTTCGTCGGCTCAGCGATTGGCAAGGTCAGCATCGAGGCCACGGTGAAGGCGCTGCTGCCGTTCTACCTGGCGCTGTTCCTGGTGCTGATGGCGGTGACCTACATTCCGGCCATTTCGCTGTGGTTGCCGAGCGTGGTCTTGTAATCGCAACGGGGGCCGCTTTGCGGCCCATCGCAGGCAAGCTCCCACAGGGACCGCGCCATGCTGAGGGCTTGCGCCATCCCTGTGGGAGCTGGCTTGCCTGCGATGGGCTGCGCATCAGCCCCAGGTTCTCTCAGCAAACGGATGCTGCACATGGCTGCCCCCTCTTCTGCTGCAACCTTCTTCCCGCGCAAGCTGGCCATCGCCCTGCTCGCCCTGCTGGCGTGCTCGTTCGCCGGCAACCACATTGCCGCACGCATCGCCTTCGACGACGACACCGGCGTGCTGCTGGCCATCCTCTGTCGCTCGGGCATCACCTTCCTGGCGCTGGCCAGCCTGGTGCTGTGGCAGCGCCAGCCGCTGGGCCTGCCAGCCGGCACACGGCGCTGGCAACTGCTGCTGGGCCTGCTTATCGCCACCCAGAGCCTGTGCCTGTATTCGGCAGTGGCGCGCATTCCGGTGGCCCTGGCGCTACTGGTGGGCAACACATTCCCCATGCTCCTGGCACTGCTCACGTGGGCGCTGGGCGGCGCCCGCCCGAGCGGGCGCACGCTGCTGTTCATGGGGCTGATCCTGTGTGGCCTGGTACTGGCGCTGGATGTACCGGCACGGCTGGCCGACGGTGATCACGCCAACCCGCACTGGGGCTTGGGCGTGGGCCTGGCGTTCTGCGCCGCCTGTGTGTTCGCCTGCGCCCTGTGGATCACCGACCACAAGCTGGCCGCCGTGCACGGCCCGGTACGCAGCCTGCTGACCTTGCTGATCGTGTTCGCCAGCATGCTGGTCGCGGGCATCAGCGGCGTGATGCCCGCCGGTTTGTCGTTGCCGGGCAGCGCCAGCGGCTGGATGGCGCTGGCCAGCCTGGTGGTGTTGTATGGCGTGGCCTTCACCTTGCTGTTCGTCTGCGTGCCGAAACTGAACATGGCGCAGAACGCGCCGGTGATGAACGTCGAACCCATCGCCACCTTGCTGCTGGGCTGGGCGTTGCTCGACCAGCAACTCAGTGGCTTGCAATTGATTGGCGGCGCCGTGGTGGTGTGCGGCATCGTCCTGCTGACCTACCGGAGGCCCTGATGAGCGTCCCCCTGCTGCACCTGCAAGACCGCCTGACCCGCCTGAGCATCGCCCCTGCGCTGGGCGCCAGCCTGGCCAACTGGCAGGCAAGAGCCACCGGCCAGGCGCTGCTGCGCCCTGCCGACGAGGCCGCCCTGGCCAGTGGCAACCCACGACGCCTGGGCTGCTACCCGCTGGCACCGTGGTCCAACCGCATCGCCCAGGGTGGCTTCCTGCGCCCTGACGGCTGGCTGGCCCTGGCACCGAACACCGGGCATGACCCTTACCCGATCCACGGCAGCGCCTGGCAGCAGGCCTGGCAGGTGGAGCACCACAGCGAGCGCCGTGCCCGCTTGAGCCTCGATAGCACTGTGCCGTTCGCCTACCGGGCGACGCTCGATGTTCACCTGCACGAGGGCTGCCTGCACATCGATCTGCACGTGACGCACCTGGATTTGGCCGCCACGTGGTACGGGCTGGGGCTGCATCCCTACTTTCCGCGCCATGGCGATACGCGACTGCATGCAGAGGCGCGCAGCGTGTGGCTGGCGGAGCATGGCGCGTTGCCGTCCCGGCAGGCTGAGCCACCTGATCACTGGAACTTCGCCAGCGCGCGGACGCTGCCGACTACGGTGGTCGACCATGCCTTCAGCGGATGGCCCGGCACCTGCGTGATCGAACAACCGGGCGCGGGGTATCGGCTGGTGTGCAGCGCCAGCGGGGCCGAGCATTTTCTGTTGTTCTGCCCGCATGAGCAGCCGTTCTTCTGTTTCGAGCCGGTGAGCCACCCGATCAATGCGCATCACTTGCCAGGGCGACCGGGATTGCGATTGTTGGAAGAGGGAGAATCAACCAGCTTGGGATTCAGGATGCACTATCAGCCATTGTGACTGCTTGAAATCGGGGCCGCTGTGCGGCCCCGGATTCTCACGCCTTACACCAGTACCCCGGGCGACGCTGCCAGCGGCCTTTGCGAAGCCGCCCCTTGCACCTCGCGCGCGACCTTCCACACCAGCACCGCCGCCACGATGTCGAACGCCGCCAGCACCACGAACAGCGGGCTGTAGCCGATCTGCGTGACCAGGATGCCGAACACCAGGGTGAACAGCGCCGCGCCCAGGTAGCCGCACATCCCGCCCATGCCGGTCGCAGTCGCCACCTGGTCCTTGCTGAAGGAATCCGACGTGATCGAATACAGCGCGCCCGACAACGTCTGGTGGGCAAAGCCGCCGATGCACAGCAGCAAGATCGCCGTGTAAGGGCTTTCGACCAGACCGATGCAGGCCGGGCCGATCATGCAGCTGGCACCGAACACCAGCACCATCTTGCGCGAGGTGAACAGCGACACCTTGAAGTAGCGGTGGAACATCGGGCTCAGGTAACCCCCAAGCACACAGCCGATGTCGGCAGCGAGGAACGGCAACCAGGCGAACATCGCCACTTCCTTGATGTTCATGTGTCGCTCGGTCATCAGGTACAGCGGGATCCAGGCGTTGAAGGTCTGCCAGGCCGGCTCGGAGAGAATCCGTGCCGAGGCGATGGCGTAGAAGTTGCGGGTCCTGAATATGCGCTTCCAGGCGCCCTTCTCGCGCTGGTCGGCCTTGAAGTGGGCTTCCTGGCCGGACAGGATGTAATCCCGCTCCTCGTCGCTCAGGCGTTTCTGATCACGCGGGTGCTTGTACATCAGCATCCACAACAGGGTCCACAGCACACCAGAGACGCCGACGATGACGAACGCCAGCTGCCAGCCGCTGTGCAGGATCGCCCACACCACCAGCGGCGGCGCCAGCAGTGCACCCAGCGACGAACCGATGTTGAACCAGCCAATGGCGACCGAGCGCTCCTTGGCCGGGAACCATTCGGTGGTGGCCTTGACTCCGGCCGGCAAGCCGGCGGCCTCGGTCATGCCCAGCAAGCCACGCAGGAACGCCATGCTCTGCCAGCCACTGGCCAGTGCCGCACCCGCGCAGGCCAGCGACCAGGCCAGGGCGAACACGGCAAACCCCAGCTTGGTGCCGATGAAATCGATGAGCCAGCCGGCGATCGGCTGCATGAGCGCGTAGCACATCTGCCAGGTCGCGACGATCTTGGCGTATTGCTCGGTAGTGATCGAGAGGTCGGTCATCAGCGTGGGGGCTGCCACCGAGAGGGTGTTACGGGCGAGGTAGTTGACGACGAGCCCGGCCGTGACAAGGCTGACCATCCACCAACGGATGCCTTTGATCTTCATTGTTCACCTGAATCTTATTTTTAGAGTGACGGGTGATTTGGCTCATTCGCCGGCAGGGCTAAATGAGACAAATTGTTTCAGGCGAAGAGTGCCATGTCATAGGTCGTCGTACAACAATAATTATTCATGACCGATAAAATGCGGTCTTCGCATTAGGACCAAAGAAAATCCAGTTGTGTTGTACGATCTCAAAGGTCAATCCAATTGGCGAGCCCGCAGGTCCTGCGCCAGCAGGTCGATGAACGAACGCACCTTGGCCGAGCCGTACTTGCTCTCGCGGTGCAAGATGTGGATGGGCCAGGGCGCTTCTTCGTAGTCGGCGAGAATGACCTGCAACTGGCCGCTGGCCAGTTCATCGACCACCTGGTACGACAGCAGCCGGGCGATGCCCAACCCGCCCACTGCCGCAGCGATCGCACCGTCGTTGCTGGTAACCGTCAGCCGCGGCTTCATGCGCACCAGGGTCGGCTCGTCGGCCAGGCCGAAGCGCCAGCCGGCCCGTGGCGAGAGGTTGGTGGTAGCGATCACTGAATGGTCCGGCAAGTCCGACGGGTGCTGTGGCTCGCCCATGCGTGCGAGGTAGTCGGGCGATGCGCACAACATCCGCCGCACCCGGCCCACACGCAGGGCCTTGAGGCCAGAGTCGGGCAGCGGCCCGATGCGCACGGCCACGTCCATGCCCTCCTCGACCATGTTCACCACACGGTCGAGGAAGTACGCCGATACGTCGACCTCGGGGTATTGCTGCAAGTAGCGCACGATACAGGGCATGACGAACTTCTTGCCGAACAGGATCGGGGCGGTGATCGCCAGTTCACCCTTGGGCTTGGCGTTGATACCGGCGGCGGCCTCGTTGGCTTCGTGGATGCTGGCCAGGATGTTGCGGGTGTCTTCCAGATAGCGGCTGCCGGCCTCGGTCAGGCGCACGCTGCGGGTAGTGCGTAGCAGCAGCTTGACCCCGATCTGTTCTTCGAGGGCGCTGACGGCACGGGTAACGGCAGCGGGTGAGATGTCCAGGCGACGGGCGGCAGCGGCGAAGCTTTCCAGTTCGCCGACGGCGACGAACACCTTCATCAGGTGGATCTGGTCCATGCGCGCTCCTGGGTATCGGGGATGCGGGGATTATCGATTATCTGGGCAATTTTCGCTGCCCGTTCCGGCCTCTTCGCGGGTGAACCCGCTCCCACAGGTTCAATGCTTACCTCAAGGCATGCGCAATCCCTGTGGGAGCGGGCGTGCCCGCGAAAGGGCCAGCACCAGCAACCTCATAGCTCCAGCACCAACGCCTGGGCCGGCACCGCACAACAGATCAGCGCAGTGCCCTCCTCTGGCATCTCTGCGGGCGGATTCGGGTAATGCACCTGCCCACTCAACACCTTGGTCTTGCAGGTACCACAAGACCCACCCCGGCAACTGAAGTCTGGTGCCAGCCCGCGCGCCTCGGCCAGCTCCAGCAACGTCCCGCTACCCGGTGCCCAACGCGCCTCCTTGGCTGAACTGGCGAAATACACCGGTACCGGCTCGCTGGCAGCCGGTGGCTGTTGCAACGTCGGCTGGTTGTCATCGCCATGCCGGCGCAACGTCGATGGCCCGAAGGCTTCGGCATGAATACGCGCATCCGGCACATGCACGCCGCGCAGCCCTTCATACAGGTCCTGGGTGAAGCTGGCCGGGCCACACAGGTAAAAGTCGTAATCATCCAGTGCCAGCATTGCCTTGACCTGTTCGATGCCCAGGCGCCCGGCGTGCTCGTAGTCACGCCCTTGCACGGCCTCTGGCTCCGGCTGGCTCAGCGAGCGATGCACACTCAAGCGTGCCCCCGCCCGCCGACGCAACGCTGCCAGCTCCTGTTGAAACGGCAGATCAGCCAGGCTGCGTGCGCCATGGAACAGGTGGACACGGCGCCCCTCCTTGCTCGCCAGCAGCTCGCGCAGCATGGCGATCAGTGGCGTGATGCCCACCCCAGCTGCGATCAGCACGATGGGCCGCTCGATGGTGCTGGCCAGCGTGAAGCTGCCCATCGGCATCCGTACGTCCAGCATGTCGCCGACCCTGACCTGCTCATGCAGATAGCGCGATGCCGACCCCTGCGCCTTGACGCTGATGCGCAGGTAGCCATCGGATGGCGCGCAAGACAGGCTGTAGGTACGAATCAGCGGTGCATCGCCGCCCAGCGGGATACGCACCGGAATGTGCTGGCCGGGCGAGAAGGCCACCGGTTCATCGGCCGCGAGGTAGAACGAGCGGATATCGCGACTCTCCTGCTCGATGCGCGCTACCCGCCAGGACAGCCACTGATGCTGCCGCTCACGTTGCTGCAGCTTCTGTTCGGCCTCGGCCCAGGTGCCGGTCATGAGGCTGGTTGGCGCGTACTCCTGGAACGCCCATCGCAAGCTTACCGCCGCCGGGCGGACCACCACTTGCTCGACATCCAGCGTCCACAACCGCTCGGCCCCCTCGAAGGCATTGATCAGCGGGCTGTGGAGTATCACCTCGGTGCGACCGCTCACCTGCAACACATCACCATTGCTGAAATCGACGAACAACAGCCCGGCCTGCGGATTCTCCAGCAGGTTGCCCAGGGTATTGAAATGCAGGTTGCCGGCATAGTCAGGAATGGTCAGGCGGTTGCCTTCGACCCTGACGAAACCAGGCCGGCCCCCACGGTGCGAGACATCTACAGAACGCTGGCCGTCAGCGTGATCGATATAGCTGGCGACGAACATCGTGTCGGCGTTGGCGATCATCCGGGTGGTCATGGCATCCAGCGCTTGCGCATCGATCCGCCCTTGCGCCGGCTCATCGACCCGGGTGTATTCACGCAGCTGGATATACTGCGGGCAATTGCCGAAAGCCTGCTCGACATGCACCTGCAGCACACCACTTGCGGCCTGTGCAATCTGCCCATTGATGCGGTTGCGCCGGCGCGTATGCAGCTCGATGCCGAGCAGGCCGATAGCCTCGCCAGCCGCCAGCCCGGACGTTGCCGGATCGTCGCTGGCAAGCTGGGTGTCAATCAGCAACTGCCGTGGGTCGGGCGAGCTAATGAAACCCTCCCGGCCTTCCAGCAAGGTCGCCCAGGGCCTGCCGCGAGGGTCCACCGTACCTGCGACGATGAATGGCAGTTGCTGGTAGAAAGTGCGGTGCTGGTCGGGCATGTAGTCACGGATGACCTTCTGCCCGAACACTTCCATGCGCTCCGATACACCGACCTGCTCCTGCAGGCGTTTCTCGCCGGCATGCCAGGGCGAGGTGCGATGGTTGGGGAGTTGCTGCATGGCGGCAGTCCTCGCGTAGGTGGCGGCTCAGACGCTGGTCTGCAGGCCGATGGCGGTGCGTGGCATGGCAACAAAGCCAGGCAACGCTTCGATCCGAGCCAGCCAGGCGCGGACGTTGGGATAGGGTTCCAGCGAGACATTGCCCTCGGGGGCGTGGGCGATGTACGAGTAGTTGGCGACATCGGCGATGGTCGGTTGATTGCCGACCAGGAAAGCAGACTTGGCCAGTTCGGCGTCCATCACCTTGAGCAAGGTGTGCGCGCGACCGATGACTTCATCGGTATTGAACGAAGCACCGAACACGGTCACCAGGCGGGCTGCGGCAGGCCCAAAAGCCAGTGGCCCGGCGGCAACCGACAGCCAGCGCTGCACGCGGGCGGCATTCAGCGGGTCGTGGGGCAGCCACTTGCCAGCCTTGTCGTAGGTGCTGGCCAGGTAGACCAGAATGGCGTTGGAGTCAGCGATGACGGTGCCGTTGTCATCGATCACCGGCACCTGGCCGAACGGGTTGAGGGCGAGGAAGTCCGGCTGCTTGTGCGCGCCTTTGGCCAGGTCGACGAATACCTGTTCGCTGGGCAGGCCGAGCAGCGACAGCATCAGCTCGATACGGTGGGCATGGCCGGACTTGGGGAAGTTGTAGAATTTGATCATGGGCTTGGGCTCCAGAAAGGCACCGGGGTGGTGCCAGCTGGAGCCCATCCTGCGCCGATTCGGCGGGCAGCAGAATCAGTGCAAGGAGCAAACCATAATTTCGCTGAGCGAAATAATCCGGGGATCAGTGCCGCGACTGCTTCTGATAGCGATACAGACCGCGCGCAGCTTCGACCACGTGGGGCACGCAGGCCTGCAGCTCATCGAAGCTCATGGCATCGAGCAACTCGAAGTTATCTTCCAGACCATGCAGTGAAATCGCCTTGAGCAGCTGATCCTGCTCTGGCGGTAGCTCGCCCCAACCGGCTACCTGTGTGCCACGCATGTAGCCGAAGCACCACTCTTCCATGATGATCGCCGGACCTTCCTCTGCCTCACTCTCTTCAAACAGCGGCTCGAAGCCGTCGAGGTTCTCCGCCAGTTGCTCGGCGACCTGGTAGGCATAGCGCAGCATCAAGGCGGTGTAGGCCTCTTCATGGGCAGGTTTCTTGAATTTCGGTACCTTGCCGCCGGCGACTGTGGGCAGCCATTGCTCTGGCAGCACGTCGACCGGAGAGCTGGCCAAGGCAGTGAAAAAGCCGTTGAGCTCGGCCAGGTTGAGCACCGAATAGTCGTTGCCGTAGGTGATCAGCAGGTCTTCGAGGCGGGCGAGTTCTTTTTCGCTGAGGGCGGGGAGCATGTGCGGGCGTCCTGGGGTGAAGATTTGCGTGCACCCTAGCACATGGCGTTCAGCAGGAGGGATTTGTTGCCTGTACAAAAGCAATCGCCGGCAAACCAGCCCCCATCAGGTCCTGCACTGGCCATGAGGCCAGTGAAACACCTGATGGGAGCCGGCTTGCCGGCGATGAGGCCGTTAAGCCTTATACCGCCAGCGCGCGCTCACGCAGCTCGCTGTTGAGGATGCGGTCGTTCTCGCTGTAATCCACCGGGCAGTCGATCACGTGCACACCTGGGGTCTTGATGCAGTGCTCGAGCAGCGGCAGGAAGGCTTCGGCGCTTTCCACGCGGTGGCCATTGGCACCGTAGGCTTCGGCGTACTTGACGAAGTCCGGGTTGCCGTAGTCCAGGCCGAAATCGGTGAAGCCCATGTTGGCCTGCTTCCAGCGGATCATGCCGTAGCCGTCGTCACGCAGGATCACCACGGTGATGTGCATGCCCAGACGCACGGCCGTTTCCAGTTCCTGGCTGTTCATCATGAAGCCGCCGTCGCCACACACCGAGATCACCGGGCGGTCCGGGTAGACCAGATGCGAAGCCATCGCCGAAGGCAGGCCGGCGCCCATGGTCGCCAGGGCGTTGTCGAGCAGCACGGTGTTTGGCTTGTGCGCCTTGTAGTTGCGGGCGAACCAGATCTTGTAGATGCCGTTGTCCAGGGCAACGATGCCTTCGGACGGCAGTACGCGACGGATGTCGGCAACCATACGCTGCGGGTAGACCGGGAAGCGGTTGTCGTCGGCACCTTCGGCGATCTGTGCTTCGTTGGCTTCACGGATCGCCATCAGGCGGGTGAAGTCCCAGTGCGCGGTATCGTTCAGCGCTTCGCTGATCTGCCATACGGCGTTGGCGATGTCACCGATCACTTCGACCTGCGGGAAGTACACGGCATCGACTTCAGCCGAGCGGAAGCTGATGTGGATGACTTCGGTACCGCCACGGACCATGAAGAACGGTGGCTTCTCGATCACGTCGTGGCCGATGTTGATGATCAGGTCGGCCGCTTCGATGGCGCGGTGGACGAAGTCACCGGACGACAGCGCAGCGTTGCCGAGGAAGCGCGGGTGGCGCTCGTCGACCACACCTTTACCCATCTGGGTGGTGATGAACGGGATGCCGGTCTTGTCGATCAGCTGCTTGAGGACCTTGGCGGTCATCTTGCGGTTGGCACCGGCGCCGATCACCAGGATCGGGCTGCGGGCCTTCTGCAGTTTCTCCACGGCGGCGTCGATGGCCACGTGCTCGGCCAGCGGGCGACGGTGCAGGCTGCGCGGGATCGGCAGGGCGTCGGTCTGCTCGGCGGCGATGTCTTCAGGCAGCTCCAGGTGCACGGCGCCCGGCTTTTCTTCTTCAGCCAGGCGGAACGCTTCGCGCATACGGGCCGGGATGTTGTCGGCCGAGGCGAACTGGTGGGTGTACTTGGTGATGGGGTCCATCATGCCGCACACGTCAATGATCTGGAAGCGGCCTTGCTTGGACTTCTTGATCGGCTTCTGGCCGGTGATCATCATCATCGGCATACCGCCCAGGTAGGCGTACGCACTGGCGGTTACCAGGTTGGTTGCGCCAGGGCCCAGGGTCGACAGGCTGACGCCGGTCTTGCCGGTCAGGCGGCCATAGGTGGCGGCCATGAAGCCCGCGGACTGCTCGTGGCGGGTCAGAACCAGCTTGATCTTCGACTTGCGCAGGGATTCCAGCAGGTCGAGGTTTTCCTCACCAGGAATGCCGAACACATACTCGACACCTTCGTTTTCCAGGCATTGCACAACGACATCGGCGGCCTTGGCCATCTTGCTTGTAACCTCAAGTGATCGGACGGTGGAAGTCCAGAAATGCGCAGCACGGTACGCTGGCATCGCTCGGTTCGGGGGCCAGGATTGCCCCGAACTTAAGTCTTGACGCAGCTTAAGCGCGAACAAGTCACGTTAATTTGCGAGAAATATTGTCGCACCGTACGAACGGCGCAGATAGGAGGATACAGACAAAAGACATTTGGCTGCAGTGCCAAAGCGCCGCATTAGCGAAGGGCGGAAAAGACAAAACCCCTACCTGCATGCGCAGATAGGGGTTTTGCGAAATGAATCTTGACGATGACCTACTCTCACATGGGGAAACCCCACACTACCA
>NZ_JBIVHT010000023.1:0-77244 GCF_044749325.1 Pseudomonas sp. NPDC089428
CAACCATGGCGTAACAGGTTCGGCACGTTGCAACAAATGTAGGAGCGGATTTATCCGCGATGCGCCGCGCGGGCGGCGCTCGATCTCACAGGCGCTGCAAATCCCAAGACATGCCAACCTCACAGGCGCCGCCTATCCAAAGGCAGGCCCATCAAGCGTAGTAATCGACAGCGCTGTCACCAATGACCACCTGCTGCTCGACAGCCCGGGCGCCTTCGCCCAGCCCACCCTGCTCCCCCTCACCACCCTGGGCCCTGCGCGCAGCCACCCCGGACAGCTGCGAGCCGTCCTGCTGCGCCTGCTGCTGTTGCTGGCGCGACTGGTCTGCGACGTTGACGTCCGGCTGCGCCAGCCCCTGCTGGGCAAACAGTTCGCGCAGACGATACACCTGGCTGTCCAGCGCATCACGCACGCCAGCATGGCCACTGACGAAGGTGATCTGGGTGGATTGGTCAGTCGCGACATTGACGCGGATATCGAGGCGCCCGAGCTCAGCCGGCTCCAGCTGGATATCCGCCGACTTCAGGTTCTGACTGGACAGATACATGACCCGGTTTACCAGGCCCTCGGCCCAGGCGCCTTGGTTCATCTGCAAAGGCTGATGCAACGGGTTGGCGTTTACCGGCAGCGCATTGGCAGTCTTGGCGGTAACCGCCTGGGTCAGGCTGGCCAGGCGGTTGGCAAAGTCGTCGACGCGGGTATCGCTGCTGGCGCTCTTGGTGTCCTTGAGGCCATCTTCGAGCAAGGCGCCGAAGGCCTTGTCGCCGGTCTCGGACTTACCTGCTTCACCCTCGACCTTGTCGATCAGGGTCGCCAACGGATTGACGGCCGCTTGCCCATCACCGGATTGAGCCTTGGTTGTGTCAGTTGCATGGGCCGATGTCGTGCCCTTGGCCTGGGCAGTCTGCTCCAATGCCAGGCGCAAGGTCGGCAGGTTGGCCAAGGGGTCGGCATCCGGGTCGAAGGCATCGGCCTCGGACGCTACTGGCAATGGCTCGGTTGGCTCGGTAACCTCGGCCACCGGCGCCTGTTGGATAGCGGCCTGCAAGACGGGCGCCACGGCTTCGGCCTGGGCCTGCAACAATTGCGCGCCGGGCTGCGCATCAGTCACCTGGCCCGCGACCAGGCTGGCATCGAGCGAACCCGAGTCGCTGGCGGTGGCAGCATCGGCAGCAGGCTGCGAGGCATCGTCTGCTGGCAATTTGTTGCCGTCATCGGCAACCGCCGGCTTGTCGGCGACCTGCTGCTTGCCGCCCTGGGCAACATCGGGCTTGTCCTTGGGGCTGGGCTGAGCCACCTTGTCATTACGCGCGGGCGCCTTGTCACGCCCCTGCCCGGCCATGACCTGATCGAAGCCACCACCCTGCCCGCCCGCCGCCTGCAGCGGCTTGTCCACCCGCGAGGAACCCGCGTTCGACGGCTTGCTCAGGGTGTTGGCTTGCAACAAAGGATTGGGTGCGACAGGCATTGAACGGTCTCCGCGCCAGAAACTGAAATATCATCTGGCTACAGATACGCAAGAGTCGCGCCAACTTGCCATCAGCTAGTCGAAACGCGCTCATGTTCGCCGCGATAGAAGCACTTCACTTCCAGGTATTCCTGGTCGATCTTGTTGATCAGGTCTTCGATGCCATACAACTGCCGCACCTTTACCCGCTCTTCAAGCTGCTGGCACAACTGGGCAAGGCCAACAGCACCCATGTTGCTGCTGCTGCCCTTGAAGCTGTGCGCAGCCATGCCGAGTTCATCGACGCTCTTGGCCTCATGCAGCTGGCTCAAGCGCCGCTCTGAATCTTCCAGAAAGGTTTCCAGCAACTGCAGGTAGCCATCTTCCATGACCTCCTGCAAGTCGCTGAGTACCTTATGGTCAATATGCTTGTCAGTCACTTGTTCACTCCTTGATCAAGCTGGATTATGCCCGAGCCACGCCGCGGCGCTCCAGACGCATCACCAATCGAACTGAACGCGGGCGCAGCGGCCGCCTTCGCTCCACTCTGCACGGCTGCCAAGCCGCTTTACCAGGTTCAGCCCGCGCCCGCTCAAGTCCTGTTCCAGGGACGGGCGCGACAATACACCGCACACATCGAACCCCGCGCCACTGTCGCGAACCTCGATGGTAAGACGCCCACCCGCCCCTGACGGTTCCACCTTCAGGTCGATGCGCACGAAACCTTCGGCCAACGCGACCAAGCGCCGGGCCCGCTCCTGATAATAGTCGGCAAACCCCTGCACATCACGCTTGAGCTGTGAATCCAGGCCCAGCACCCCATGCTCCAGGGCATTGGAATAAAGCTCGCTGAGCACACTGTGCAAGGCACCGGTGCGCGGCCGCAGCCCATGGATTTCCTGCAACAACTGCACCAGATAGGGCACGGGATTGAAACGCTTGAGGCTTTCGCCCCGCAACTCGAAGCCCAGCGACCAGTCCAGCGGGCTGGAGCGGCCACTGTCGGAATACAAGGTTGGCGCAGGCACCCGCTCTTCGCCACTGAACATGCGAATATCACACAGGCTGATGTCATCCCGGGGGCGCCCACCGAAACGCTCCAGGGCCTGCATCACTTCGTCGAACAGCTGCGCCGGGTCGCGATTGGCCCCCAGCACCTCGCGCAAGCGCTCGACGCCGAACAGGCGCTCCTGTTCGTCTGCGGTATCGACCACGCCATCGGACAGCAGCAGCAGCCGCTCACCCGCCGCCAGCGGCAATACCTCGGTACTGTCGTCGAAGCGCTCCGGCGCCAGGATACCCAGTGGCAAGTGCCGCGAACCCAGGCAGCCGAGCACTGCGCCATCGGCGGAAAGCCGATAGCCATCCGGCATGCCGCCATTCCACACCTCCACGGCACCGCGCTGCACACTGATCTTGAGCAGCAGCGCGCAGCAGAACATGTCCACTGGCAGGATGCGCTTGAGCTTGGCGTTCATCTCGCGCAGCATCTGTGCCAAGCCGTAACCCTTGGCAGTCATGCCATAGAACACTTCCGCCAGCGGCATCGCGCCGACTGCGGCGGGCAGACCATGGCCGGTGAAGTCGCCGAGCAACACATGCATGTCACCCGCCGGGGTGAACGCCGCCAGCAACAGGTCGCCATTGAACAGGGCGTAAGGCGACTGCAGGTAACGAATGTTCGGTGCGGTGATGCAGCCGGAGTGGGCGACCTTGTCGAACACCGCCTTGGCCACCCGTTGCTCGTTGAGCAGGTGGTGATGGTGGCGGGTGATCTGGTCACGCTGCTCGAGCACGGTCGCCTGCAAGCGGCGCAGGCGGTCCATGGCGCGGATCTTGGCACCAAGGATCACCGCACTGTAGGGCTTGGCCATGAAGTCGTCGCCCCCGGCCTCCAGGCAACGCACCAAGGCATCCTCCTCATTCAGCGAGGTCAGAAAGATGATCGGCACCAGCGCCTCGCCGGCCAGCGCCTTGATCTGCCGCGCGGCCTCGAAACCATCCATCACCGGCATCAAGGCGTCGAGCAACACCAGCTGCGGGCGCTTCTCGACAAACAACGCAACGGCTTGTTCGCCATTTTCCGCGGTGAACACGTGGTGACCCTGGCGACGGACGATCTGCGCCAGCAGCAGGCGGTCGACCGCCCCGTCCTCAGCCACCAGCACGGTCAACGCCTGTTCGGCCGGCATCTGGGCGCTCAACTGATATCGAACAGTTTTTCGAAATTGGAAATCGCCAGGATCTTGCGCACGTCGGAGCTGGCATGCACCACGCGCACGTCCGAGTCGTCACCGCCGGCATGGTCACGTAGCAACAGCAGCATGCCCAGCGCGGAGCTGTCCAGATAGGTGGCGTCCTTCAGGTCGACCACCACCGAGTCGGGTCTTTTAGGCTGGCGTTCGTAGGCATCACGAAATTCCTGATGCTTGCCAAAATCGAAGCGCCCCTTGACCTTGATCGTGAGCTTTTTGCCGTCCTGCGAAAAGTCTGTCTCGACTGCCATGCTAGCGATTCCTTCGATGATGGCGAATGCAACTGTTCAAGGTTTAGCAGCCAGTGGCCGGACTATCAAGGCAAGCCTGTGCCGGCCTCTTCGCGGGTCAAGCCCGCTCCCACAGTGATCACCACAATCTCAAGCATTGCGTGGTCCCTGTGGGAGCGGGCTTGCCCCGCGAAGAGGCCGGCACAGGTTACAAATGGCCTTGCCGCGGCAAGCGCTGCGACAGCTCGTCCAGCAAACGCTGCTCGCGCTTGTCTTCGGCCCGCCGCGCCTCCTCCATGTACCGCTGCACCAGCTTGCGCAGCCCTTCCACCCGGGCATAGGCCTGCTGCCAGGTGCCACGGGCATTCTTCAGGTTGTTCTCATGCCAGGCCAGGCTCTGGCGCTGCTGGGTCATGGCCGTTTCCAGCTGGGCCAAAAAGCGCTGGTAGTTGAGCAGCCAGCTGCCGTTCACGCCCTGCCCGCCGCGGTTGATCCACTGCGCCTGATACCCTTCGCGGAACGACTCCAGCTCTGCCAGCTTGGCCTGGGCCTGAACCACTTGCTGCTGGAAGTGCCCCACGCGCTGGGCGGCCTTGCGCTCAGCCTCTTCGGCCATGTCGACCACAGGGGCCAGGCGGGCAGCGCGACCGGGCAGGCTCATGACCTATCAGCCTTTCGCCGGCGGCGTGAAGATCGCCCCAAGCTCGGTGCGGCTCTGGCCCATGCCGACATTTTCGTCCAGCCCCTGGCGCAGGAAGTCCACCAGCCGCGGCTGCAAGGCAATCGCCAGGTCGGTTTCCGGGTCGCCACCGGCCACATAGGCGCCCACGCTGATCAGGTCACGGCTCTGCGACAGCCTTGACCACAGTTGCTTGAATTTCTGTGCCTGGCGCAAGTGGTCGGCATCCACCACCTGCGGCATGACCCGGCTGATCGAAGCTTCGATGTCGATCGCCGGATAATGCCCCTCCTCGGCCAGGCGCCGGGACAGCACGAAGTGGCCGTCGAGCACACCCCGCGCCGAGTCGGCGATCGGGTCCTGCTGGTCGTCACCCTCGGACAGCACGGTGTAAAAGGCTGTAATCGAACCACCACCGGGCTCGCCGTTACCAGCGCGCTCCACCAGCTTGGGCAGCTTGGCGAACACCGATGGCGGGTAGCCGCGGGTGGCCGGTGGCTCACCGATGGCCAGGGCGATTTCGCGCTGGGCCTGGGCAAAACGGGTCAGCGAATCCATCAGCAGCAGGACGTTCTTGCCCTTGTCGCGGAAGTATTCGGCAATGCGCGTGCAGTACATGGCCGCGCGCAAACGCATCAGCGGCGCATCGTCAGCGGGCGATGCCACGACCACCGAGCGCTTGAGCCCCTCCTCGCCGAGGATGTGCTCGATGAATTCCTTGACCTCGCGGCCCCGCTCGCCAATCAGGCCGACGACGATGATGTCCGCTTCGGTGAAGCGGGTCATCATGCCCAGCAACACCGATTTACCGACGCCAGTGCCGGCGAACAGGCCCAGGCGCTGGCCGCGGCCGACGGTGAGCAGACCATTGATGCTGCGAATACCGACGTCCAGCGGCTTGCTGATCGGATCACGGTTGAGCGGGTTGATGATCGGCCCGTCCATCGGCACCCAGTCTTCTGCGCGCATGCCGCCCTTGCCGTCGAGGGCGCGCCCGGCACCGTCGAGCACCCGGCCAAGCATGCTCATGCCCATGGGCAGGCGCCCACTGTCGTCCAGCGGCACCACGCGCGCGCCCGGCGCGATGCCGGCGATGCTGCCCACCGGCATCAGGAACACCTTGTTGCCGGCAAAGCCCATCACCTCGGCCTCGACCTGCACCGGGTGGTAGCTGTCGTCGTTGATCACCAGGCAACGCCCGCCTACCGCGGCGCGCAGGCCTTCGGCTTCGAGGGTAAGGCCGACCATGCGCAGCAGGCGGCCTTCGACCACCGGCTGCACCGGCAGCGCGATTGCCTCGGCGTAACCGCCCAGGCGCTTGCCGAAGCTGGTGCGGTCAAGGCGCATCGCTGGTGTCCAGTTCCACCGACATGTCCGCAGCCGCCGGGTGCAGGGCTTGGTCATGCAACTGGTCGAACAATTGCGCCACGGCTTTTTCGATGCGAGTTTCCATGGTCGCATCGATGCGGCTGTGGAGAGTCTCGATCCGGCAGCCACCTGGCAGCAGGGCTTCGTCTTCGAGCAGTTTCCAGCTCTCCTCATGGCGTTCGCGCAGGGCCTTGGCCAGCTCGAAATCCTGCGGGTTGAGGTGGATGCGGATGTTGTCGGCGCCCATCGGCAGCAGCTTCAGCGCCTCGCGCAGCACCTGGGTGATCTGGCTGGAATCACTGCGCAGTTCGCGGCCGATGACCTGGCGCGCCATGTGCGCAACCAGATGCACCACACTGCGTTCGATCTGCGTGTCCTGCTCGGCGATCGGCTCGAGCAGGTGGCCCATCAGTTGCTCCAGGCTGGCCAGCTTGATGGCCAGTGCCTCCTCGGCCTCCTGGCGCACCTTCAGCTGGGTACTGTGGAAGCCCTCGCGCTCGCCAGTGGCGAAGCCTTCGTTGTAGGCCTCCTGGCGGATCGCCTCGAGTTCTTCGAGGGTCAACGGCTGGACTTCCTCCAGCGGCACTTCCTCGACCTCTTCCTCGACGACTTCCGGTTCCGGCTCGGGTTCCGGCTCTGGCTCCGGGTCGAAGCTGGGCAGCGCCCAGACGTCGACGCCCTCGAGGTCGCGGGCGCGGATCAGGTCACTGGGATGGGATTCTTTGGTGGGCATGTTCTCAGCTACTCAACAACGACCGATGCAGTCCCGTGGGAGCGGGCTTGCCCGCGAAGCAGGCACCGCGGTGAATGGCACCGGCTTCGCCGGTGTTCGCGGGCAAGCCCGCTCCCACAGTGGGTTCGTGTCGCCTGTGGATCAGATCATTTCCTCGGCACCCTTGCCGCCGAGCACGATCTCGCCGGCCTCTGCCATGCGGCGGGCGATGGTGAGGATTTCCTTCTGCGCCGTTTCCACGTCGCTGACGCGCACCGGGCCCTTGGCCTCGAGGTCGTCGCGCAGCAACTCGGAGGCACGCTTGGACATGTTCTTGAAGATCTTGTCCTTGACCCGCTCGTCGGCGCCCTTGAGCGACACCACCAGCACGTCGGACGACACTTCGCGCAGCAGCGCCTGGATACCGCGATCGTCGACGTCGGCCAGGTTGTTGAAGACGAACATCAGGTCTTCGATCTGCTCCGACAGGTCGCTGTCGATCTCGCGGATCGCGTCCATCAGCGCACCCTCCACGGAACTGTCGAGGAAGTTCATGATGTCGGCAGCGCGCTTGATGCCGCCCAGGGTGGTGCGCGCAGCATTGGAGTTGCCCGAGAACTGCTTCTCGAGGATCTGGTTCAGCTCCTTGAGCGCCGCCGGTTGCACGGTGTTGAGCGACGACACGCGCAGGACGATGTCCAGGCGCACCTTGTGGTCGAAGTTGCTCAGTACCTCACCCGCCTGGTCGGGGTCGAGGTAGGCCACCACGATGGCCTGGATCTGCGGGTGCTCGTAGCGGATCACATCGGCCACGGCGCGCGGCTCCATCCACTTGAGGCTGTCCAGGCCGCTGGTGTTGCCACCCAGCAGGATGCGGTCGACCAGGCCGTTGGCCTTGTCCTCGCCCAGGGCCTGGTTGAGCATCTTGCGGATGTAGGCATCAGAGCCCACGCCCAGGCTGGTCTGGTCGCCGACGATCTCGACGAACTCGCTCATCACCTGCTCGACCTGCTCGCGGTGCACGGTCCCCATCTGCGCCATGGCCACACCGACCCGCTGCACCTCTTTCGGGCCCATGTGCCGCAGTACTTGCGCAGCATCGGTCTCACCGAGCGACAGCAGCAGGATCGCGGCCTTGTCGACACGGCTCAGCTTGGCGGTAATGGCTCGATTGTCACTCATCGGCGTTGATCCACTCTTTGACGACCTGGGCTACGCGGCCCGGGTCTTCGGCCACCAGGCCTTTGATTGCGTTGAGCTGTGCTTCGTAACCCTCGGTAGGGCTCGGCAACAGAATGCTTGACGGGCCACCGAGGCTGACACGGTCGTTGGCCAGCTCGCCATCCAGACCGATCATCCCGCCCAGTTCCATGTCGCTGTCCGCAGCAGCCTGCTTGCCACCACCGGTGATGTTGTTGAGCACTGGACGCAGCACGCCGAACACCAGCACCAGGATGAACAGCACGCCCAGCACCTGCTTGACGATGTCCCAGAACCACGGCTGCTGGTAGAACGCGATATCGGCGATCTCTTCACCACGGTCGGCGGCGAACGGCACGTTGATCACCGTCACGCTGTCGCCACGGCTGGCATCGAAGCCCACCGCGTCCTGCACCAGGCGCGTGAAGCGGGCCAGGTCTTCAGCCCCCCAAGGGGCACGGGTGGTTTCGCCATTGGCATCGACCTTGACCTGGTCGTCGACCACCACCGCCACCGACAGGCGGGTCAGGCGACCCTGCTGCTGGCGGGTATGGCTGATCGAACGGTCCAGCTCGAAGTTCTTGGTGGTCTGCTCACGCTTGTCCGATGGATACGGCGCAAGCATTGGCTGGCCGGTGGCCGGGTCCATGATCTGCTGGCCGTTGGCATCCACCAGCGGCTGGCCTGGCTGGATCGCAGCGGCCGACCCGGCAGCACCACCGGTGGTTTGCGGCGCCGACGCCGGGCCAGGCGGCTGGTTGCTCAGCGCACCCGGAACGCCCTGCGGGCCCTGGCTGCTGGCACGTTGTTCATTGACCGCCTGCTCGCTGCGCAGCGCCGGTTGGTCCGGGTTGAACTGTTCGGAGGTCGACTCGACCGCACTGAAGTCCAGGTCGGCGGACACCTCTGCCTTGTAGCGGTCATTACCCAGCACCGGCTGCAGGATGTTGTGCACACGCTGGGTGAGCATGCCTTCCATGCGGCGGCTGTAGTCGAACTGCTTGCCGGCCATGGTCAGCGCAGTGTCCTGCACCTGCTCGGAGAGCAGGTTGCCGCGCTGGTCGACCACGGTGACTTGCGACTTGTCCAGCTCGGGCACACTGGTCGCCACCAGGTTGACGATGGCCATTACCTGACCGGCTTCCAGCGAACGGCCCGGGTACAGCTCGACCAGCACCGAAGCGCTTGGCTTGCGCTCATCACGCACGAACACCGAGCTTTTCGGGATCGCCAGGTGCACGCGGGCAGCCTTGACGTTGTTCAGGCTGGAAACGGTACGCGCCAGCTCACCTTCCAGGCCACGACGATAGCGGGTGGCCTCCATGAACTGGCTGGTGCCCAGCCCTTGCTCTTTATCGAGCAGCTCGAAGCCGACATTGCCATCGCTCGGCGCCACGCCAGCGGCCGCCAGCTTCAGGCGCGCACGGGAGAGGTCGTCGGCCTTGACCAGCAGAGCACCGGAGTTGGGCTCGACATGATAGGGAATGTCTGCGGAGGCCAGGGTATCCATGACCTGCTTGGTGTCCATGCCGGCCAGGCTGCCGTACAGCGGCCGGTAATCGGGCTGCTGCGACCACAGCACCACGGCGAAGCCAATCGCCACGCTCGCTGCCAGCCCGACCAGCAGGCCGACCTGACGCAGCATGGGCATCTGCGAGATGTTTTCCAGGAACGCCATGTTCAACAGCGGCGGCTTGGAAGCTGGCGCTCCGCTCTTGGCGGGGGCGTTATCGACGACTGCATCAGCCATGACTTACTTCCGTCCTCAAACCGGCATCTGCATGATGTCCTGATACGCCTGGACCAGCTTGTTGCGCACCTGGGTCAACGCCTGCATGGACACGCTGGCTTTCTGCGAGGCGATCATCACGTCAGTCAGGTCGACGCCGCTCTTGCCGATCTCGAAGGCATTGGCCAGCTGGGTCGACGCCTGCTGGGTCTCGTTGACCTTGCCGATGGCCTGGCCGAGCATGTCGGCAAAGGTGCTTTGGCCAGGCGCCAGCTCGGGGGCGACAGTGGCTTTGGGCAGCGACATGGCATCGGCCTGCATGGCCCGCATGTCCAACATCAGACGATTGAATTCAACACCTTGGCTCATGACCTTCTCTCTCCGGCGGCCGCATTTTTTTGACACTCATGCGGCGGATAGCCCTGAACTAGCAACACGTGTGCCAGCCCGCACCGCAAACATATAAATGAGTGCTTCAGCCGAACAGGCTGGCTTCCACGTCGAGCCCGGCATCACGCATCTGCGCCAGTTTGTAGCGCAATGTACGCGGGCTGATGCCCAGCTTTTCGGCAGCTTCCTTGCGCCGCCCACGCTCGGCACGCAAGGTGTCGATGATCATCTGGAATTCATGACGACGCATATCGTCGCCCAGGCCACCCGAATCAACTACCACTCCCGCAGATGATGGCGATATAGTGGCAATCGCCCCGGCCGACAATGGAATGGCGCCAGCCAGACAAAAATCCGCCGCCTCGATCACCCCGCCCTGCTGCAAGATCAACGCCCGCTGCAAGGCATTGTCCAGCTCGCGCACATTGCCCGGCCAGGCATGCGCCTGCAGGCACGCGCGCGCGTCGGCAGACAAGCGCACCGGCGCATGCTTCATCTTCGCCACGTGGCGCGCCAGCAGGCGCTCGGCCAGCGGCAGGATATCGCCACTGCGCTCGCGCAGCGGTTGCCAGGCCAGCGGGAAAACCGAAAGGCGGTAGTACAGGTCTTCACGAAAGCGCCCCGCCGCCACTTCACCTGCCATGTCGCGGTTGCTGGTGGCCAGCACCCGGATATCCAGGGCGATCGGCTTGCGCCCGCCGACCCGTTCCACCTCGCGCTCCTGCAACACGCGCAGCAGCTTGGCCTGCAGGCCAAGGGGCATCTCGGAAATCTCGTCGAGCAGCAAGGTGCCACCCTCGGCCTGCTCGAACTTGCCGGCCTGGGCGGCAATGGCGCCAGTGAAGGCCCCCTTCTCATGGCCGAACAGCGTGGCTTCGAGCATGTTGTCCGGGATCGCCGCGCAGTTGATCGCAACGAAAGGCTGCGCCGCCCGCGGCGACTGCTGGTGGATGTAGCGCGCCAGCACTTCCTTGCCAGTACCCGACTCACCGGAAATGAGCACGGTCGAGTCGCTGCGCGCCACCCGTGCAGCCAGCTCCAGCAACTGTCGACTGGCGGGCTCGCAGGCCACCGGCCCCTCATTGTCGGTCGCCGTCAGGCGCCCGGCGGCATGGCGTTCGACCAGGCTCAGCAAGGCCTTGGGCTCGAATGGCTTGACCAGATAATCCGCAGCCCCCTGGCGCATGGCCTCCACGGCACGCTCGACGGCCGCGTGGGCAGTCATCAGCAACACCGGCAACTGGGGCTGAAGACGGCGCAATTGCGCCAGCAACTGGTGCCCATCCATACCCGGCATGTTCACGTCGCTGACCACCAGGCTGTAAGACTCGCCCTCCACTGCCTGCAGCGCCTCCTCGGCGCTACCGACCGCATCAAAGGCAAAGCCACCGATCTCCAGGGTATCGCCCAGCGCCTGGCGCAATACGCGGTCATCCTCGACCAGCAGCACCTTGATTGCCATCACACGACCTCCGTTGCCTGCCCGTCGATCAACGGCAGCTCAACCTTTACACAGGTGCCACGCCCGACCTTCGAGCGCAGCTGCAGCTTGCCCTGGTGCGCACGCACCACGGCCTTGACCACCGCCAGCCCAAGCCCGGTGCCGGTGGCCTTGGTGGTCAGGAACGGTTCACCCAGGCGCCCCAGCAGCTCGGCATCGATGCCACTGCCGGCATCGCTGATGTTCAGGTACAAGGTGCGCTCACGGCGGAACAGGTGCACCTTGAGCCGGGCCGGGCTGTCACTGGCCTGCAAGGCGTTCTCGATCAGGTTGAGCAAGGCGCCGACCAGGGTGTCGCGGTTGCACAGCAACTCGCCCAGGTGGCTGTCGAGCTGCCAGCGCACGGCATGCCCTTGCACATGGGGCTGAGCCGCTTGCTGCAAGGCCTGGAACAAGGCCTTCGGGGTCAGTCGATCACCCAGTGGCAGCTCGCCTCGGGCAAACACCAGCATGTCACGTACCTGGTGCTCCAGCTCGTGCAGGCGCTCCTTGAGGCTGCCAGCGAAGCGCTGGCGGGTTTCTGGCGCGAGCTCGCGCTCGCCATCGGCCAGGTGGCTGGCATAGAGCATGGCCGCCGACAGCGGCGTCCGAATCTGGTGCGCCAGCGAGGCAACCATGCGCCCCAGTGAAGACAGGCGCTCATGCCGGGCCAACTGGTCCTGCAGGCGGCGGGTTTCAGTCAGGTCGTTGAGCAGCACCAGCTGGCCGGGCTCGGCATCCAGCGAGCGGGTGGCGATGGACAGACGGCGGCCATCACGCAGCGAGACCTCATGGCCATCGTCCTTGCGCGGGGCGAAGCTGCGCGCGATCACCTGGCGCCACAGCTGGCCGACCACAGGCTCGCCGAGCATTTCGCAGGCCGCCGGATTGGCCTCGCGCACCAGGCCTTGGTCATCGATCACGATCACCCCGCCCGGCAGCAGGTCGAGCAGGTTCTGCAGGCGATTGGCCAGGCGTTCCTTTTCGTTCAGTTCGGCCATGCGCTGCGCGCCGACCACCGCCAGCTCGCCCTTGAGCTCGCTGACGCGGGCTTCGAGCATGCTGTAGGACTGGTTGAGCTGGCTGGAAACCTGATTGAACAGGGCGAACGCCTGCTCCAGCCCCTGTCGACTCTCCTGTTCGACCGGGGTACGCCCCTGCAGATCAGGGACTCGGGAAAAGTGGGCGGCCTGGGGCATCGTGCTCTCTCGCGTGGCTGACCGTCATAAAAACGGTGTGGTGCCAGCGGTGTAGCAATAGCCGTGCCGGGGATGGGGGTTTGCTGGAGAGTGAACCGTTTGGGGGCTGTAGATAGGCAGAAATCGAGCGCCGCGCGGGCGGCGCTCGATCTACGCCCTAACATCAAACCCAAGACATGCCCCCAAAAGCGGAATCAGTCTTCTGCCTGGTCCTCGCCGCCCTGGCGACTCATGCCGTACTTGCGCATCTTCTCGACCAGGGTGGTACGGCGAATACGCAAACGTTCAGCCGCCCGCGCAACGATACCGTTGGCATCATCCAGCGCCTGCTGGATCAGGCCCTGCTCAAGGCTACCGAGGTAGTCCTTCAGGTCCAGGCCTTCCGGCGGCAACATCGCATGGTTGCTGAAGTTCGGCGTGTGACCATTGATCGCCACGCGCTCTTCGAGGTCGCTGCGCAAGCTGTCGACCAGCTGCTCATCCTCGTCATCGATATAACGGAACTTCTTCGGCAGCTCCGACACCCCGATCACCCCATACGGGTGCATGATCGCCATGCGCTCGACCAGGTTGGCCAGCTCGCGGACGTTGCCCGGCCAGCCGTGGCGGCAGAGCGACATGATCGCCGCCGAATTGAAGCGGATCGAGCCGCGCTTCTCGTGCTCCATGCGCGAGATCAGCTCGTTCATCAACAGCGGGATGTCCTCCACGCGCTCGCGCAGTGGCGCCATCTCGATCGGGAACACATTGAGCCGGTAATACAGGTCTTCGCGGAACGTCCCATCCTCGATCATGGTTTCGAGGTTCTTGTGGGTCGCAGCAATGATGCGTACGTCGATGCTCTGGGTCTTGTTGCTGCCCACGCGCTCGAAGGTGCGCTCCTGCAGCACGCGCAGCAGCTTGACCTGCATCGGCAGCGGCATGTCGCCGATTTCGTCGAGGAACAGGGTTCCGCCGTTGGCCAGCTCGAAGCGCCCGGCACGGCTGGTGATGGCACCCGTGAACGCGCCTTTCTCGTGGCCGAACAGCTCGCTTTCGAGCAACTCGGCCGGGATCGCCCCGCAGTTGACCGGCACGAACGGCGCTTCGCGGCGCTTGGAATGGTAGTGCAGGTTGCGCGCCACCACTTCCTTGCCGGTGCCGGACTCACCGAGGATCAGCACGCTGGCGTCGGTATCGGCCACCTGCTGCATCATCTGCCGCACATGCTGGATGGCACGGCTGGTGCCGACCAGGCTGCGGAACAGGTTCGGCTCGCGTTGACGACCGCGCTCGCGGGCCTGGTCGTACATCTCGCGGTAGACCTGGGCACGGTGCAGCGAATCGAGCAGCTGGCTGTAGCTCGGCGGCATCTCGAGGTTGGACAGCACCCGACGACGCAACTCTTCCGGGAAGTCCGCCGAAGAAATTTCACCAATCAGCAGAACCGGAAGGAACTCATCCCACGCAGCCACTGTCTTAAGCAACCCAAGCACACTGCCTGGAGCATTGACAGTACCGATCAGCACGCATAGCACTTCGCGACTCGAAGACAGGCCCCCTACGACTTGCTGCCAGTCCTGGCTGGAGCATGGGAGGTTTTCTTCGCCGAGAAAGTTCAGGACCACCGCCAGATCGCGGCGGCGGGCGCTGTCGTCATCGATCAGGAGAATCTTGGTTTCACGCCACATGCAATAGCAACTTCCCTAGTCATATCGGCGCCCCTCTCAGGGCATGCTCGACATCTCCGACTGAATGGTCAGTGTTCGGACGTCTGAAATTCGAAAACAGCCACTAGTAAAGTCAAAAAAACCCATGCAGTCAAATTAATGGCGCACGGCTTTTTGCGAATCTGTGGTCAAGTGAACAGATGGTATACCTTGGCAGCGTTTTTCGCCTGACGGATTTGCGTCATCTCGTCGACTATTGATTGACGCTCGCCACTTGCAACGTCAATCAACTGCCCGTAAACCACCAGCAACTCCTCAAGACTGCTACGCACAGCAGCCTCATTGCTGAGCGCTTCAGCCAGCACATCCTCGACACAGACACGGCACGCAAGATCAAGCTCACCGACCGCCTGCCAGTCGCGGCTGGCCAACGCCGCCAGCAACTCGTCACGGGTCTGCTCGATACGCTCGATCACCTTGCTCATATCCCCTCCTACTGTGCGCCGATTGCGTCCCAGCCTTCCTTGACAGTGATCAACAGATCCCTGACTTCATCGAGGATTGCCGGATCGTTCTTCATGTTGGCCTCGCTCAGGCGACGGGTCATGTACAAGTACAGGCTGTCGAGACGATTGAGCTCTTCGGTCATGTTGTCGCGGTCCAGGCCGTCACGCAGCCCGCCGATGATGCCGATGGCCTTGCCGATGGCGATACCCTTGCCAGCAATATCCTTGCGCTGCATCGCACCGCTCGCCTGGGCAATGCGGTCCAGGCCACCCTCCATCAGCAGTTGCACCAGACGATGCGGGCTCGCCTCGGAGGTCTGCGCCTGGGCGCCAATCTTCTGGTACTGCCGAAGGGCTAACATTGGATTCATGGGTACCTCGTCACCACGGGGGTTGCTGTATGACCGGGCTATCGGCGCGGCGTCAAAAAACTTTAGCGAGCATACAAAAAGCCCGACGGAGCGTCACGCTTCGTCGGGCTTTTGGCGTTGGCCTTTCAACCTCGAGCAGCACTCGGGCGATGCCGGGCCGATCAGGCCCTATGCCGGTCAGGAGTTCTTCTGCTGGGCCGCCATTGCCTCGAAAATGGACGTCACGGTGTCGCGCTGGGAGTTCAGCTGGCCGACCAGGGTGTCCATGTTGTTGTACTTCTTGGTCAACGAAGCCTCGAGGTCCTTGATGCGCGCATCGAGGGAGGACTGCTCCAACTCCAGCGACTTCTTCGCCGACTCCAGCGACTTGCTGCGGGTATCCAGAACACCGCCACTCGCCGAATACGGCTCCATGGCCTTGGTCAGGCGATCCAGCATGCCGCCATCACCATTGAACAGGTTCTGCACCTCGCCACCGAGCTTCTGGTCGGTAATGGCCTTGGTGAACTTGGTGGCGTCGAACTCCAGCATACCGCTGGCCTGGGAGGTATTGATACCCAGCTGCGACATCACGGTCAGCTGCCCGGAACCTGACGTCGACGGCACCACCAGCTCATTGCGCAGCGCAGTCAACATGCCGCTCACTGCAGAGTCACCCGCCAGCGCCGGGGTGGACCAGGTACCATCGGTGTTCTGCACGGCCTTGCTGACGCTGTTGATGTTCAGGACCAGCGCGTTGTAGGCATCGACGAAAGACTGCACGGAGGTCTTCAGGCCATCGGTGTTGGCGGTCACGCCAATCGATACCGACGAGTTGGTGTCTGTCTTGGCCAGCAGTTCGAAGGTCATGCCGCTGATCGCGTTGTCGACCTTGTTCGACTTGCTGGTAAGCGCCATGCCATCGATGTTGAACTCGGCGTCCTTGGCCAGCTCGCCAATGCGACCGGCGCCACCGGCAGCGGTCATTTCGGCAGCCGGACTGATGGTCATCACGCCAGACACGGAGATGTCCGAATCCTTGCCCATGGTGTCGGAGCTCAACACCAGGCGCGAGCCCTGCCCATCGTTGACGATGTTGGCAGTGAAGCCCTTGGCAGTGGCCTGGGCGTTGATGGCATCACGGGTCTGCTGCAGCGTGGCACCGGCCGGAATGGTGACATCGACGCTGGCGCCGTTCTGGGTCAGGGTCAGGGTACCGCCACTGGCGGATACCACCGAACTGCTGTCGGTGTAACGATCACTGGCCACCCGCGAGGCGGTAGCCAGTTGCGATACCTGCACCGAATAGCTGCCATTGACCGCCGAGCTGCCAGCCGTGGCCTTGACCGTCTTGTCGTTGGAGCTGGTAGCCACCGACCCCAGGAAAGCCGGGTTGTCGCTGCTGTTGAGCTTGTCCAGCGCAGACTTGAAAGCCGCCAATGCGCTCTTGATACCACCCACCGCCGAAATCGACGCCGTGTTGGCCGAGGTACGACGGTCAAGCTGACTCTGCTTGGGGGTTTTCTCGGCATCAACCAGGGCCTTCACAATGGCCGTAGTATCGAGACCGGAACCCAGCCCCAAACTCGGTAGAATTGGACTTGCCATTACAAACTCCTTATCTGGTAAACACCAACAAGCTCAACCGCCCCTGCACCAGAGAGGGCGAATCGGTCGGCCAGCCGTCAGGCCTTGATATCGAAAAGCACGCTGTTGGCATCCTGCAGGCTGCGGGCCAGCTCCAGCGCGGTTTCCGAGGGGATCTGGCGAATCACTTCACCGCTGTCGCGGGCGACCACCTTGACGACCCAAGTGCCGGTGGAATCATCCACCGAAAATTCCAGGTTGCGCTGCAACGACTGGACGAAATCCTGTATTTCCTTCACGGCCGAATGTAGCTCGGCCTCGTTACCGGGGACTGTAGCGTCTTGTAGCTGCGATGCATCGCGGACCTGCCCGAATGCCTTAAGTGCCGCATCATCCTTGTGCACGTTGCCGGCTACCGACGACAACGGATACGACGGGCTCGACTTTACGCTTATGTCCATCGTGCATCACCTCTGAAAGTAAAAAGCGAGAGAGTGCGCAGGCACCCTCTCGCTGATTGCATCACGCTATTACTGAAGCAGTTTCAGTACGGCGGATGGCAGTTGGTTGGCCTGGGCCAGAACTGCGGTCGAAGCTTGCTGCAGGGTTTGCTGCTTGGTCAGCTGAGCGGTTTCTGCGGCGAAGTCGGTGTCTTGAACACGGCCCATGGCGGCAGCCGAGTTCTCGTTCATGCTTTGCAGGTTGTTGATGGTCGACTGGAAGCGGTTCTGGATGGCACCCAGGTCCGACTTGGTGTCGTTCACGGTCTGCAGAGCGGTGTCGATTGCGTCGATAGCAGCGTCAGCCGAGGTGTGGACGGCGGCATCGGTAGTACCCGAGATCGCCAGGGTACCGGTGCCAACACCCAGGGTCGAAGCTGCGAACGAGGTGCTCAGGGAAACGGTCAGGGTCTGGCTGGAGCCAGTCATCGCGCCAACCTGGAACTCCATGTCGCCAGCCGAACCGTCCAGCAGTTGCTTGCTGGTGCCGTAGGTGGTGGACGAAGCGATACGGGTGATTTCGTCGGACTTGGCAGCGAACTCTTTGTTCAGAGCAGCACGTTCAGTGGTGCCGTTCGAGTCGTTTCGAGCTTGCAGAGCCAGCTCACGCATACGCTGCAGGATGTTGGTGATTTCCGACAGAGCGCCTTCAGCGGTCTGGGTGATCGAGTTACCGTCGTTGGCGTTCTTGATGGCAACGGTGGTACCGGTGACCATGGTCTGCAGCTTGGTGGCGATCTGCTGGCCGGCGGCGTCGTCCTTGGCGCTGTTGATGCGCAGGCCCGAGGACAGACGGGTCATCGAAGTGCCCAGAGCGTCGGAAGCTTTGTTCAGGTTCTTCTGCACGCCCAGCGAAGTGGTGTTGGTGTTTACGGTTAATGCCATGACGAATTCCTCGTTGGATGGATACTACGGCTTCCGGCCCTGGCATCCGCCGGGTGTGGCCTAGAGAACCTTCGTAATGGTTATCGTCGGGTTTGCAAGTTGCTTTAGGGGTTTTCCAAAAAAAAATGCCATCACGGCGCCACCCCTTGCAATCCGGGCCTTGCAGCCCAGCCCTGCGGTGGGGCGACCGCAGGAAGAATGTGACGCAGGTCACATTTCAGTGCGAGGGGGCCTGCTCGATCAGGTGGCGCAGTTCGTATTCGAGGTAGTCGGCCAGCGCCAGCCAGTCCTGGCGTTGCTGCGCATCGAACATGGCCTGCACAACCACCGCACCCGCCCGGGAATCGAACAAAGGCAGTACCTGATCGAACAGATCAACCATACGCAGCGCCCCCTCCACATCCCGTCCAAGTCGGAACAGCGCGGCGCATTCACGGGCAGCGGTACAGTAACTGGCGGCATTCATGGGCAGAAATCCGGGTCGTAGGCGGTACCGGCTATCAGTGCGCCGGCCCGACTGGTGTTGTAGAACCTCACCTGGGGATGCTGCGCGATGAACCGCTCCAGCTCGACCAGGTAGCCGCGGAAGTTCAGCTGGGTACGCACCCGCTGGCCATGGCCATCCAGCACCCAGTGACGGGACGCCGAAATGGCCGGGCCGAGCACACCATCGCCCCAGCCGGTATGGGTGCGGTCGCCAGGGAAGGCGAAATCTGCGCCGAACAAGGTAATGCTGCTCGCCCCCATCTTCACCGCCAGGTCCGTGGCCGGGTGAATCACACTGCCGCCCACGAACAGTTCGGCGCGCGGTATCGCTTCACGCACCCGGGCATACAGCGCACTGCTGGAGTAGGCGCTGTAGCGCGGTCCGCGCCAGTTGCCGAGCAGCTCGACATCCAGCATCGGCATGTACACCAGGGTGGTTGCCGCCGAGTCGTCCGGCGGCAAGTGATGGATGCGGATCTTGTGGTCGACGCTGACCACGATGTCCGGCTGGATGCCGGCGCGCAGCAGTGGCAGGTATGCGGTATCGACGCAGATGAACAGCGGCCGCTCGGCCTGCGCACGCACCCTTGCCAGGGCCGGCAGGTGCGCGGCCAGGCTCGGCCCTGTGGCGATCACGTAGCAGTCACGCCCCGCCTGGGTCGCGAACAGCGCTGCCACATCAGGGTCCTGACGCAGCAGCGGCAAGCTGTCTTCAAGCAGTTGCTGAAGGCGCGGATCAGCCACATCGAAGGCGCGGTTGTTGTCTGCCAGGTGCGCCTCGCTGATCAGCCGATCGCGAATCTTCGCATTGTAGTCATCGGCCAGCACCAACTCGGAGGGCAAGGCGAAGAACGGCAGGGCAATTTCCAGGCTGTCACCCGCGTAGGTCAACTCGACCCGGGGGTCGGCCAGCCAGTCGGACTGATCGAGCAATTGCAGCACCAGGTGAAACAAGGCGCCATTTAGCAGGTGCAGCTGCAGCCGGTCGAGCTCTGGCCGCTCCAGCAGTACGCGCTGCAGATCACCCAGGCCAGCGCCATAGAGATGCACGGTGGAACTGCCTGCCGGCAGGCTTTGCGCCTGCAGGCGCGCTTCTGCCAACCGGTCGTGACGGCTGGTGAGCTGGATGCCGGATACGCTCAGGGTAGACCCCAGGCCCTCCACCAGCTCGACCTCGAGGGCCTCGCCTGCCTCAACCAGCAGGCGCTCCAGCAGCGCCGGCCAGCGGCGCTGCAGTACTTCAGCGTTACGCTGGAAAAACTCGCTCATGGGTTGAGCTTCCCTTACCTGCGAAACACCGAAGGGTAACCTAATGGCGGCGGTTATTCAGCCTTGTACAGAATCGCCGAACCCCACGACAGGCCGACCCCGAAGCCGCTGATGGCCACACGCTTCCAGTTACCGTCGAACATATGCTTCTGCAACAGCAGCGGAACGCTGGAGGATACGGTGTTACCAGTCTCCAGCATGTCCTTGACGAATTTGTCGGCCTGGGACTTTTCCGGGTCTTCCTCGAAGCGCCGGGCCACGGCATCGACGATCGCCGCACTACCCTGGTGGATGCAGAAAGCGTCGATATCCTTGTTCTCCAGGCCCGACTCGCCCAGCAGCTCGTGCAGGTGAGCCGGCACCTTGATCAGGGCGAAGTTGAACACCTGACGACCGTTCATGTAGAACTCGCCATCGGTCACTTTCAGGTGCGGTGCACCGGCGCCGTCGGTGCCGAACTTCGACTTGCCCAGCTGCCAGGTGGCATCCTCACCCATCCAGGTGGCGGTAGCGGCGTCGCCGAACAGCATGGTGGTATTGCG
Organism: Pseudomonas sp. NPDC089428; assembly: GCF_044749325.1. Taxonomy (NCBI): domain Bacteria; kingdom Pseudomonadati; phylum Pseudomonadota; class Gammaproteobacteria; order Pseudomonadales; family Pseudomonadaceae; genus Pseudomonas; species Pseudomonas sp. NPDC089428. The sequence goes on from NZ_JBIVHT010000023.1 coordinate 20,464, forward strand.
GTCTTCCGGGTTGACGATCTTCGAATACGGGTCGGCGGTCACCAGCAGGCCGTTCTTCAGGCCCGTGGCCTCCATGAAGCCCTTGAGCGCATAGATGCCATAGACGTAGCCGGAGCAACCCAGGGAAATGTCGAAGGCCGCAACATGGGTCGGCAGGCCGAGCTTGTGCTGGACGATGGCAGCGGTGTGCGGCAAGCCTTCCTCGTCGCCATTCTGGGTAACGACGATCAGCGCATCGATCGACTCACGCTTGAGTTGCGGGTTGGCGGCGAACAAGTTGTTGACCGCCTCCACGCACAGATCGGAAGTTTCCTGCTCGTCGTCCTTGCGTGGCAGGAAGCTCGCGCCGATCTTGCCGAACATGAACTCTTCGTCCTTGCCGAATTTCGCGCCTTGCACATAGTTGTCCAGGCCGGAAGCGGGCACATAGCTCGCGATGCTTTTAATGCCGATCATCATGGCTTCCCAAAAAATAACAGCTCAATACCGCCGCCCGGATGACTCGAGCAGCGCCAGAATAACGGGGCCTGCCGCCGGGTGGATCGGGCAGCAGGCGGGGCAGGCAAGCGACGATTGGCACGCCGGCCCCATTTACGGTTACAGAGGGAGATGCCCGCTCTGACCGATAGGTCACGAATATTTCCAGACAATCGCACATTTTGCCCAGGTGCGTCACCTCGACATTGTGCTAGCGGGCTCACCTGCCCTGGGGAACATGCCCCGATCGGGGCGCGCTTCAGTCGAGCAGCGACCAGTCCAGTGCCGTGCCACGCTTGAGCGCCTGCCGGGCCTTGCGCCCAAGCACCGCGTCCAGATGCCCTGGCGCCAGCCCCAGGCCTGGGCGGATGGCGCGCACATTGCTGCGGTCGAAGACCTCGCCTGCGGCCATGTCCCGCACCACATACAGCGAGCGCCGGAAGCGCCGCGAAGCCTGCTCGGCCTGGGTCGCGCCATAGTACACCCGCCCCAGCGCCTGCCAGCCGCGCTCGGTTTCCTGCACCAGCGCGGCCATTTCCGTGGGCTCCAGGGAGAACGCCGCATCCACGCCACCCTCGCTGCGGTCGAGTGTGAAGTGCTTTTCCACCACCGTGGCGCCCAAGGCCACCGCCGCCACGGCCACGCCGACACCCAGCGAGTGATCCGACAGCCCGACCTGGCAGCCGAACAGCTCGCGCATGTGCGGAATGGTCAGCACGTTGCTGTTGTGCGGGCTCGCCGGGTAGGTGCTGGTGCACTTGAGCAGCACCAGGTCGCGACACCCCGCCTCCCGCGCCACCTGAACGGTACGCTCGAGCTCCGCCAGGCTGGCCATGCCAGTGGAGATGATCAACGGCTTGCCAGTGGCCGCCACCTTGCGGATCAGCGGCAGGTCGGTGTTCTCGAAACTGGCGATCTTGTAGGCCGGAACGTCCAGGCTTTCCAGGAAGTCCACCGAGGTTTCGTCGAACGGCGTGGAAAATGCCAGCATGCCCAGCTCACGGGCACGTTCGAAGATTGGCCGATGCCATTCCCATGGGGTATGGGCCTTCTGGTAAAGCGCGTAAAGCGACGAACCCTGCCAGAGGCTGCCCGGGTCGGCGATGAAGAACTCGCCATGGGCCAGGTCCAGGGTCATGGTGTCGGCGGTGTAGGTCTGCAGCTTCAGTGCATGGGCACCAGCAGCAGCGGCCGCCTCGACGATCTCCAGGGCGCGTGCCAGCGACTGGTTGTGATTGCCGCTCATCTCCGCAATCACCAGCGGTGGCTGGTCCGCGCCGACAAGGCGGTGGCCGATGTTGAAACTGTGCATGGGCTACTCCTGGAAAACCCGCTCGAACGAGCACGGCGACTGCACGAAGCCGGCACCCGCGAATAATTGCAATGACGCCTGATTGTCTGGCAGCACCTGGGCCTCGATCGCCTCCAGGTCCGGCCATCGTTCACGTGCGCAGGCCTCGCCACGGGTGAGCAGCACCCTGCCCCAGCCCAGGCCGAAACGCCCCGCAAAGAGGTACAGCGACACCCGTGCACGCCGGCCCGGCAGGCGGTCGTAGCGCACGCTGCCGACCGGCCCGTCGGTGGTTTCGGCGATCAGCAGCAGGCGCTGCCGGTCGGCCAAGGTCGCGGCCAGCCAGGCTTGATGATCGGGCCAGTGCAACGCTTGCCCCTGCTGCGAACGGCGCCGTACCTCAGGTGCGTCGCGCCCGTCGAACAACAGCCGCGCGTCTTCACTACGGGCCGGGCGCAGCACCAGCTGCTCGCCCAGCAAGGCTACCGCCACCCGCTGCGCACCGCGGCCATCGACCAGGGTACGACTGCGTTCGGCGAAGCACTGGCGCAGCGCCTGGTTGCCCAGCAGCAAGGCAATCGCCTGGCGCAGCGCCGCCACGTCGACCTGCCCAGCCTCGCCCAGATAAAGGTGCATGCCCGCCCGCGCCATGGCCTCGGCACCGGTGCGCTGGTTGTCCGCCACGCTGACGCACAGGCTCGGCAAACCCAGCGCGGCGCGCTCCCAGGTGGTGCCGCCAGCAGCGCCGATGAACAGGTGCGCCGCAGCCATCCGTGCCGGCAGGTCATCGACAAAGTCATGCAGCTCCCAGCCTGGCTGCCCGGCGCACAATTGGCGCAACAGCTCGCCATGGGCATGATTGAGCCCGGCGACGCAGGTCACCTGCAGCCCTTCCAGCCCGGCCAGCGCTTGCAACGTCCGCGGTAGCATGTCAGCCACGTCGAAACCACCGAAGCTGACCAACACCCGTCGTGCCTGCTGTGGCGGTGAACCCACCGCCCTCTGGAACTCGGGCCGAACCAGTGCATATCGAGGCCCCAGCAAACGCCGGCATGTCGGTGCAAGCAAGGGCGCGTAGCGCGCCTCGCTGGCGCCGAAATTCTGATCCAGCAGCAGGTCGGCCGCATGATCGCGGTCGGCCAGGTCATCGATGACCGCGATTCGCCGGGCGAAGACCCGGGCAGCCTGCTCCCAGCGCGCGTCCAGGGCGTAATGATCGACGATCAACCAGTCAAACCCGGCATTTGCCGGCAACACGGCGCGCAGCGCAGCGATGTCCGCCGCCCAGCCTTCGATGCCCGGCGCATGCTCGGGCTGCGGCCAGGCAAAGACCTCGAAGCCCTCCTGCTCGATGGCAGCTCGGCGGTGGCCGTCCAGCAGGCAACAGGCAAAACTGACCTGCGCCCCCTGTGCACGCAACGCCTGGGCCAGCGTCAGGCAACGCGCCGTGTGGCCGATACCGATGGATGAAGACGCGTCAGCCCGCAACAGCACCTTCATGATTCCAGCTCTCCTCCTGCCTTGAGCGCTGCGTACAGGTACTGCGCGCGCAACCAGTCGTCCTCGCTATCGATGTCCTGCACCAGATGCCGGGGAAGGATCACTGGCAAGCTGCGCTCGGAATACAGGACCTCGTTCTGCAACCAGGCCTCCACCCGCCCCCAGTAGAACTGGCCGGCATCCTGGTAGGCCGGCGCCAGGTCCTGCGACCGGGTCTCGCGATACTGCGGATTCAGGGGCACCAGCGCGCCCTCGGCATCCAGCGTCAGCGCCCGCTGGACAGGGAAGCCGAAACCGCTGACCGAGAAGGCGAAAGCACGCTCAGGGTGCTGCCGCAGCAGTGCCAGCCCCTCGTGCAGGAAGCGCTGCTGCAGGAAAGGCGCAGTGGCATAGATGCAACAGGCATGGGTCAGCACCTGGCCCTGGCGGGTCAGCACCTCCAGGGCATGGCTGATCACCGCGTGGGTGGTCGCATGGTCGTCAGCCAGGTGCGCGGGGCGGCGAAACGGCACCTGCGCGCCATGCTCCCGCGCCACCGCCTCGATTTCCGGATCGTCGGTGCTGACCACCACCTGATCGAACAAGCCACTGGCAAGTGCCACGCGAATCGAATGGGCGATGATCGGCAGCCCCGCAAACGCCTTGAGGTTCTTGCGCGGGATCCGCTTGCTACCACCGCGGGCTGGAATGATCGCGACGTTGCGTTCCATGCGCTCAGTCATGCGTGCCGCTCCAGCAAGCCGCGCAGGGTGTCGATCACATGATCCTGCTGCGCCTCGCTCAGGTCCGGATACAAGGGCAGGCTCAGGGCTTGTGCGTAATAGCCCTCGGCCTGGGGAAAGTCCCCAGGCTTGAAACCCAGTTCGCGGTAATACGGCTGCAGGTGAATCGGGATGTAATGAAGATTGACCCCAATCCCCGCAGCCCGCATCCCATCGAAGATCTCCCGCTGCGAACGCTGTATGCGATCACCCTTCAGGCGCACTACGAACAGATGCCAGGCGGATTCGGCTTGCACTTGGGGCTGCTGGACCGTGACCGGCAAGTGCGCCAGCAAGCGCTGGTAGCGGGCTGCCAGCTCGCGACGGCGGGAGAGAAACGCATCCAGCCGGGTCAGCTGGGAAAGCCCCAGGGCTGCCTGCAGGTCGGTGATACGGTAATTGAGCCCCAGCTCGAGCTGCTGGTAGTACCAGGCGCCATGGCTCGCTTCGGTCATCTGGCCGGGGTCACGGGTGATGCCGTGGCTGCGCAGCAGACGCAAGCGCCGGTCAAGGTCGGCCCGATTGCTGAGGACCATGCCGCCTTCGCCGGTGGTAATGATCTTCACCGGGTGGAAACTGAACACTGTCATATCGGCGAATTCACCGCAGCCGACCGGGTTGCCGGCATAGCGTGCACCGACCGCGTGAGCCGCATCCTCGATCAGCGTGAAGCCATATTGCCGGGCCAGCGCCGCGATCGCCCGCATGTCGGCGCTCTGACCGGCGAATGCCACAGCGACCACCACCTTGGGCAGGCGCCCTTGGCGGGCGGCCTCGGCAAGCTTCAGTGCGAGCGCGGCGGGATCGAGGGTCCAGGAATGCGGGTCGATGTCGACGAAGTCCACGTTGGCCCCGCAATAGCGCCCGCAGTTCGCCGAAGCGACGAAACTGATCGGGCTGGTCCACAGCCAGTCCCCACTGCCCAGGCCTGCGGCAAGGCAGGCCAGGTGCAGGCCGGCGGTGGCGTTGCACACAGCCACCGCATGACCAGCGCCGCAACGCTGGGCTATGGCCTGTTCGAAGCGTTCGATCAGCGGCCCCTGGGTCAACCAGTCGGACTGCAGCACCTCGACCACTGCGGCGATGTCAGACGCATCGATGTTCTGTCGCCCGTAGGGAATCACGCCGGCAGCCCTGGGTGCAGGTCGGCCAGCTGTTGCGCAGTGAGGAAGGCAGGATTGGTGTCGGAACGGTACTCGAAGTCCTCGGCAACCCAGCGACCGGCTTCACCGATGCGATCGACCGCAAAATCGACATCCGTGTGGTTGAAACGGATCGATGGAACGATGGTGAAATGATCGCCAAACTCCAGGGTCATGCGCGCATCATCCAGCGGGATCATCAACTCGTGCAGCTTTTCCCCCGGGCGGATGCCCACCACTTTTTGCGGCAAGTGCCCGGCCATGCCACTGGCGAGGTCGACAATGCGGATGGACGGGATCTTCGGTACGAAGACTTCGCCACCGTGCATGCGGGCAAAACTGTCGAGTACAAACTGCACGCCATGCTCGAGGGTAATCCAGAACCGCGTCATGCGCGGGTCGGTGATCGGCAGCTCGCCGGCGCCCTCTTCGATAAGGCGCTTGAAGAATGGCACCACCGAGCCCCTGGAGCCTGCGACGTTGCCATAGCGCACCACGGCAAAGCGGGTTTCCTGCTGCCCGGCGAAGTTGTTCGCGGCCACGAACAGCTTGTCCGACAGCAGCTTGGTCGCGCCATACAGGTTGATCGGGCTGGCCGCCTTGTCGGTGGACAGCGCCACGACCTTCTGCACGCCGTTCTCGATCGCAGCGGCGATGATGTTCTCGGCGCCGTTGACGTTGGTGCGGATACATTCGGTGGGGTTGTACTCGGCAGCGGGCACATGCTTGAGCGCTGCGGCATGGACGACATAGTCGATACCGCGCATGGCCTGACGCACGCGCTCGGCATCACGCACATCGCCGAGGAAGTAGCGCATGCACGGCGCATTGAAGCGCTGCTGCATTTCGTACTGCTTCAACTCGTCACGGGAGAACACCACAACTCGCCGCGGCCGGTAGAGCTGGAGCAGCCGCTCGATGAAACGGCGCCCGAACGACCCGGTTCCTCCGGAGATGAAAATGGACTTGTCGTCGAACATACGTCGATCCTAGGAGCGGCGCCATCGACTGGCGATGGCGCCCGGTTGCAGGGTCAGGCGGGCGCGCAGCCTACAAATTTCTGACTCGCGCGCGCTGTATCCCACCCCGAAGCAAGATACAGGCCAGCCCCGCAACCCGTCGCGTCAGCCGATCAGCCCAACCCAGTCCAGCGCCGCCTTGCCAGGGGCCAGCTCCTGGGTAGCGCCCGACCACTGCGCCGACCATTTGGCGCGCAGGGCCGCCAGCGCCGCCGGGTCCGTAGCGACCCCACCAGCGTGAATCACCTGCACCTGCGGGGTCCAGACCGTCAACAGGCCGGCTGCGGCTGCTTTCAGGCAAAGGTCGACATCGCCAAAGGCCTGGGCGAAGGTGGTTTCGTCCAGGCCACCCAGGGCCTGAAACACTTCGCGGCGGACCATCAGGCAGCTTGCCGAGACCGCCGGGCGGTTCTGCTCGACGGCCAGGCTGTTCAGGTAACCCGGCGCATTGGCCGCCTCACCGGCGCATGCCGGCAAAACGCCGACGTCGGCATCCAGCAGCAAGCCGGCCTGGGTTAGCTTGCCGCCAGCATCCAGCAGCTTGCCACCGACCACGCCTACCTCGGGGCGCTGCGCCTGGTTCAGCAGCGCCTCGATCCAGTTGGCATTGACCACTTCGGCATCCGCCGCCAGCAACACCAGGTAGTCGCCCTTGGCCTCGCCACTGGCAGCATTGCACAGCGCCGCCGGGCTGAGGCGCTCGGCGCTTTGCAGCACACGCACCTTGCCGCCCACCTGCTGCTGTTGCGCCAGCCATTCGAGCAGCTGCGGCGACTGGCTGGCGTTGTCGGCGATCAGCACCTCGTAGCGGGCATAGCGGGTGCGCTGCAGGATGCTCTTCAGGCAGCGCTGCAGCTCGTCCAGATTGTCCTGGCTGCGCAGCAGAATGCTCACCAGCGGTCGCTCGACATGCCGATAGTCGATACGCAAGGTGCCCGCCAGGGGCGCACTGACCTGGGCTTTGTAACCGCGGGTCGCCAAGTGCCGGACCAAGGCCTGGCGAGCGTGTTGGTTGTCCGAGGCCTGGGGCGCCGGGGTAATCAGCAACGGTTCGTCAAGGTGGGCCAGGCCGTTGAGGCCGCCACGTTCGATCAGGCGCAACAGCAGGTCGAATTCCAGAGCATCGCCGTACTGCTTGTCGAAGCCGCCGGCCTCCACCAACACCTCACGGCGCAGCAACCAATGGCGCGCCATCAGCCCCGGGTTGGTCTGCAGCAAGTCCAGGTTGACGCCTGGGCGCAGCAGTTCACGCCAGGTGCCATCGGCCTGCTGCTGAATCTCGTCGACCGCGACCGCACGGCACTCCGGCGCGTTGAGCAGTTCAAGGCTGGCACGCAACAGGCCGGTGGCGGTGAACCGGTCACCGGCTTCGGCCAGCAGCAGCCACTCGCAGGCTGTCTGCCGGGCGATCTGGTTGATCCGCTCGACGTAGTCCTCACGGCTGACCTTGATGAAATGCAGGGTGTTGTGCAGCGAGGTTGCCATCGGCGGCTCGCCAGTTGTGAACACCATGATGCGGAACGCCTTGCCCAGGCCGCCCACCAGGCTGTCGAACGTATCCTGCAGCGCGACCTGGTTGTTGGCCAGGTCCAGCAGCAGGATGCCGAACTGCGGCCCGCCCTGGTGCAGCGCCAGGTGCTCGGCGATTGCGCCTTGCGCCACCGCGTCGGGCTTGCGTGCCTCCAGCCAGGCAAGCAGGCGCCCCGAACGCATGCTGCCAAGCAGTTCGCGGCCGCTCTGATGCGGTACACCTTCGAGGCGCGCCAGCCAGGCGAACATCGCCTCGCTGTCCTTGGCCTCCCCTCTGACGCGCGACTGCTCGGCGAGGCCGCGTACCACCTCACGGTTGAAGCCGTTGCACTTCAACGCATCCCACAGGCGGGACCAGACAGTCCCCGGAGTGTCGTTCGCCTGCGCCTGCAACAGTTGCTCCTGGCGCAGCAGCAACGGCTCCAGCTGCTGCAACTGCAGGCGCCCGGCCGGCATGGCATGGATCAGGAATTCGAACGAAGTCAGCAGGTCGAAGAACGCCTGGTTATAGAACGGCATTTCGACGTACTGGAACCGCTCGAAGGTGCGCACCGGTGGTTTCAGCGGATCGAGCCAGCTCGACACCCAGAGCTGCTCCAGGGTCAGCGCCCGCCCCGTGAGCAAACCCTCGGCCATCGCGGCGAAACTGTCCAGGGCCAACTGGCGCCGCTGCCCATGGTCCAGTCCCTCGATGGCGCTCGGCAGGCCGGCGAGGAAGTCGGCGAAGCGCTCGCGATCGGCCACCGACCTGGCGTCGGTGAAGGCCAGCACATTAAACACCTCGGTCTGGTGTTCGGACACGCCGTAGTTGGTCTCGCGCACCACATAGGGGATCGGCAGGATGCGCGCCTTGGCGTTACTCAGCAGGAAATACACATGGCCGACTTCCTGCCATTCGAAGCAGGTACCCTCGGGCAGCAATTCGAACCACTGGCGCAGCAACGCGGTGCGGGTGACGGCGAAGAACGGCGGGATGAACTCCTCCATGTACTCCATCAGACGCTGCTCGGCGCGCGGGGCGTTGTAGTCCTCGCGGACTTTCTTGTTGCGCCGGTAGTACCTGACCTGGGTGGCTTCAGCCAGGTAGTTCAGGCAATAGCCGTGGCACATGCCGTAATCGGGGTTGGCGTCGAGGAAGTCCAGCGACTGGTTCAGCCCGTCGAACAGCAGGAAGTCGTCATCGGCGGCGAAGGCCATGAACGGCGTGCTCACCCGGTTCACGCCATAGGTCAGCTTGGCCTGGAAGCCCAGATAGGAATACTGTGGCAAATGCAGGTACTCGACGCCCGGGTACCCGGCAGCCATCGCCTCGGCCGATTCGGTCGAGGAATCCAGCACGAGGATCGAGCACGGGTAGTCGCTGTAGTACTGCAGCGTGCGCTGCAGGAACGCTGGCCGGTTGTGCGTCGTCAGTACCAACGTGAACCGCTCACGCAACGTGGCTGCCTGGTCTGCCGAGAAATTGCCTTGCATAGTCTTCACCACCATTGGCGTTGCCGCCGAAGAAATCGAACCGTTGTTGAGTGTCTCAGCGAACCCGGCGCAGGTAGCCGTCCGGTGCCACGGTGACCAGCAGCTTGTTCTGCAACTGGTAGTCGATCTCGAAGCTGTCGTTGCCCTTGAGGTATTCCCAGACCGCGGTCTTGGGGTTGTCGCCATGGCCCCACGGGCGGTCGGGGAAGAAGTCGGCCGGCATGTCTTCGACGACGGTGTCCATCACCACGCAGTAGCTGCCCACGGCCACCAGCGGCGCGTACAGCTCCAGCTCCTTGAGCACGTGGTCGTGGGTGTGGTTGGAGTCGAGCACCAGAATGACTTTCTTGCCTTCGGCAATCGCCTTCACCTGCGCGGCAATGCCGGCGTCGATGCTCGAGCCTTCGATCATGCGCACGCGCTTGCTCATCGGGTGTGCCTCGATGGCTTCACGGTTGTGCGGGCGAATGTCGATGTCGATGCCCAGCACCTCGCCATGGCCCTGCAGCTCCAGCAAGGATGCGTAGTAGAGGATCGAACCACCGTGGGCGATGCCGCACTCGATGATCAGGTCCGGCTTGACCTGCCAGACGATCTCTTGCATCGCCATCATGTCCTGGGGCAGCTGGATGATCGGCCGGCCCATCCAGGAGAAGTGGTAGGTGTATTTGTGCGCGGCGGACTTGTTGAAGAAGTCGCGGGATACTTGCTGCAGCGCCTGGTCTTCACCCTGGGCAGCGATTTGCGCGGTGCATTCGGCTTCGAAGGCCTTGATCGGCGAGTCGGTCATAGTGCGGTCTCGGTTGGCAGGTGTGTGAAATCAGCGCTGTCGACGGCGTGGTAGGTGAAGCGGCCAGCGGTCATGCGGCGGATTTCATCGAGGTAGTTGGAATTCATCACGAACAAGTGCGCGCCCTCAGGCAAGGCGTCCAGCGCCTCCTGTGGCGAACTCACCCGGGCGCCGCTGAGCGGCAGGTAACGGCCTTGCTTGGCCGGGTTGATGTCGATCACCCAGTCCACCGCCGCGCCTGCGCGCTGCAGGAACAGCGAATAGATAACGCCTTTTGACGACGCGCCCCAGATCGCCGAACCGCGCCCGGCGTCACGCTGCACGATGCCCACGGCGTGGTCCAGGCTGGCGCTGAAGTCGGCCGGCAGGGTCAGTACGGGCACTGGCTCCAGCGTGGTACGCAGGCTGGCGAGGTCGGCGACGATGTACAGGTACTGGCCGTCGAACAGGTGCCCGGCCTCGGCGACCGAGCCGAACAGGCGGCGCAGGTCGTCCAGGCGGAAGTAGTTGACGTGCTCGTAGAACAGGTCGAACCAGGCCTTGTGTTCGATGATCCAGTCCAGGCAAGGCACTTCGATGTAGATCTGCCCGGCCCCGCCGTTGGCATCGGCGATGGCGGCCAGAAACGCCACCGGGTCCTGGATGTGCTCGAGCACATGGCGCAATACGATGCCCTCGGCACGTCGATTGAGCTCACGGGTGAACGGCGCCTTGAGCACGTCCGGGCTGTCGCCCTCGTAGGCCGGGTCGATGCCGGTGACGGCATAGCCACGCTCGCGCAGCAGCTCGAAGAACCAGCCCTTGCCGCAGCCGACCTCGATCAGGCTGCGGCCCTTGAAGTGCCGGGCAATCACGCCTTCGACGTCGTCCAGGTGGCGCTGGAAGCGCGCCGAGTGGCCCTGCTCGTTCTGGTAGTCGCTGTCGTAGCTGAGCAGGTCGGCATCGAAGGCATCGTTGTAGACCAGGCCCGTGCGGCCATCCTGCACCAGACGCATGTCGGCGCTGGCAGACGCGCGTGCCGAAGCCGCGTCGGCGAAGGTGCGGTTCTGCAGCACCGGCAAGCCGGTGGCGCGGTACAACTCATGTTTCATCACAAGCTACTCCCAACAGTGCCCGCAGCCGGCGGGCATCGCCCCAGAACGCCATGGGTTCGTGGGCCGGATAGGGGTAATGCCCCAGGTTCAGCGCGATCTGCGCGCCGCGCTTGGCGATATGCGCCTCGACCAACGTGCGTACTGCTATCGGCTGACCGCTGCAGCAATTGACCACACCGCTGAAATCAGCCCGTTCGAGCAGCTCGGCCAAGTAGCCAGCAGCCGTGCCGATGGGCAGGAAATCGCGCAGCTGCTCCCCCCCCGACATGTCGAAACGCGGCTGGCCTGCATCGATGGCCCGGTCCAGCGCGGCCAGCAGGCTGTTGGGGTTCTGGCCTGTACCGAACAGGTAGAACAGCCGCACCCATTGCAAGGTGAAAGGCTGTTGCCGGGCCAGGCTTTCGAGGAACAGGCGCAGGCTGTGCTTGGCCAGGCCATATGGGTTGCCCGGCTGGCAGACCAGCGACTCGCCCAGCGCGCCGTCCTGCAGGCCGTATTCCAGGCAGGTGCCGGTGACCTGCACCTGGGTAACCCCGGCTTGCACCACACGCTGGATGAACCGGTAGTCGGCCATCAGGTTGTGCTCGAAGTGGAACAACCCCTGGTAATTCGGCAAGCCGGGCCAGGCCAGATGCACCAGTGCATCGACACCTTCACACAACGCATCGACGTCCAGCTGCGGGTCGTGCACATCGGCGCGGACGAACTCGACCTGATCGAACCACGGCAGCGCCTGGGCAGATTCCACGCGGCGCGCAACGGCACGCACCTGATGACCGCGCGCCAGAAGCGCGCCGACCAGGTGCTGGCCAACAAAACCACTGGCGCCGGTAACCAGCACGCTCATGCTGCTCACAGGACGGTCAGCTCCGGCACGGCGATGACGAAACGACCGCCCCATTCACGCACCTGCGCCTGCTGCTCGCTGACTTCCTTGAGCAGGTTCCAGGGCAGCACCAGCACGTAGTCCGGCTGCTCGATGGCCAGCCGCTCGGGGGGCACCACCGGAATGCGGCTTCCCGGCAGAAACTTGCCCTGCTTGTGCGGGTTGGCGTCGGCCACCCAGGCCAGCAGGTCAGGCTTGACCCCGGCATAGTTGAACAAGGTATTGCCCTTGGCCGCCGCACCGTAGCCGACCACGCGCTTGCCTTCGGCCTTGGCCTGCAGCAGAAAACGCAGCAGTTGGTGCTTGATGCGTTCGGCGGCCGGGGCCAGGGTGTTGTAGAACGCCGCCGTGGTTACCCCCACCCCCGCCTCGATGGCGAGCAGGTCATCGACACCGCTGCAGCGCGCCTGCGGGCCGCCGGCGCGCTGCACGAACACCCGCAGCGAACCACCATGGGTGGGCAGTTCAGTGACATCGAAGATCTCCAGGCCGTTACGCTGGCAAAGGGTGTTCACCGCAGTCAGCGACAGGTAGGAGTAATGCTCGTGGTACAGGGTATCGAACTGATGCTCGGCCATCAGGCAGAGCAGGTGCGGGAACTCGAACGTGGCAACGCCATTGCCCTTGAGCAGGGTCGCAAAACCGCGCAGGAAATCGTTGATGTCAGGCACATGGGCCAACACATTGTTGGCCGCCATCAGGTCGGCCGACCAGCCCTCGCTCGCAAGCGCCTCGGCAGCCTGCTGGCCGAAGAACACTTCGCGGATCTCCAGCCCCTTTTCGCGCGCCGCCTGGGCCGTGCTGCGGGTGGGCTCAACGCCCAGGCAAGGGATGCCGCGCTCAGCCACGTACTGCAACAGATAACCATCATTGGCGGCAATCTCCACCACCCGGCTCTGCGCGCTCAGGCCAAAACGTTCGACCATCTGCGCCACATAGTCGCGGGCATGGGCCAGCCAGGAGCTGGAGTAGGAGCTGAAATAGGCATAGTCGGCATCGAACAGTGCATCGGCGCGGGTGTAGTCCTCGGTCTGCACCAACCAGCACTGCTCGCACACCGCGACCTTCAGCGGCACCCACGCCTCGGCCGCGGCCAGTTGCTCGACACGCAGGTAGGCGTTGGACGGCGGCGCGGTGCCAAGGTCGATCAGGGGCAGGCTCAGGCGGGTACCACAGCCACGGCAATTCATGGACACACTCCGGTGAACGATGGGGCGAGCCAGGGATGTTCGGCATCCCGGGCTGACAGATTCTTGACAGCCAGCGGCCAGCTGATGGCCAGCCTGGGATCGTGCACCGACAGCCCGCCCTCGCGACCCGGGGCATAGTCGGCGCTGTGCAGGTAGAGCAGTTCGGCCTCGTCGCTCAGCACCTGAAAGCCATGGGCGAAGCCAGCCGAGATCAGCAAGCTGCGCCCGTCGCCGGCCCGCAAGTGCTCGGCGTGCCAGTGCAGAAAAGTCGGCGAGCCTTGGCGCAGGTCCACCGCCACGTCCCACACCTCGCCACGCAGGCAAGTGATCAGCTTGGCTTCCGGGCTATCGCCGAGTTGATAGTGCAGGCCGCGCACGCTGCCCTGCCCGACGGTGTGCGAATGATTGATCTGGCGCACAAGGAATGGCGCCCCCAGTGCGCCCAGGCTGGTTTCGCAGAACAGCCGGGCGAACTGACCACGGGCATCGCCGTGGCGCTTGTGCTGGACACTGAACAGACCGTCGAGGGGCAAGGCATGCAGCAGCAGATCAGTCACGACAACTCCGCGTACAGGTTCAGCTGGTCAAGGGTGAAGGCACGCATGTTGTCGCCGCGTTGCCAGGCAAGGTGCCAGTCCAGGGTGTGCTTGAGGCAATCCTGCAGCGACCAGCGCGTGCGCCAGCCCAGCAGTTGTCGCGCACGCGAACTGTCCAGGCGCAGCAGGCCGGCTTCGTGCAGAGCGCTCGGCTCGACCCGCAAGCCCGGTGCCGCCGGCCACTGGCGGGCGAGATGCGCCACCACCTCGCCGACGCTGCACATGTCCTGCTCACCGGGCCCGAAGTTCCAGGCACCCGCATACGCCGGGCCTTGGTGATACAGGCGCTCGGCCAGCTGCAGGTAACCGGCCAGCGGCTCCAGCGCGTGCTGCCATGGGCGCACGGCCTGGGGATAGCGCAGGGTCACGGGCGTACCCGCAGACCACGCCTTGAGCACGTCCGGGATCAACCGATCGGCAGCGAAGTCGCCACCACCCAGCACATTGCCGGCGCGCGCGGTCGCCAGTGCCAGCCCGTGTTCGGCGTATTGGTCCGCCGGGAAGAACGAAGCAGCATAGGATTGCGCCAGCAGCTCGCAGCAGGCCTTGCTGCTGCTGTACGGGTCGTGCCCGCCGAGCGCCTCGTTTTCGCGATACGGCCAGGGCCATTCCTGATTGGCGTAGACCTTGTCGGTGGTCACCAGCACGCAAGCCCGCACACCACCGACCTGGCGCATGGCTTCCAGCAGGTGAAGGGTGCCCATGACATTGCTGGAGTAGGTGCCCAGCGGGTCGCGGTAGGCCTCGCGCACCAGCGGCTGCGCCGCCAGGTGCAGGACGATTTCAGGCTGCCCCTCGGCCACGGTTTCGAGCAACGCGCCGAGATCGCGCAGGTCGCCGCGCACATCGGTGATCTCACGGCCGACCTGGGCCAGCTCGAACAGGTTGGGTTCGGTTCCCGGGTCCAGGGCAAAGCCTGTGACCTGCGCCCCCAGTTCACGAAGCCAGAGGGCCAGCCAGCTCCCCTTGAAACCGGTATGGCCGGTCAGCAGGACACGCTTGCCCTGCCAGAACGCCGGGCTCAGCCCCACTGCTTCCATGGGGCCTCCCCGTTTTGCCAGAGATGCTCCAGGTGGTTCTTGTCGCGCAGCGTGTCCATCGGGTGCCAGAAACCGTCATGCTGAAAGGCGTTGAGCTGCGACGCAGCAGCCAGCCGGGCGAGCGGTTCGGACTCCCAGGACGTCTGGTCGTCGTCGATGTAGTCGATCACCTTGGGCGAGAGCACGAAGAAACCGCCATTGATCCAGCCACCATCACCGCGGGGTTTCTCCACGAAACCGCGGACCTGCTCACCGTCACGCTCCAGTGCGCCGTAGCGCCCCGGGGGCTGCACGGCGGTCACCGTGGCGAGCTTGCCATGGGCCATGTGGAAATCCACCAGAGCGCCGATGTTCAGGTCCGAGACGCCGTCGCCGTAGGTGAAGCAGAAGGCTTTTTCGCCCTCCAGGTAGCGCGCGGCCCGGCGCAGGCGGCCGCCGGTCATGGTTTCTTCGCCGGTGTCGACCAGCGTGACACGCCAGGGCTCGCTGTAGTTCTGGTGCACGTCCATGCGGTTGGCGCGCATGTCGAAGGTGACGTCCGAGGTATGCAGGAAGTAGTTGGCAAAGAAATCCTTGATCGCATAGCCCTTGTAGCCCAGGCAGATCACGAAGTCATGGATACCATGGGCAGAGTACTGCTTCATGATGTGCCAGAGAATTGGCTTACCGCCAATCTCGATCATGGGCTTGGGCTTGAGATGGGACTCTTCGCTGATACGCGTGCCCAGTCCACCGGCCAGAATTACCGCCTTCATGTTGTCCCCTCTTGTTCGTCACCGGCCATGGCTCGTGTGGCTGCACGATTTATGGCGATATCAAGGGGACTTGCAGGAAACGCGCCAGAGTGGGGTGCGGATGGCGACGTCACCGATTTTGCCGGTAGCGCGGGGCAAGCCCGCACTCATGAAGCCGCGTGCTCAGCCCGGCATCCAGCCGCTGTACCAGTGCTGCACATGCTCTTCGCGCAGCACGTAGTCGCGCAAGACTTCCTGCTTCAGTCGGTCGCCCATGCGCATGCTTTCGTCCGGGTCGGCCAGGTGCATGCGAATCGCCTGCAACCACTCCTCGGTGCTATTGGTCTTGATCCGCGTGCACGGCAGGTAGCCTTCGTAGGCTCGGGTGTCGGTGACGATCACCGGGTAGCCGCAGGCACCGTACTCCAGCAGGCGCAGGTTGCTCTTGCAATCGTTGAAGATGTGGTACTCCAGCGGCGCCAGGGCAAGGTCCAGGTTCAGGCTGGCCAGTTTGGCCGGGTAAAGCTCCAGCGCCACCGGCGGGTGGAACTCCTTGACGTAAGGGCGCAGCGCCGGCGGACACATGCCGAAGAATACCCAGTCCACCTCGCTGGCCAGGGCCTTGACCACCTCGGCGATCACCTCCAGGTCACCGGTATGACTGGTACCACCACCCCAGCCAACCCGCGGCTTGCGCGAGCTGCGCCGCTGACTGCGCAGGCCGACCCAGAGGTCCTCGGCGAGCATGTTCGGCATCACCCGGATGTCGCTGTGGGCGCCGTACAGCGCATCGGCCAGGGCCTGGGTCGAGACCACCAGCCGGTCGCAACGCTCGATACCGCGACGCAGCGACTTTTCCAGACTATCAGGCACATGCTTGAGATGGTCGTTCTTCTTCGGCACATCGATCACATAGTCATCCAGTTCGTAGATGCAGAAGCCCTTGGAGAACGTCTTGAGGCGCTCGATCTCCTTGACGAAGTTTTCCTGGTAACGCCCCTGCACAATCACCACGTCCGGCGAAGCGCGCTCCAGTTTGATATTGGTGGGTATCTCGAAGTATTGCTGCTGAGTCACCCAGCCGGCCTTCTCCAACTCCACCAGCGGCTGGATCACCCGGTAATGCCCGACTGCGCCAGTGTTCATCGGCAACGCCAGCACATGGGGCAGCGAGCGATCAATGAACGGCATCCAGCCTGCCTTCAGGCCAGGGTCCAGACAAAATCCGGAGCCGCCCATGGTCAGGTTGATATTGTAGGCCGGGTCCCGTGCCAACAGTGGCATCCAGGCCCGGGAGAATGCCTCGTGCTGCTGCGCCACAAGGGCCTGGCGCTCGGCATCACGGGCCACATCGACCGCAGCGGCCGCTGGAGGGTCCAGTACCAGCCGGGCGTCGGCCGCCCACACCACCAGATAACCTGCCTGGCCCAGCCGCAAGCCCAGATCGATACTGCTGAAGGTGAGGCTGAACAACGTGTCGTTCAGCCCACCAAGGTCCAGAAACAGCTGTTTGCGAACCAGCAGGCAGTCGCCAGCCACTGCCGAGTAGTTCTGCGTCACCTGCAGACGCTGCATGTAGCCGCCCGCCTCCACCGGCTCGCCGACAAATGGTGAAGCCACCCCGCCGCGCAGGCCCAGCACGCTGCCAGCCTGGACCACCAGGCCCCGGGCATCGCACAGCTTGGCGCCCACTGCGCCGACTTCTTGACGTTGGCCATGGCTCAGCATCGCGTCGAGCCAATCCGGTTCGGTGACCACGGCGTACGGGCTCAACATCAGCAGGTAGTCACCCCGCGCCTGCTGCGCGGCCAGGTTCTGCAGCGCCGCGAAGCTGGTTTCCTCGCCAAGGCTCAGCACCCGCAGCTTGTCACTGCCCACTTGCTGCAGGGCGGCCAGCCAGGCTTGGGTTTCGGCCCCCTGGCTGGCATTGTCCACGATCAACACTTCGTAATTCGCGTAGGCAGTCTTCTCCAGCACGCTTTCCAGGCAGCGCTCGAGCGCCGGCAGCTGGTCCCGGACATTGATCACCAGGCTCACCCGCGGCTGCGTAGCGTGCAGGTAACGCACCTGATTGATCGCCCCGTCGCTGTTACGCAGCTGGTAGGCCACCCCCAGGCGCTTGAGATGCACATCAAGCAGTTGGCGGTTCTCTTCGACCACCGCCGCCGAGGACAGCCAGGCGGCATAGCCGAAAGAGCTCTCCACCAGCACTTCGGGAATGTGCTCGATGACCTGCGGGCCATGGCCTTCCACCAGGCGCCAGAGCAGGTCGTGAGGTGCCAGCTCGCGGTAGCCGGCCGCGAAACCACCCGAGGCCTGGATGGCGCTGCGGGAGAACGCCAGCACGCGGCCGGTGTAGGGATAGCCGCGCATCAGGTCGAGGTTGAAGTCGGGCTTGAACACCGGCTCCACCGACTCGTCGTCGCGCAGGCCGCCTTCATCGCCATAGCAGCAGGTGATCTGCGGGCGCGACACGATGCGCTCGGCCAGCAGCATGAGGCTGAAACCGTTGAGGCGATCGCCGGCACGCAGCAGGTAGACCCAGTCCACCCCGTCCAGTTGCTCGACCAGCGTGTTCAGTTGCGCTGCCCAGTCAGGCTGCAACGGCTGACTGATGACGCGAGCTTCGTGCGCGGCCGCCTGAGGCGAGCAAGACAGCACCAGGGTCGCATCTGCGGCATAGGCCTGGCGGGCGATGCTATCCAGCGTCACCTGCAGCGCCTGAGGGTCGCCCTCGCTGTCGATCACCACCGGCACGATGCGCGGGCGCACTGGCCAGTGCTCGCTCAGGCGCATCAGCCGCGCCAGTACCAGTGGGTCCTGTCGGCAGGCCAGCCATTGGCCGTAAAGCTCGGCAAAACTGTTGCTGTCGCTGCCGACCTGGGAGTCATGGATCGCCTGGAGGCAGCGCAGCGTGTGTATCAGGAACAGGTTCTCCCAGGTGCGCTGGGCATCCTGTTGATCACCCCGGAGGACTTGCACCCGTATCCAGCCGCTGAACGGCTCACGCTCGCTGGTGCGAGCGGCGAACATATCGCGCAGGTGCTGCGCTTCAGCGACGGCGGCGGTCTTCATGTCGCTCTGGCTGCTCAGCTGGCCCGGGTGGACCCGTTCGATGCAGTGCACCCCGGCAGTGACGCCCAGGTGTCCGCGGCGCAACAGGCACACAAAGAGCACGAAGTCGAGCATGGCCACGAAGCCTGGCGCCAGTGCTGGCAGCAGTTCGCGCAAGTCGCCGGCACGCAGCAGCACACTGCTCAGGCCGCCGATGAAGTTCAGCTGGCGAGTCTCGAAGAAGTCCAGCAGGTCGTCGCCATTGAACAGCGTGGCGCCGCAGGTGACCGGGCTGGTTTCCAGACGCTGCGGGAGGGTGCAATCGTCGGCGTCGGCCAGCAGCCGTCGGGTCGCAACCAGGCTGAGGTCGTCATGGGCCTGGAACAGCCGCACCTGGCTGGACACGCAATCGGCCATCAGGCGGTCGTCGTCGCAGAGAAACTTGATGTAGTCGCCCTGGCTGTGCTCAAAGCCCAACTGCAGGTTGCCGACAAAGCCCAGCGGCTGTGGGTTGCGCAGATACACCAGCGGGTGACTGGCCAGCCCGCGCAGCTCCTCCACCACCGTTTCGATCTCGGCCCCGTGGCTGTCGTCGCAGACGATGACTTCGAGATTGTCGTAGTCCTGGGCCAGGGCACTGGCCAGGGCCGCCCGGAAGAACCGAGGGTTGCAGGCGGGGATGACGAGACTGACTAAGGGGGCTGGGTACACGGGGCAAATCTCTCGACAGGTGACTGCCCGCAGAGAATTCAGAACAGTCGCTACCATGGGGGAACAACGCGCCGTCACCCCTCGCCCCGGGCGGGCTAAGGGTGACGGCAACAGGCGCACTCAGAGGGCGTTGAACAGGCTCAACTGGCTGATGCGCGCGAACGCCTGCTGGGAGGCTTCGAGCGTGGTTTTCTGCTGGGTCAGGCGGATCAGCACCTCGGACGGGTCGGAGTCGCGGATCGACGACTGCGTGGTGGTGTTGGCGATGCTCAGGCTTTCGTTGGTGTTCTGCTGGATCTCCAGTGCCTTGCCCCGCGCACCGATATCGGTAACCGCCCGGCTCAGGGTGTCCTGGCCGCTCTGAATGTTGGCGATGGCCGAATCGAGGTCGGCGCGCAGCTGCTGGTAGGCGGCATTGTCGCCATCGATCGGCTGACTCAGTGCAGTGCGCAGCTTGGCCACGCTGTCCAGGACGTTCTGGGTCTGGTGGTTGTCGACTTGCACCATGTACTGGTCACCGGACTGCTGCGCGGGGGTGCTGGTGAACGTGAAATCCACACCTGCTGCCGAGGCGACGTTGCCCACCATGCTGCCACTGGCCACTGGCCGGCTGTCCGCGGTCAGCGGCTGGGCATACAGCTCGAAGTCCGTGTCGCTGGTGAACTTGATCACCGCACCGCCGCTCGGGAACATCGCCTTGTACTTGGTCGGGTCGGTGACGCTGATCGACGATACTTGCGCGTTCGACGGGTTGCCCGGGCTGCGCGTGGCAGTGATGGTGTCCGGCTTGCTCTGCAGCGTGAAGGTGTGGCCCGCCACGGCAGTGTCGGCGACATCGCCATCCTGCAGGTTGATGTTCAGGCGCAGGTCCACGCCACGGAAGCTGACCATCGAACCGCCCGCCGTATTCGGGTCGAAGCTGCCACCCTGGGTGGCTTCTGCGGTGACGTCGTTGCCCTGGCTGTCGGTAATGCTGAACTTGGTACTGCTGAGCATGGTAATGGTGTACGGCTGGCCGCTTTTGAAGCGGTCGTTGTAGGTGACGCTGCCTGACACCTGGCCGTTGGACAGTTTCACCCGGCCGTCATCCACTGGCGGAGCGGTCAGGGTGGTGGACGTGCGGCTGGTGTTCAGGGCTTGCTCGAACACGCTGTAGCCGGTGCTGTTGCCCGCCATCTTGAGCATGTCGCCGACTTGCAGCTCCAGCGGGGTCTGGTCGCCCTGATAGGAGTAGGTGCCATCGGCATTGCGCACGAACGGCGCCGTGTCGGTCTTGGAGCCGGCGAACAGGTACTGACCGTTCTCGTCGCGGCTGTTCATCAGGCTCAGCAACTGGTCTTCCAGCTGGCCCAGTTCGGCCGCCTTGGCCTTGCGCTCGGTGTCGGTGTAGCCGGCATTGCCCGACTCCAGTGCCAGTTCGTTGACCCGCGACAGGATCGTGTTGATCGAGTCCAGCGTGGTCTCTGTCTGGTTCAGCGAGTTGGTGATGTTGGTGGCGTTGGTCTTGAACTGCGCCAGCATGTCCGCCTGGTTGCCCAGTTGCAGCAGGCGCGCTGCCCCCACCGGGTCATCGGCAGCGGTGTTGACGCGTACGAAGGAACTGGCTTCCTCGTTGGTCTTGACCAGGTTGGAATAGTTGCGCTGGTAGTTTGCCGCGCTGGACGCATAGAACTGGGCCGTGGAAATACGCATGGGTCAAGACTCCTTAAAGCGCGGCGATCAGGGTGTTGAAGATTTCCTGCGCCGCCTTGATGATCTGCGACGAGGCCGTGTAGTACTGCTGGTACTTGACCAGGTTGCCGGCTTCTTCATCCAACTGCACACCGGACACCGAATCACGGGCACCGGTTGCCTGGGTCAGGATGACGCCGGTTGCCTGGGTGTCCATCTGGCCTTGCTTGGCCTGGGCCCCGACGTTTTCCACCAGCTTGCCGTAGGCGTCGGTGATGCTGATGCCCTTGGTCGAACCCACGTCCATTGTCTGCTTGGTCTGCAGTTCCTGCAGCGACAGCGCGTTGCGGTTGTCAGAAGAGCCGGCGCCGGTCAGCGATACGGTGAAGGTGTCGCCATCCTTGGGCGCACCGGCCACATCCATTTCGAAGCTGAACGACTTCTGGTTGCCACTGGCATCATTGATCGGGTTGCCCGCAGAGTCGATCATCGGCACATCAAACTTCAGGGTGTTGCTCTGCCCCGGAACGAAGGTGCCCGTGCCAATGCTGTTGCCCTTGGCATCGAAGGCTTCGTAAGTCTGCGGCGAGGTGGTTTCGTTACCGAATACCAGGCGCACCGGCGTGGAATACTTGATACCGGTCTGCAGTTCCTGACGTTGTGCCGGGTCGGCGATATCCAGCACCGAGGTCAGCACCGGCTGGGTGATCACACCGGTGCCGACATTGCCGGCACCCGAAGTAGCAGTCAGCGGCGCGGCCAGCGACAGGCGCTTGGCATCGGTGAGCACCACGCCGATCTCCGCCGAGGCATTACGGGTCGGGGTGATCTTGAAGCTATCGCCCACCGCTGCAGTACCGCTCTTGAGGTCCAGGCTGAAGCCGTCGATGACTGGCGCCGGGTCGTCATTGGTGCTGTAGGTGCCCATGTCAGTGCCGTCAGGCAGCTTCTTGACCTGGTACTTGTCCGCGCCCGGGCCGACGAAAGTCACCTGGTAATCACTGGTGCTCAGCTTGCCGGTGTCGCGGATAACCACGTTCAGCGAGGCACTGCCGCTGTTGCCGACCTTGGGCGTGCTGCGCGCGGACATGGCCTTGTCGCTGTTGATGTCGCCAAACAGCGCCGCACCGAACTCACCGTTCTTGTCGATGCCCTGGCCGAGCTGCGAGTTGATCTGCTGCGACACCACCAGCGCGATGCGGCCCAGCTCGTTCATGGCCGGTGCCAGGGTCTCGCTGCGGTAGCGCAGCAGGCCACCCATTTCACCACCGCTGATGCTGCTGGTGACATCCATGGTGGTGCTGCCACGATCGAGCTTGACCGAGAACTGGGTCGGGTCGGTGGCGCTTGGCTCGGCACTCATCTTGTTGGTGGTCTTGCCCAGCACCAGCGACTGACCGTTCTTCAGGTACACGTCGATACTGCCGTCACGCTCGACGGTCTGCACACCCACCAGTTCGTTGAGCTGGCGCACCGCCTCGTTGCGCTGGTCGAGCAGATCGTTTGGCTGGCCGGTGACCGCCGAGACCTTGGAAATCTGCTCGTTGTACTGCGCAATGCTGGAGGTCAGCTCGTTGATCCGCGAGGTCATCGAGCTGAGGTTGCCGTTGATGTTGCTGTTCTGCTCCTTGAACTGGGCAGACAAGCTGTTGAAGCGGCTGGCCAGTGCCTCGGCATTGCTCAGCAACAGCTGACGGGAAGCGTCTTCGGTCGGCTTGTTGGCAGCACTCTGCAGGGCGGAGAAGAAGTTGGTCAGCGCGCCGGTGATGCCGGTGTTGCTGTCGGACAGCAAATTGTTGAGCGGCGTGACCTGGTTCAGGTAGGCGGTGCTGTCGCTGTTGAGCGAAGTGGCGGTCTGCAACTGAGCGTCCAGGAAGGCGTTGTACACCCGACGGACATCGCCCAGGGTGGTGCCGGTGCCCATGAACACCTGGCCTTCCTGAAGCGAACCCTTGGCGCGCTGGACGTTCTGCTGGCGGGAATAGCCGGCGACATCGGCGTTGGCGATGTTGTTGCCGGTGGTATGCAGGCCCGCCTGGGAGGCCGACAGTCCCGACATGCCAATATTGATCAGACTCGCCATGGTTCCATACCCTTAAAGTTTCGTTGTGGTACCGAGCATTGCGTAGCTCTCGTACGACTTCATCTGTCTTGCGATCTGCGAGATCTTGCTGGCGTAGTTCGGGTCGGTGGCGTACCCGGCCTTTTGCAGTTCCCGCACGAATTGTTCTGGGTTATCGGCCGACTTCACCGCATCTTGATAGCGCGAATTGTTCTGCAGCAGGCTCACCAGGTCGTGGAAACTGTCCTGGTACGAATCGTAGGAACGGAACGCCGCCGTCTCCTTGACGAACTGGCCGTCGCGGAATTCGCTGGTGATCGCCCGCGCCGAATCGCCTTCCCAGTTACCGCTGGCCTTGATGCCGAACAGGTTGTGGCTGCTGCTGCCGTCACTGTTGCGCATGACCGACTTGCCCCAGCCGGTTTCCAGGGCGGCCTGGGCTACCAGGTAGCGCGGGTCGATGCCGATGCGCTTGGCGGCCTGTTCTGCCATCGGCAGCATGGTGGCGACGAATTCGTCGCCGTCGGCAAAGGCCTTCTTCGGCGCCAGCGGTGGCTGCGCCACGGCGCGGCCGGTGATGCGCAGGCCGTTGTCCGGGATGGCGATGGCCTTGGCCACCTGTTGCCCGTCACGGGCCGGCACGGCGGCGCTATTGGTGGTCGCAGCCGGGCTGGTGGCCGAGGGCACGATACCGGCCAGCAGGCGGTCGGTGAGCTTGCCTGGCAGCGCCAGGCGCCGCGAATTGAGCGCGGCGACGTCGTTGCGCGCGGCCGTGGTCGCGGTGGCCTGCACCGGCTCGACCACCTTGTTGCCCCACAGCGTCGGCGCGCTGCCTTCGATACGCGGGAACGGGCTGGTGTTGACCGGGGTGCCCTTGTTCTTCGACAGCTGGCGAACCAGCACATCCTGCAGGCCGATACCGCCACCCTCGCGGGACATGCTCACGGCCAGCTGCTGGTCGTACATGTCGCGGTACTGCTTGACCGTCTCGCTGTTCATCGGGTTGTCGTCGGCCAGCACATCGCTGGCCTTGCGCGAGGCCTTGAGCATCTCGCTGATGAACAGCGACTCGAACTCCTGGGCCACCTTGCGCACGTTGGCGTCGCTGTCGCGGTCACCGTGCTTGAGCGAACTCAGGCGATTGAGGTCGGTGTAGGCACCGCTGTCGGCGTGGCTGGAGACCAGGCTTTTCGAATTCATCCGTGGCCTCCTCAGATCACGATCAGGTCGGCCTGCAAGGCGCCGGCCTGTTTCAGTGCTTCGAGGATGGCCATCAGGTCGCCCGGTGCCGCGCCGACCTGGTTCACTGCGCGGACGATCTCATCCAGCGTGGTCCCCGGACCGAACTTGAACATCGGCTTGGCTTCCTGTTCGGCATTGACCCGCGAACGCGGTACCACCGCCGTCTGGCCATTGGAGAATGGCCCCGGCTGGCTGACGATCGGGTCTTCGGTAATGGTCACGGTCAAGCTGCCGTGGGTCACGGCCGCAGGCGA
The DNA here is from genome assembly GCF_044749325.1 of Pseudomonas sp. NPDC089428. Taxonomy (NCBI): domain Bacteria; kingdom Pseudomonadati; phylum Pseudomonadota; class Gammaproteobacteria; order Pseudomonadales; family Pseudomonadaceae; genus Pseudomonas; species Pseudomonas sp. NPDC089428. Next base: position 44,981 of record NZ_JBIVHT010000023.1, read on the forward strand.
GACCTTGACGTTCTGGCCGATGACGATGGTGCCGGTCCGCGAGTTGATGATGACCTTGGCCACGGCTTGGCCTGGGTCGATCTCGAGGTTCTCGAGGATCGACAGGTAGTCGACGCGCTGGCTTGGGTCCATGGGCGCCGTGACCCGCACCGAACCGCCGTCCACGGCCTGGGCCACACCTGGGCCGAGCAGGTCGTTGACTTTGTCGACGATGCGCTTGGCCGTGGTGAAGTCCGGGCGGTTGAGGTTCAGGGTCAGGCTGTTGCCCTGGTTGAAGCCACTCGGTACTGCGCGCTCGACCGAGGCACCGCCGGGAATGCGGCCGGCCGACGGAACGTTGACGGTGATCTTCGAGCCGTCACGGCCTTCGGCATCGAAGCCGCCGACCACCAGGTTACCCTGGGCGATGGCGTACACGTTGCCGTCGATGCCCTTGAGCGGGGTCATCAGCAGGCTGCCGCCGCGCAGGCTCTTGGAGTTGCCGATCGAGGAAACGGTGATGTCAACCACCTGACCCGGCTTGGCGAATGCCGGCAGGTCGGCATGCACCGAGACTGCGGCAACGTTCTTCAGCTGCACGTTGCCGGAGCCGGCCGGCACCTTGATACCGAACTGCGACAGCATGTTGTTGAAGGTCTGCAGGGTGAACGGAGTCTGGGTGGTCTGGTCACCCGTGCCGTTGAGCCCCACCACCAGGCCATAGCCGATCAACTGGTTGGAACGCACGCCGGAGATGCTGGCAATGTCCTTCAGGCGCTCGGCGTGAGCACCGAACGCGCAGGACAGGAGCAGGGTCGCGGCAATCAGCTGCCTAACGTTGAACATGTTCATCCGTACTCAGAAGGGCCAAAGCGGGCTCATGAAGAAGCGGTCCAGCCAGCCGGGCTGACTGGCATCGGCGAACGAACCGGTGCCCGAATAGGTGATGCGCGCATCAGCCACGCGGGTGGACGGCACGGTGTTGTCGGTGGCGATATCGTCGGCGCGGACCAGGCCGGCGATACGCACCAGCTCTTCACCCGTGTTCAGGGTCATCCACTTCTCGCCGCGCACGGCGATGATGCCGTTGGGCAGCACTTCGGCCACGGTGACCGTGATCGAACCGGTCAGGGTATTGCCCTGGGTGGCCTTGCTGTCGCCCTTGGTGGTGCGGTCACCGCTGTAACCCGCCTCCAGCGACAGGTCGCCGCTGCCGAACGGGTTGTTGGTGTTCGGGGTGGAGCCGAACAGCGAGGTCAGGCCGATGTCCGCCTTGCTGTTCTTCTGGATCTGCGAACCTGCGTTCTTGCTCGCCGAAGTGCGTTCGTTGAGGGTGATGGTGATGATGTCACCCACGCGGAACGCCTTGCGGTCGGTGTACAGGCCCTGCTCGAAACCGGCTTGGTAGATCGAACCATTGTTGGCTGCTGCCGGCAGCGGGGTGCGCGGCAGAACCGGCGCGTAATACGGGTCGTTCGGCTTCGGCGTCGGCGCGACGCAACCTGCCAACACAACCGCCCCCCCCAGGGCGAATACAGACAACAGACGCTTCATGACACTTACCTCACGGTGTAACGGGAGTAGAACCTGCACTAGGGTTTAGAGCTGTTGAGTCACGAACGACAGCATCTGGTCGGCGGTGGAGATGACCTTGGAGTTCATCTCATAGGCACGCTGGGTGGTGATCATGTTCACCAGCTCTTCCACGGTGCTGACGTTGGAGTTTTCCAGAGTCTGCTGCAGGGTGGTGCCGAAGCCGTTCAGGCCCGGGGTACCGACCTGTGGCGCGCCACTGGCGGCGGTTTCCAGGAACAGGTTGTCACCGATCGCCTGCAGGCCAGCCGGGTTGATGAAGTCGGCGGTCTGCAGGTTGCCGATGACCTGCGCAGCCGGGTTGCCGGCGGTGGTGATCGACACGGTGCCGTCCTGGCCGACGGTGAAGGTCTGGGCGTCGTTCGGCACCACGATCGCCGGCTCCAGGGCAAAGCCCTGGGCGGTGACGATCTGGCCATCGGAGTTCAGGTGGAAAGTACCGTCACGGGTGTACGAGACGGTGCCGTCCGGCTGCAGCACCTGGAAGAAGCCACGGCCGTTGACCGCCATGTCCAGCGGGTTCTCGGTGGTCTGCAGGCTGCCGGTCTGGAAGTTCTTCTGGGTGCCGACAATGCGCACACCGGTACCGACCTGCAGGCCCGATGGCAGCTCGCTGTCCTGGGTCGACTGGGCGCCTGGCTGACGCTTGATCTGGTACAGCAGGTCGGCGAACTCGGCGCGATCACGCTTGAAGCCGGTGGTCGAGACGTTGGCCAGGTTGTTGGAAATGACAGTCAGGTTGGTGTCCTGGGCGGACAGGCCGGTTTTAGCGACCCAAAGAGCCGGAAGCATCAGTATTCTCCTCGTGCGCCTGTTTTACGGCACCCGTTCAAAGTTGGTTAGCCGATTTGCAAGACACGCGCCATGGCTTCATCGCCTTCCTTGGCCGCGTTCATCATTTTCACGTGCAGTTCGAACTGGCGGGACAGCGCCAGCACCGAAGTCATTTCTTCCACGGCGTTGACGTTGCTGCCTTCAAGGAACCCCGACACCACCCGCACATTGACATCGGCGGCAGCCGGTTGGCCGTTCTGGGTGTGGATCAGCCCGTCCAGGCCTTTGGTCATGCTCTTGATGTCCGGGTTGACCAGCTTGATGCGGTCGACCTCGGCCATCACCCGCGGGTCTTCACCCATCGAGCGGATGCTGATGGTGCCGTCGGCACCGACTTCGACTTTCTGCTCTGGCGGAATGGCGATCGGGCCACCGTTGCCGATCACCGGCATGCCGTTGCCAGCACGCAGCACGCCGAGGGCGTCGATGTTCAGGCTGCCGGTGCGCACATAGGCTTCGCTGCCATCGGGCGCCTGCACGGCGATGAAGCCCTGCCCCGACACAGCCACGTCCAGGTCACGCCCGGTCTCGACCATCGGCCCTTCGCTGAAGTCGGTGGCCGGGCGCTCGGTCATGGCAAACGCCCGCGACGGAAAGCTGTCACCGAACACCGGCATCGAGCGCGCCTGCTCCAGGTCACGCTGGAAACCATTGGTGGAAACGTTCGCCAGGTTGTTGGCGTGGGCCTTCTGCGCCAGCGCGTTCTGGCTGGCGCCGGTCATGGCCACGTAAAGCATCTTGTCCACAGTCATCCTCCGCTGCACTGACGTTCGTTTGCCGCTCGCCGTTGCTGTGCAGGCTCTAAAGCAAGTTCCGAACCAACTTTTCAAATTCATGAAAAAGCCCGTGAATACGGGCTTTATCGGGGTTTTGCCATGGGCGTGCCGCCGGATATCCGGCGCCGGGTTGCCGATAGCGGCAAACCGGTACCGGCCTCTTCGCGGAGCGAGCCCGCTCCCACAAGAATTGCACTGGCCCTGAGGGCTGCGCAGTTCCTGTGGGAGCGGGCTTGCCCCGCGAAGAGGCCGGCACAGGACTCATCAAGGCTCGCGACAACCGCCATTACTGAATGGGCCGGCAAACTTCTTCCAGCCATCGCCCGGCGGCCATTGCGAGCACACCAGCCGGCCATCCACCTGGCTCTCCCAGCGCCACCAGGGCGCGGTACCGGCCTGGGCCTGGTACAGACAGAAAGCGGCGATCAATGTGGCAACCAGCTTTTTCATGATCCCTCCTGCAGATACGACAGACCCCTTCACAAGAAAGGGGTCTGCCCACGCCCACTCAGCCAGCGACCATCAGGTCATCTGAATGATGGTCTGCATGATGGTGCTTTCGGTGGAGATGGTCTTGGCGTTCGCCTGGTAGTTGCTTTGCGCCTTGATCAGCTCGACCAGCTCCTGGGTCAGGTTGACGTTCGAGGCCTCCAGCGAGTTGGACTCGACACTGCCCAAGGTGCCAGTCTTCGGCGAATCGATACCCGGAATGCCCGACGAGTAGGTTTCGGTCCAGCGCGTGCCGCCGATCTGCTGCAGCCCCTGCTCGTTGGCAAAGCTGGCCAGGGCCACCTGGCCGATGGCGCGCGACTGCTGGTTGCTGAAGCTGGCGAACATCACGCCGGTGGAATCGATCGACAGGCTCGACAGAATACCGGTGGCATAACCATCCTGGGACTGCGACATGCGCGCGGTCTCGGTGTTGTAGGAGGTTGTGCTGTTCATCGACAGGCGCATGCCAGCGGAGTTTTCCGCCGAGCCATTGGAAGCCCAGTTGCCCGAGGCATCCTTGGCGGCCGGGATCCAGCCCTTGAGGGTGAAGGTGTTGTTGGTCACATCCCACTGGGCACCTGCCGGGGCACCCACCGGGATGCTCGCCGGGTCGGTGGCCATGGACGCCACGCTACCGTCGGAGTTGAAGGTCATGGACGCTTCCAGCGGTGCGGTGGAAGTCGGATCCATCGGGTTGCGACCATCGATCAGGGTGTACATGGTCCACTGGTTCGTACCGGTCTTGCGGTAGAACTGCTCCATGGTGTGCTCGTTGCCCTGGCTGTCGTACACCTTGGTCGGGAAGGACTTGGTGTAGGTAGTGTCATCGGCCGGGTCGAAGGTCGGGCCGGCAGGCGTGGCGCTAGGCAGCGGGATGATGGTGGCTTCGGAATTCAGGTTGATGCCCTGGTCGATCAGGGTGGTGGCCTTGGGTGCCAGCGACGAGGTATCGATCTTCAGGTCGGTCAGCACGCCGCGCTTGATGTTGCCGTTCTCGTCGGCGGCATAGCCCTGCAGACGCAGGCCGTCCGAGGTGACCACGTAGTTGTCCTTGCTGTTCTGGAAGGCACCGGCACGGGTGTAAACGCGCGCACCGTTGTCCGACAGCACGAAGAAGCCCTGGCCCTGGATACCCATGTCCAGCACGTTGCCGGTGTTGTTGACGTCACCCTGGCTGAACTGCTGGGAGATCGCCGCCAGGCGCACACCGTTGCCGACCTGGTTCTTGCCCACACCCAGGCGGTTGGCCCCGGCGTACACGTCGGCGAACTCGGCGCGCGAGGATTTGAAGCCGGTGGTATTGACGTTGGCAATGTTGTTGCCGGTAACGTCCAGCTGCTTGTTGGCTGCGTACAGACCGCTAAGGCCGATATTGAAAGACATGCTGTTGCTCCTTTTTGCCGTTCTGTCGGCCTTAGATACCGATGGTTTGTACGTCGGACAGGGAAACCTTGCCCACACCCGCCAGGTTCAGCACCATCTCGCCGGTGGTGTTGAAGCTGACGCTGGTGACCTTGGCTGGCAGTAGGGTGTTCATCTGTACCGCCTTGCCGTCCACCGTGGTGGTGGCCGTGAAGGTGTAGGTACCCGGGTCGACTTTCTCGCCCTTGTTGTTGGTGCCATCCCAGATGAAGTCGCCGTATCCGGCCTTCTGCTCGCCCAGCTCGATGGTCTTGACGGTGTTGCCGTCCTTGTCGGTGATGGTGACTTTCGCCTCGCTGATGGCCTGAGGCACCACGAACTGTGCATTGAAGCTGTCAGCGGTATCGACGATCGCCTTGTCGTTCTGCACGATCACCGAGCGGCCGACCAGCGAAGACGCCTGCAGCGCTTGCGACGACGCCATGGCGCTGGTGATCGAACTGACCGACTCGTTCAGCGAAGTGATGCCTTCGAGGCTGCTGAACTGCGCCAACTGGGCAACGAACTCGCTGTTGTCCTGCGGATCCAGCGGGTTCTGATTCTGCATCTGGGTGACCAGCAGCTGCAGGAACGCATCCTTGCCCAGGGTCTGACCGCCGGTCGCGGAGCTGGTCGTGGAGGTTTTCTTGGTGCTGGAGCTGACACCGGACGCCGCGATGACGTCGTTGAGGTTCACACCGTTGGTGCTATCGACTGCCATGGTCTGGATTCCTTATCACTGACCCAGGGTCAGTACTTTCTGCATCATGTTCTTGGCGGTGTTCATCAGCTCGGCGTTGGTCTGGAACGCACGGCTGGCGGAGATCATGTCAGCCATCTCCTCGACCACGTTGACGTTCGGGTAATAGACGTAGCCGTCCTTGTTCGCCGCCGGATGATTCGGCTCGTAACGCGCTTCAAGGTTGGTCTGGTCTTCGACGATACCTTTGACCTGCACACCCTGCCCCGCCTCGCCCTGGTCCTCGAACAGCGACTGGCTGACGCCGCTCTGCGCGTTCTGGAAGGTGGTGGCGAACACCGGGTGGCGCGCACGGTAGGTCTGGTCGATGCTCGACGACACGGTCTCGGCGTTGGCGATGTTCGAGGCGACGGTGTTGAGGCGGGTGTTCTGCGCGCTCATGCCGCTGCCGGCAATGTTGAAAACACTGGAAAGGGACATGAATTACTCTCCGCGCAGGGCCGAAACCAGCCCTTTGAATTTACTGTTGAGCAAGGTGAAGCTGGCCTGGAAACCGATGGCGTTTTCCGTGTAGTTCGATTGCTCGATCTGGGCGTCCACGGTGTTCTGGTCGATCGACGGCTGGGTCGGCACGCGGTACTGCAGGGTGTCGTCAGCCATCGCCAGGCCTTCGGCTTCGATGTGGCGGCTGTTGGTGCGATCCATGGCGAAGCGGCCGCTTTGCTGCTTCTGGCTCTCGGCGGCAAGCACCGAAGAGAAGTCCATGTCACGCGCCTTGTAGTTGGGCGTGTCGGCGTTGGCGATGTTGTTGGCCAGCACTTCGGCGCGCTGGGCGCGGAAGCCCAATGCCTTTTCGTGAATGCCAAGCGCCTTGTCGAAACTGATGCTCATGTCGGGGAAACCTTCGAAGGTTGGCCGGAATTTCGTTGAGCAAGGTATAGCAAGGGCTGTGCCACATTGTTGAATGCCCGGAAATACTGGGCTGTGACGGATTCACGTAATGGCGCGATGCCAGAAAAGCGGCAAAGTGCTTCCGCTTGGCGAAGGGAAAGCGGCAATTGCCGGGTGGCAAAAGCGGCAAAACAAAAAATTGACGTCAGATGTTGGAGGCGGGTGTATCGCGCTGGATGCGTACCGTTCAAGATCGAGCGTCGCCCGCGCGGCGCATCGCGAGCTACGCTCGCTCCTATGTTTGTTTCGGGCCAGTAACGCCTGTGCCGGGCGCGCACGACCGCCTTGTTGGCACGACGCGATATAGCGCCATGCGCCAAGGCGTTCGCGCGCAAATCCCCCAGGAATCATTGGCCCGAAACAAACGTAGGAGTACGTCGAAAGCCTTGCAGCGCCCTTGAGATCGAGCGCCGCCCGCGCGGCGCTCGATCTCACAGGCGCCAAATCCCTCCAGCCGTACCCCTCGCAGCATCAACCCAATCCCCAACGTCCCCACCAGCATCGAATCGACTTTTCCTACAACTGACTCAGGAACGTCCTACCCCCACCCCATGTTGTGATTCCCCTGCACAAAACTGGCAGGGAGACGCCTCATGCTGCTCTGGCACATCGTGCCCACCTGGCGCGATATCGAGTCACGCATCACCGATGAAATGGGCTATCAGGGAGGCGCCCATTTCCGTACCTACCTCAACGAAGAGGTGCCATCACTGGCCCTCCAGCTGCGCCGTGTCGACAGCGTTCGGCGCGCTTTCTACAAGGCCGAATGGGTAGCGGTCGAACTGCTGCGCCAGCGCTTCGCCGACCTCGACATCAAAAGCATCCTCAACGACCTGCTCGGCGTCGCCGAGCAGATGGCGATGATCGTCGCCGGCAGCGCCCTCACTGGCGGCCTGCTCGGTGCCGGCATCGGTGCCTTCGCCGGCGGCGTCGGTGCATTTCCCGGCGGGGTTGCAGGTACCGCCATCGGCTTCAAGGTCAGCGGCTGGATCCTCGGTGTGCTGGGCATCGCCTCCCTCGCCGAGTTCTTCGTCGACGGCTTGCCACGCATTGGCGAGTGCTACCTGGATGGCATTGGTATCGCCTGGGAAGGCCCACGCGGCGAACAAGGGCTGAGCGCGTTCAGCCAGGACAACCCGTTTGCCATCAATCAGGCCGCGCATTTCATTGCCACCGGGCATGTCGAAGTGGTGATGCTGCTGTTGGGTGCCATGGTGTCCTACCTCACCCGTGGGGGTGGCAATGCCGGTGTGCTTGCTCAGGAAATGGCCGCTAGCAAGAAAGGCGCGAGGATTGGGCAGTGGATGCTCAAACATGAGGAGGGGTTGAAGAAGCGGCCGGATTTGCAGGTGCCAGAGCGGCGCAAGGGAGCTGTAGGTGGGCGGGAACCAGAGGTGCCGAACACCCACAAGAATGACAACGGGCCGACGAAAAGCCGACCGGGCCACATGGCATTGCATCACGTTGAATGCTTTAAAACAGGCAAATTGCCGGAGTATAAAATAGGGGAATTCAAGCGCCAGTTGAATGGCCAGGAAGACGGGCTCAACTGGATGACGGTTGAGGAGTTTCTGGAGAATGTTTCGAGCCCGAGCAAGAGAAACTCTGGAACAGCAAAAAAAGCAAGGGAACGCTACCAAGGCTCCATCCAACAAAGCATTGAGAATGAGCTACAAAAAACTATGGATGCATTTGAGGCGCAGCAGGTCGCGATCGAAAAAACCTTGAATAGGATGTCGGTTTTAGCAGCACTACACAACCCAGATTTAATCGCGGGAGGCAAGGACGCGATCTCTGACTTCGGAGACCGTAAAGTTAATTCGACAATCGGGCCTCAGTGGAAATCAAAAATACCCAACTTGAAAAAAGCTGCCGAAACAGTCCCACCAGAGCTCCGAGGAACCACTCGAATGAACGTTAAACTTCACAAATGCTGAAGCGAGAAAATTAACATGGATAAGATTTTTGCAGCATTTATCGAAAAATTCGGCACCCCTATTGATCGCATAGAGGTACCACCCTCCACGATAGAACGGTACAAAGACAAACTTCCTGCAAAACTCTTGGAATATTGGTCCGAACACGGCTGGGGGGGCTACGGCGAGGGAATTTTCTGGCTGGTTAACCCACAGGAATATGAGGCAGTGGTCTCATCCTGGATCGATGGCACCAAGCTAGCGGAACACGACAATTATCACCTAATTGCACGCAGCGCGTTTGGCGACTTGTATCTATGGGGGGAAAATAGCGGCTTTTCACTTGAAATCACAAGCGTCAGCTCCAATTACATTTTCTATAGAACAGACTTTTCAAAAGAACAGTTAAACAATCACCTTCAAGGTTTCATTCTCTCAAGAAAAGTTGAATCGAACGACTTCAACGACTTGTTCAAACCCGCGCTAAGCACACTTGGCCCGCTTAAACATGATGAAATGTATGGTTTTTTCCCTGCACTCGCACTTGGCGGATCCGACTCTCTCAAGTTCTTGAAAAAAATCAGTGCCGTTGAGCATTTGATTTTCCTTGCTCAACTGACTGACCTAGAGCCGTATTTTTTCTCAGAAGTACCGAGTTGAGAATGTTGTCCAAATTTTTCAATTAGATCTGCTGCGCGCCTGTGGGGCGCACATCTGGGCTTGGTGAATAAAGCGAAATCAAGCGCCGCGCGGGCGGCGCTCGTTCGGACGGCCACTACAGAAGCACCGGAGTGTGCCTGGCGCGCCTCCTTCTCACTTCGCCTGGTAAATGATCCCCGGACTGCACTGGACCATCTGGTAGTGGTCCGGCAACCCGTTCAGCGCTTCCGAGGCGCCAAGGAACAGGTAGCCCCCAGGTTTCAGGGTGCCGTGGATGCGCATCAGGATGTCCTTCTTCACCTGCGCCGAGAAGTAGATCAGCACATTGCGACAGAACACGATGTCGAACTTGCCCAGGCTCGCATAGCTGTCGAGCAGGTTGAACGAGCGGAACTCGACGCGGCTGCGGATCGCCGGCTTGACCGCCCAACGCCCCGGCCCCTTGGTGTCGAAGTAGCGCTGCAGGCGCTCCTGGGACAGGCCACGGGCAATCGCCAGGCTGTCGTACTCACCGGTCTTGCAGTTGGTCAGCATCGAGCCGGACAGGTCGGTGGCAACGATCTGCGCGCCCATCTTCAACTGGCCCAGGTTACTGCGCTCGAATTCGTCGATGGCCATCGAGATCGAATACGGCTCCTGCCCCGACGAGCAGGCCGCCGACCACATGCGCAGGCGCTGGCCGGGGTTGTTCCTGATGAACTCGGGGATGACCTTGTTCTTCAACACTTCGAACGGGTAGGTATCACGAAACCACAGGGTCTCGTTGGTGGTCATGGCATCCACCACCTGCTCGCGCAGGCCGCCCCGCGGCTGGGTCTGGATGCGCTGCACCAGCTCGCCCAGGCTCTTGATGCCCTGCTGCTCCATCAGCTTGTTGAGACGGCTGGAAACCAGGTACTGCTTATTCTCGCCCAGCAGGATGCCACAGGCTTTTTCCAGGAATACCCTGAACTGTTCGAACTCCAAATTACCCGTAGACACTACTGCCGCCTCTTTTCAATCACTGGTGCCGGGAGCATGCCCCCGGGCTGCTTCAATGCGTTGCCTTGATCCGGTCGACCACGCGCTGGGCCAGGTCGTCCGGCTTGAACTTGGCCAGGAAATCATCGGCCCCGACCTTCTTGACCATCGCCTGGTTGAATACCCCGGACAACGAAGTATGCAGGCAGATGTGCAATTTTTGCATGCGCGGGTCGCTGCGGATCTCCGCGGTAAGCGTATATCCGTCCATTTCCGGCATTTCAATGTCGGAAATCATCATCAGGAACTCTTCTTCCGGCTTCTTGCCCTCGTCCACCAGCTTGCGCAGGTAGTCCAGTGCCTGACGGCCATCGTTGAGCGCCACCACGTCCACACCCACCGTCTGCAGGCAGCGGCTGACCTGCTTGCGTGCCACCGACGAGTCATCGACGGTCAGCACCCGCAGCAGCGTAGCCTTGTCCTGCACCTCGGCATCGACCACGCCGTCTGACACCGACTCGGACGACGGCGCCACTTCGGCCAGCACCTTCTCCACGTCGATGATCTCGACCATGCGGTTGTCGACCCGGGTGACCGCGGTCAGGTAGTGGTCGCGGCCAGTGCCCTTGGGTGGCGGATGAATCTCTTCCCAGTTCATGTTGACGATGCGCTCGACCGAGTGCACCAGGAAACCCTGGGTCTTGGTGTTGTACTCGGTGATAATCACGAAACTGTTGCGCGTTTCTTCCTGCAACCCTGGCAGGCCGGTCGCCATCGACAGGTCGAGGATCGGGATGGTCGCCCCGCGAATGTTGGCCACGCCGCGCACCACCGGGTGCGACTTGGGCAGCACGGTCAGCTCCGGGCACTGCAGCACCTCGCGGACCTTGAACACGTTGATGCCGTAAAGCTGCGCCCCGTTGAGACGGAACAGCAGCAATTCCAGGCGATTCTGCCCAACCAGCTGCGTGCGCTGGTTGACTGAATCCATTACCCCCGCCATGCCTGACTCCTTATGCTTTCTGCCTTTTTGGTGCTATGTGGTCACCAAGTCGGCACGGGCTTTGCTTTTTTGAGCGCCATGTACACGAAAACGACAAATTTCCGACGACTGACACACCTGCTGAGCGGCACGCTCGCCGTGCTGTGCCTGCTGGCACCCGGCGTTCGCACGCTGGCGGACGCGGTTACCTTGCCTGAACAGCTTATCGGTGTCACCCAAGGGTTTCTTGAATTCAGCGTCGAGGACTACCTGGCGACCACCCAGACCCCTGGACGCTACGAAATCCAGGTCAACCCGCTCGACCCGCGCCTGCGCATGCCGCTGTGCAGCCAACAGCTGGACGCCTCGCTGGAAAGTCCGGCGCAACCGCTGGGCCGGGTTACCGTGCGGGTGCGCTGCGACGGCAGCGCGCCGTGGACCATTTTCGTGCCGGCAACGGTCAGGCTGTTCCGTGACGTGGTGGTGGTGACCCGCCCGCTCAAGCGTGACAATGTCGTTGGCGAAAACGACGTAGCCCTGCGCGAGCGCGATGTCGGCACGCTGCCCCAAGGCTTTCTCACCGACCTCGACCAGGCGGTTGGCATGAAGATGCTGCGCCCGACAGTGCTCGACCAGGTCCTCACGCCGCAGCACCTGGAGCAAGCCGAGGTGGTGCGCAAGGGCGACCACGTGGTGATCACCGCACGCAGCGGCCCGTTGAGCGTGCGCATGCCGGGCGAAGCCTTGGCCAAGGGTGGCCAGGGCGAACAGATCCGGGTGCGCAACCTCAATTCGCAGCGGGTGGTGAAGGCCCGGGTCACCGGCCCAGGCCAGGTCGAGGTCGCCATGTAGATTACGCTGGCGGTGTGCAACTGCTTTTCCTAAACTGTGCGGAAACGGGTTCGCGAGCTTGCTGACAGGCGGCTATGCATTTGTGCCTAAAGTTTCTTTCGGGTTGGCCGAAAACAAGGCAAGCGTCCAAATACCCAGAGGTTTCTGATCATGGTCATCGACTTCAGTCGTTTGAATAACTCTCCGTCCATCACGGGCGGCGTTCGTGGCAATGCCACGTCTGGCAACGCCGAGAAAACCGGCGAAACCCAAGAAGCGCCAAAAAGCGCCAGCGCCAGCGGGGAAGCGGTACACCTCAGCCAAGAGGCCCAGCAGTTGCAAAACGTCAGCGACAAGCTGCGCGACCAGCCCGTCGTCAACAGTGCCCGCGTGGCGCAGTTGAAACAGGCGATCGCAGACGGCAGCTACCAGGTCGATGCCGGCCGGGTCGCCAGCAAACTGCTCGATTTCGAAGCCCAGCGCTGACCGTTCGGCGCGCTGACTTCACGGACGCTATGTAAAGCCAAGAGTTAGCCATGCACGACATCACTTTGCTGCAACTGATCGAAGACGACATCGCTCCGACCCAGGAACTGCTCGACCTCCTCCAGCAGGAGTCGGTGGCCCTGCACGGCCGCGACATGGCGCCGCTGGAGGGCATCCTGGCCCGCAAGCAGTCGCTGATCGTCCTGCTCGAGCAGCAAGGCATGCGCCGCAACAACCTGCTCACCAGCCTCGGCCTCAGCGCCAATCGCGCCGGGGTACAGGCATTGGCGGCGCAGTCAGACAACGGCGAACTGATCCTGCAGCAACTCGATGTGCTGAACCAGTTGATGAATGACTGCCAAAAGGTCAACGAGACCAATGGCCGGATCATCCAGGTGCAGCAACACGTCACGGCCAACCAGATCAGAATCCTCCAGGGCGGTGAAGCACCTTCGCTCTACGACAGCCGTGGCACCACGTCTCCACTTGCCAAGCCCCGGGCGCTCAGTCAAGTGTGATTACTTCTATCAAGGCACGGAACATACTGGCAAAATGCCGTTACTTGCGTGTGTCGTTTTTGCCTGGAGATTGAAAACCCGTGTTCAATGAAACCGATGCCCCGCAACCGCCAAAGGTGCTGACCACGCCCTTGGAGATCGCGGCCAACCTGCGCCAGCTGCAAGACAGCCATGATCCGTTGATCATCACTTTCCACGAGCGCAGCCAGCGGTTCCAGAGCTACGTGGTACACGTGGACCGTGACAGCAACACCCTGGCACTTGACGAGATGATCCCGCGCGACGGCGAAAAATTCATCGAGAACGGCGAACCGTTCCGCGTCGAAGGCTTCCACGACGGCGTGCGCATCGCCTGGGAATGCAATCACGAGCTGAAGATCAGCGAAGTCGACGGCCACCGCTGCTACCGTGGCGCGATGCCGCAAGAGATGACCTACCACCAGCGCCGCAATGCCTTCCGCGCCGCGCTGAAGCTGTCGCAACTGGTCGACATCATTCTCGACGGCAGCTACCTGAAGGGCAACGGCGCCCTGCGCGGCAAGCTGCTGGACATCTCTGCCACCGGTTGCAAGCTGCGCTTCGAGGGTAATGTCGAAGACCGCCTGCAACTGGGCCAGGTGTACGAGCGCTTCAAGGCCAGTAACCCGCTGGGCCTGGTGGATACCATGGTCGAGCTGCGCCACTTGCACTACGAAGAGCGGATCAACACCACCTTCGCCGGCGTACGCTTCCACAACCTCAATGGCCAGGCACAGCGCAAGATCGAGAGTTTTGTCTACCAGTTGCAGCGTGAGGCGCGCCGGTTCGACAAAGACGATTATTGATTCCGGCGCGGATGGGCGTCATTGCAACGCCCATCCCCCAAGACCGCTTTTGCCTCAGGTTACAAACCTTCCTGCTGCCTTCAGCGCAGCCCTACGCCGATCGTACCTGCTCGCACTCACTACCGAGTGCCCATTGAGCAGGAGACTTTATGAGTCCTAGCATATTCACGGCGGAACTGGATTCCAATAAAGGAACGATCGGGGTGGTTGACTCCACCCTCAATCCACGGCTGGACGGCTGGCTATGCCACAACCGTCATAAACAGTTCTCGCCCATGAGGTTTACGTTCACTTTTCAAGGTGAGCATAACGGGGACAGGTCCTACCACATCAGCGCAGCAGAGGGTTGGGCCTATGCCGGCGCATTGGTCCAGTCAAGTAATAGCGGGTGGGTGGGGCTATACGGGATTGGTGTAGTCGGCAGGCTTGTGGATTATGTGCTGGCGGCCAACTCCCGGGGCCCCGATCCACGCTGGAGAATGCAAACTCTGGCCGATTGGGACGGTGATTTGAAGACACTGGAAAACGTTGAGTTTCATTTGCTGGATCGGTATGGCCAGGCAATGTCGATGGAAACTTACCAGCACGAGTCCATCTCACCGTCAGGCGAAATCGGCAAAAGACCGACTGTCAGTACTTCATTCGCCGACTATGTGAGCGTTAATAAGCAAGCCCAAAACAAGAAGTTAAGTTTCAAACTGCGCGACATTCGCAGCGCCTGACAGCCGACTAATGGGCAGACTACCAACTTCAGCTCCAGTTTCTGGCGATCTGTCGCAGCCTGCGCCCTAAGTAACGCCACCTCCGGGTGGCGTTCTTGATCGGGCGACCGATCTGAAACGCTTCCAGCTGATGACGCAACAGGCGATTGCCTAGCGTTGCAAGCCCCACCCCCATTTCCAAGGGCATCGGTGTACAGGAGGCTTGATGATCCGCGCTAATTTCACCGCAGAACTGCATTGCAGCCATGGCCAGATAGGCGTAGCCGACACGGACGAGTTCAACAACCCGACATTCCAGGAAGACCAGGACGGCTGGTTGTGCGCCCACGACTCACGGCCACCGAGGTTCGGCTTCAAGCCCGTGCTGTTCGCATTCCAGTTCATCAAGCAAGAAGTCGAGCGCAGCTATTACTACATCTACGCTGCGAACAATTGGGACTACCGGGGCGCCAGGCTGGAGCAGAACAAAAATGGCTGGCTAGGTCTATACGGCACCCATGTGGCGGGGCGCATCATCGATGCGTTCAACCCGGCCAATCTGTTGCGCAATCAGGATGCATGGAAAATCCAGACGCTGCAGCCATGGGATGGAGACCCTGCAACCGCCGAAGGCATCGAGTTTTACCTGCGCGACAGGAACGGCCATCGTGTTTCAGAGGTAGGCGAGCAGCGCTACTATCGGGGATACCAGCATACGTTCCTGTTTCTGCATGCAGGGGACCGTGAAGGGGAAATACTGAAGTTCACCTTGCGCAACGTGACACTGGCCTGAGCCACCCTGCGGCAGCTGGCTGGCCGCAGATGAACCCTACCCAGCCAGCACTACCTGCCTCAACTTGACTTGTCCACCTCGGCCTCTGCCTCGGTGGCCGCCTTTGCCCCCTTCTGCTCCTCGGCCTCGGTATCTTCCGCCGCCACCGGCGCCTGCATCACCTCCTGCACGGTCTGCTCATCCACCCGAGGGTCGAGTGCCGCTGACAAGGGTGAACCGGCCGCTGGCATGGCCACGTGGCCCAGCGGCGCATCCTGCACCTGGTGCAGCCCGGTAACCGCCTTCGGCCGAATGCGCCACACCAGCACCAGGGCGAAGAACGCGAAGAACGCATAGAGCATCTGCGCCCCCAATACCTTCATCAGCACCCCCGCAGCCAGCGGCCCGATACAGGCGCCCACGCCGTAGGTGACCAGCAGCATGGCGGTCAGTGACACTCGTCGCTCGCTCTCGACGTGGTCATTGGAAAACGCCACCGCCAGTGGGTACAGGCAGAACTGCAACAGCGAAATCACGAAGCCGATGCCGAACAGCGCCTCCAGCGGCACGCTCGGCAAAATCGCCAACGGTGCCGAAGCCAGCGCCAGGCCCACTGCGACGCTACGGATCAGCACCGCACGGTCATAGCGATCGGACAACCAGCCCAACGGCCACTGCACCAGCAGCCCGGCAAAGATGCAGCACCCCATGAACAGACCGATCTGTTCGGTCGACATCCCCTGGCTGGAGGCATACAGCGGCGCCAGGCCATAGAACGACCCGACGATCAGCCCCGAGCCAAGCACCGTACTGAGCGACTGCGGCACCCGCTTGATGAAGAACTTCGGCTCCATCGGTGCCGGGCGCAACGGCGCCGGGTGGATGCGCCGGGTCATCGCCACCGGCACCAGGCACAGGGCGAAGCACATGGCGACCAGCATCAGCAGTTCCGGGCCCAGTTGCGGGTGCACCACCAGAATCAGCTGGCCGAGCACCAGGCCAAGATAGGAAGCGATCATGTAGCCGCTGAACACCGCACCGCGGTGCTTGGCATCGGCCTGCTCGTTGAGCCAGCTTTCGATGACCATGTACTGGCACATCATCCCCAGGCCGACGATCATCCGCAGCCCGACCCACACCGGCAACCAGCTGGTCAGCCCATGGCCCAGCACCGCAGCGCCGACGATACCGGCGCAGGTGGCATAGGCACGGATGTGCCCGACCCGGCCGATCAGCCGGTGGCCAACCTTGCCGCCCACGGCCAGGCCGAAGTAGTTGGCCGCCATCAGCGCACCCACCCACAGGCTGTCGACATGATCGGCCGCCAGGCGCAGCGCCAGGTAGGTACTGAGCAGGCCTGAACCGATCAACATCATCAAGGCGGCGAAATACAACGACTGAAAGGGCTTCCAGATGTTTCGCATACGTCCCGTCGAACTCCCTGGTCAGGTGGCGTTGGCTTGCTGGCAAGCATAAAAGCAAAATGGCCGCGGCGCAGTCCCCTGCCCAACAAATAGCCGGCCAGGGGCGCGTCCAGTGCCGGATATGTCGCGATCAGGCCTGCGCCGCCAGCACGCGCCGCTCCCATGGCGTGATTTCGTTGAAGAAGTCCGTCAGTTCGAGGGTCTTGCTGGCGATGTAGCCTTCGATGAACTCGCTGCCGAACAGTTCCCGCGCCAAGGTGCTGCGCTTGAGGCGCTCAAGGGCCGCATGCAAGGTGCACGGCAGGCTCAGGTGCTCCGGCACCTCGAACTCACCCTGGATCGCCGGGGTTGGCTGCAGGCGCTGCTCGATGCCGTGCAGGCCGGCGGCCAGGCTGGCGGCGATGGCCAGGTAGGGGTTGGCATCGGCGCCGGGCAGGCGGTTTTCCACCCGCCGGGCCACCGGGGCACTGGCCGGAATGCGCAGGCCGGCAGCACGGTTGTCCTCGGACCAGCAGGCATTGTTCGGCGAGGCATACGGATGGCACAGCCGCTGGTAGGAGTTGACGTTGGGTGCGAACAGCGCGGTGAAGTCGGCCATGCACGCCTGCTGTCCACCAATGAAATGGTAGAAGGTATCGGTCGGCTGGCCCTGCTCGTCGTTGAACACGTTACGCCCGCTGGCGATTTCCACCAGGCTCTGATGGATGTGCATGGAGCTGCCAGGTGTATGTGCCAGCGGTTTGGCCATGCACACCACGTTCAGGCCGTGCTTGAGCGCCACCTCCTTGAGCAGGTGCTTGAACAGGAAGGTCTGATCGGCCAGCAACAGCGGGTCGCCGTGCAGCAGGTTGATCTCGAACTGGCTCACGCCCATTTCGTGCATGAAGGTGTCGCGGGGCAGGCCCAGGGCCGCCATGCACTGGTAGACCTCCTGAAAGAACGGGCGCAGGCCATTGTTGGAGCTGACGCTGAACGCCGAATGGCCAAGCTCGCGGCGGCCATCCTTGCCAACCGGTGGCAGGAAGGGTTGCTGCGGATCGGTGTTGGGGGCGAAGACGAAAAACTCCAGTTCGGTCGCCACCACCGGTGCCAGGCCCAGGGCAGCGTAGCGGGCAATCACGGCCTTGAGCTGCCCCCGCGTCGACAGCCCCGAAGGCCGGCCATCGAGTTCGTTGGCGTCACAGATGGCCAGCGCCAGGCCCTCCTCGCTCCACGGCAGGCGGTGGATCTGCGCAGGTTCCGCGACCAGTGCCAGGTCGCCGTCGTCGCTGCCGTAGAAGCGCGCCGGCGGGTAGCCGCCCATGATGCATTGCAACAGCACGCCCCGGGCCATCTGCAGGCGGCGGCCTTCGAGGAAGCCTTCGGCAGTCATCACCTTGCCGCGGGGGACGCCGTTGAGGTCGGGGGTGACGCATTCGATCTGGTCGATGCCCTGAAGGAGCTCTACAGGCGAGCGGTGGGCGGCGGTGGTCATGACGCTTGTCCTTGTTGTTATAGGCTGACCACAACATAGGCTTGGGGTGTTTAAAATATCAAGCACCTGCTTTCAGGACCGAGTCGCCTGCTTCGCGGGCAAGCCCGCTCCCACAGGAACGGCACAGATGCCCAAGCTTGTGGTATCCCTGTGGGAGCGGGCTTGCCCGCGAAGCGGCCGGCGCAGGCAACCGCTATTCGCGCAAGGTCATGCCATTGGAAGGCAACGGCAACGCCGTCTTGTAGCGCACCTGCTTGAGGGCAAAACTGGAGCGAATATTGGCCACCCCCGGCAACCGTGTCAGGTAATCGAGAAACCGCTCCAGCGCCTGGATGCTCGGCAGCAGTACCCGCAGCAGGTAGTCGGGGTCGCCTGTCATCAGATAGCACTCCATCACCTCGGGCCGCTCGGCGATCTCTTCCTCGAAGCGATGCAGCGCCTGCTCGACCTGCTTTTCCAGGCTGACATGGATGAACACATTCACATCCAGCCCCAGCACCTCCGGCGACAGCAAGGTCACCTGCTGGCGGATCACCCCCAACTCTTCCATCGCCTTAACCCTGTTGAAACATGGTGTTGGCGACAGGTTCACCGAACGCGCCAGCTCCGCGTTGGTGATGCGGGCGTTGTCCTGAAGGCTGTTGAGAATGCCGATATCGGTACGATCGAGCTTGCGCATGAGACAAATTCACCGGTTTTTTGTGTTTATCCGGAATGTTTATCTCCCCCGCCAGGCAAAGGCAATCAACTTGAGAGAAAAATTCTCCTGCCCTCCCACTAAGATGTAAAAGACGCTGACCTACCAGTCACAAGCCGGTACTCAGCGGCGGCCGCTTCAGAGCTCACAAAAACAACATCCGAGCGAGCGTAAAAAGCATGAACGAGTACGCCCCCCTGCGTTTGCATGTGCCCGAGCCCACCGGCCGGCCAGGCTGCCAGACCGATTTCTCCTACCTGCGCCTGAACGACGCAGGGCAAGTCCGTAAACCCCCGATCGATGTCGATGCTGCCGACACCGCCGACCTGTCCTACAGCCTGGTCCGCGTGCTCGACGAGCAAGGCAACGCCCAAGGCCCATGGGCCGAAGACATCGACCCGCAGATCCTGCGCCAAGGCATGCGCGCCATGCTCAAGACGCGCATCTTCGACAGCCGCATGGTGGTTGCCCAACGCCAGAAGAAGATGTCCTTCTACATGCAGAGCCTGGGCGAGGAAGCCATCGGCAGCGCCCAGGCGCTGGCGCTCAACCGCACCGACATGTGCTTCCCCACCTACCGCCAGCAGAGCATCCTCATGGCCCGCGACGTGTCGTTGGTGGAGATGATCTGCCAGCTGCTGTCCAACGAGCGCGACCCGCTCAAGGGCCGCCAGCTGCCGATCATGTATTCGGTACGCGAAGCCGGTTTCTTCACCATCAGCGGCAACCTGGCGACCCAGTTCGTGCAGGCGGTCGGCTGGGCCATGGCCTCGGCGATCAAGGGCGATACCAAGATCGCCTCGGCCTGGATCGGCGACGGCGCCACCGCCGAGTCCGATTTCCACACCGCCCTCACCTTCGCCCACGTCTACCGCGCCCCGGTGATCCTCAACGTGGTCAACAACCAGTGGGCGATCTCCACCTTCCAGGCCATCGCCGGTGGCGAGCAGACCACCTTCGCCGGCCGTGGCGTAGGGTGCGGCATCGCCTCGCTGCGGGTTGACGGCAACGACTTCGTCGCCGTCTACGCTGCCTCGCGCTGGGCCGCCGAACGTGCCCGCCGCGGCCTTGGCCCATCGCTGATCGAGTGGGTCACCTACCGCGCCGGCCCGCACTCGACCTCGGACGACCCGTCCAAGTACCGCCCGGCCGATGACTGGAGCCACTTCCCGCTGGGCGACCCGATCGCCCGCCTGAAGCAGCACCTGATCAAGATCGGCCATTGGTCCGAGGAAGAACACCAGGCCACCACCGCCGAGTTCGAAGCCGCGGTCATCGCGGCGCAGAAGGAAGCGGAACAGTACGGCACCCTGGCCAACGGCCACATCCCGAGCGCGGCCTCGATGTTCGAGGACGTGTACAAGGAAATGCCTGACCACCTGCGCCGTCAGCGCCAGGAACTGGGGGTCTGAGATGAACGATCACAACAACAGCATCAACCCGGAAACCGCGATGGCCACCAGCACACTGACCATGATCCAGGCCCTGCGCTCGGCCATGGATGTCATGCTTGAGCGCGACGACAATGTGGTGGTCTACGGCCAGGACGTCGGTTACTTCGGCGGCGTGTTCCGTTGCACCGAAGGCCTGCAGACCAAGTACGGCAAATCGCGCGTATTCGACGCCCCGATCTCGGAAAGCGGCATCGTCGGCACCGCCGTGGGCATGGGCGCCTACGGCCTGCGCCCGGTGGTGGAAATCCAGTTCGCCGACTATTTCTACCCGGCGTCCGACCAGATCGTCTCGGAAATGGCCCGCCTGCGCTACCGCTCGGCTGGCGAGTTCATCGCCCCGCTGACCCTGCGCATGCCTTGCGGCGGCGGCATCTACGGCGGCCAGACCCACAGCCAGAGCCCGGAAGCGATGTTCACCCAGGTCTGCGGCCTGCGCACGGTCATGCCGTCCAACCCGTATGACGCCAAGGGCCTGCTGATCGCCTCGATCGAATGCGACGACCCGGTGATCTTCCTCGAGCCCAAGCGCCTGTACAACGGCCCGTTCGACGGCCACCACGACCGCCCTGTCACGCCTTGGTCCAAGCACCCGCAAAGCGCCGTGCCGGACGGCTACTACACCGTGCCGCTGGACAAGGCGGCAATCACCCGCCCTGGCAACGATGTCACCGTGCTGACCTACGGCACCACGGTCTACGTGGCCCAGGTGGCTGCAGAAGAGACCGGTGTCGACGCCGAAGTCATCGACCTGCGCAGCCTCTGGCCGCTGGACCTGGAGACCATCGTCGCGTCGGTGAAGAAGACCGGCCGTTGCGTGGTCGTGCATGAAGCTACCCGCACCTGCGGCTTCGGCGCCGAACTGGTGTCGCTGGTGCAGGAGCACTGCTTCCATCACCTCGAAGCACCGATCGAGCGCGTCACTGGCTGGGACACCCCCTACCCTCACGCACAGGAATGGGCTTACTTCCCAGGCCCTTCGCGGGTAGGCGCGGCATTGAAACGGGTCATGGAGGTCTGAATGGGCACGCACGTCATCAAGATGCCGGACATTGGCGAAGGCATCGCGCAGGTCGAGTTGGTGGAATGGTTCGTCAAGGTCGGCGACATGATCGCCGAGGACCAGGTGGTGGCCGATGTCATGACCGACAAGGCCACCGTGGAAATCCCTTCGCCGGTCAGCGGCAAGGTGCTGGCCCTGGGTGGCCAGCCAGGTGAAGTGATGGCGGTCGGCAGCGAGCTGATCCGCATCGAAGTGGAAGGCAGCGGCAACCATGTGGACGTGCCGCAGGCCAAACCGGCGCAAGCGCACAGCGCGCCCGTTGCGCCCAAGCCAGAAGCGAAAGCGCCACAGCCGGTGGCCTACCAGGCCCCCGAGCAGCACGCCGAAGCTCCGATCGTTCCACGCCAGCCGGGCGACAAGCCGCTGGCCTCGCCGGCAGTGCGCAAGCGCGCCCTGGATGCCGGCATCGAGCTGCGCTACGTGCATGGCAGCGGCCCGGCTGGGCGCATCCTGCACGAAGACCTCGACGCCTTCATGAGCAAGCCGCACAGCCCTGCCGGCCAGGCGCCGAGTGGCTATGCCAAGCGCACCGACAGCGAGCAGGTGCAGGTGATCGGCCTGCGCCGCAAGATCGCCCAGCGCATGCAGGACGCCAAGCGCCGTGTTGCGCACTTCAGCTACGTGGAAGAGATCGACGTCACCGCCGTGGAGGCCCTGCGCCAGCAGCTCAATGCCAAGTACGGTGACACGCGTGGCAAGCTGACCCTGCTGCCGTTCCTGGTCCGCGCCCTGGTCGTGGCCTTGCGCGACTTCCCGCAGATCAACGCCACCTACGACGACGAAGCCCAGGTCATCACCCGCCACGGCGCGGTACACGTGGGCATCGCCACCCAGGGTGACAACGGCCTGATGGTGCCGGTGCTGCGCCATGCCGAGGCCGCCAGCCTGTGGGCCAATGCCGGCGAGATCGCGCGCCTGGCCAACGCCGCACGCAACAACAAGGCCAGCCGTGAAGAACTGAGCGGCTCGACCATTACCCTGACCAGCCTTGGCGCACTCGGCGGCATCGTCAGCACACCGGTGGTCAACACCCCGGAAGTGGCGATTGTTGGCGTCAACCGCATCGTCGAGCGCCCGGTGGTGATCGACGGCCAGATCGTCGTGCGCAAGATGATGAACCTGTCCAGTTCGTTCGACCACCGGGTGGTCGATGGCATGGATGCCGCGCAGTTCATCCAGGCCGTGCGTGGCCTGCTCGAACAACCTGCATGTCTGTTCCTGGAGTGAGCATGACCCAGATCCTCGACACCACCCTGCTGATCATCGGCGGCGGCCCCGGCGGCTACGTAGCCGCCATCCGCGCCGGGCAACTGGGCATCCCCACCGTGCTGGTCGAAGGCCAGGCCCTCGGTGGCACCTGCCTGAACATCGGCTGCATCCCGTCCAAGGCGCTGATCCATGTGGCCGAGCAGTTCCACCAGACCACGCGCTTTGCCGGGCAGTCGCCACTGGGCATCAGCGTGGATACCCCGCGCCTGGACATCGGCCAGAGCGTGGCCTGGAAAGACGGCATCGTCGACCGCCTGACCACCGGCGTGGCCGCCTTGCTGAAAAAGCATGGGGTCAAGGTGATTCACGGCTGGGCGAAGATCCTCGACGGCAAACAGGTCGAGGTCGATGGCCAGCGCATCCAGTGCGAGCACCTGCTGCTGGCTACCGGCTCGAACAGCGTCGAACTGCCGATGCTGCCGCTCGGCGGGCCGATCATCTCCTCCACCGAAGCCCTGGCGCCCAAGGCCCTGCCCAAGCACCTGGTGGTGGTGGGCGGCGGTTACATCGGCCTGGAACTGGGCATCGCCTACCGCAAGCTGGGCGCGCAGGTCAGCGTGGTGGAAGCGCGCGAACGCATTCTGCCGACCTATGACAGCGAACTGACAGCGCCGGTGGCCGAATCGCTGAAGAAACTGGGCATCGCCCTGCACCTGGGCCACAGCGTCGAAGGCTACGAGAACGGCTGCCTGCTGGCCAGCGATGGCCAGGGCGGGCAACTGCGCCTGGAGGCCGACCGGGTGCTGGTGGCCGTGGGCCGCCGGCCACGGACCCAAGGCTTCAACCTGGAATCCCTGGAGCTGAAGATGAACGGCGCCGCCATTGCCATCGACGAGCGCTGCCAGACCAGCATGCGCAACGTCTGGGCCATTGGTGACGTGGCGGGCGAGCCGATGCTCGCCCACCGCGCCATGGCGCAAGGTGAGATGGTGGCCGAAATCATTGCCGGCAAGACCCGGCGTTTCGAACCTGCGGCCATTGCTGCGGTGTGCTTCACCGACCCGGAAGTCGTGGTCGCCGGCAAGACACCGGAGCAAGCCAGCCAGCAAGGGCTGGACTGCATCGTCGCGCAGTTCCCGTTCGCCGCTAACGGCCGGGCCATGAGCCTGGAATCGAAAAGCGGTTTTGTGCGGGTGGTGGCGCGGCGTGACAACCACCTGATCGTGGGCTGGCAGGCGGTTGGCGTGGCGGTATCGGAACTGTCCACGGCGTTCGCCCAGTCGCTGGAGATGGGCGCACGGCTGGAGGATGTGGCCGGGACCATCCATGCTCACCCGACATTGGGCGAGGCGGTGCAGGAAGCGGCACTGCGCGCGCTGGGCCACGCACTGCATATCTGACACTGAAGCGGCCGAGGCCGATTTGACCCGCTGCGCCCCAGGCGCCGCGGGTCTTTTTTTGCGGGTCGCTAGCGCACGTCAGACGCGGAAGTAGCCCACCGACGAATCGAACGGCAGGCGCTTGAGTTCGATCTTGTTCAGGTCCAGCACGTCACGCAGGGCCTGGGTCTCGCCCGGGAAGTTGCGGTAGGCCACTTCGTCCAGCACCACGATCGCGCCCTTGGGCATGTACGGCAGGAAGGTTTCCAGCGCCACCTTGGTCGATTTGTACAGGTCGGTGTCGAGGATCAGCATCGCCACCACCAGGTCCGGGCGAGTCTTGACGAAGGCCGGCACGGTTTCCAGGATGTCGCCCTTGACGATCTCGCAACGCGGGATGCGGTTGACCGGACGGATCAGGTCGTTGGCATCGATCATGTCCTGGATCAGGGTCTCGTCGGTGTCGGAGAACATGCTTTCGTTGATGTCCGCCGGGTCCTGTTCGGCATCGATGCTGGCAAAGCCGCCGAAGGTGTCGAAACCGATGATCGAACGGTTGATCGCATAAGGCTCGAGAATCATCGACAGCTGCATGTACAGCATCAGCGAGTTGCCTTTGTACACACCACACTCGACGATGGCGCCGGGAATATCCTGGACCATCTTGAACAGTTCGATGCGCGACAGTGCAGCAGTCACGGCGATACGGTTGGCGAACACGAACGGTGCATCAGCCACGTATTGGGCATCGACACGGCTCAGCACGCTGGCGCGCTTTTCGTTGTACTCGACCTCGGCAGCGGTCAGACGACGCTTGGTCATGGGTTAACTCCCTGGAATTGCGAAAAGTCGCTGGCATTGAAAAAGTCTTTGAAGCCGGCCTCTGCGTCCGAACAGCCGTTGTCGACGTTCGGTGCGCCGCGCTTGTGCAGCAAGTCTTGCAGGTGGATCAGGCGGAAGTCCACGCTGAAGCGCACCTTGTCGGTGAAGTTGGCCACGGTACCGTGCAGGTGGGCACCCGAGAAGATCAGCATCTCGCCACTGTTGGCCGCCACGCGCAGCTCGGCGCTGGTGTCGATGTCTTCCAGCGGCACCGGGTGTACGCGCGTCTCTTCGGTGATGTTCTGCGACGCCTTGTGCCGCTGCACGTTGATCCAGTCGTTCAGGCTCCACTGCGCCGAACTGTTCTGCACCGGCCGCTCGAAATATGCCGGGTTGATCATCATGGTCTGTTCGGGTTCGATGCTGTACACCGGCATCCAGGTGTTCACCTGGCTTTCGACGCTGCCGTACCAGGTATCCCGGTGTGGCTTGTAGGCGTAGCTCACGCCCGCATGCAGGTAGTCGTAGTTCGGCACCACGCGCACCCGCGGCACGTCGAAGATGTAGTCCTTCGGGTCGGCGCCGATTTCGCGGATGAAATCGCGGATCAGTGCCTTGGCTTCGGGGCCATTGGTGAACTGGCGCTTGAGGGCGGTGACGCGCTCGACGAAGGTTTCCACCGGCATCATCTTGTGCAGCGACTGGTGATCGGTCTCACCCTCGAATGCGGCGGTGATGCTCTGCCGGGCCAGGGCGCACAGGTGATGCGCATTGCCAAGGCCGGTCTCAAGGAAAATATCGCCCTTGAACAGCGCACCCCGGTAGTCCGGCTTGTTTTTCACCTGGTTGACATAAAGATTCATACTTGCCCCTTCAGAACTCTTTGAGACCAATGCCCACCGCAGGTTGCGTCGACCGGCAGCGGGGCATGAATTGAAGTGGACGCAAGGCGACGCACCCTGCCGCTGCGGGCAGGAACTCCAACCATTGGCGATACGGATGCATTGCCCGTACCCAGTGACCTATGAGTCGGCATGCTGACAGGAAACTTTAAGCCGCGCGCGTACCGGCGATCAGGATCCGCGTCAGCAACCCCAACCGGTATCCCAACACCGCCGCCCGATTCAATCGCAAATGGCGTTCTTGCCCGTGCCCTTGGCCCGGTACAAGGCCTTGTCAGCCCGGCCCAAGAGGTCCTGCTGACCCTCGCCGTCCTGCCACTGCACCACGCCATAGCTCATGGTCAGCCGGCATTCACCCACCGGTTCGAGCCGCTCCATCACCCGGCGCAGCTGCCCCGCCAGCTCGAGCGCCTCGCCCAGCGTGGTCTGCGGCAGCACCATGACGAATTCGTCGCCGCCCCAGCGCGCCAGCAGGTCGAGTTCGCGCAGGCTGGCACGCAGGTTGTCCGCCACCTGGACCAACGCCGCGTCACCCCGGGCATGGCCATAACGGTCATTGATCGGCTTGAAATCATCCAGGTCCATGGCAATCAGCGCCAGCGGCTGGCGAAAACGCTTGGCCCGTTCGCACTCCTGCTGCAAGGTCTTCTCCAGCCGATAGCGATTGGCAATCCGCGTCAGCGCATCGCGCTCGGCCAGAATGCGATTTTCGTCAAGCTGGCGCTGCAGCTGCTGGTTGACCCACGACAGCTCACGGGTGCGCTCGACCACCTGGGCCTCCAGCGAATGGTTCTTCTGCTCCAGCTGCTCGACCAGGCGCTTGCCCGCATCGATATTGCGGTGCGCGCCGAGCATGCGGGCTACCGAGCCATCTTCGTTGCGCTCGATGATATGGCCACTGTCCTCGACCCACAGGTAACTGCCATCGTGGCAGCGGCAGCGGTACTCGATCAGATAGCGCTCGTTGCGCTGGTTGATGTAGGCCTCGAAATGCGCCATCACCCGTGGATAGTCCTCGGGGTGGATCACGCTTTCCCAGGTGAACACGGTGTTGGCCTTGGAATGGTTTTCGTAGCCGAGCATGGCGTACCAGCCGGGGTTGCGATAGACATAGCCGGTATTGGCATTCCAGTCCCAGATACCATCGCTGATCAGCTCGAACAGTGTGGCCAGCTGCTGTTCACTGAAGCCGGCAGGTGCCGGCGCTGCTTCCTGACTCATGGACGCTCTCCCTGGTGTCCAGCAACTGCGCCCCGATCAAGGTGCTGCCGACAGTGCTTTTTTTTTTGCCGCAGGCGGCAACGTGCTTCCTCTGACAGGCAAGCATATGCCTGGTGACCGGCCACCGGAATAGCCTGAACGTCCTATTTTCGCGGCCTGCACGGCTGGCATGGGTTTTGCCCCACTCCCCAGGCTTTGCAACGTCCAAGGAGGAGAACATGGCAATCACCCTCAATGGCCTGGGTTGGCAGGCCACCGTGCACCAGCAGCAGCGCATCAACCATGACCAGGCGCAAGCCGAGCTGGTGCCGTTCCGTGCGCCGCTGGCCACCAGCAATGCGTCCGCGCAGCAGAACAGCCAGGGCAGCACTTCGCAGCAGAATGCCGACGATGCCCGCGAAGAAGCCTTCGCCAAGCTCAAAGTGATGCTGCAGAACCCTGACCTCGCCGCTCGCCAGCAGGCCGGCGCCAGCACCCAGGAAAGCGGTGATGCCGTGCAGGCCTTCCACGACTACATGGCCAAGTCGCCGGAAGAGAAGATCAAGGAAAAGATCCTCCAGGAACTGGGCCTGACCGAGGACGAATACAACGCCCTGCCACCTGAGCAGCAGGCCAAGGTCGATGAGCAGATCGCCCAGCGAATGAAGGAAGACGTCGAGATCAAGACCCAGGCCAAGCTGGCCGGGCAGACAACGCAAGCCGAGTTGGTTTGAAACCTGGGTGAATCGCGCGACAGGGTTTCAGGCCTGGTATCTTCAGGCCTGAAATATCATCAATATGTGTTGTTACCAAGCCATGCGGGTTTTACCTTGAGCGGGCCTGACCAATTTCCAAGGAACCCACATGCCTTGCAAAAGCGCAATGCACGCATTCACCGAGGGAGTGCGCGCAGTTCTGCCACTGATGACCGGCATGGTGCCCTTCGGCCTGATCACCGGGGTGACGGCCATCGGCATGGGTATGTCGCCACTCGACGCGATGGGCATGACCCTGCTGTTCTATTCCGGTTCAGCGCAGATGGTGGTGCTGCAACTGCTGCACAACGGCGCACTGCCGCTGACCATGGTGGTCACCGCCCTGGTGATCAACCTGCGCTTCCTGATGTACAGCGCCGCCCTGGCCCCGCACCTGAGCGACCTGCCACGGCGCAAGACCTGGTCGTTGTCATACCTGCTTTCCGATCAGGCGTTCGCCCTGTGCAGCCTGAAATTCGGCGCCGACGGCCTCGGCCGGTTTGCCTTCCCCTACTACATGGGGACCGCCTTGCCGATGTGGTTCGGCTGGAACCTGGCGGTGCTGGCCGGCGTGTACCTGGGAGGCGGCATCCCGGAGTCCTGGTCGTTGGGCTTTGCCATTCCGCTGTCGTTCCTGGCGCTGCTGGTGCCGGGCATCCGTAACCCGGCCATGCTGGGCGCGGCGGTGGTCGGCGGTGCGCTGGCGGTGCTGGCACACGACCTGCCCTACAACCTCGGCTTGCTGGTCGCCTCGCTGGGCGGGGTGATCAGCGGGTTGACCCTGGAACAGCTGCGCAAGGGCGCACGCGTGACAGCGGAGGCGCCATGACCGACATGAACCCCTGGATCACCTTTGCCCTGATTGGTCTGGGCACCTTTGCGATACGGCTGTCGTTCATCGAGTTCTACGGTGCCTTGCGCATTCCGCCAATGTTGCGCCGCGCGCTGGTGTATGTGCCGGCCAGTGTATTGGCCGCGCTGGTGCTGCCGGCCGTGGTGTTCAGGGCCGGGCAGCCGGGTATCGACTGGGGCAACCCACAGATACCGGCGGCGATCGTGGCGGGGCTGGTTGCCTGGCGGACACGCAGCACATTGCTGACCCTGGTGGTTGGCATGGGGGTGTTGTGGGGGTTGCAGTATTGGGGGGTGTGATCGGCTGAGGATCGCATCGTGGCCTCCCTGTGCCAGCCACAAGAGTTGTGGCGCCTGTGAGATCGAGCGCATCGTTCGCAGTGATATCTTCTGCGCTATTGAGATCGAGCGCCGCCCGCGCGGCGCTCGATCTCACAGGCGCTGCAACTCTTGAAGCGGGCACATGGATGCCCTGATGCCACTTCAAGACAATCCCCTAGCTGCCCCACCCCACCTCCCGGCCAGTAATGCCCCGTCAATCCGCCACCAGGCTAAACCTGTTCCGCCCACCCCGCTTGGCCTCATACATCGCCTTGTCTGCCAACGCCAAAGCCTCCTCGGCACTCTGCGGATCATGCCCGGACAAGTTCAGGTAAACCCCGATACTGGCACCGACAGCCACTTCACCACCTTCCACCTGGACCGGCGCCGACAGCACATCGCACAGCTTGCGCGCGATATCCCGGGCTGACGCCTGGTTGGCCACGGCCTGGGCGATGACCACGAACTCGTCACCCGCCAGCCTGGCCACCGTGTCGTCCGTACGCATGATCGCCAGCATGCGTCCCGCAGCAGCCTGCAACACGGCATCACCTGCGTCGTGCCCGTACTGGTCGTTGACCTGCTTGAAACCATCCAGGTCGATGAAGAACAAGGCAAAGGCGGCCCGCTGCTGCAGGGCGAAATCAAGCTCCTTGTGCAACGCCACCCGGTTGGGCAATCCGGTCAACGGGTCGAGCGTGGCCTGGTCCAGCAGGGTCTTTTCCTTGTGCTTGCGCTCTGTCACGTCCAGCGACATGACGAAAAAGCCCTCCACCTTGCCGTTGCGGATATCGGGCACATAGGACGCATGCCAGATCCGCGTATCGTCTGGGCTGTAGCGCACGTTGTCGGCCTCGACCCGCTCCCCGGCCAAAGCCTTGCGGAAGCAAGGCAGCAGTTGCTGGTACACCTGCGCCGGGAGCAGATCCTGCACCTTGCGGCCCCTGAGCTCGGTGGGCTCGACGCCGAAGACCTGGCGGTACACGGCATTGTTGAAGCGGTATTCGAGGTCGGTGCCGATCTGCGCGATCAGCACCGGAATATTGTCGGCGATGGCCTGCAGGGTTTCCTGGCTGCGGGCCAGTTCTTCGGTGCGCTGCGCCACCTGCTGTTCGAGGGTCGCCTGATAGCGCTGCAATTGCTGCTGGCGGCGCTTGCGCTCGCTGATGTCACGCACGAACACCACCATGTGCTCGATGACACCGCAATCGTTGCGCAGCGCCGACACACTCAGTTCGCTCCACAGTGCGGCGTTGCCGCCGGTAATCAGCCGCACCTCGAGAAGCAGCGAATCCTGCTCGCCGGCCACCATGCGCTGCCAAGGCTCGTCCAGCTTGGCCAGGTCCTGCGGCGCGATCAGCGCGCTCAGCGGAGTCAGTACCAGCCACTCCTTGGTCTGGCCCAGCAGCTGGCAGAATTCGCGGTTGGGTTCGAGGATGCGTCCGTCAAGGCCAACCAGTGCCTTGCTGGTCGGACTATTGTCGAACACTCGGCGAAAGCGCGCCTCGGAGGACACCAATGCACCCTGCTCCGCCTGCTGCACCGCGCTGCCCGAGTCGATGGCCAGGCTACGGTGCAGCATCTCGCGCTCGACGATCCGCGCCAGGTCGCGCAGGTGCGCCAGTTCGGTTTCCGACACCCGCCGCGGCCGGGTGTCGAGCACGCACAGGGTGCCCACAGTCAGTTCGCCGGCAAAGCGCAGCGGCACCCCGGCGTAGAAGCGGATGCGCGGTCCACCAGTCACCAGCGGGTTGTCCACGAAACGCGGATCGGCGCTGGCGTCCGGGATCACCAGGATGTCCTCGGCATGCAGGGCATGGGCACAGAACGCCACATCTCGCGTGGTTTCGGCCACATCGATGCCCTGGCGCGACTTGAACCACTGGCGATTCATGTCGACCAGCGACACCAGGGCCATGGGCACATCGAGCAGCACACTGGCCAAGCGGGTGATGCGGTCGAAGGTTTCCTCGGCCGGGGTATCGAGAATGTTCAGGCTCTCGAGAAAACACAGGCGGGCTGCCTCGTTGAGAGGCGACGGGGCAATTTGCATGACGACACGCTCGACAAAATCCTGACCCGCAAACGATAGCGCTGCAACGCTCAAGCGCAAGCCTTTCATTACTTCTATCAAACCCCTCAAGCCGTATAATCGCGTTCTTTTGTAAGCCTAAGACGTATTTTCATGAAGAAACTGCTTTGCGCCGTCGCACTCGCCTTCGCCGCCATCCCCGCCGCCTTCGCCACCCCACCCGCCACCTTCACCGAAGCCAAGGTGGTTGCCAAACAGAAGATCTACCTCGACCAGGGCAGCAGCGCCATGGGCGAGTTGTACTGTGGCTGCAAGTGGACCTGGGTCGGCAAGTCCGGCGGCCGGGTCGACCTGAAGTCCTGTGGTTATGAAACCCGCAAGCTGCAGACCCGCGCCGAGCGTACCGAGTGGGAGCACATCGTCCCGGCCTGGACCTTCGGCCACCAGCGCCAGTGCTGGCAGAACGGCGGGCGCGAGCACTGCGTGGACAGCGACCCGACCTTCCGCGCCATGGAAGCCGACCTGTTCAACCTCTACCCATCCGTGGGCGAAGTGAACGGTGACCGCAGCAATTTCAATTACGGCATGGTGTCCGGCGTGGCGCCGCAGTACGGCCAGTGCACCACCAAGATCGATTTCCAGCAGAAAACCGCCGAGCCACGTGACGAGGTGAAGGGGCTGGTGGCACGCACCACGTTCTACATGTTCGATCGCTACAAGCTGAGCATGTCGCGCCAGCAGCAACAGGTGCTGATGGCCTGGGACAAGCAGCACCCGGTAACGGCCTGGGAGAAGCAGCGTGATCAACGGATTGCCGCGATCATGGGGCACAACAACCCGTTCGTGACCGGCGAGCGCAAGTGGGCACTGGGGTATACGCCCCAGGGCGCGGCTGTGGTGCCGGCTACGGCAGTGAAAGAGGCGGCCAAGCCGACACTGGCCAGTGCGGTGGCGGGTGGCGCGGTAGTGGGCAACCGCAATAGCCATGTGTATCACCTGGCCAGTGGTTGCCCGGGGTACAGCCAGGTTTCGCAGAAGAACCAGGTGGCGTTTGGCACGGAGGCCGAGGCGCAGGCGGCGGGGTATCGCAAGGCGGGGAATTGCAAGTAACGGCGTAAGGTGTGTGTGGGCGTCAAGAGGTGGTCGCCTCGATACCTTCTGCGGTTTTGAGATCGAGCGCCGACTCGTTCGCCTCGACATCTTCTGCGGTTTTGAGATCGAGCGCCGCCCGCGCGGCGCATCGCGGATAAATCCGCTCCTTGTATGTTGTGTCTGGCCTAACGAGAGAGGTTATGCTCGTTGGGCTA
>NZ_JBIVHT010000024.1:0-52407 GCF_044749325.1 Pseudomonas sp. NPDC089428
TGGGAGCCGCGCTTGCCGGCGATGGGCCGCGAAGCGGCCCCACGATTTCAAGGTTCTTGCATGAATCGCCGGGGCCGCTTCGCGGCCCATCGCCGGCAAGCGCGGCTCCCACAGTGTCCTCAGCTGTTTATCAGGCGGGGATTTTCAGCCCACGCTGCACCGCTGGCCGCTCGAGGAATTTCGCCAGCACCCGCTGCACTTCCTTGAATTGGTCAAAGCCCACCAGCTCGCGCGCGTTGTAGCGCTCCACCAGGTTGCGCACCCAGGGGAAGATGGCGATGTCGGCGATGCTGTACTCATCGACCATCCACTCACGCCCTTTCAGGTGCCGGTCCAGCACCCCCAGCAGGCGCTTCGATTCGTTGACGTAACGGTCACGCGGGCGCTTGTCTTCATATTCCTTGCCAGCAAAGAAATGGAAGAAACCGACCTGGCCAAACATCGGCCCGATGCCGCCCATCTGGAACATCAGCCACTGCAGGGTCTGGTAACGTTGGGCCGGGTCCTGACTCAAAAGCTGCCCGCTTTTCTCCGCCAAGTACTGCAAGATCGCCCCCGACTCGAACAACGGCAGCGGCTGGCCGCCTGGGCCGTTGGGGTCGAGGATCGCCGGGATCTTGTTGTTGGCACTGAGCGAGATGAACTCGGGGCTCAGCTGGTCATCGTTGTCGAAGCTGACCTTGTGTGGCTCATAGGCCAGACCGACCTCCTCCAGCATGATCGACACCTTGACGCCGTTGGGCGTGGGCAGCGAGTACAGTTGCAGGCGCTCGGGGTGCTTTGCGGGCCACTTGTGAGTGATAGGGAATGCGCTCAGATCGGTCATGGTCAACCTTGGCCTTGAAATGGAACCTCTCACTCTAGAGACATCCCGGCTGGCTGACCATCACCCGCCGTTGATCAGCTGGCCTGACCATGCGCCTTGAGCTTGAGCTTTTCGGTGTCCACCCGCACGAACACCGAGTCGGCGCTGACCGTCAGCACGTCGCCGGCCCAGACCTCGCAGATGACCCGGGTCTTGCGCCCGACTTCACCTTCGACGCGCGCCTTGAGCAGCAGCTCCACCCCCATCGGCGTGGGTTTGAGGTAGTTCAGCCCGAGGCTGCCGGTCACGCAGTCGATACGCGGCAGGCTGCCCGCTTCGCGGCCTTCGGCGCGGTAGTGATAGGCCATCGCGGTCCAGTTGGAATGGCAGTCGACCAGCATGGCCAGCAGGCCGCCGTAGACCAGGCCGGGCCAACCGATGAAGGTGCTGTCGGGTGAATGCCGGCACAAAAGGTGGATGCCATCGTCATCCCAGTGGCTTTGCAGGTGCAGGCCGCTGGGGTGCGAGCAGCCGCAGCCGTAGCAGGTGCCATCGGGTGCAGCCAAGGTCTGGAGAGAAAGGTGGTTGTCGGTCATAGGCTGACTCTGCTTGTTGTAAAAGCTTATAAGTGGGGCTAAGCGCCCCCATTAAAGCAGAAAGTCAGGCGAGTGGGTTATTACATCGCCCGAGCGCGGATTCGCCGAGCCCGTTGCCTGAGATCTAACTTAGACGTACTGGCAACTATTAGTTTTGTCAGTTTTTGCCCTTGGCTCACGCGCCTATGATTGCGAGGTGTTTTCCAACATTAAAGGGTGTTCAAATGGCCAATACAGCAGTCAAGGCAGAATCCACTGCACAGCAATTATTCTCTCTAACACTCAAAGATGGCGATGTCATCAAAGCAGACGGCAAGTTCAGGGGGTTAAAAGCAACCAGAAACTTGATCCATGGGGTTGACTTGCCAGACTATGATCTGAACCTGGCAATATCCGTCAAATGGGATTTCGTAACGGGGCAATATGGCACAGGCGATTTCAGTGCGACGCTGTTGGGCACGATCGATGGAAAAGCGATCAGACTCGGCAGTGACGAGGGCACGATCGACGTCACGAGACTAGACAGTAACAATATAAAAGGAAACTACCGTGTTAATTTCAGCTCGGATAACAATACGTGGGTAGCAACGGGTGAATTTGAGTTGCACCATGACTAATGGACTATGGGCGGGCGTGCCGGCCCGGCAAGTTGTTGCTGCCGGCACGCCGCTTCATTTAGTTTCAGGCCATTTGTTCAAGCACCTTGGCGCTCTTTTTCTGGGTCAGTGAAACCAGCAGGATGAATGCGGTCACGCCAGCGGTCATCAGCGTCTCGTAGCGGTAGGCATCGCTCAACAGCATGTAGCCCAGGACCATGACGATGGTGCCGATCACCAGCCACGTCAGCCATGGGAACAACCACATCTTCAGCTCCAGCGGCCGCCCTTCACGTTCGGCGCGGGCGCGCATGCGCAGTTGCGACACGGCAATCACCAGGTACACCAGCAAGGCGATGGCGCCCGTGGTAGACAGCAGGAACCCGAACACCTTGCCCGGCAGCACGTAGTTGACGAAGCAACCGACGAAACCTGCCAGGGTCGAGAGGATTACCGCCACGGTCGGCACGCCAGCACCGGAAATACGCTTGGTCATGCTCAGCGCCTGGCCACGGGCACCCAGCGAATAGAGCATCCGCGACGCCGTGTACAGGCCGGAGTTCATGCAGCTGGTCACAGCTACCAGCACCACCAGGTCGACCAGCAACTTGGCGCCCGGCACATTGAGCACTTCAAGCACGCGCTGGAACGAGCCCACCGCCTTCAGGCCAGGGTCGTTCCAGGCCACCAGTGACACCACCAGGAAGATCGACGCCAGGTAGAAGATCGCGATGCGGTACACCACCAGGTTGGTGGCGCGGCGGATCTTGTCTTTCGGGTTGGCGGTTTCGTCGGCGGCAATGGTGACGATCTCGGCGCCGAAGAACGAGAAGATGGTGATCAACACGCCACCGAGCACGGTGCCAAAGCCGTTGGGCATGAACCCGCCGTGGTCCCACAGGCGGCTGATGCCGGATACCTCGGCCAGCGGCCAGAAGCCAAACACCGCCAGGCTGCAGACCACGATGAAGGCGATGATCGCGATCACCTTGACCAGTGCGAACCAGTACTCGAACGCGCCGAAGTTCTTCACGCTGACCAGGTTGCTGCCCGACAGCACCACCATGATCAGGAAGGCGAACAGCCAGGACGGCACGCCCGGGAAGTAGGCATGCAGGATGTCCGCGCCGGCGATGGCCTCGACCGGGATGATCAGTACCCAGAACCACCAGTACAGCCAGCCGATGGTGAAGCCGGCCCACGGGCCGATGGCCTCGGAGGCGTAGGTCGAGAACGAACCGCTGTTGGGGTTGGCGATGGCCATTTCGCCCAGCATGCGCATCACCAGCAGCACCAGCAGGCCGGTCATGGCGTAGGAGATGAGAATGGCCGGGCCAGCCGTGGCAATGGCGTTGGAAGATCCGATGAACAGGCCGGCACCGATGATGCCGGCAATGGAAATCATGGACACCTGACGCGAAGTCAGGCCGTGCTGCAAGGAACGCTGTTTGTTGTTGTGTAGCGAAGCCATGGAGAACCCTCGAATGGGTCGGCCGGCGTGCGGCTGTGCTGCCGTCGACGGCTGAAAAGTTGGAGCAGAATTCGTGCAGGTCGTATTGCTCGTTGTTGTTGTTTTATGTCGCCGGTGCCGTACTTGCCTCCTCTTCGCCGTACCGGTTGTAATCGTTGTTCGAGGTCAGTATTAATCTATAGGGCGAGGTCAACAAACGACCTTTTCGAAGCACATGATTCCATTACGGAATGAACTTCTTCCTTTTTTGCTCGGTATGCGCCTGCCATGTCCAAACGCCTGATGCCCTCGACCACCGCCCTGCAGTGCTTCGAAGCCGCCGCCCGGCACCTGAGCTTCACCCGTGCGGCACAGGAGCTGCACCTGACCCAGAGCGCCGTCAGCAAGCAGGTCGCGCAGCTCGAGGACATGCTGTCGCATTCGCTGTTCCAGCGTATTCGCCGGCGCCTGCACCTGACCCCGGCTGGCGCGCTGTACCTCACCGAGGTGAACAAGATCCTCACCCAGATCGACATCTCCAGCCGCTACATCCTCAGCTACGGCGACGAGACCGAGGTGCTGCGCATCGCCACCCAGCCGACCTTCGGCGCGCGCTGGCTGGTACCCAGGCTCAAGGGCTTCGGCGACCGCCACCCGCGCATCCACCTGGACATCCGCAACGAGCTGGAACCGTTCGACCTGGTGCAGGCCAAGGCCGATATCGCCTTCTTCTTCGGCCAGGGCACCTGGCCGGGGGCCACCTGCATCGAGCTGTTCAGCGAGGAGGTGGTACCGGTGTGTGCGCCCGAGGTGCTGGCCCGGCACCGTTTCGACAGCGCCCAGGCACTCACCGAACACCGGCTGCTGCAGTGCGCCTCACGGCCGGAGGCCTGGCACGAATGGTTCCTGGGGCTGGGCCTGCATAGCCAGAACAGCTACCACGGGCCGCGCTTCGACACGTTCTACCTGTGCATCCGGGCGGCCATCGCCGGCTGTGGCATCGCCCTGATCCCGCGCTACCTGGTCGCCGAGGAACTGAGCGAAGGCAAGCTGGTGGTGGCCTGGGACCACCCGGTGGCGAGCAATGGCCGGCATTTCATTGCCCATGCCGAACATGCCGCCGAAGTGCCCAAGGTCAAGGCGTTCGTACAGTGGATTCGCGAGCGGGTGGCTGAGGGAGATTGATATGGCCTGTACTGGCCTCTTCGCGGGCAAGGCCCGCTCCCACAGGTACTACACAAGACTTGAATCTTGCGCTGACCCTGTGGGTGCGGGCTTGCCCGCGAAGGGGCCAGTTCATGAATCTGGGGAATGACCGCAATCGAATAATTCGTTTGCGCAATAATACCGCGGCGCGATTGGATATTAAGAAACTCGAACAAGGTCCGCGTGCCCATGAATCTGGAAAGTATCAGTCAATCCATCGCCATCGTTCATCCGATCACACTTTCCCATGGGCGTAATGCCGAAGTCTGGGATACCGACGGCAAACGTTACATCGACTTTGTCGGCGGCATCGGCGTGCTCAACCTGGGCCATTGCAACCCGGCCGTGGTCGAAGCGATCCAGGCCCAGGCCAGCCGCCTCACCCACTACGCGTTCAACGCCGCCCCCCATGGCCCGTACCTGGAATTGATGGAGCGCCTGCGCCAGTTCGTGCCGGTCAGCTACCCGCTGGCCGGCATGCTCACCAACAGTGGCGCGGAAGCGGCGGAAAACGCCCTGAAGGTCGCCCGCGGCGCCACCGGTAAACGCGCCATCATCGCCTTCGACGGAGGCTTCCACGGCCGCACCCTGGCCACCCTGAACCTCAACGGCAAGGTCGCGCCCTACAAGCAACGGGTCGGTGAACTGCCAGGGCCGGTGTACCACCTGCCCTACCCCAGCGCCGATACCGGCGTCACCTGCGAGCAGGCGCTCAAGGCCATGGATCGCCTGTTCAGCGTCGAGCTGGCGGTAGAAGACGTGGCGGCGTTCATCTTCGAGCCGGTGCAAGGCGAAGGTGGGTTCCTTGCCCTCGACCCGGCGTTTGCCCAGGCGCTGCGGCGCTTCTGC
The DNA here is from genome assembly GCF_044749325.1 of Pseudomonas sp. NPDC089428. Lineage (NCBI taxonomy): Bacteria > Pseudomonadati > Pseudomonadota > Gammaproteobacteria > Pseudomonadales > Pseudomonadaceae > Pseudomonas > Pseudomonas sp. NPDC089428. The sequence continues at coordinate 5,503 of NZ_JBIVHT010000024.1, forward strand.
GACGAGCGCGGGATCCTGATCATCATCGACGAGATCCAGTCCGGCTTCGGCCGCACCGGCCAACGCTTCGCCTTCCCGCGTCTGGGTATCGAACCAGACCTGCTGTTGCTGGCGAAAAGCATCGCCGGTGGCATGCCACTGGGTGCGGTGGTCGGGCGGCAGGAACTGATGGCAGCGCTGCCCAAAGGCGGCCTGGGCGGCACCTATTCGGGCAACCCGATCGCCTGCGCGGCGGCGCTGGCGAGCCTGGCGCAGATGACCGACGAGAACGTCGCCACCTGGGGTGAGCGACAGGAGCAGGCGATCGTTGGCCGCCATGCCCGCTGGAAGGCCTCGAACCTGAGCCCGTACATCGGCCGCCTGACCGGTACCGGCGCCATGCGCGGCATCGAATTCGTCAATGCCGATGGCAGCCCGGCGCCCGCCCAGTTGGCCAAGGTGATGGAGGCGGCGCGAGCCAAGGGGCTGCTGCTGATGCCCAGCGGCAAGGCGCGGCACATCATTCGCCTGCTGGCACCGCTGACCATCGAGGCCGAGGTGCTCGAGGAAGGGCTGGATATCCTCGAGCAGTGCCTGGCCGAGCTGAACTGAATCGGGGCTTACAGGCCCAGTTCTTCAGGGGTGAGCATGTCGGACTCGAAGGCGATCCAGCCGCCTTCGAGTTCAGCGTGGCCGTTGACGATCGGGCCGTAGTAGGTCAGGCCGTTCTCCAGGGTCACGCAGATGTGCGTGGCGGATTTCTCGGGGGCCGCGAGCGTACCGACGAAATGCACCTTCTTCAGGGTTTCGGTCACCGCCTCCAGGCCAACGCGCATGCCGGGGTTTTCCGAGGCTTCGGTGTCACCGCCACGGTCTTCGGCGCTGATGGTCACGGTGGCGGTGTACGGGTACTTGGTGCTCAAGCGGGGTTACCTCAAAGGGATGTATAGGCGTGAAGGCGCGTAGAGTACGGCAGGTGATCGCTGTTGTCTCTAGCGGCCTCTTCGCGGGCAAGCCCGCTCCCACAGGAATTTCTCATTGCTCACGATGTGCACAATACCTGTGGGAGCGGCGGTTCGGCGCCACGATTCATCCGCGAAAAGGCCAGACCTGCAACAGGTGATCTGAAAGGCCTGATCTGTTAGGGTGCCCGCCGATGCACGCCACACCACACGAGGACACCTGAGTGAGCGCCGAAGAACCCCTGATCGCCGACCTGTTCGAGGTCGACAAACGCCTGACCCTCAAGCCCGTCGTGGATTTCAACAGCTACCTGCGCAACGCCTTCGGCGAAGGCCCGTGCAGCTGTTACCGCTGCGCCGAAGGCAGCGATGAAAGCAGCTACAGCCACGCCCACAATTTCACCTTCGAAGGCCGCCCGTGGCACCGCCGCTTCGCCAGCACCGCCGGCAGCGACGTCGCCCAGGTGCTGAAAAAGGCCTGGCTGTCGTACACCAAGGCCGACCTCAGCCTGATCGGTGCGCTGGACCTCACCACCCTCAAGACCTTCACCGAAACGGCCCTGCACGAGCGCCTGCTGGCCCTGCTGCCGGCCAGCGGCCTGGCCCGCGAAATCGACGGCCAATGGATGCTGCAAGCCCAGGCTGACTGACGGCCCGGCGGTCAGGCAGGATTCCCCCGCTCTGCTACCGTGGGAGAATCCGCATCGCCGCAGGTAGTCCGTCATGGCCCGTACAACGCCCATCGAGCTGTACCGCAATATCGGCATCGTCGCCCACGTGGATGCTGGCAAGACCACGACCACCGAGCGCATCCTGTTCTACACCGGGGTCAACCACAAGATGGGCGAGGTGCACGATGGCGCCGCGACCATGGACTGGATGGCCCAGGAGCAGGAGCGCGGCATCACCATCACCTCGGCGGCGACCACGGCCTTCTGGCAAGGCTCGACCAAGCAGTTCGCCGACAAGTACCGCTTCAACATCATCGACACCCCCGGCCACGTCGACTTCACCATCGAGGTGGAGCGCTCGCTGCGCGTGCTCGATGGCGCGGTGGTGGTGTTCAGCGGCGCCGACGGCGTCGAGCCGCAATCCGAAACGGTCTGGCGCCAGGCCAACAAGTACCACGTGCCGCGGCTGGCTTACATCAACAAGATGGACCGCCAGGGGGCTGACTTCCTGCGGGTGGTCAAGCAGATCGACCAGCGCCTGGGCCACCACCCGGTGCCGATCCAGCTGGCCATCGGCAGCGAGGAGAACTTCATCGGCCAGATCGACCTGGTGAAGATGAAGGCGATCTACTGGAACGACAACGACCAGGGCACCAGCTACCGCGAAGAGGACATTCCCGCCGAACTGCAGGCGTTGGCCGACGAATGGCGCGCGCACATGATCGAGGCCGCCGCCGAAGCCAATGATGAGCTGACCATGAAGTTTCTCGAAGGCGAGGAACTGAGTGTCGATGAAATCAAGGCCGCCCTGCGCCAGCGCACCATCGCCAATGAAATTGTCCCGACCATCCTCGGCTCGTCGTTCAAGAACAAGGGCGTGCCGCTGATGCTCGACGCGGTCATCGACTACCTGCCCGCCCCCTCGGAGATCCCGGCGATCAAGGGCACCGACCCGGACGACGAAGAAAAACACCTGGAACGTCACGCCGACGACAAAGAGCCGTTCTCCGCCCTGGCCTTCAAGATCGCCACCGACCCCTTCGTCGGCACACTGACCTTCGCCCGGGTGTATTCCGGCGTGCTCAGCTCAGGCAACGCCGTGCTCAATTCGGTGAAAGGCAAGAAGGAACGTATCGGCCGCATGGTGCAGATGCACGCCAACCAGCGCGCCGAGATCAAGGACGTATGCGCCGGTGACATCGCCGCGCTGATCGGCATGAAGGATGTCACCACCGGCGATACCCTGTGCGACATCGACAAGCCGATCATCCTCGAACGCATGGACTTCCCCGACCCGGTGATCTCGGTGGCGGTAGAGCCCAAGACCAAGGGCGACCAGGAAAAAATGGGCATCGCCCTGGGCAAGCTGGCCCAGGAAGACCCGTCGTTCCGCGTGCGCACCGACGAAGAAACCGGCCAGACCATCATCTCCGGCATGGGCGAACTGCACCTGGACATCATCGTCGACCGCATGAAACGCGAGTTCAACGTCGACGCCAATATCGGCAAACCGCAGGTGGCCTACCGCGAGAAGATCCGCAACACCTGCGAGATCGAAGGCCGCTTCGTTCGCCAGTCCGGCGGGCGCGGCCAGTATGGCCACTGCTGGATCCGCTTCGCGCCCGGCGATGAGGGCAAGGAAGGCCTGGAGTTCATCAACGAGATCGTCGGCGGCGTGGTGCCGCGCGAGTACATCCCGGCGATCCAGAAAGGCATCGAAGAGCAGATGAAGAACGGCGTGCTGGCAGGTTATCCGCTGATCAACCTGAAAGCGGCAGTATTCGACGGCTCCTACCACGACGTCGACTCCAACGAGATGGCCTACAAGATTGCCGCCTCCATGGCCACCAAGCAGCTGTCGCAAAAAGGCGGCGCGGTGTTGCTGGAGCCGGTGATGAAGGTCGAGGTAGTGACGCCGGAAGAGTATCAGGGCGATATTCTTGGCGACTTGAGCCGGCGCCGGGGCATGATCCAGGATGGCGACGAGACGCCGGCCGGCAAGGTGATCCGCGCCGAGGTGCCGCTGGGCGAGATGTTCGGCTATGCCACCTCGATGCGCTCGATGACCCAGGGGCGGGCGAGCTTTTCGATGGAGTTCACTCGGTATGCCGAGGCACCGGCGAGCATTGCCGATGCCATCGTGAAGAAGAACCGCGGGGAGTAAAGCTCTCTCCTGTGCTGGCCTCATCGCGGCTAAAGCCGCTCCTACAGGGATCGCATAGCCCTTGTAGGAGCGGCTTTAGCCGCGATGAGGCCGGAACAGGCAGCAACCCTCTTCAATGTTGCTCGCCAGCCCGCTTCAGCAGCTTCTTGCAGCGCTCGGAAAGGTGCACCACACGCAAATGCTTGCCCGCCTTGGCATAGCGCTCACGCAAGGTCTTCAGCGCAGCAATCGCTGAGTAATCGACAAAGCTCAAATGCTGGCAATCAAGGGTGACCTTGGCCGGGTCACTGGCCGGGTCGAACTGGTTGAGAAATGGCGCGGTCGAGGCAAAGAACAGTGTGCCATGCACCTGGTAGTGCTTGCCCCCTTCCCCGTCCTCGTGGCTGTCGGCATACAGCTCGCGGGCATGCTGCCAGGCAAAGTTCACCGCCGCGATGACGATACCGAACAACACCGCCATGGCCAGGTCGGTGAACACCGTCACCACCGTGACTGCGATGATCGCCAGCACATCGCTCACCGGCACCTTGTGCAGCACGCGCAGCGAGGCCCAGGCAAAGGTCTGCTGGGCCACCACGAACATCACCCCGACCAGCGCCGCCAGCGGGATGCGCTCGATCAGCGGCGACAGGAACAGCACGAACAGCAGGATCATCACCCCGGCCACCACCCCCGACAGCCGACCACGGCCATTGGAGCTGAGGTTGATCACGGTCTGGCCGATCATCGCGCAGCCGCCCATGCCACCGCACAGGCCGGAGAGCATGTTGGCGGCCCCCAGGGCCACGCATTCGCGGTCCGGGTAGCCGCGGCTCTCGGTGATTTCGTCGGTCAGGTTGAGCGTCAGCAGGGTTTCCAGCAAGCCGACCATGGCCATCAGCACCGCGTAGGGGGCGACGATCTTCAGGGTTTCCAGGTTCCACGGCACCTGCGGCAAGGCCAGCTGCGGCAGGCCACCAGCGATGTGCGCCATGTCACCAAGGGTGCGCGTCGGCAGGTCGAGCAGGTACACCAGCATGCCAACCCCGAGAATCGCCACCAGCGCTGGAGGCACCGCGCGGGTCAACTTCGGCAGCACGTAGACCACCAGCATGGTCAGTGCCACCAGGCCGATCATCAGGTACAGCGGCGAGCCGGCTAGCCAGTGCTCACCGTCCTTGAAGTGCTCGAGCTGAGCCATGGCGATGACGATCGCCAGGCCGTTGACGAAGCCGAGCATCACCGGGTACGGCACCAGGCGCACCAGCTTGCCCAGTCGCAACAGGCCGAACAGGATCATCACCACCCCGCCCAGCAGCACCGTGGCCAGCAGGTATTGCACACCGTGTTGCACCACCAGGGCGACGATCACCACCGCCATCGAACCTGCGGCGCCGGAAATCATCCCCGGACGGCCGCCGAACAACGCCGTGAGGGTGCAGATGATGAAGGCGCCATACAGGCCCATCAATGGGTTGAGATGGGCCACCAGGGCAAAGGCGATGCATTCGGGCACCAAGGCAAACGAAGTGGTCAGGCCGGCGAGCAGGTCGGCGCGTAGTCGGGCGGGTTTCATGGGCATCCTGTGGTGCTGTCCAGGCGGACGGTACGAAAAATCAAGGGGCGCGATGTTACGGAATTTGTCTGGCAGCGGCCACCGCAAGGCGTTTCATCGGCCTGTGGCCATTGCGTGACAAACCTGCAGACAAGCAGCTGTGATCCAGGCCCGGCAAACTCCTGACAAATTTGCCATCATGTTGATTCCACTTGCGGAGAACATGAGCATGCCGCTACGCCCCCTTTTCGCCTCGCTGCTGCTGGCCGCCAGCCTCACCGCCCAGGCCGCCACCGAGGTGGTGCCCCTGCAGCATCGCAGTAGCGCCGAACTGCTGCCCGCCGCCCAGGCCTTCATCGGCCGCGACGGCACCGTCAGCGCCTTCGAGAACAAGCTGATCGTCAACGCCAGCCCCGAACGCATCGACGACCTGCGCACCCTGCTGCAACAGCTGGACACCGCACCCAAGCGCCTGTTGATCAGCGTCGACAACACCGACAGCAACTACCAGGACAACCGTGGCAACGGCCAGGTCATCCGCTACGGCACCAGCAACCGCGACGGCGGCCTGCAGCAGATCCAGGCCAGCGAGGGCCAACCGGCATTGATCCAGGTCGGCCAGAGCATTCCGATCACCAGCACCAGCACCGACGGCTACGGGCGCATCCAGAGCAATACCGAATACCGCAACGTGACCCAGGGTTTCTATGTCACGCCAAGCCTGAGCGGAGATACGGTTCGTCTGCAAATCAGCACCAATAATGACCGAATGAGCCAGGAACGTGCCGATGTAGTGAAAGTGCAAAGTACCGACACGACCATCAGCGGAAGGCTCGGCGAATGGATCACCCTGGCCGGCCACAACCAGCAGAGCCAAGCCGATCGCAACCCGTCAAGCCGTACTTACAGCACGCAACGGGGTGAAAACATGACTTTGCGTGTCAAAGTCGACCTTCTGGACTGATCCCAGGCAAATCAAGGCCTCGACCAAAGGCCTTGAAACTGACCAGCAAGTCGCATTAGACCAAAGATGTAGTAAGCAGAAAAAAGCACTACAAAACATTTGACAGGGTCTTTTTCCCAAGGGCATGATGGCCTCGCTCCCGCTAATCAGGGGCCCTGGCAAGGGCCTTCGAGGCGTACTCCTCCCACCCCTGGAGGCACCTCGTGTCTATACGGCCCACAAGGCGGTTCGACGGGATTGCGACTGCAACGAAGAAGTTGTCCCGAGGGACGGAAGCGCATCACCGCAGTACTGGCAATCGCGTAGCACCGCAGCAAGGCAACCACGAGCCGACCTGCCGGAGCACACTTGCGCCTGGGCTGCACACCCTTCCCCTTCGAGCCTTCGCGTTCGCCGCCGCACTCCCCCGGACAGGACAGCCGCCAGGTCCCTGATCAGCCCCGAGCATCAGCACAATTAACCCAAGATCGATGCGACGAGGTTTATTTCCATGGCACTGACACGCGAACAGCAAATTGCAGCCCTCGAGAAAGACTGGGCCGAGAACCCGCGCTGGAAAGGCGTGACCCGTACCTACACCGCCGCCGATGTCGTTCGCCTGCGTGGCTCCCTGCAGCCTGAGCACACCTTTGCTCGCCAAGGCGCAGAAAAACTGTGGAAGCTGGTCACCCAGGGTGCCCACCCGTCCTTCCGCCCAGAAAAAGATTTCGTCAACTGCATGGGCGCCCTGACCGGCGGCCAGGCGGTGCAGCAGGTAAAAGCCGGCATCCAGGCCATCTACCTGTCGGGCTGGCAGGTGGCCGCTGACAACAACTCGGCCGAGTCGATGTACCCAGACCAGTCGCTGTACCCGGTCGACTCGGTACCGACCGTGGTCAAGCGCATCAACAACGCGTTCCGCCGCGCCGACCAGATCCAGTGGAAAGCCGGCAAGAACCCAGGCGATGACGGCTACATCGATTACTTCGCACCGATCGTGGCCGACGCCGAAGCCGGTTTCGGCGGCGTACTCAACGCCTACGAACTGATGAAGAACATGATCGAAGCGGGCGCTGCCGGCGTGCACTTCGAAGACCAGCTGGCTTCGGTGAAAAAATGCGGCCACATGGGCGGCAAGGTACTGGTACCTACCCAGGAGGCCGTTCAGAAGCTGGTGGCAGCCCGCCTGGCTGCGGACGTTGCCGGCGTGCCGACCATCATCCTGGCCCGCACCGACGCCAACGCCGCCGACTTGCTGACCAGCGACTGCGACCCGTACGACCAGCCGTTCGTGATCGGCGAGCGTACCCGTGAAGGCTTCTACAAGGTGCGCGCCGGCCTCGACCAGGCCATCGCCCGTGGCCTGGCCTACGCCCCGTACGCCGACCTGATCTGGTGCGAGACCGCCAAGCCGGACCTGGACGAAGCCCGCCGCTTCGCCGAAGCGATCAAGAAGGAGTACCCGGACCAGATCCTGTCTTACAACTGCTCGCCTTCCTTCAACTGGAAGAAGAACCTGGACGACGCGACCATCGCCAAATTCCAGCGTGAGCTGTCGGCCATGGGCTACAAGCACCAGTTCATCACCCTGGCCGGTATCCACAACATGTGGCACGGCATGTTCAACCTGGCGCACGACTACGCCCGCAACGACATGACCGCCTACGTGAAGCTGCAGGAGCAGGAATTCGCCGACGCCAGCAAGGGCTACACCTTCGTGGCGCACCAGCAGGAAGTCGGCACCGGCTATTTCGATGACATGACCACCGTGATCCAGGGTGGCGCTTCGTCGGTAACCGCGCTGACCGGTTCGACCGAGGAAGAGCAGTTCCACTGATAGTGGGTTGCTGACTGAGGCCCGGGGCTTGCGAAAGCCCCGGGCCTTTCTTTTTCCTGTACCGGCCCTTTCGCGGGCAAGCCCGCTCCCACAGGATTACTGCAGCCCTCTAACTGTGCACAGTACCTGTGGGAGCGGGCTTGCCCGCGAAAGGGCCGGTACAGGCCGAAGCAGAAACCAGAATCAGGGCTATGCTTGTGGCAGCCCAGCAGCAAGGACCGCCCATGCCCCGTCCAAGCCACCTGATGATGCTCGCCCTGGCCGCCGCTGCCCTCTATATATATGCACTGGCCAGCGACAACGCCCTGCTCGGCCTACTGGCCAAACCCATCCCGGTAATGGCCCTGATCGCCTGGCTGCGCAGCGCCCCCGTCACACCCTATCGCAACTGGATCACCATCGGCCTGGCCTTCTCGGTGCTCGGCGACCTCCTCCTGGCCATCCCTGCCGACCTGTTCGTATTCGGCCTGGCCGCCTTCCTCTGCGCGCACCTGGCCTACCTGCGCGCCTATTGCGGGAAGACGCTGCGCCCCGCCCTGCCCGCACTGCTGTTGAGCGCGATCACCGGCATCACCCTGTTCGGCGTGCTCGCCAGCCACGGCCTTGGCCCACTGCTGGCCCCGGTCGCGGTCTACGCTCTGGCCATCAGCGCCATGCTTTGGCGCTCGCTGGCCTGCGGCGGTGTCGCTGCATTGGGCGCCTGCCTGTTCGTGTTCTCCGACAGCCTGATCGGCATCGACCGCTTTGTCAGCCCGTTCGCTGCCGCGCCCTACCTGATCATCCTCGCTTACTGGCTCGGCCAGTGGGCGATCGCTTCATCGGCGCGCCAGGGCTCAACCGACAAAGTATTGACCCAGAGCGGTGCGCGCGGTGTCGGAAGCTGCTAGAACACGACTATTTCGCATTTGCAAGCAGGGGAAAACTGCAGATGAACTTTACAAGGTGCAGAACAGCCGAATTAGAAGGCATCAGGTCAAATGATATCAATTATCATTACTAGACTTGTAATTCGTTACCAGCCGCAAGAAACATAATTAACTAAAGCGCATGCAATGCCCGAATCTCAAGGCTTTCAGCCAGTTAGCAGCGGGTTTTGTTCTAAATCCTACGAATAAATTTGCAACGGAAATTTTACTTGCACCGGGTTTACCCATAAAATCAGCGCGATTGATTCAGCTGCGACATTTGGTCACTGCACCTGCGACACCACGTCGCCGCTCTACTTATTTCAGACTGCAGAGCTGGGTCTCTGTATAAGGATCTCTAGCATGTCCGATTCGGCAGGACTCATCGCCCACAACTGGGGCTTTGCCATCTTCCTTCTGGGTGTCGTCGGCCTGTGTGCCTTCATGCTCGGTCTCTCCAGCCTGCTCGGTAGCAAGGCATGGGGCCGCGCCAAGAACGAACCCTTCGAATCCGGCATGCTGCCCGTCGGCAGCGCCCGCCTGCGCCTGTCCGCCAAATTCTATCTGGTCGCGATGCTGTTCGTGATCTTCGATATCGAAGCCCTCTTCCTGTATGCATGGTCTGTGTCCGTCCGCGAAAGCGGCTGGACCGGATTCGTCGAAGCACTCGTTTTCATAGCAATTCTGTTGGCTGGTCTTGTCTACCTATGGCGCGTCGGGGCACTTGATTGGGCTCCCGAAGGTCGCCGCAAGCGGCAAGCGAAGCTGAAACAATGAGGCTTTGGCAATGCAATACAATCTCACCAGAATCGATCCGGATGCGCCCAACGAGCAGTACCCGGTAGGTGATCGGGAAACCGTCACCGACCAGCTGCTCGAGGACCAGGTCCACAAGAACATCTTCATGGGCAAGCTTGAAGATGTGATGCGTGGCGCGGTCAATTGGGGTCGCAAGAACTCCCTCTGGCCGTACAACTTCGGCCTGTCCTGCTGCTACGTGGAAATGACCACGGCCTTCACGGCACCCCACGACATCGCCCGCTTCGGCGCCGAAGTCATCCGGGCCTCGCCGCGTCAGGCCGACTTCATGGTCATCGCCGGTACCTGCTTCGTCAAAATGGCGCCGATCATCCAGCGCCTCTACGAGCAGATGCTCGAGCCGAAGTGGGTCATCTCCATGGGTTCGTGCGCCAACTCCGGTGGCATGTACGACATCTACTCGGTCGTTCAGGGGGTCGACAAGTTCCTCCCCGTGGACGTCTATGTGCCTGGCTGCCCGCCGCGCCCTGAGGCTTTCCTGCAAGGCTTGATGCTGCTGCAGGAGTCGATCGGCCAAGAACGACGCCCGCTTTCCTGGGTAGTTGGTGATCAAGGCATCTACCGTGCCGAGATGCCCGCCCAGAAAGACCTGCGTCGCGAACAGCGCATTGCGGTAACCAACCTGCGCAGCCCCGACGAAGTCTGATCCAGCGACCTGCCGCCCGCTCCCGAACGAGCCGGCGGCCTGGCTTCATTCTTAACGCTGACCCAAAGCGACCGAGACCATGACAGCGGACAACGCTATTTTCATTCCGCCCTACAAGGCTGACGACCAGGATGTGGTCGTCGAACTGCACAACCGTTTTGGCGCCGACGCATTCGTCGCCCAGGAAACCCGCACCGGCATGCCCGTGCTGTGGGTCAAGCGCGCCCAGCTCAAGGAAGTGCTCAGCTTCCTGCGCGGCGTCGCCAAGCCGTACAGCATGCTGTACGACCTGCACGGCGTCGACGAGCGCCTGCGCACCCAGCGCCGCGGCCTGCCAGCCGCCGACTTCAGCGTGTTCTACCACTTGCTGTCGATCGAACGTAACAGCGACGTGATGATCAAGGTGTCGCTCAGCGAAGGCGACCTGAACCTGCCGACCGTCACCGGTATCTGGCCCAACGCCAACTGGTACGAGCGCGAAGTCTGGGACATGTTCGGCATCGACTTTGCCGGCCACCCGCACCTGAGCCGCATCATGATGCCGCCGACCTGGGAAGGTCACCCGCTGCGCAAGGACTACCCGGCCCGTGCCACCGAGTTCGACCCCTACAGCCTGACCCTGGCCAAGCAGCAGCTTGAAGAGGAATCGGCGCGCTTCAACCCGGAAGCCTGGGGCATGAAGCGTCAGGGCGCCAACGAGGACTACATGTTCCTCAACCTCGGCCCGAACCACCCTTCGGCCCACGGTGCCTTCCGTATCGTCCTGCAGCTGGACGGTGAAGAGATCGTCGACTGCGTACCGGACATCGGCTACCACCACCGTGGTGCCGAAAAAATGGCCGAGCGCCAGTCCTGGCACAGCTTCATCCCCTACACCGACCGTATCGACTACCTCGGCGGGGTGATGAACAACCTGCCGTACGTGCTCGCGGTCGAGAAGCTGGCCGGCATCCAGGTACCACAAAAGGTCGACGTGATTCGCATCATGCTGGCCGAGTTCTTCCGCATCACCAGCCACCTGCTGTTCCTGGGTACCTACATCCAGGACGTCGGCGCCATGACCCCGGTGTTCTTCACCTTCACCGACCGCCAGCGCGCCTACACCGTGATCGAAGCGATCACCGGTTTCCGCCTGCACCCGGCCTGGTACCGCATCGGTGGCGTCGCCCACGACCTGCCGCGCGGCTGGGACAAGCTGGTCAAGGACTTCGTCGAATGGCTGCCCAAGCGCCTCGACGAGTACACCAAGGCTGCCCTGCAGAACAGCATCCTCAAGGGCCGCACCATCGGCGTTGCCGCGTACAACACCAAGGAAGCCCTGGCCTGGGGTACCACCGGCGCCGGCCTGCGTGCCACCGGTTGCGACTTCGACCTGCGCAAGGCCCGCCCTTACTCCGGCTACGAGAACTTCGAGTTCGAAGTACCGCTGGCCCACAACGGCGATGCCTACGATCGCTGCATGGTCCGTGTCGAAGAGATGCGCCAGAGTATCCGCATCATCGACCAATGCCTGCGCAACATGCCGGAAGGCCCGTACAAGGCGGACCACCCGCTGACCACGCCGCCGCCGAAAGAGCGCACCCTGCAGCACATCGAGACCCTGATCACGCACTTCCTGCAAGTCTCGTGGGGCCCGGTCATGCCGGCCAACGAGTCGTTCCAGATGATCGAGGCGACCAAGGGCATCAACAGTTACTACCTGACGAGCGATGGCGGCACCATGAGCTACCGCACCCGGATCCGTACCCCGAGCTACCCGCACCTGCAGCAGATCCCTTCGGTGATCAAAGGCAGCATGGTCGCCGACCTCATTGCGTACCTGGGCAGTATCGACTTCGTTATGGCTGACGTGGACCGCTAAGCATGAACAGCACGCTTATCCAGACAGACCGTTTCGCCCTGAGCGAAACCGAGCGCTCGGCCATCGAGCACGAAATGCATCACTACGAGGACCCGCGCGCGGCGTCCATCGAAGCCCTGAAGATCGTCCAGAAGGAACGTGGCTGGGTGCCGGACGGCGCCATCCACGCCATCGGCGAAGTCCTGGGCATCCCGGCCAGCGACGTCGAGGGTGTGGCCACCTTCTACAGCCAGATCTTCCGTCAGCCTGTTGGCCGCCACATCATCCGCGTGTGCGACAGCATGGTCTGCTACATCGGCGGCCACGAATCGGTGGTCAGCCAGATCCAGAGCGAGCTGGGCATCGGCCTTGGCCAGACCACCGCCGACGGCCGCTTCACCCTGCTGCCGGTGTGCTGCCTGGGCAACTGCGACAAGGCACCGGCGCTGATGATCGACGACGACACCTTCGGTGACGTGCAGCCGGCTGGCGTTTCCAAACTGCTGGAGGGTTACGTATGACCATTACTTCCTTCGGCCCGGCCAACCGCATCGCGCGTTCGGCCGAAACCCACCCGCTGACCTGGCGCCTGCGTGATGACGGCGAGCCGGTCTGGCTGGCCGAGTACGAGTCGAAGAACGGCTACGCCGCTGCCCGCAAGGCACTGGCGCAGATGTCCGCCGACGACATCGTGCAAAGCGTCAAGGACTCCGGCCTCAAGGGCCGTGGCGGTGCAGGCTTCCCCACTGGCGTGAAGTGGGGCCTGATGCCCAAAGACGAAACCATGAACATCCGCTACTTGCTGTGCAACGCGGACGAAATGGAGCCGAACACCTGGAAGGACCGCATGCTGATGGAGCAACAGCCCCATCTGCTGGTCGAGGGCATGCTGATCAGTGCCCGCGCCCTGAAGGCCTACCGTGGTTACATCTTCCTGCGTGGCGAATACACCACCGCAGCGAAGAACCTCAACCGCGCCATCGATGAAGCCAAGGCCGCCGGCCTCCTGGGCAAGAACATCCTGGGCAGCGGCTTCGACTTCGAGCTGTTCGTGCACACCGGTGCCGGCCGCTACATCTGCGGCGAAGAAACCGCACTGATCAACTCGCTGGAAGGCCGCCGCGCCAACCCGCGCTCCAAGCCGCCCTTCCCTGCCGCCGTTGGCGTATGGGGCAAGCCGACGTGCGTGAACAACGTCGAAACCCTGTGCAACGTGCCCGCCATCGTCGCCAACGGTAACGACTGGTACAAGTCGCTGGCCCGTGAAGGCAGCGAAGACCACGGCACCAAGCTGATGGGCTTCTCCGGCAAGGTAAAGAACCCGGGCCTGTGGGAGCTGCCGTTCGGCGTCACCGCCCGCGAGCTGTTCGAAGACTACGCCGGTGGCATGCGCGACGGCTTCAAGCTCAAGTGCTGGCAGCCAGGCGGCGCCGGTACCGGCTTCCTGCTGCCCGAGCACCTCGATGCGCAGATGTACGCCGGTGGCATCGCCAAGGTCGGCACCCGTATGGGTACCGGCTTGGCCATGGCGGTCGACGACAGCATCAACATGGTGTCGCTGCTGCGCAACATGGAAGAGTTCTTCGCCCGCGAGTCGTGCGGCTGGTGCACCCCATGCCGTGACGGCCTGCCGTGGAGCGTGAAGATGCTGCGCGCACTGGAAAAAGGCCAGGGCCGCGCCGAAGACATCGAGACACTGCTGGGGCTGGTCAACTTCCTCGGCCCAGGCCGTACCTTCTGTGCTCACGCACCGGGTGCCGTCGAGCCATTGGGCAGTGCCATCAAATACTTCCGCTCGGAGTTCGAGGCCGGTGTTGCACCCGCTAACGCGGGTGACACCCTGCGCCCGAACCTTTCCGTCAACCGGAGCGGGCCGATTGTGGTCGGCGCATAACAAGATGAAACGCGGGTGGTCCGTGCCACCCGCCAGCCTGCAGGCCGGCCCGAACGATTCGTGGCGGGCCGCAGGCATACAGATTTCCATTAGCCACGCCCGCTCACGCGGGCCAACGAAGAACTTTGAACAATGGCCACTATCCACGTAGACGGCAAAGCGCTCGAAGTCAACGGTGCAGACAACCTGTTACAGGCGTGTCTGTCGCTCGGCCTCGATATCCCCTACTTCTGCTGGCACCCGGCGCTCGGTAGCGTCGGCGCCTGCCGGCAGTGTGCGGTCAAGCAGTACACCGACGAGAACGACACCCGTGGTCGTATCGTCATGTCCTGCATGACCCCTGCCTCCGACGGCACCTGGATCTCCATCGACGATGACGAGTCCAAGGCGTTCCGCGCCAGCGTCGTCGAATGGCTGATGACCAACCACCCGCACGACTGCCCGGTGTGCGAGGAAGGCGGTCACTGCCACCTGCAGGACATGACGGTAATGACCGGCCACAACGAGCGCCGCTACCGTTTCACCAAGCGTACCCACCAGAACCAGGACCTCGGCCCGTTCATCGCCCATGAGATGAACCGCTGCATCGCCTGCTACCGCTGCGTGCGCTACTACAAGGACTATGCCGGTGGTACCGACCTGGGCGTCTACGGCGCCCACGACAACGTGTACTTCGGCCGCGTCGAAGACGGCGTGCTGGAAAGCGAGTTCTCCGGCAACCTGACCGAGGTCTGCCCGACCGGCGTGTTCACCGACAAGACCCACTCCGAGCGCTACAACCGCAAGTGGGACATGCAGTTCGCCCCGAGCATCTGCCACGGCTGCTCCAGCGGCTGCAACATCAGCCCGGGCGAGCGCTACGGCGAACTGCGCCGGGTCGAGAACCGCTTCAACGGTTCGGTCAACCAGTACTTCCTGTGCGACCGCGGCCGCTTCGGCTACGGCTACGTCAACCGCAAGGACCGCCCGCGCCAGCCACACCTGGCCGACGGCACCAAGCTGGGCCTGGACGCCGCCCTGGACAAAGCCGCCGACCTGCTGCGCGGCCGCACCATCGTCGGCATCGGCTCGCCACGCGCCAGCCTCGAAAGCAACTACGGCCTGCGTGAGCTGGTCGGCGCCGACTACTTCTACTCCGGTATGGAAGCTGGCGAGCTGGCCCGCGTACGCCTGGCCCTGGACGTGCTGAACAACAGCCCGCTGCCGGTGCCGACCCTGCGCGACATCGAAGACCACGACGCCGTGTTCGTGCTCGGTGAAGACCTGACCCAGACCGCTGCCCGCGTTGCCCTGGCCGTGCGCCAGTCCACCAAAGGCAAGGCCGAGGCCATGGCCGAAGCCATGAAGGTTCAACCGTGGCTCGACGCGGCAGTGAAGAACATCGGCCAGCACGCGCTGTACCCGCTGTTCATCGCTTCACTGGCGGAGACCAAGCTGGACGACGTTGCCGAAGAATGCGTGCACGCCGCCCCGGCCGACCTGGCCCGCATCGGCTTCGCCGTGGCCCACGCCATCGACCCAAGCGCCCCGGCCGTCGAAGGCCTGGACGCCGAAGCCAAGGCCCTGGCCCAGCGCATCGCCGACGCCCTGGTCGCAGCCAAGCGCCCACTGGTGATCGCCGGTACCTCGCTGGCCGACGCGGCGCTGATCGAAGCCGCCGCCAACATCGCCAAGGCCCTGAAGCTGCGCGAGAAAAATGGCTCGCTGAGCCTGGTGGTGCCTGAGGCCAACAGCCTCGGCATGGCCATGCTGGGTGGCGAGTCGGTGGATGCCGCACTGGACGCCGTCATCAGCGGCAAGGCCGACGCCATCGTCGTGCTGGAAAACGACCTGTACACCCGCGTACCGGCTGCCAAGGTCGACGCAGCCCTGGCTGCGGCCAAGGTGGTGATCGTTGCCGACCACTCCAAGACCGCGACTGTCGACCGCGCCCACCTGGTGCTGCCGGCTGCTTCGTTCGCCGAAGGCGACGGCACCCTGGTCAGCCAGGAAGGCCGTGCCCAGCGATTCTTCCAGGTGTTCGACCCGCAGTACCTGGACAGCAGCATCCTGGTTCACGAAGGCTGGCGCTGGATGCACGCCCTGCGTGCCACCCTGCTCAACAAGCCGGTCGACTGGACCCAGCTGGACCACGTCACCAGCGCCTGCGCCGAAGCCGCCCCGCAACTGGCCGGCATCGTCAACGCCGCACCAAGCGCCGCGTTCCGCATCAAGGGCATGAAGCTGGCCCGTGAGCCGCTGCGCTACTCTGGCCGTACCGCCATGCGCGCCAACATCAGCGTGCACGAGCCGCGTACCCCGCAAGACAAGGACACCGCGTTCGCCTTCTCGATGGAAGGCTACTCGGGTTCGGCCGAACCGCGCCAGCAGGTGCCGTTCGCCTGGTCGCCGGGCTGGAACTCGCCGCAAGCCTGGAACAAGTTTCAGGACGAGGTCGGTGGCCACCTGCGTGCCGGTGACCCGGGCGTGCGCCTGATCGAATCGCAAGGCGATCGCCTGAACTGGTTCAACGCCATCCCGGGCGCCTTCAACCCGGCCCGTGGCACCTGGACTGCAGTACCGTTCTTCCACCTGTTCGGCAGCGAAGAGAGTTCCTCGCGCGCCGCCCCGGTGCAGGAGCGCATCCCGGCCGCCTACGTCGGCCTGGCCAAGTCCGAAGCCGACCGCCTGGGTGTCAACGACGGCGCCCTGCTGAGCCTGAACGTGGGCGGTGTGGCCCTGCGCCTGCCGCTGCGCATCAATGAAGAACTGGGCGCTGGCCTGGTTGCCCTGCCGAAAGGCCTGGCCGGCATTCCGCCTGCCATCTTCGGTGCATCCGTCGAAGGTCTGCAGGAGGCAGCACAATGAGCTGGTTCACCCCCGAAGTGATCGATGTGATTCTCACCGTGGTCCGGGCTGTCGTGGTCCTGCTCGCGGTGGTGGTCTGCGGCGCACTGCTCAGCTTCGTCGAGCGGCGCCTGCTGGGCTGGTGGCAGGACCGTTACGGTCCGAACCGCGTCGGCCCGTTCGGCATGTTCCAGATCGCTGCCGACATGCTGAAGATGTTCTTCAAGGAAGACTGGAACCCGCCCTTCGTCGATCGCATGATCTTCACCCTGGCGCCGGTGGTGGCCATGAGTGCCCTGCTGATCGCCTTCTGCGTGATCCCGATCACCCCGCTGTGGGGCGTCGCCGACCTGAACATCGGCCTGCTGTTCTTCTTCGCCATGGCCGGCCTGTCGGTCTACGCGGTGCTGTTCGCCGGCTGGTCGTCGAACAACAAGTACGCCCTGCTGGGCAGCTTGCGTGCCTCGGCGCAGACCGTGTCGTACGAAGTGTTCCTGGGCCTGGCGCTGATGGGCGTGGTGGTGCAGGTGGGTTCGTTCAACATGCGCGACATCGTTGAATACCAGGCGCAGAACCTGTGGTTCATCATTCCGCAGTTCTTCGGCTTCTGCACCTTCTTCATCGCTGGCGTCGCCGTGACTCACCGTCACCCGTTCGACCAGCCAGAAGCGGAACAGGAACTGGCCGACGGCTACCACATCGAGTATGCCGGCATGAAATGGGGCATGTTCTTCGTCGGTGAGTACATCGGCATCATCCTCATCTCGGCGCTGCTGGTGACCCTGTTCTTCGGCGGCTGGCACGGCCCGTTCGGCATCCTGCCGCAACTGTCGTTCCTGTGGTTCGCACTGAAGACCGCGTTCTTCATCATGCTGTTCATCCTGCTGCGCGCTTCGATCCCGCGCCCGCGCTATGACCAGGTGATGGACTTCAGCTGGAAGTTCTGCCTGCCGCTGACCCTGATCAATTTGCTGGTGACCGCTGCGATCGTGCTCTACAACACGCCAGCCGTCGCGGCCCAGTGAGGATTTGACCCATGTTCAAGTATATCGGCGACATCGTTAAGGGCACCGGCACTCAGCTGCGCAGCCTGGTCATGGTGTTCTCCCACGGGTTCCGCAAGCGCGACACCCTGCAGTACCCCGAAGAACCCGTGTACCTGCCGCCGCGCTACCGCGGCCGCATCGTCCTCACCCGCGACCCCGATGGCGAGGAGCGCTGCGTAGCGTGCAACCTCTGCGCGGTGGCCTGCCCGGTCGGCTGCATCTCGCTGCAGAAGGCCGAGACCGAGGACGGCCGCTGGTACCCGGAGTTCTTCCGCATCAACTTCTCGCGCTGCATCTTCTGCGGCCTGTGTGAAGAGGCGTGCCCGACCACCGCGATCCAGCTGACTCCGGATTTCGAAATGGCCGAGTTCAAGCGTCAGGACCTGGTGTACGAGAAAGAAGATCTGCTGATCTCCGGCCCCGGCAAGAACCCTGACTACAACTTCTACCGTGTTGCGGGTATGGCGATCGCTGGCAAGCCGAAGGGCGCTGCACAGAACGAAGCCGAGCCGATCAACGTGAAGAGCTTGCTCCCATAAGGACAGAAAGATGGAATTCGCTTTCTACTTCGCATCCGGGATTGCCGTGGTCTCCACCCTTCGGGTGGTGACTGGCACCAACCCCGTGCACGCCTTGCTTTACCTGATCATCTCGCTGATTTCCGTCGCGATGATCTTCTTCGCCCTGGGTGCGCCGTTCGCCGGCGCCCTGGAAGTGATCGCCTACGCCGGTGCCATCATGGTGCTGTTCGTGTTCGTGGTGATGATGCTCAACCTCGGGCCGGCTTCGGTCGCCCAGGAGCGGGGCTGGCTCAAGCCCGGCATCTGGGCCGGGCCAGTGATCCTGGCCGCCCTGCTGCTGCTGGAGCTGCTGTACGTGCTGTTCGTTTCGCCAAGCGGCGCGGCCATCAGCGGTACCACCGTCAGCCCGAAAGCAGTGGGTATCAGCCTGTTCGGCCCGTACCTGCTGGTGGTCGAACTGGCGTCGATGCTGCTGCTGGCTGCCGCCGTCACCGCCTTCCACCTGGGCCGCAACGAGGCGAAGGAGTAAATCATGGGTGCTATCCCTCTCGAGCATGGTCTGGCAGTCGCCGGCATCCTGTTCTGCTTAGGTCTGGTTGGCCTGATGGTCCGCCGCAACATCCTCTTCGTGCTCATGAGCCTGGAAGTCATGATGAACGCCTCTGCCCTGGCGTTCATCGTCGCCGGTGCCCGTTGGGTCCAGCCCGACGGCCAGGTGATGTTCATTCTGGTGATCAGCCTGGCAGCCGCCGAGGCCAGTATTGGCCTGGCGATCCTGCTGCAGCTGTATCGCCGCTTCCACACTCTCGACATCGATGCTGCCAGTGAGATGCGCGGATGAACCTTCTCTTCCTGACTTTCGTCTTCCCCCTCGTCGGCTTCCTGCTGCTGTCGTTCTCGCGCGGGCGGTTCTCGGAAAACCTGTCCGCGCTGATCGGCGTTGGCTCGGTGGGTCTCTCGGCCGCCACCGCCGCCTATGTCATCTGGCAATTCAACGTCGCCCCGCCTGAGGGCGGCGCGTACAGCCAGCTGCTGTGGCAGTGGATGTCGGTGGACGGCTTCGCGCCGAACTTCACCCTGTACCTGGACGGCCTGTCGGTCACCATGCTCGGCGTGGTCACCGGTGTCGGCTTCCTGATCCACCTGTTCGCGTCCTGGTACATGCGTGGCGAAGCCGGCTACTCGCGCTTCTTCTCGTACACCAACCTGTTCATCGCCAGCATGCTGTTCCTGATCCTCGGCGATAACCTGCTGTTCATCTACTTCGGCTGGGAAGGCGTGGGCCTGTGCTCGTACCTGTTGATCGGTTTCTACTACAGCAACCGCAACAACGGTAACGCGGCACTCAAGGCGTTCATCGTCACCCGCATCGGCGACGTGTTCATGGCCATCGGCCTGTTCATCCTGTTCGCCCAGCTGGGTACCCTGAACGTGCAGGAACTGCTGGTGCTGGCGCCACAGAAGTTCCAGGCTGGCGACACCTGGATGGTGCTGGCCACCCTGATGCTGCTGGGTGGTGCGGTCGGTAAATCCGCCCAGCTGCCACTGCAGACCTGGCTGGCTGACGCGATGGCGGGCCCGACTCCGGTTTCGGCACTGATCCACGCGGCAACCATGGTGACCGCGGGCGTTTACCTGATCGCCCGTACCAACGGCCTGTTCCTGCTGGCGCCGGATATCCTGCACCTGGTCGGCGTCGTCGGTGGCGTGACCCTGGTACTGGCCGGCTTCGCCGCGCTGGTGCAGACCGACATCAAGCGTATCCTCGCCTACTCGACCATGAGCCAGATCGGCTACATGTTCCTCGCTCTGGGTGTGGGTGCCTGGGACGCGGCGATCTTCCACCTGATGACCCACGCCTTCTTCAAGGCCCTGCTGTTCCTTGCCTCCGGTGCGGTGATCGTTGCCTGTCACCACGAGCAGGACATCTTCAAGATGGGTGGCCTGTGGAAGAAACTGCCACTGGCCTACGCCAGCTTCGTGGTCGGTGGCGCCGCCCTGGCCGCCCTGCCGATCGTGACCGTGGGCTTCTACTCCAAGGACGAGATCCTCTGGGAAGCCTTCGCCAGCGGTAACACTGGCCTGCTGTACGCCGGCCTGGTCGGCGCGTTCATGACCTCGCTGTATACCTTCCGCCTGATCTTCATCGCCTTCCACGGCGAAGCGAAGACCGAAGCCCATGCTGGCCACGGCATCAGCCACTGGCTGCCGTTGGGAGTGCTGATCGTGCTGTCGACCTTCGTCGGCGCCTGGATCACTCCGCCGCTGGCAGGTGTGCTGCCGGAAAGCGCCGGCCACGCCGGTGGCGAAGCCAAGCACGCGCTGGAGATCACCTCGGGTGCCATCGCCATCGCCGGTATCCTGCTGTCGGCCCTGCTGTTCCTTGGCAAGCGCCGCTTCGTCAGCGCCGTGGCTAACAGCGGCATCGGTCGCGTCCTGTCGGCCTGGTGGTTCGCCGCCTGGGGCTTCGACTGGATCTACGACAAGCTGTTCGTCAAACCTTACCTGCTGATCAGCCACGTCCTGCGCAAGGATCCGGTTGACCGCAGCATCGGCCTCATCCCTCGCCTGGCTCGCGGCGGCAACGTCGCCATGAGCAAGACCGAGACCGGCCAGCTGCGCTGGTACACCGCTTCGATCGCCGTTGGCGCAGTGCTGGTACTCGGCGCTGTGGTAGTGGCAGCGGTATGACCATGAACTTTGCGAACCTTGCGACTCTGCGAAAGGAAACCAACCCGTCATGATTTTGCCTTGGCTGATCCTGATCCCCTTCATCGGCGGCCTGCTGTGCTGGCTGGGTGAGCGCTTCGGCGCCACCCTGCCGCGCTGGATCGCGCTGCTGACCATGTCCCTGCTGCTCGGCATCGGCCTGTACCTGTGGGCCAATGGCGACTACACCCTGGCCCCCGCTCCGGGTGGCGAGCCTGCCTGGGCCCTGGAATACAAAGTCCAGTGGATCCAGCGCTTCGGCATCAGCATCCACCTGGCCCTCGATGGCCTGTCGCTGCTGATGATCCTGCTCACCGGCCTGCTCGGTGTGCTGTCGGTACTGTGCTCCTGGAAAGAGATCCAGCGCCACGTCGGCTTCTTCCACCTCAACCTGATGTGGATCCTCGGCGGCGTGGTCGGTGTGTTCCTGGCCCTGGACCTGTTCCTGTTCTTCTTCTTCTGGGAAATGATGCTGGTGCCGATGTACTTCCTCATCGCGCTCTGGGGTCACAGTTCTGCAGACGGCAAGAAGACCCGGATCTACGCGGCGACCAAGTTCTTCATCTTCACCCAGGCCAGCGGCCTGATCATGCTGGTGGCGATCCTGGGCCTGGTGCTGGTCAACTACTCCAACACCGGCGTAATCACCTTCAACTACAGCGACCTGCTCAAGGCCGAACTGCCGGCCGGTACCGAGTACCTGCTGATGCTGGGCTTCTTCATCGCCTTTGCGGTGAAGCTGCCGGTGGTGCCGTTCCACTCCTGGCTGCCTGATGCGCACGCCCAGGCACCGACTGCAGGTTCCGTGGACCTGGCTGGTATCTTGCTGAAGACTGCGGCCTACGGCCTGCTGCGCTTCGCCCTGCCGCTGTTCCCGAACGCCTCGGCCGAGTTTGCGCCGATCGCCATGACCCTGGGCCTGATCGGTATCTTCTACGGTGCCTTCCTGGCTTTCGCCCAGACCGACATCAAGCGCCTGATCGCCTTCTCCAGCGTCTCGCACATGGGCTTCGTGCTGATCGGTATCTACTCCGGCAGCCAGCAGGCCCTGCAAGGCGCGGTGATCCAGATGCTGGCCCACGGCCTGTCGGCTGCCGCGCTGTTCATCCTGTCCGGCCAGCTGTACGAGCGCCTGCACACCCGTGACATGCGCCAGATGGGCGGCCTGTGGCACCGCATTGCCTACCTGCCGGCCATCAGCCTGTTCTTCGCCGCCGCGTCGCTGGGCCTGCCTGGCACCGGCAACTTCGTCGGCGAGTTCCTGATCCTGATCGGCAGCTTCGTGCATGTACCGTGGATCACCGTGATCGCCACCACCGGCCTGGTGTTCGGTTCGGTGTACTCGCTGATCATGATCCACCGCGCCTACTTCGGCCCGGCCAAGGCCGACACCGTGCTGGCTGGCATGGACGGTCGCGAGCTGATCATGGTCCTCGGCCTTGCCGGGCTGCTGATCCTGCTGGGCGTGTATCCACAGCCGTTCCTCGACACCTCTGCCGCCACCATGAGTGGCGTGCAGCAGTGGCTCGGTTCCGCTTTCACTCAACTCGCTTCGGCCCGGTAAGAGCGCTATGGAATTCACCACTCAACACTTCATCGCATTGGCGCCGATGCTGATCACCACCATCACCACGGTGGTGGTGATGCTGGCGATCGCCTGGAAACGCAATCACTCGCAGACCTTCCTGCTGTCCACCGTGGGCCTGAACCTGGCCCTGCTGTCGATCCTGCCAGCGCTGAAGGTCGCACCACTGGCGGTCACCTCGCTGATCACCATCGACAAGTTCGCCTGCCTGTACATGGCGATCATCCTGGTCGCCACGCTAGCCTGCGTCACCCTCGCCCACGCCTACCTCGGCGAAGGTTCCAAGGGCTTCCCAGGCAACCGTGAAGAGCTGTACCTGCTGCTGCTGATGTCTGCCCTCGGTGGCCTGGTGCTGGTCAGCGCCAACCACCTGGCCGGTCTGTTCATCGGCCTGGAGCTGCTGTCGGTTCCGGTCTATGGACTGGTGGCGTATGCCTTCTTCAACAAGCGCTCGCTGGAAGCCGGCATCAAGTACATGGTGCTGTCGGCCGCAGGTTCCGCCTTCCTGCTGTTCGGTATGGCCCTGCTGTACGCCGACGCTGGCAGCCTGACCTTCGACCAGCTGGGCAAGGCCCTGGCTGCCACCAGCATGCCAAGCCTGCTGGCCCAGCTGGGCCTGGGCATGATGCTGGTCGGCCTGGCCTTCAAGCTGTCGCTGGTACCGTTCCACCTGTGGACCCCGGACGTGTACGAAGGTGCTCCAGCGCCAGTCGCCGCGTTCCTGGCCACCGCCAGCAAGGTTGCGGTATTCGCCGTGGTCGTGCGCCTGTTCATGCTCTCGCCTGCTGCCAGCAGCGGTGTGCTGAGCACCGTACTGGGCGTGATCGCCGTGGCGTCGATCCTCATCGGCAACCTGCTGGCGCTGACCCAGAGCAACCTCAAGCGCCTGCTCGGTTACTCGTCCATCGCCCACTTCGGCTACCTGGTCATCGCCCTGGTCGCCAGCAAGGGCCTGGCCCTGGAGGCCATGGGCGTGTACCTGGTCACCTACGTGATCACCAGCCTCGGTGCCTTCGGTGTCATCACCCTGATGTCCTCGCCTTACGCCGGCCGTGACGCCGACGCACTGTACGAGTACCGCGGCCTGTTCTGGCGCCGCCCGTACCTGACTGCGGTGCTGACCGTGATGATGCTGTCGCTGGCGGGTATTCCGCTGACCGCAGGCTTCATCGGCAAGTTCTACATCATTGCCACCGGCGTCGAGTCGCAGCTGTGGTGGCTGGTCGGTGCGCTGGTGATCGGTAGCGCCATCGGTGTGTACTACTACTTGCGCGTCATGGTCACCCTGTACCTGGTCGAGCCGAACCTGCGTCGCCACGACGCCCCACTGAAGTGGGAACAGCGCACCGGTGGCGTGATGCTGCTGGCCATCGCCATTCTCGCCTTCGTCCTGGGTGTGTACCCGCAACCGCTGCTGGACATGGTTCAGCACGCTGGCCTGCAACTGCTTGGTTGATTGCAGCTGAAATACAAACACCCCGCACATGCGGGGTGTTTTTTTATCTGCGCCTGGCAGCCACCTCGCCGGCGCCTTTCAACCCCGGGCTGACGGGCGAGACTTCGCCGCGTGGCTGCAGCGCAGACCTGCGCAGTTCTTTGCTGGCAGATGGCAGATGCACTTCCGGATTGGGCATGCCACTGGGTGAAAGTTCGTGGGTCATTTCAAACTCCGCACGCACCGACCAGCCACACGCCTCGTTGACACATTGCAAGTAGGCAATGCGCAGAAAGATATGCCGACCTTCACTGGTACGAATTCGCATACGGCTGTTGCAATGTGGGCAGACCAGCTTGTAAGTACTCACGCCGTGTACCCGCAAAAGCCGCACGAATAAACATGCTGTAAGAAAACTCGATACTTCGGTCGAGTATTGGCTACTTTCATAGAAAGCTTTTTCATCAAATTGCATCTCATGCCAAGATATCTCCTCAAATCGAAGGGCATATATTCATTAAGAGTATTCTAAGCCCAAGGAATGTCATTAAACCAGTCATGGATATTTGTTATGAGTAGCCACTTGTTTGCAGCGGTGCTGACACGCCTCAAGCTTATTACCGGCTCCAGCACCGACGTTCAACTGGCCAGAACCCTGGAGGTCAGTCCGCAGACGTTGAGCAGCTGGAAGGTCCGCGACAGCATTCCATACTCATTGTGCGTAGACCTGGCCCGGCAACATGGCTGTTCGCTGGATTGGCTATTACTCGGTGAGCGCGATGGCAAGCGGCCTGAGCAAACCCAGGACAGCTGGGAGAGCGACGTGCTCACCCGGCTGCGTGGGCTTTCCCACGCAGACCGCCATTCAGTACTTCTGCACATCGAGGACAAGCAACGCATACGCCAACTGGAACAGCAGATGCAGGAACTGGCCAAGCACTTGCCCGGCGCAGGCGCGGGCTAACCGCGGCGGCGCCAGCGCTGGACAAGCTCGCGCAGGTCGACCGAGTCCAGCCACACCAATACTTTCAGGGTGATCGGGATGACCACCACCGCTGCGGCAAAGGCTGCCATCCCCCGGGATAACATGGGCGCCAGCGAGTGAAGCAGAGGCTCGAACAAGTAGCCGACGCCCAACGTCAGAAACACCAGCAACAGCTGCTTGCGGCCCGACAGGCGCTTGCGCGAAACGATGATGAAACGGTCCCGGGCGGCGCTCACCAGCAGGGCACCCAACAACGCGCCAAACAGGGCTCGGCCTTCGGTATCGAGCAATTCGTAGAATGCCGCGATGGCTGCTTCCATCAGATAGGGTTCATCCATGTGAAATCCCTCCACGTCCTGTCGGCCCACCCAATAGATTGCGCCTCACCGCAGCCTCTACAAAGGAGCGATAGCAGACCGACAGCGCCCTTCCACTGGCATGCCCGGATACATCTTCCAGACGCCGGAAACCGTGACTACGCAATGCGCTGCGCCAGCTGGCGAATTCGTTGGCGGCATCGATTGCCGCGCAACGCACGGCCAATGCAAGGCGGGCTTCACTGACCTTCCCGTCAAGCTGCAGGCGTTCGCGCAGTACGCACAGTTCGATGCGTGGCCAGAATGGATCGTGACAATCGGGGAACCGTGAAGGGTTGAAGCACGGCTCGGTCCTTGTTGGCGGTGTCAGGTCTTCTGCACGCATATCGTCCCCTCACTGCTCGGCCAGCATGCCGTAGCGAATGGCTTTGATGACCGCCGCTACACGCGTGGGAACATCAAACTTGCGCAACAGGTTGGACACGTGAAAATTCACCGTCGACTCTTTGCACTGCAGAATCTGGCCAATTTCCCATGAACTCTTGCCATAGGCGCACCACAGCAACACTTGCTGCTCACGCGGTGTCAGGTGGATCGGCGCATCGGCATGGCCTTCAGGTGTCGGTCGCAGGTTGGTTTCCATCGCTGAGTTCCCCTAGTAGTCGCCAGGTGCGGCAGCGGACAGTGCTGCCGCCTATGGGTCCACCTTACGAATGCCCGCCCTGCCCGTGCCAGCGGTGCCACTTGTAAAGAACCTTCGTACACATACGTCCAACTCGAACTACGCAGGAAAGTTTCTTATCGCCGTGCTTCGACCAGCTTTTCGTGCGTCACAACGCCGTTGTCCATCCGACTATCGCCTGGAGTTGTACGATGCGTCCCGTTTTACCCCTCTCGTCTTACCTTGGTCTGCTGGCCATTTTCACCGTCAGCCAGCAAACCACGGCTGCCCCTGCGGTCGAACTGGGCCAGGTGCTGATCAAAGACGAAGAGCAAAGCGAACTGGACGACGCCCGCGAACGCTTGCGGGCAGTGCCTGGCGCCAGCAACCTGGTGGACATGGACAAGGTTGGACAAGGCCGGGTTGCCAGCAATCAGGATGTGCTGGCCTACCAGCCCGGCGTGTTCGCCCAATCGGCAGGCAACGACGGCATCAAGCTGTCGATCCGTGGTTCGGGCATCAACCGCGCGCCGGGCGCACATGGCTCGGGGGTGTACACGATGTTCGACGGTCTGCCGTTGACCGGCCCGGGCGGCACGCCCTATGAACTGTTCGAACCCCTGTGGCTGAGCCGTGCCGAAGTGCTGCGCGGGGCCAACGGCTTCGATCAAGGCTCGCTGGCCCTGGGCGGAGCCATCAACTACGTGACGCACACCGGCTATGACGCCGCGCCGCTGCAGGTGCGCTATGAAGCCGGCAGCCGCGGCTACCAGCACCGGCAGATCAGTTCCGGGCAGGTGCTTGGCAACCTCGACTACTACGTGGCGCTGACAGACTCGGAGTACGACGGCTATCAGGCGCACAGCAGCGGCAGCTCGAAAGGGATCGCCGCCAACGTCGGCTACCGCTTCAACCCGAATCTGGAAACACGCTTCTACCTGCGCTACCGGGAAACCGAAAACGAACTGGCCGGGCGCCTGACCAAAGACCAGATCAAGCACGACCCCCGCGCTGCGAACCCAGGCTACCTGTCGCGCAACGACAGCCGCCCGCAACCGGGCAGCACCTGGGTAGGCAACAAGACCACCGTCTACCTCGACGACGATTCGCGCCTGGAGACCGGGCTGGTCTATCACGACTACCCGATGGACCTGCGCGAGGGCGCCATGCGCCTGAAGGTGGCCTACGCCGA
The DNA here is from genome assembly GCF_044749325.1 of Pseudomonas sp. NPDC089428. Lineage (NCBI taxonomy): Bacteria > Pseudomonadati > Pseudomonadota > Gammaproteobacteria > Pseudomonadales > Pseudomonadaceae > Pseudomonas > Pseudomonas sp. NPDC089428. Next base: position 32,974 of record NZ_JBIVHT010000024.1, read on the forward strand.
TGTCAGCGGCACACTGAACTACTTCCGTCGCGACACCCTGTTAGGCCACGAGAGCAAGACCACCGTCGGCTGGCGCACCACCAAGCACCTGCCCAACAGTGGCGCCTCGCAGTTTTCGCGGGTCAATGATGTCGTCGGCGCCCGCACCCGTGACTTCACCTACCAGGGTTCGGACACCGTGCTGCATGCCGGCAACGACCTGGAGCTGATCCCCGACCTGTGGCTGACCACGGGCCTTGCGATGATCTACACCCGCCGTGAAAGCGATGTCACCTACCCGGCCAGTGGTGGCAAGGTCAGTCAGCATGACTGGGACTATGCGCCACGCGTTGGCCTGCGCTACGACATTCGCCCGGACCTGCAGGTGTTCGGCAACCTCAGCCGTTCGGTGGAGCCACCGCATCCGTGGTCTCTGGTCTGGAGTGCGCCGGTCAACAACCAGCCCATGAAGATGCAGAACCAGACCGCCACTACCCTGGAGCTGGGCGCTCGCGGCGATTCGGCGCTGGGGCATTGGGACCTGGCCTGGTACTACTCGCAAGTGCGTCATGAGCTGCTGAACGTTGAAGTGGTGCAAGGCTTGCCGTTCAAGGAGTTCAACGCCAGCCCTACCGTGCACCAGGGCGTCGAGGCCGGCCTGGCCAGCATCCTCTGGGAGCAACCCGGCACTGGCAGGCTGAGCCTGCGCCAGGCCTACACCTTCAGCGACTTCCATTACCGCGACGACGACAAGTTCGATGACAACCGCCTGCCCGGCATTCCCATGCACTATTACCAGGCCGAACTGCGCTACGACTGGCCGAGCGGTTTCTACGCCGGGGTCAACACACAAATGGCGTCGAAGGTGCAGGTGGATTACGCCAACAGCTACCACGCCGATGCCTATGCCCTGCTCGGCGCGCGCCTTGGCTGGGACTCGCCGAAACAGGACTGGCAAACCTGGCTCGACCTGCGCAACCTGACCAACAAGCGCTACGCAGCGACCGTGACTCCAGGGTACGACGATGCCGGGCAGGACGTCGCCCGCTCGACACCGGGTGAAGGCTTTGCCGTTTATGCCGGGGTTTCGTACAGCTTCCGCTGACAGAACGCCTCAGGACGGTAGTTGCACCTGTGGCTTGGTCGCGGCAAAAATCCCCCAGCTGGAGACGAACAACGCCGCGATCAGCGGCCCGATCACAAAGCCATTGAGCCCGAATACCGCCAGCCCGCCCAAGGTGGACACCAGGATCAGGTAATCGGGCATGCGCGTGTCCTTGCCCACCAGTATCGGCCGCAGCAGGTTGTCCACCAGGCCGATCACCAGTATCCCGAACGCGGTCAGGATCACCCCTGGCAGAATCGCACCCGTAAGCAGGAAGTACGCTGCCACCGGCGCCCAGACGATCCCCGCGCCCACCGCCGGCAACAGTGACAGAAACGCCATCAGCACGCCCCACACCAACGCGCTGGGGATATCCAGCACCCAGAAGATCAAACCACCCAGCGCACCCTGGGTAATGGCCACCAGCACATTGCCCTTGACCGTGGCCCGCACCACCCGGTTGAACTTCAGCTGCAGGCGGCGCTTCTGGTGCTCCGGCAGCGGCACCGCAAGGCGTACCCGGCGCGCCACGTCGGCACCTTCGCGCAGGAAGAAGAACAGCAGGTAAAGCATGATGCCGAAGCTCACCAGGAACTCGAAGGTGCCTTGGCCGAAACTGAACGCCTGGCTGGCCAGCACCTGGCTGCCCTGCGTGGCCCACTTGGTGATCTTGTCGCGCAGCCCGTCCAGGTTGCCCATGCCCATGCGGTCCAGGCCGTGCTGGGCAAAGGCCGGCAGCATGTCCTTGCCGCGCTCGACGTAGCCAGCGATGTCCAACTGCCCGCTTTCGATACGCTGGTACAAGGTAGCGCCCTCCTGCACCAGCAGGGCACTGGTGATGATCACCGGCAGCACTGCCACCAACAGGCACACCAGCAAGGTGCTCAGCGCTGCCAGGTTGCGGCGACGGCCGAAACGGATCAGCAGGTGACGCTGCAACGGGGCAAACAGGATGCCGAGAATCACCGCCCAGAAGATGGCGCCGTAATACGGCAGCAGGATCCACACGAAGGCGATGGTCACCAGTGTCAGTAGTACTGCCAGCGCTTTGTTCTGCAGGGCATCGTGGTTCATGGCGGCTCCTCAGGTGTCATGGTCATTAGTGCACGCCACCTGCGCAAAAGTGCCACCCTGACCTTGATTCAAATCAATGCCATGCCCCCGATCAACCGTTAGCATCCGCGCCTTTGCCCCGGTGCGCCCATGAACCTACCCGCCAAGCCCGAACTGCTTGCCCCCGCTGGCAGCCTCAAGACCCTGCGCTATGCCTTCGCCTACGGTGCCGACGCGGTGTACGCCGGCCAGCCACGGTACAGCCTGCGAGTGCGCAACAACGAATTCGACCACGCCAACCTGGCGCTGGGCATCGCCGAGGCCCATGCCCTGGGCAAGCGCTTCTATGTGGTGGTCAACATCGCCCCACACAACGCCAAGCTGAAGACCTTCCTCAAGGACCTGGCGCCCGTGATCGAGATGGCACCCGACGCGCTGATCATGTCCGACCCGGGCCTGATCATGCTGGTGCGCCAGCATTTTCCGCAGATGCCGGTACACCTGTCGGTGCAGGCCAATACGGTGAACTGGGCCAGCGTGCAGTTCTGGCAGCAGCTGGGCCTTAGCCGGGTCATCCTGTCGCGCGAGCTGTCACTGGAAGAAATCGAAGAGATCCGCCAGCACGTACCGGGCATGGAACTGGAAGTGTTCGTCCACGGCGCACTGTGCATGGCCTACTCCGGCCGTTGCCTGCTGTCCGGCTACCTGAACAAGCGCGATGCCAACCAGGGCACTTGCACCAATGCCTGCCGCTGGAAGTACGAGGCTACGCCAGCCACGGAAAACGCCACCGGCGACATCGTTCGCGTGGTCGAACCGACGCTGGGCCTGGGCGCACCCACCGAGCAGGTTTTCCTGCTGCAGGAGAGCAATCGCCCTGGCAGCGAGATGCCGGCCTTCGAGGACGAGCATGGCACCTACATCATGAACGCCAAGGACCTGCGGGCCATCCAGCACGTCGAGCGCCTGTCGGTCATGGGCGTGCATTCGCTGAAGATCGAAGGGCGCACCAAGAGCCACTTCTACTGCGCCCGGGCCGTGCAGTCCTACCGCAAGGCCATCGACGACGCTGCGGCCGGGCGGCCGTTCGACATGAGCCTGATGGACGACCTCGAATCGCTGGCGCAGCGCGGTTACACTGAAGGCTTCCTGCGCCGCCACGTGCACGATGAATACCAGAACTACCTGCGCGGCAACTCGCTGTCCGAGCGCCAGCAGTTCGTCGGTGAACTGACCGGTGTGCGCGTCGATGGCCTGGCCGAAGTCAAGGTGAAGAACCGCTTCGCCCTGGGTGACCACCTGGAATTGATGACCCCGCGTGGCAACTACCACTTCGACCTGCACCGCCTGTTCGACCGCCAGCAGCAGGCCATCGAGGTGGCCCCTGGCGACGGCCATGTGGTGTACCTGCCGATTCCGGAGCAGGTTGCCCTTGAGTACGGCCTGCTGATGCGCGACCTGGACAACGCTGAACAGGCGCCTCACAAGGCTGTAATCAGCACCTCAGCCAGCTGACAGGCGCCCGTGGTGGGAACTGGTCGGCGGCCTGCGCTACGATATGAGCCGGGGTTTCGCGCCCTATGTCGGGTTAAGCTTAGAGCGCCTGCACGGCAACCGCGCCGACCAGGCCTGTCTGGTGGCAGGCATCCGCCTGCGTTTCTAAGGAGTTGTTCGACCATGCTGCGTAAACACCTGATCACCTTCGGCCTGCTGGCCATCACCGGCCTGGCCCAGGCCGCCGAGACCATTGATGTCTATCGCGATCCCAACTGTGGCTGCTGCAAGGCCTGGATCAGCCACCTGCGCGACAACGGCTTCACCGTCAACGACCACGTCGAGCCGAACATGAGCGCCGTCAAGCAGCGCCTGGGTGTGGCGCCGCGCCTGGCGTCGTGCCACACCGGGGTGATCGACGGCAAGTTCGTCGAAGGCCATGTGCCCGCCGAACAGGTGCGCCTGCTGGCCAAGCGCAACGACCTCAAGGGCCTGGCCGTGCCGGGCATGCCCATGGGTTCGCCCGGCATGGAAATGGGTGACCACAAGGATGCCTACCAGGTCATCGGTGTGACCCAGGATGGCCAGGACACCGTGGTCGCCAGCTACTGATGCTGAGCCTCTGGGCGCTGTTTCTCAGCGCCTTCGGTGCCGCGACCCTGCTGCCGCTGCAATCGGAGGCGGTACTGGTCGGCCTGCTGCTGCGCCAGCCCGAAGCCTGGTTGACGTTGCTGCTGGTCGCCACCCTGGGCAACGTGCTTGGCTCGGTGGTCAACTGGCTGCTCGGCCGAGCCATCGAGCACCTGCGCGACAAGCGCTGGTTCCCCTTCAGCGCCAGCCAGCTGGAGCGCGCGCAACAGCGTTACCAACGTTGGGGGCAATGGTCGCTGCTGTTGAGCTGGATGCCGGTGATCGGCGATCCGCTGACCCTGATTGCCGGCCTCATGCGTGAGCCGTTCTGGCGTTTTCTGCTGCTGGTGACCCTGGCCAAGGGCGGGCGCTATATCGTCGTGGCGATGATTACCCTGGGCTGGTTTCATGCCTGGTAACACCTTTAACGTTTAAGGTATTCCACTGACTGCTACAGTCGCCAATTCCTACATGGTCCTACACGGAGTGCCCCCATGCTGCGCGCAACCGCCCTGGCCCTGGCCTGCCTCGTCGGCGCCCCGGCCATCGCCGCCGAATCGCCCACCTATGGCAAACAGCTCGAAGGCTTCAGCTATCCTCACCCTCTCAAGCATTTCGACTTCCAGTCCCAAGGCCAGCACCTGCAGATGGGGTACATGGATGTGCCTGCCCAAGGCCAGGCCAATGGCCGCAGCGTGGTGCTGATGCATGGCAAGAACTTCTGTGCCGCCACCTGGGAGACCACCATCGACGCCTTGAGCCAAGCGGGTTATCGGGTGATCGCCCCCGACCAGATCGGTTTTTGCACCTCCAGCAAGCCGGCCCATTACCAGTACAGCTTCCAGCAACTGGCGGTGAACACCCACGCCCTGCTCGAGCAGTTGGGCGTCAAGCAGACCATCGTGCTCGGCCACTCCACCGGTGGCATGCTCGCTACCCGCTATGCATTGATGTATCCGCAGCAGGTCGAGCGCCTGGCGATGGTCAACCCCATCGGCCTGGAAGACTGGAAAGCCCTGGGTGTGCCGTACCGCACCGTGGACCAGTGGTACGCCCGCGAACTCAAGCTCGATGCCCAAGGCGTGCGCGAATATGAGCGCAAGACCTACTACGCCGGGCGCTGGAAGCCTGAGTACGAACGCTGGGTGCAGATGCTGGTGGGGCTGAACCAGGGGCCGGGGCATGAGGCGGTGGCGTGGAACTCGGCGTTGATCTACGACATGATCTTCACTCAGCCGGTGTATCACGAGTTCAAGGACCTGAAGATGCCGACCTTGCTGCTGATCGGCGACCAGGACACCACGGCGATCGGCAGCGACATCGCCCCGCCTGAGGTGAAGGCGAAGCTGGGCAAGTACCAGGAACTGGGGCCGCGGGTCGCCAAGCTGATTCCACAGGGCGAGCTGGTGACCTTCGAGGGCATGGGGCATGCGCCGCAGATCGAGGAGCCACGGCGCTTCAACCGGACACTGGTGGAGTGGCTCGGGCGCTAAGCGGGCCAATGCTGTGCGCCCCCTACACTCTCCAGACCTGCGCTTCAGTCCAGCCGAGCTCGGCAAAATCCAAAGCCCGCAGGTCGGCTTCCTCTTCACAGAAGAACTCGTCGAGCTGCGGCGGCCGCACCGCAGTATCGCTGAGCATCGCATGCACCTGGCCACGGTGATGAATCTGGTGCTCGAACAGGTGCGCCAGCAGGCGCAGGCGCTGTTCGCGCTGGATCCGTTGCGGGCGCACGATGCTCACATAGCGCTCCAGTTGAGCATCCTGCAACAGGCTGCAATAGGCGATCAGCCGGTGGTCAGCCTGGGCCTGCTCGGCATGCAGGTCGGTGCAGGTGGCGAACGGTTGCTCCGGTTCGAAGAAGCGCTCGCCATCCGGGTTCGGCGGCTCTCCGCGCTGTTCGCACTCGAGCATGTCGAGGTAGAACCAATCCACCGTCAGCAGGTGGTTGAGGGTGGCCTTGATCGACGGGAAGAAGCTGCAGCGGGGGGCGACGAATTCGTCGTGGGTCAGTTGCAGGCAGGCCTTGTACAGGCGGTGGTTGGCCCAGCCATTGTTGTAGGCCTGGGTCAGCAGATGATGCGACAGCGGCTCCATGGTTCGGCTCCTTCAGGCGAAGCGTTGCAGTTGCATCTCCCGTAGCCGGCTCAGGGTCCTTTGGTACGGGAACGCCAGATACCCTTGAGTGTAGAGCGCATCGAGCGGAACCTGCGCCTCCAGGTACAGCGCCACCCGGCGGTCGTAGCATTCGTCGACCAGGGCGATGAAACGGCGCACGGCGTCATCCTTGGGGGACAGCCTTGGCAGCTCACGGTCGCCTGCCACCACACGCGCCGCGCCATCCTCGGTGCCGCGGGCAATGCGCCCGTTGCGCTGCTCACCGCCCAGGGCCGGGATGCCCTCCACCAGAATCGCCGGGAAGTGATCGCACAAGGCCATGAACTCCATGACGGCCAAAGGCCGTTCGCACAGCTCGGTAAAGTGGCACCAGACAGCCTGGGTGCTGCGCCGGATCACCTCGATCTGCCGCGAGCCAATTTGCAGTGGCGCGTTGCTGCCGGGGTCATGCGGGCTGAGCTGCTGGAACACCGCTGCCAGCGCACCGCCCGTGGTCCCCTCCTCCGCCACCCAGTAACGCTGGCGTTGCGCACCCGGATGCAGGCGATGGTCCTGTTCGCCTGCCACCGAGAGCACCTGCATGTGCCGCTCGATGGCGCTGATGGCCGGCAGGAAACGCTCGCGATTGAAACCGTCGCGGTACAACTGTTGCGGCGGCTGGTTGGAGGTGGCGACGACCACCACACCGTGATCGAACAGCACCTGGAACAGGCGGCCGAGGATGATCGCATCGCCGATATCGCTGACGAACAGTTCGTCGAAGCACAACACCCGGATCTGCCCGGCCAGTTCCCGGGCCAGCGCTTTCAAGGGGTCGGCTGTGCCGTTGAGCTGGAACAGGCGCTGGTGCACCCAGCCCATGAAGTGATGGAAGTGCTGGCGCCGGGACGGGACGCTGAGGCAGCGGTGGAACAGGTCCATGAGCCAGGTCTTGCCACGGCCGACCGGCCCCCAGAGGTACAGGCCCTGGGTGGCACGGCCATTTTCCAAGGCTTCGAAAGCGGTTTGCAGGGCCATGACAACCTGAGCCTGAGCCGGGTCATGAGCAAAACCTTGTTCAGTGAGAGCCTGATGATAAAGGGACTGCGGGTCGAGGGGCATAGTAGCTGGCTTGGCCTGTTAGAGCTCCATTGTCTGCACTGGCCCCTTCGCGGGCAAGCCCGCTACCACGGGTACTAAAAAACGGTTTCAGCCTTCGCTCAGCCCCACCTTCAGCAACGCCCCATCCTTGGCATCGGTCAGCACATACAGGTAGCCATCAGGCCCTACCCGCACATCACGAATACGCGCCTTCAACTCGCCCAGCAAGCGCTCTTCATGAACGACCCTGTCACCATCGAGTTGCAAACGAATCAGTTCCTGGCCCACCAGCGCACCTATGAACAGGTTGTGATCCCAGGCCTTGAAGGTCGGGCTGTCATAGAAGGCCATGCCGCTGATGCCGGGCGACTTCTCCCAGACATGGTGGGGGTCGACCATGCCGTCGACATGCTTGCCCTTGGCCTCGGGGATCGGCAGCAGCGAGTAGTTGATACCGTGCGTTGCGATGGGCCAGCCATAGTTCTTGCCCGGCGCCGGTATGTTGATCTCGTCGCCACCGCGCGGGCCGTGCTCGTGGGTCCAGAGCTTGCCGGTCCAGGGGTTGAGCGCCGCCCCTTGCTGGTTGCGGTGGCCGAACGACCAGATTTCCGGGCGCACATCCTGCTTGCCGACGAAGGGGTTGTCTTTTGGTATTTCGCCGTCGGGCAGGATCCGCACCACCTTGCCCTGCAGCTTGTCCAGGTCTTGGGCGGTCGGGCGCTGGTTGTTCTCGCCCAAGGCGATGAACAGGAAACCGTCACGGTCGAATACCAGCCGCGAGCCGAAGTGGTTGCCTACAGAGAGCTTGGGTTGCTGACGGAAGATCACGCTGAAGTTTTCCAGCCGGGCGCGGTCCTCGGACAGCTGGCCACGGCCCACTGCCGTGCCGGCCTTGCCATCACTGCCCTCCTCGGCATACGACAGGTACACCGTGCGGTCCTTGGCGAACTGAGGCGAAAGCACCACGTCGAGCAAACCACCCTGGCCTTCGGCCCAGACCTTGGGCACGCCGCTGATGGGCGGGCCGACCTTGCCTTCGGCGCTGACCACCCGCAGGTTGCCGGGGCGCTCGGTGACCAGCATGTCCTTGCCACCCGGCAGGAATGCCAGCGCCCAAGGGTTGCGCAGGCCGTCGGTCACGGTGCTGACGGTAAGTTGCCCTTCCTCGCTGGGAAGCTGCTGCTCGGGGGCGGCTTGGGCCATCAGGGGCAGCAGTGCTGCAGCGGTCAGGGTCGTCAGCCAGGTAATTCGGATCATGCAGCATTCCTTTCTAGCGAGTGGGGCTTCTAGCGTGTGGCGCTCAGGGCACGCGCTGGGTATCACGCGGCGGCCGCGCGGGGTCCAGGTTCGGCGCCTGCTGCTGGCGGCGCATGTTGTCGCCGTTGCCAATGCCGCGGTTGTCCAGGCTGGGCGTGCGGTAGATGGGCTCGGTGGACGGGGCGCGCACCGGCGGTGTGGCCGGCATGCTGCCCTGGCGGCTGTTGGGGTTGGCGCGCTGGATCGGGCTGTTGTACGGGTTGTTGTTGCTGGCGGCGAGCTGCAACGGCTGCACGGGCGCAGCCTGCACCGGCAGGCACAGCAGCAGGCCGATGACCAGGGTGGGCAATGTACGATTCATGCTTCACCTCCTGTACGAAAAGCGCGCCTTGAGCATTTGGATAGCCTAAGGCGCGAAGGGTTCGCGGCAAAAGGGTGAATGCGATTCCTGATGTTTCAGTATGGGCCTGATGGCGTTGCCCACCAGGCTCGCCGATCACCGGGCAATGTCGACCTTGTGCCGCGCCGCATACAGGCACAGCATCTCCATGGCCAGGGTGGCTCCGGCCAGTGCGGTGATATCGGCATGATCATAGGCCGGCGCAACTTCCACCAGGTCCATGCCCACCAGGTTGATGCCGCGCAGGCCGCCCAGGATTTCCAGCGCCTGTACCGTGCTCAGGCCACCGCACACCGGGGTACCCGTTCCGGGCGCATAGGCCGGATCGAGGCAATCGATGTCGAAGGTCAGGTACACCGGCCGATCGCCGACCCGCTGGCGGATCGCCGCGATGATCGCTTCGGTCCCCTGGCGGTGCACCTGCCGGGCATCGAGAATGGCGAAGCCCTGGCTGTCGTCATTGGTGGTGCGCAGGCCGACCTGCACCGAGCAGGACGGATCGACCAGCCCCTCCCGCGCGGCATGCCAGAACATGGTGCCATGGTCGATACGCCCCTCGTCGTCCGGCCAGGTGTCGCTGTGCGCATCGAAATGAATCAGCGCCAGCGGGCCATGGCGCCGGGCATGGGCCTTGAGGAGCGGGTAGCTGATGAAATGGTCTCCGCCCAGGGTGAGCATGGCGCAACCGGCCTCAAGAATCTGCTCGGCGTGGGCCTGGATGCTGTCCGGTACCGAGTGTGGGGTGCCGCTGTCGAAGGCGCAGTCGCCATAGTCGATCACGGCCAGGTGGTCGAACGGGTCGAACGCCCAGGGCCAGTGGCGGGCCCAGGCCTGCTGCACCGAGGCGGCGCGGATCGCGCGCGGCCCGAAGCGCGCGCCAGGGCGGTTGCTGGTGGCGGTGTCGAACGGCACACCGCTGACCACCACATCCACCCCGCGCAAGTCGCGGCTGTAGCGGCGACGGGAGAAACTGGTAATACCGGCGTAGGTGCTTTCCGCTGCGGTACCGTACAGGCTGTCACGGGTCATGGCCTGGTCGTTGTTCTGGGCTTTATCCACGGTTGGGTTCCTTTGTGTTTATCGGTCACTGGCGGCTGCGGAAGGCCGTCCACAGCCGGTTGCGCTGGCGCAGGTCGGACAGCGCCATGCTGCGATCGGCGTACAGCCGCTCACGTACCTGGGCAGGTGGGTAGATATCCGGGTCATTGCGCACGGCCTCATCGACCAGAGGCGTCGCTGCCTGGTTGGCGTTGGCGAAAAACAGCGTGTTGGTCAACGCTGCCACCGACTCTGGCTTGAGCATGAAAGCGATGAAGGCCCGAGCAGCCTCAGGGTGCGGGGCGTCCTTGGGGATGACCAGGTTGTCCTGCCACACCAGCGTGCCTTCGCGAGGGATGCGGTAGATCAGCTCGAACGGCTTGCCGGCGCGGCGCGCCTGGTCGGCGGCCATGGCCGCATCGCCGTTGTAGGTCAGCGCCAGGCATACGCTGCCATTGGCCAGGTCATTGATCTGCCGGCCATTGGCGACATAGCTGACCGACGGTTGCAGCTGGTTCAGCAGGTTCTGCGCCGCCGTGAGGTCAGCCTTGTCCTGGCTGTAGGGGTCCTTGCCGAGGTAGTTGAGCGCGACACCGATCACTTCCTGCGGCGAGTCCGGCATGGCGATGCCACATTCCTTGAGGCGGCTGGCGTACTCGGGCTTGAACAACAGGTCGAGGCTGTCCAGCGGCACATCACCCAGGCGCTGGCGCACCGCCTCGACATTCACCCCCAGCCCCAGGGTTCCCCAGGTATAGGGCACGGCGTAACGGTTGCCAGGGTCGGTCTCGGCCAGCTTGGCCAGCAGGTCCTTGTCGAGGTTGGCGTAGCCGGGCATGCGTTGCGCATCGAGCGGTTGCAGGGCATTGGCCTGGAGCGCCCGGGCCAGCACAGTGGCTGACGGCACTACCACGTCGTAGCCGCTGCGGCCGGTGAGCAGCTTGGTCTCCAGGACTTCGGTGGTGTCGAAGGTGTCGTAACGCACCTTGTAGCCGGCTTCCCGTTCGAAGCGCTGGAGTGTTTCCGGGGCAACGTAGTCGGCCCAGCTGTAGAGATTGACGACCTTTTCTTCGGCCTGCAGCGGCAAGGCCAGGATCAGGGACAACAGGCACAACGATCGACGCATGACGGACACCTCGGGCGAATGGGTGGATGCCGCCAGCATGCCAGCCGGGTAACATTGCAAGAATGGCAAGTTTGCAAAGCTGACATTCATCGGGAGCAATGTGATGCTCGGACAACTGCACGACCCCGACCTGCACCTGCTGCGGCTGTTCGTCACTGTAGTAGAGGCCGGCGGCTTCAGTGCCGCCCAGGGCGTACTGGGCTTGAGCCAGCCCACCATCAGCCAGCGCATGGCGCAGCTGGAAACGCGGCTCGGCTACCGCCTGTGCAGCCGCGGAAAAAGTGGCTTTCGCCTGACCGACAAGGGCGAGTTGCTGCTGGAGGCAGCCCGTGGGCTGTTGCTGAACATCGAGCTGTTTCGCCAACAGGCCAACGGCGTGGCCGGGCGCCTGCTGGGGACGGTGCGGGTAGGCATGGCGGAGAACCAGGACTCAGCGGTGAGCCTGCGCCTGGCCTCGGCCATTTCATGCTTTCGTGAACGAGACGAGTCGGTGCAGCTGGAATTGATCAGCGCGCCACCGGCAGAGTTGGAGCGACTGTTGCTGGAGCAACGGCTGGATTACGCGATCAGCTACTTTTCCGGCAACCAGGCGGCTTTCGACTATCAGCCATTGTTCGAGGAACGCCAGCGGTTGTATTGCGCCAAGGGCCATGCACTGTTCGACGTGGCCGAGGTGGCGCTCGAACAGTTGCTGGAAGCCGATCAGGTACGCCATCCCTACCGCTTTCTCAAAGGCGGCGAGCCGTTCCAGAGCCAGCGCAGCATGGCGGTGGCGGAACAGATCGAGAGCGTGCTGACGTTCATCCTGTCAGGGAAGCATATTGGTTATCTGCCATGTCACTGCGCGGCGAGCTGGGAGGCTCAGGGGGTGTTGCGGGGGCTGGATCCGGGGCTGGATTTTGTGGTTCCGTTCACTCTGGCGCGGCACCGGGCGCAGGTGCCTGGGGAGGCGCAGGCAGCATTTGCAGAGGATTTGCTGGCAGCGTTCTCCTGACATGGCCGCTTCGCGGGCAAGCCCGCTCCCACAGGTATCGCACGCGGCCTGAGGTTGTGATGAACCTGTGGGAGCGGGCTTGCCCCGCGAAGAGGCCATGTCAGGCAACAACAATCAGTAAGCCATGCTCCAGGTCAGCGTGTAGGTACGGCCCCGACCTTGGTAGTCATAGAGATAGGCCGGCCCGTAGGTCGGCGAATAGAACAGCGTCGCCCGCTGCCCCCAGACCGTGCTGTACTGCTTGTCCAGCAAGTTCTGGATCCCCGCGCTGAAGGTGCCGAAGCCGGTATCCTGGCTCCCCAACAGGTCAAACGTGGTGTAACCGTCGATTTCGTGTTCGGCATCGTCCTTCAGGCTGAACGCATGGTTGGCCTGCAGCCGCGCACTGCGGCCATCGCCCTTCCAGCCGACGAACGCAGTGGCCTTGGACAGCGAGGCATAGCGGGCATCACGCTTGATCCAGTCGCCGTCGGCGTCTTCTTCCTCGGATCGGGTCAGGTGCAGGGTACCGCCTGCCTCCCAGCCCGTCTGGAAATGCCGGGTCAGCGCGCCCTCGAAGCCGAAGTCGCGGCTTTTCTGGTCTTCGACGTTGATGGTCAGGGTTTGCGAGTCGACGTTGATGATCTTGTCCGACCAGATGTAGTACAGCGCTGCCTGCGCGTCCCAATCCAGGTCGGCATAGCGCCAGCCCAGCTCGACCTGGCGGCTCTTGATACCGGCCAGCGGGTTGTCCGCCACGCTCAGCCCAGGCTTGCCGTAGTACTTGGCCGGGTCCGGCAGGTCAAAGCCTTCGCCGTAGTTGGTCCACACCTGGTGGCCGTTCTTGAAGTCGTAGATGGCGCCGACGTTGTACAGGTCGACTTGATAGTCGTTACTGCCACCGGGTACGCCCTTGAAGTCGCTGACATCCACATCCATCTGCTGGCGTCGGGCACCACCGGACAAGGTCAGGTTGTCGCTGGCATGCCAATCGAGCTGGGCGTAGAGCGAAACGCCATCGACCCGATAGCTGGGGTAACGCTCGGCCTTGCTCTGCTTTTCCAGGTCCAGGCCGCCGCTTTGGGATGAAGTCAGGGCATCGAAGGTGGTCTGGTCGGCATTGAAGCGCTCGCGATCCAGGTCGACGCCATAAGTCAGCTTGAGGGTATCCCACTGCTTGGCGAACAGTCCCTTGAGGCTGGTAACCTCGAAGTTCTGCTGCGAAGCGGCGAAGTACACGCCACGCGAACCGGTTGGCGTGGCACGGTTGTAGTACGGGAACGGGTAGAAGTTGTCGTCTTCCTTGCGGTACGAGGCCTGCAGGTAGAAATCCTGGCCCAGTACATCGGTGTGATGGTAGTTGGCGTTGAGCAACAGGCGCCGGGTACGCGGCTCCAGGTCGGAGGCGTAGCCACTGCGCAATTCGGCGTCCTCCAGGTCGGAGGGGGCGTTGTAGTTCAGGTTGGGGAAGTAGATGCCGGTGCTGCCATGGTTGCCGGAGTCGTAGTACTGGGCCAGCAGGTCGAGGTTTTGCGCGTCGGTGAGTGTCAGGCCAAGGGTGCCCAGCACGTCGAGGGTGCGGTTGTACTGCAGGTCAGTCTGGGTATTGTCGATGAAGATCTGCTCGCCCGCGCCATCGTAGAAGGCTTCGTTCTGCTCGCCGGATACCCCCAGTCGCGCATTGATCCTGTCGTTGCCGCCGCTGATCGACTGAGCGAAACGGGTGGCCAGGTCATCACTGTTGTTGAAACCGCTGCTGGCACCGAGCTGGGTCTCGAAGCGTGCCGGGCCCGGCTCGCCCTTCTTGGTGACGATGTTGATGATGCCACCAGTGGCGCCGCCGCCGTAGAGAGCGCTGGCGCCGGACAGAACCTCGACGCGTTCGACGTTGAACGGAGAAATGCTGTCGAACTGGCGCGACAAGCCACGCGAGCTGTTCTGGCTGACACCGTCGATCATCACCAGCACATTGCGCCCACGCATGTTCTGGCCATAGTTGGTCCGCCCTTCGGGCGCCAGGTCCAGGCCTGGCACCAGCTTGCCGATGGCCTCCTTGAGACTGACGCCGCTGTCGATCTGTTCACGCAGCTGCTGTTGATCCACCACCCACACCGTGCCGGGGATTTCGCTGATGGCGGTGCTGGTGCGCGAGGCAACGCTGACTTCGATAGGCTTGAGGTTGACCGCCTGCGCTGCAGGCTCGGCTTTGCGCAGGGTGACGGTGCGGGCATCGTTGAACTGCCAGGCCATGTCGCTACCGGCCAGCAGCAGTTGCAGTGCCTGTTCGATGCTGTAGCTGCCTTGCAGCGCCGGGCTGCGCAAGCCTGCCACATCCCCGGTGGTGTACAGCAAGTGCAGACTGGCCTGATCGGCAAATGTAGTCAGGGCCTGATCCAGGGGCTGTGCTGGTAGGTCCAGTTGAACCTGGCGGGCCTGTACCTGTGCGTGTACGTCGGTAGCGGCCCATGCCTGCAGGGGGCCGGCGAGCATGGCAAGGGCGCTGCAGGAGATCAAGGCGTGGTGGAGGCGAGCGCCGCGACGGTGAGTGGGCTTGGGCAAAAGAGGCACGAATGAGCTTCCAGACAAGTCGTAATTGAGAATGGGTTGCTGATCAGTCCCACTACGACGATCTGGCTTGCAGGAACTTGCAGTGCCAAATGAAAAAAGTTTCGATTATTTTTTACAAACTCAATGCACCACGGCCAGCCACGGCAGATAGGTGACTGTCAGGCCGTAGCGCTGCTCCAGGGTGCGCAACAGGGCGTGCGGCTCGTTCAGGTCAAACACACCGCTGACCTCAAGTGCCGAGAGTTTGGGGTCGGACAGCAGAATGCGACCGTGCTGGTAGCGCTCGAGTTCGGCCAGTACCTGCCCCAGCGGTTTGCCATTGAAAATCAGCTTGCCGCGCTGCCAGGCAGTCTGTGCGCTGGCATCGGCGGCAATGGCCAAGCTGTGCTCACCGCTTCGCGCTTCGCCCTTGGCCAGCACCACATGGCCGTCTCGGCGCACACTGAAGGTTGCCGCACTGCCCTGCACGGGCTCGCCGGCGGTTTCGACCACGAAGGGCCGGGGATCATCGGCGGTTTCGAACAGCGCCTCACCCGCCTGCAGCGTCACCCTGCGCTCGAGGGCGCTGAAGGCCACGTCGAGGGCGCTGCCGCTATTGAGCACCACCCGCGAGCCGTCCGCCAGGGTAATGCTGCGCTGCTCGCCAATGCCGGTGTGATAGTCCGCCAGCCACACCGGCGCCTGTTGCCAGCCACTGTAGCCTGCAACCAGCAGCACCAGCGAGGCGGCGATGCCCGTTGCCCAGTGCCGCTTGCTACGGCGTGCAGGCGATGCCTCGAACAGCTGGGCAGTCGGCGTATGACCAAGATCCTGCCACAGCGCTTCGGCCTCTCGCGCCGCCTCGGCATGCGCCGGGCTCAGCTGACACCAGCGCTGGTAGCGCGCCTGGTCGCCGGCGTTGGCATTGCCCGAGTGCAGCAGTACCTGCCAGTCGAGGGCATCGTCGGACACGTCGCTGATCGGCTGGGGAGCGTGCATAGTCGAAGTATCAGTCATGGTTGTGCTTGAGCCAGTCGCGGCAATGGCGCAGGGCCTGGCCGATGTATTTTGCCACCATGCTCTCGGAAACGCCCAGTCGTTGTGCGATCTGCGCCTGGGTCAGGCCCTCGACACGGTTGAGCAGCAGCGCCTGGCGAGCATTGCCGGGCAACTGCAGCAGGGCTTCGTCGAGCAACTGCAGGCGCTCGCGGGCCAGCAATGCGGCCTCTGGAGCAGGCGCCGGGCAGGCAACCTCCCCTGCGCCATCGCTGCCCTCATGGCTGGCGGCGATACGCTGTTCGCGGCGCAGCGCATCGATGGCCAGATTGCCGGCCACGCGGAAGATGAAGCTGCGCGCATGCAGCACCGGCACCGCCTGCTCGTCGATCTTCACCAGCTTGAGGTAAGTCTCCTGAGCCACGTCAGCGGCACGCTGCCGGTCGCTCATGCGCCGGGTGAGAAACTGCAGCAGGTCGTCGTAGTGCTCCTGGAAACTCGCCAGCAGACCGGACACGGGTGACGTCAGCATTGGGTAGAAGCACTGCCAGTAGGAGGAGTTATCGGGCGTTAATGAGAAACAGTATCTTTCATAAAGCCTGACACTTTCAACGCTGGCGTGCATTTGCCACACTGGGGACACACTTCGTCAGCGAGGACCTCGCCCATGGCTGCCCGTTTGCGCTGCTCCCTTCGCCTGCTGCTCGCGCTGATACTGGCCAGCGGGCTCAACGCCTGCGCGCTGTTCCAGGCCCACGACCCACTCAACATCAGTGTGATCGGCATCGAGCCGCTGCCGGGGCAGGAGCTGGAAATGCGCATGGCGGTGAAGATGAGGGTGCAGAACCCCAACGAGTCAGCCATCGACTATAACGGCGTCGCGCTGAACCTGGAGGTCAACGGACAGCCGCTGGCCGCTGGGGTCAGTGACCAGCAAGGGCACATCGGCCGCTACGACGAAGCCGTGATCGTGGTGCCAGTGAGCATCACTGCGTTCGCCTTCCTGCGCCAGGCCTATGGCCTGGGCAAGCTCGAGTCGCTGCAAGGAATGCCCTACAAACTACGCGGCAAGCTGGCTGGCGGGCCATTGGGCACGGTGCGCTTCACCGACGAGGGCAAACTGGACCTGCCCAAGCAGGGCAGCCTGTATTGGTAAGGCGGTAGATCAGCGATTGGCGCTGGCTGCGGCCATCATCTTGTTGACTTCGCTGCGCACCATGTTGGCGTACTCTGGTGGCGACATGCCCTCCAGCTCGGCGCGCACCCACTCTGCCCACTTGCCTTTGCGCCGGGATTTTTCCGAGATCAACCGCGCGGCTTCGCCCTTGGCCTTGCCCAGGTTGTTCTGCCACATCTCGAACAGCCGGGCCTTTTCTGCCTCGATCTGCGCCCGTTCCTCGAAGCTCATGTTGGCCAGATTGAAACTCATGAAGGTACCTGCCTGTTGAAAATGGCCGCTATCTTACACCGTGACGTCGCATCATCGGCAAAGCCGTCGCAACTTTCCCGGCGCGCTGGCATCCATTGTTCAAACCACCCCATCGACGAGGACGTGTTCATGGCCCGTAAAACCGCCGCACTGGCCGACAGTGATCAGATCAAGGACCAGGTGTTCAGTGAGCTTCAGGTATTGATCGAAGAATCGGAAAAGCTGCTCAACGAAAGCGCCGCGCTGGTTGGCGAAGAAGCCGAGACCCTGCGTGCACAGGTCAGCCTGAAACTGCGCCAGGCACGCGAGGCCGCCGGCCAGGTACGTGCCAAGGCGCAACCGGTGGTCGATGCCACCCAGGACTATATCGGTGGCCATCCCTGGCAGACGGTGGCGGTGTCAGCGGGCTTCGGCCTGGTGATTGGCCTGCTGCTGGGGCGCCGCCACTGAGCGTCAGGCCGCTTGCACCATCGGGATGCCGCTGTGGAAACGTAGCTCCTGATCCGGTGACTGGATCAGTTCGGCTTCAGCTTCACGCACCAGGGTGACGCGGCGGGCGATGTCCGCCTCGTCGCCATACTGGTGGGCCAGTTTCAGGTAGCCCTGATAGTGCCGCGCCTCACTTTTCAGCAAGCCGTGATAGAAGGCGCCAAGCTCTTCATCGAGGTGTGGCACCAAGGCTGCAAAGCGTTCGCAGCTGCGGGCTTCGATGAATGCACCGACCACTAGCGTATCCACCAGTTTCACCGGCTCATGGGCCCGCACCAGCCGACGCAGGCCAGACGCATAGCGGCCCGCCGACACCGGCCGCAGCGGCACGCCGCGCCGCTTCATCAGGCGCAGTACCTGCTCGTGATGCACCAACTCTTCACGGGCCAGGCGCGACATCATGTTG
The DNA here is from genome assembly GCF_044749325.1 of Pseudomonas sp. NPDC089428. NCBI lineage: Bacteria > Pseudomonadati > Pseudomonadota > Gammaproteobacteria > Pseudomonadales > Pseudomonadaceae > Pseudomonas > Pseudomonas sp. NPDC089428. The sequence goes on from NZ_JBIVHT010000024.1 coordinate 51,094, forward strand.
ATCAGGTCCAGGTGGGTGTTGTACTTGGCGATCAGGCTCAGGGCGGTGCTGGCGGCCTTGAACTCACAGTTCTTGTGGTCGATCAGCAGGGTTTCCTGGTCGGCGAGTGCCGCTTCGATCCAGGCATCTGGAGTCGGGCAGCCGAGGAAGGCATCGATTTCGGGGATCAGCGACATAAGCGAACAACCACACTGGACGGGCAGGACCGGCGATTATACCGACGGCAACGGGTAGCACCAGTGACTATGCTTGATGTACATCAAGCGGCGACGCGAGGGGCGCCGACTATAGTCAGGCATTGCTCGCCACCTTTGAAGGGAGTTAACGCCATGCAAGCCGTCCGCAGCATCCTCGTCGTCCTTGACCCCGACCATGCCCATAGCCGAGCACTGACGCGGGCCAAGCTGATTGCCGGCGTGACCGGTGCCCGCCTGCATCTGTTGATGTGCGACAAGAAACATGACCACAGCGCGCTACTTAGCCTGCTCGGCAGCCAGTTGCATGATGATGGCTATGACAATGTCACCCATGAGCAGGCCTGGCATGACACCTTGCATGAATCGATCATTGCCGTGCAGCAAGCCGAAGGTTGTGAGCTGGTCATCAAGGAGCATCGGCCGGATAATCCGCTGAAGAAGGCGCTGCTGACCCCGGCCGACTGGAAGCTGTTGCGCCAGTGTCCCTGCGCGGTATTGATGGTCAAGAGCGAGCGCCCCTGGACAGGTGGCGTGATCCTCGCAGCAGTGGATGTGGGCAACCAGGACGAGGATCATCGTCGGCTGCATGCCAGCATCATCGACCATGGCTACGCCATTGCCGGATTGGCCAAGGGCGAGCTGCATGTGGTCAGTGCACATCCCTCCCCCATGCTGTCTGCGTCTGACCCTGTGTACCAGCTGAGCGAGACCATCGAGAAGCGCTATCGGGAAGCCTGCAGCGCGTTTCAGGCCGAATTCGATATCAGTGAAGAGCGCCTGCACGTGGCGGAGGGGCCGGCGGATGTGCTGATACCCTATACCGAAAAGAAACTGGATGCGGTGGTCACGGTAATTGGCACGGTTGCCCGTACCGGGATATCGGGCGCCCTGATCGGCAATACCGCAGAAGTGGTGCTCGACTCGCTGGAAGGCGATGTGCTGGTGCTCAAGAGCGAAGAAGCGACGGCGCACCTGGCGGAGCTTGCCCGGGGCTGAAGTGCGCCTAGATAAACCGTGAACGGCAGAAAGACAAAACCCCTACCTGCATGTGCAGATAGGGGTTTTGCGAAATGAATCTTGACGATGACCTACTCTCACATGGGGAAACCCCACACTA
>NZ_JBIVHT010000025.1:0-45444 GCF_044749325.1 Pseudomonas sp. NPDC089428
AGGCCGACCATCAGCGGCCCGCAGACCGCCATCGTCGTCGGCCCGCCGGGCGAAGAAATCTTCACCGACGAACTGGGCCGGGTGAAGGTGCAGTTCCACTGGGACCGCCATGGCGGGTTCAACGAGCAGAGTTCCTGCTGGGTGCGCGTGGCACAGGCTGGGGCCAGCGGTGGGTTTGGCAGCATCCAGATCCCACGGGTGGAAGACGAGGTGGTGGTGATGTTTCTCGACGGCAACCCGGACCGCCCGCTGATCATCGGCAGCCTCTACAACAGCAGCAATACCCCGCCGTGGTCGCTGCCAGCGAACAAGACCCAGAGTGGCTTCCTGACGCGATCCACCAAAGGCAAAGGCTCAAACGCAAACTTCTTTCGCTTCGAAGATAAAGCAGGCGCTGAGCAGATTGTCATGCACGCCGAGCGCAATCTGGATACCGAGGTTGAAGCAGATGACAGTCTCAAGGTAGGCGGAAATCGAACGATCACCGTCGAAGGCAAACATTCCGAAACGATCAAGCTGGAGACCAGCATTGCGGTGGAGAGGGGTTCGTATTTTGTGACGGTGGATCAAGGGGCAGTGAAAATTAAATCTGCAACGTCCATCACGTTGGAGGTCGGAAGCAGCAAGCTGGAAATGAAATCGGATGGCACGATAACCCTGTCAGGCATCTCCGTGGCCGTTGCAGGCAGCAAAATAATTAATTTGAACAAGTCTTGATCAGCGACAAGGAAAAGTCCCATGCGCAGAAACATCTACGACCGATTATCTGAACGGCGCGAACGCGAAGAGCGCCTAGAACGTGAGCATTTGGAAGAGGAGGCTCGCAATGCAAAGCCCCCTCCACCAGAACGTTTTCTTACAAATGAATTAAGTTTCGTTCGTCCAGAAAATTTAAAAGACAAGACATTTCACGTCTTTACTATGACGGACGTCGGGCCGAGCCCATTCTCGTTCGTCGTGGGGCGGTCGCCGGTGGAGCCGGATACGGACTTGGAGACGCTTGCGCAACAATTGCTTGGTGAGTTGACAAAGACGTTGTCCCATATTCAGTGGATCGAGCCGGTTTCCCCCGTAGAGGTAGCAGGATTAGAGGCCCGAAGTGTCGAGTTCCGATGGCGACAACAAGGCCAACCGGTTCATCAAGTGCAATTGATCTTTCTGCATCAGGATGAGTGTAAGCGGCCTTTGCTAATGCAAATTACCGGTACGAGCAATAGTCCCAAAGGCATGACGGCGGAGGAACGTAGCGCTTTCGATACGTTGGTTGGAAGTCTTCAACTGCGCTATCTGCCTGCGAACGAGGGGGATGCTGTAGGGGCCGAATCAGCATGACTGCCGCTGCTGCGAGATTAGATGATCCAATCGAGCACTCCAGTGCTTTAGGGGGATTACTTGCTGGCTTTGCAATTGGTGCAGGCGCGGTACTCATAGGTATTGCCGTTGTCGGGACCGGCGGGCTTGGGGCCGTAGCGCTAGCCGCGATGGTTGGCGCAGGAGCAGCTACTGGCGCTGGAATCGGCCAACTGATTGGTAGCCTATCTTTCGCTTGTAGTGAAACGGGGCAAATACGATCAGGCTCAAGTAACGTTTATATAAATGGAAAGCCTGCGGCGAGGGCTCATCTGGATAATGCCGAGTGTTCGGATCACCCTGGGGGGACGAAGATATTGGCCCAGGGTAGTGACTCGGTTTATATCAATGGTCAGCCTGCGGCTCGAGTCGGTGACCGGACTGTTTGTGATGCAAAAATAAGTGCTGGCTCCCCTAATGTGTATATAGGCGGGGGAACAGCGACGACTGATGCAATTGACCCAGAAGTTCCTGTTTGGCTTGAGCGTGCGGTCATGGCGCTGGGGCTGGCTAGTGCTTTTGTACTGGCAAGTCCAGTGTTGGTGGTGGCAGGGTTGGCTGGCGGTATCGCAGGTGGAATGGCTGGTCATTGGGCTGGCGGCGAGCTATTTGGAGAAGGTTCCGACGGTCAGAAACTGATGGCATTTGGTGGTGCTTTGCTTGGGGGCGGTATTGGTGCCAAAGGTGGCAAAGCTTTCGATGCGCGTTATGAGTTTAAGTCTCAGGGGCTTGGCTCTAACCTTGGTAACGTAAAGCTTGTAAAAAAACCAGTTCTTCCTCCGAAGTCTGATAAGATTTCGCCAGGGTTATATGGTGAGCTAAGGAGTAAGACTCCCAGTGCTGCAATTCGAAAGGCTGTGAATCAAGATGTTAATCTTCCCATGAAAGACCCCGCGCTTCCCGGGCTTGAGGTTACGAAGCCCCTTCATGCGGATCACATTGTTCCCATGAAAAAAATTACAGAAATGGAAGGATTTTCCCGGTTGACTTTCGACGATCAGGTAAAGGTGCTAAACTACGAGCCAAACTTCCAAGGATTGAGTGAAGTGGCAAATACTTCAAAAGGAGCAAGACCTTTCACTGAGTGGAAACTGTATAAAAAGGGAAATATTTCTGTTGATCCGGCATTTCGTTCTACCATGATGAATAAGGCTGCTAAATTGGAGCCGGAATTACAGCAATATATCAACAGTTTGCTTTTTGGGTATTGAGGTGACATGAAGATGAATTGGTCTGATTCTTTAAGGCTGCGTATTACAAGCGAGCTAAAGGGTTATGATGTGTATTTTTCAGCTGACGATGTTCCTCTTGAAGTCGATTTTCCTAAGCAATGGCTTGGATTTGGCTTTCTAGATAATGAAAAAAAACATATTCCTGCGGAGTGGGCTGATTATTCTGAGCTGTTGCCTTGGGTAAGCGCGTGGCTCGACAAATGTGTGTTAGGAACTGTTTTGGCGGTGAGTGATAGGCCATATCTCATGTATGTGTATCGCGAGAGTGGCGATTTATATTTCTATATGGGAGGGGCTCCGCTAGGCGTTGAAGGGTCAGATCTCGATGGTTATCCCGGTCTACCTGCAAGCCTCAGGCAGTTCTATTCAGAATTGCATAATGGCTTTGGGTTTTATATTGGGTGTACTATGGGACCATCAAGGCTGGAAGATTTTGTTCCAATTAAGGCTTTGTGCGATGAAGATTATCCAGCGCTACCTGATATGCTAGGAGTTTTTTCTAGCGGGGCTGGTGATTATTTGGCTTTGGGTGATGGCTCATTCAAGGGCGAGGCTTTTATCTGGTGGCATGAAAAGCCAGAAAATCCCACATCAGGAATCGACTTATGGAATGTGATGGACTCATGGATGTCAATTTTTTTGGAGAGCTCTGACTCTAACGAGTATTGTTAGGTATGAATTTTTGCGAGAAAATTGAATGCAGAGAGGGCATGCCGTAAGCCAGCGCGCTCAGGGGGAGTTAGCTTTGCGCGAAACTTTTAGGCCAGGTGACGATTCGAAGACTTTGTTCTCGGCTAGCAATTTTCGGTCGATTTCGTTTTCGCGACCTGATCGCCATAGAGCATGGGGCGAGGCGATTATACGTATCACTACTAAGCCCCTTGTAGACTAAAGTTAAATACCGAGATGGTGGCTCGTAACGGTCGAGATCGACCCGCTGGGCCACAAGACTCAATACCTGATCAGCGATGACGGCCTGCCGCACACGATCATCGATGACAACTTCAAGTCCCGGTACCTGTGGTGGAACGCGTACGCCCAGGTCGAACATTTCCAGGACTGCTCCGGCAAGAGCACCTACTACCGCTACGACGATCGCCAGCACCTGGTCGCGGTGACCGATGCGCTGAACCAGACCACCACGCTGGAACGCAAACCGGACGGCGAAGTGCTGCGCATCCAGCACCCGGACGGCAGTTCGGAAACCTTCACCTACAACGCCCTGGGCCAGGTGCTGACCCACACCGACGGCAAAGGCCAGACCACGCGCCTGCAGCGCACCTTGCGCGGCTTGCCGAGCAACCGGCAGGACGCCAAGGGCGCGTGGATCCACTACGAATACGACAAGGCCCTGCGCCTGACGGCGCTGGTCAACGAGAACAACGCGGCCTACCACTTTGCCTATGACGCATCGGACCGGCTGAGCGAAGAAGTGCGGGTCGACAACCTGACCCGACGTTTCAGCTACGACGCCGGCGGCCATCTGATTCGCCTGGACGAAATCGGCTACGGCGAAAACGGCGAACGCCCGGAACGCCATACGCTGTTCGAGCGTGATGCCATTGGCCGCTTGCTGGCCAAGGTCAACCGCGATGCCCGGCAAGACTTCGCGTACGACGAGGCCGACCGGTTGCTGAGCATCCAGCGCCAGCCGACCCGTATCGGCAAAAAGCTGGGCATCACCGCTGAGACGCTGGGCTATAGCTACGACCTGCTGGGGCGACTGACCCAGGAACTGGGCCCGAGTGGCGCACTGAACTACGAGTACGACCGGCTCAGCAACCTGACCACGCTGACCCTGCCGGATGGCCGCAAGCTCAACCACCTGTATTACGGCAGCGGCCACCTGCACCAGTTGAACCTCGACGGCCAGGTGATCAGCGACATGGAACGCGACGACCTGCACCGTGAGGTCTACCGCACCCAGGGCAAGCTCACCAGCTGTTTCGGCTATGACGCCATGGGACGCAAGGCTTGGCAGTTTGCCTCGACCTTGCCAGCCGACAAGCTGTCGCAGGTGCACAACAACGGTATCAATACCTCGTTGCTGGTGGAGCATGCCTACAACCCGATCCACCGCCGCTACCAGTACGACCCAGCTGGAGAACTGGTACGTACCCTCGACAAGTTGCGAGGCGAGATCCGCTACGAATACGAAGCCAACGGCCAGTTGCGCAGCCGCGACCCCGGCTCACTGATCAACTGTGAAACATTCCGCTACGACGCAGCGGCCAACCCCTTGGATCTCAATGCGCGGCAGCTTGCCAAGGTCAAGGACAACCGGATCAAGCAGTGGCGGGATCAGGAGTACAAATACGACCCTTGGGGCAACCTGATCGAGAAATGGTCCCGGCATTACGTCAAGCAGCAGCGGTTCAGCTATGACGACGAGAACCGCTTGGTGCACGCCGAGACCTATGTCGACGGCTCGCTGAAGAGCATTGGGCACTACCGCTATGACAGCCTCGGGCGGCGGGTGGCGAAACAGGTCGAGATTGGTGGCGAGGTCGAAGAGAAGCAGTTTCTTTGGCAAGGGCTGCGGATGTTGCGCGAGGAGACGCCTGGGCAGAGCATCCTGTACTTGTATGAACCGGGTAGCTATGCGCCGCTGGCGCGGGTCGATCAGGTAGAGGGCGAAGAGCAGAAGCTTTACTACTTCCATACCGACCAGATCGGTACGCCGCTGGAGCTGACGGATGGCGATGGCACGATTGTTTGGCAGGCGACGTATCGGTCGTGGGGCCTGATTGAGCATTCAGCTATCCATGAGGTGGAGCAGAATCTACGCTTCCAAGGGCAGTACTCCGACGACGAAACAGGGCTGCACTACAACACGTTCAGATTTTATGATCCGGAATTAGGACGGTTTATTAGCCAAGACCCAATTGGTCCGGGAGGTGGCTGGAATCTTTACAAGTACGCAACCAATCCCGTATTTTGGCTTGACCCCCTCGGGTTGGATGCGTTAAGCACTCTAGCAGAGCGTGGATATTCCGGTGTGGCGAAAACATTGGGGGGCGGATTAGATTATTCTGCCAGCAATGCGTTATATGCCAAAAACCCCAATGTCAATCCTGTAGTGACAATCGAATATACAGGGGATTACATTAAGGATTTCGAAGCAGCAAACAAAGTCGCTGATTTGAATCAAAAGACGACGCCGCGCGGATATGTTTGGCATCATCTTGACGATTATGACCCTAAAAGTAACAAAGGTACTTTGCAGTTGGTAGAGCAGAAAGCGCACCAAGGCATTCCTCACAAAGGAGGGGTGGCTCAGTACAAGGCCGCAACAGGGAAATCCTATACATTTCCTGGTAGGGTTCGAACAGTATCAAAAAGCGCAGGAGGCATTACATGTTAGATTTGGAGGAACCTGAAGCAGGTATTTGCATGAATGATTTCTCTCAAGTTGAGAGTTTCGCCGGAGGGTGCCTCCCACCTCTATTTAAGAAGATTTATCTCAGGAATAATGGCGGATTCCCGAAGGCGACCGAGGTTGAGGGCGATGAGTGCGTGTTCAGCATAAATGGATTTAACTCAATAAAGCATGGCGGACTGCCAATAGAAAAGCTTATGCAAGAATATGCGCTTCAAGATAGCAGTCTTAAGGGTTGCGTCCCGTTTGCATATGATGACGGCGGGAATAGCTTCATGCTTTCTTTGAGAAAAGAAGATACTGGCACTGTATATTTGCTGATTCAGGCTGAAATGCAGTTGAAAAGGGTTTGCTCCAGCTTTGAAGACTTCGTATATTCACTGCTTGCAGAATGAGCAAACTGCATTATCTTGTTACTAATATCGTAATAGATACAAGTTCTCGCAGCTGCACAACAACGGCATCAATAGTTCGCTGCTGGTGGAGCATGCCTATAACCCCATTCACCGCCGTTACCAGTACGACCCGGCTGGAGAGCTAATGCGCACCCTCGGCAAGTTGCGCTGCGAGATCCGCTACGAATACGAAGCCAGCGGCCAATTACGCAGTCGCGACCCTGGCTCACTGATTCAACTGTGAAACATTCCATAACGTGCTAACAAATCAGCAGAAGGCTTTGACAAAAGGAATGCTGGCTGGCGATAAGCGCTGGATGGAGTGGCCAGTCATAGACTCGAAAATCTATCCAGGCCCCGGAGAATAAAATTGAATATTGAGACTGAAAAGATAATACTAAAATTGACCAGCTCACTCTGTCCCGCGGAGATGTTTGTGGGGAGGGCTGCCAGTAAGCATGATATTGAACTGCTTTAGCTATCTGTAAGGCGAGAGTTTTCTGCAATTCTCCCGGAGCAGTATATGGATTTTTGTCCAGATTTGATGGCGCGGCATCAGGAGGGGTATTTATATATTCAAGTCGACCGCATAAATATCCTGACAGTGATGGCTTTAGTCATGACTCTTTAGAATCAAACCAAATTGCAAGGGAGGTAGAGTTTATGAGGAATTTTTTAGTGTTTGGGGAAAGCGATCAAGACGAGTATGTGCTGGACTTGCTGAGCGGAAGATACCAAGTGAGGGATAAGCAAGCTTTTGATAATATTTTTGAGGAGTTCGAATGCTTCGACGATATTTTAGGCTTTATGGTGAATCTAATCATGCAGCGTACTTGAGAGGCTGATAAGGTTAGCGCTGTGTACTATTACATTGAGCCAGAGGTAGCTGGAGGCCTGGGGTGTGGGACAGTTCTGGATACCGCCGTACACCCACCTATTGTTTACTCTTTAGAGTATGAATTTGATGACTGGCTTGGCGATCAGCTTCTTGAGTCTTTTCCGTGCTTTATTGTTACTGAGATTATTGCATCCGCAATAAAAGAGGCTAGTCTTTCGGGGTGTAGATTCGGTCCTGTTGATATTAAAAAGTCAGAAATTTTTGAGGAGTTAAATCCAGATGTGATGCTTCCGGAATTTGTTTGGCTGAAAGTGTGCGGTGTAGCGGGTGTGTCTGATTTCGGTTTAGCCCATGATCATCGCTTGGTTATTTCGGAGGAGGTTAATAGACTTCTCAAGAGGTTTGGCTTAGAGAATGCGGACGTTTGTGAGTTTGGCTAGCAGTGCATTGGCTTTTGTTGAGGTGTTTATGATTACAAGAGAAAACTGGTTAACGAGCTGAAAAAATTTCGACATTAAGGCAGTATGGTTTTTTCTGACCATAAACTCTTCAACATCTTGAGTGGAAAGCTTCCGAGTAGACAATGGCAGATTCACCACATAATGCCGCCAGATGACAGCGATACTAATGCACTCAACAATCTTACCCTTATAAAAAATGCCCCATATCACACAGCCTTAACCACCGCTCAAGTCACTATGACTCCGAACATGAAACCCGGCGATATCAAAGCACTTGACTGACCCATGATTGATGTAGATTTTTATCCTCCAATGGGAATGTAGACCATGCCTGGCTTTAAACCAATGATTGATAAATTATCTGCTATGTCGGCATTAATCTCAGGTGCGACTGAGGAAGAGCTGCTAGCATTTATTGAGCGTTGTCGGCAAGCGCTTGGCGTCACCCCACCCTCTGAGTACATAGAATTTTTAGGCCTTTGCGATGGAGGCGCAGAAAATGGTGTTTTTCTATACTCGACTCGTCCCGCTCAATTTGTGGACTGCGCTGACCTAACAAATGACTTTATTGAGGTAAACCTCAACTGGCGCGACTTGGAATGGATGTCGGACTACCTAGTGCTCGGGGACAGCGAGATGGACGTGTTTGTATTTGAAATCTCAACAAACAAGTACCAGATCAGCGACCGCCAAGTCTTCGACAATATTTATGAGGAGTACTTATCATTTGATGGAATGTTGCGCTACGCCCTGGAATTGATGCTGCAAGATTGATTGAACGCCCGGTCTTCTGCACCGGCATTCACTGACGTTTCTTGTCATCAACCTCAGCCAAGCACTCCCTGGTCTCGCGTGTCATCTCTTCCTGCTCCTTGATCGATGTCGGCGTAATCACCTTGTCCACCGCCTCGGTGTCAGGGTCCGGTCGCTCAAGCACCGGGTCTGGCGCCCTCTCGCCTTGCTGCGCCTCTTCGGAGGAAATCGCCCGGGGGACTTTGTCGCCGGTCTTGCCGTCGCTGTGCTTCATGGGTTTCGCCTCATACCAGTGTTGTCTCATAAGAAGAGCCCCGGCAGCCCTCAAAAGTTTGATCCGTTCGCTCCAGCGCAACCACCCGGCAGCCATCGGCGAATCGGATTGAACAGCCAGCGCAGCACCACGCCCTAAACAGGGGTAAACACTCTGATCAGGAGACAAGCCATGATCGACCCCAACCACCCCGACCCGTATGTCGACGACGTGCCGCATAACCCGGGCGAGCCCATTCCCAAGCCTCAACCCGAACCGGAACAGGAGGCACCGGACTGGCCTGAGGGGCAGGTCCCGCCGGAAGAACAGTCAGACGGCTGATTACCTGAGGCTCCGTCCGTCGATCCCATGGCACGGTCGTGGCTGCAGCAGGCCGAACAGTGGGTAATCCACTGGAAAAGGACATTCATCATGAAGACGTTGAAACCTCAATCACTGCTGCTGGCCCTGTGCCTGGGCGTCAGCGCCCCGCTGGCGATCGCCGCCACCGACCTCAATGACCAGCGTGCACCCGGCACGCAACCTCACGACAATGGGCACATGAACGGCCAGGGCGGTGCGACAGGCTCCGGCACACCCGCCGATGGCATGGGCACAGGCACTGGCGGTACGGATGACAATGACACCGACAATACCGGTGGCGATGGCACTACCAATGGATCGGGCTCGGGTTCCGGCTCGGGTGGATCGAGTGGCGGCAGCACGGGTAGTGGCGCCAGTGGTACAGGTTCAGGCAGTGGCTCAGGGAGTTGATTTACGATGCCTTTGCAGAAGCGGCCTTTCGCGACGCAAGGTCGCTCCTGCAACAGCCCGCGCAGGTCTCCCACCTACAACAACCCGCACAAGTTTCTCAGTAAAGGCATCGCAGTGACGACCCAAGCCTTGCAAAAGCCGGGTGACGGCTCAAACCAGGCGCGCGTCTACAGCACCGACATCCCCGCCCGCCTCGACCGCCTGCCGTGGACGCGTTTTCACACCTTGCTGGTGCTGGCCCTGGGCATCACCTGGCTGCTCGACGGACTGGAGGTCACCCTGGCAGGCGCGGTGGCGGGCGCGCTCAAGGACAGCCCTGCCCTGCGCATGAGCAACACCGACATCGGCCTGGCTGGCGCCAGCTACATCGCCGGTGCGGTGCTCGGCGCCCTGTTCTTCGGCTGGCTGACCGACCGCCTGGGCCGGCGCAGGTTGTTCTTCATCACCTTGTTCCTGTACATGGGCGCCACGGCGGCAACGGCATTCTCCTGGAGCCTGTGGAGCTTCCTGCTGCTGCGCTTTCTCACCGGCGCCGGCATCGGCGGCGAGTACACGGCGATCAACTCGACCATCCAGGAGTTCACCCCGGCGCGTTACCGTGGCTGGGTCGACCTGACCATCAACGGTACCTTCTGGATCGGCGCAGCGCTCGGTGCGGCCGGCGCCGTGGTCCTGCTCGACCCGGCCGTTGCCGGGGGCGATCTGGGCTGGCGCCTGTGTTTCGGCATCGGTGCGGTGCTGGGCCTGCTGATCCTGCTGATGCGCCTGTGGATCCCCGAAAGCCCGCGCTGGTTGATGATCCACAACCAGCCGGAGCACGCCGAGCGCATCGTCGCCGACATCGAACGCCATTACCAAGCGCGCGGGATTGCGATTGCGCCATTGCAGGCCCCTCCCCTGCGCCTGCGCGCACGCGACCACACGCCATTGCGCGAGGTATTCCACAACCTGTTCGTCGTGCACCGGCGCCGCGCGCTGGTAGGCCTGACCTTGCTCACCGCCCAGGCATTCTTCTACAACGCGATCTTCTTCACCTATGCGCTGGTGCTGACCGATTTCTACGGGGTGCCGGCGGCCAAGGTGGGCTGGTACATCCTGCCCTTCGCGCTGGGCAACTTCTGCGGCCCGCTGCTGCTGGGCAGGCTGTTCGACGTGGTCGGCCGGCGCATCATGATCAGCGCCACCTACCTGATCTCGGGCGTGCTGCTAGCCGTCAGCGGCTACCTGTTCCAGCAAGGGCTGATCGACGTGACCCAGCAGACCCTGGCCTGGATGGTGATCTTCTTCTTTGCCTCGGCGGCCGCCAGTTCGGCGTACCTCACCGTGGCGGAAACCTTCCCGCTGGAGATCCGTGCGCTGGCCATTGCCGTGTTCTATGCCTTTGGTACCGGCCTGGGTGGCCTGGTCGGGCCGACACTGTTCGGCGCGCTGATCGAAACCGGCGAGCGCAGCAACGTGCTGTACGGCTACCTGCTCGGCGCGGCGCTGATGATCATCGCCGCCCTGGCCCAGGCGCGCTGGGGCGTGGCGGCCGAGCGGCGGTCGCTGGAACAGGTGGCCAGGCCGTTGTCGCAGATCGGCGAGCCGTGAGCCCACCGCTCGTCCCCTCAATGGCACTCCCGGCGGCCCCGGGCTTTCAACCGTTCATGCCCACCACGCAGGAGTGAATGCCATGCCACGCGGCGACAAGGACAAATACACCGACAAGCAGAAGCGCAAGGCCGAGCACATCGAGGAGAGCTACGAGGACAAAGGGGTGTCCAAAGATGAAGCCGAAGCCCGCGCCTGGGCGACCGTCAACAAGCAGTCCGGCGGTGGCGAGAAGTCGGGCGGTTCGGGCAGCAGGACCTCAGCTGGCGAGAAGAAGACCGCCCGGTCGGACTCAGCCAAGCGTGCAGCGAAGTCACGCGAAGGGCATGCGCGGGCATCGAGCACGTCGCTGGAAAGCCAGACCAAGCAAAGCCTGCTCAAGGAAGCCCGCAGCAAGGACATCAAAGGCCGCTCAAGCATGACCAAGGCAGAACTGGTGCACGCACTGCGCAAGTCAACCTGACCACCCTGAGACTGTTGCCAGGCAAACACCTCGGCAACAGTTGACCGCGCATCCAGACAGGCAACATCCGCGCTGCTCGGCTGTAACCCCTTGATTTACTAGGGCACACAGGCTGGCACAACAGCTGCAATGTGAAGTCGTCCGACTACACATCGAGTTGTCCATGCCTAGCGAAATCCTCTCTGCTGCCTACGAAATCCGCCGTCCTGCAGCCCATATCATCCGCGACGATGCCGAAGCGATCAGCGTCGCCCACCAGGTCGCCGCCCTGCTGCGTGAAGGCGCCGCCGAGCGCGATCGACGCCGGGAAGTGCCGGCAGACGTCGTCGACGCATTCTCCAACAGTGGGCTGTGGGGCATTACCGTGCCACGGGCACATGGCGGTGCGGAGGTGTCGTTCGCCACGTTGGCCCAGGTGATCGCCATCGTCTCCGCCGCCGACCCCTCGCTGGGGCAGATCCCGCAAAACCATTACTGCCTGCTTGAAGACATCCGCCTGCAAGGCACGCCCGAGCAGCAGCGCCACTTCTTCGCCCTGGTGCTGCAGGGCCATCGCTTTGCCAATGCCCTGTCGGAAACCGGCGGCAAGACCGTCCAGGACATCCGCACCCGCCTGGTGGCCGAGGGCGACGGCTATCGCATCGATGGGCGCAAAGGCTATTGCACCGGCTCGCTGTACGCCCACTGGATCGGGGTACTGGCACTGGATGAGCAGGACCGCGCGCAGCTGGCCTTCGTCGAGCGTGGCACGCCGGGCCTGGTGATCGTCGACGACTGGAGCAGCATGGGCCAGCGCACCACCTCCAGCGGCACGGTGCTGCTCGATGGCCTGCGGGTACCGGCGTTCAACCTCTTCCCCAGCTACCGCTCCTACGAGCACCCGACCCTGGCAGGGCCCTTCGCCCAGCTGACCACCGCCGCCATCGATGCCGGCATCGGCCGCGCGGCACTGGACGACACCATTGCCTTCGTGCGCCAGCACGCACGGCCCTGGATTGATGCCAAGGTCGAAAAGGCCAGCGAAGACCCACTGACCATCATCCAGGTCGGTTCACTGGAAATCCGCCAGGAAGCGGCCGAGGCACTGCTGGAGCGCGCAGGCCTGGCGCTGGATGCGGCCAAGCCGGCACCGGATGAAGACAACGTGGCCTTGGCCTCGGTGGCCGTGGCCAAGGCCAAGGTGCTCACCACCGAGGTGGCCATCGAGGCCAGCAACCGCCTGTTCGAACTGGGCGGCACGCGCTCGTCGCTGACCCAGCACAACTTTGACCGCCACTGGCGCAACGCCCGCGTGCATACCCTGCACGACCCGGTGCGCTGGAAATACCACCTGGTCGGCAACTGGGCCTTGAACGGCGTCAAGCCTGCCCGCCATGACTGGAACTGAGGCGGCCCGACCATGACCAAGCAGATCCGCCTCAATGCCTTTGCCATGAACACCGTCGGCCACCTCTCGCCAGGCCTGTGGCGCCACCCGCGGGACCAGGCCACCCGCTACACCGACATCCACTACTGGGTGGAACTGGCCAAGACCCTGGAACGTGGCTGCATCGACGGCCTGTTCATCGCCGACGTGCTGGGCGTGTATGACGTGTATGGCGCCAATGCCGACGCGGCCTTGCGCAACGCCGCCCAGGTGCCGGTCAACGACCCCTTGCAACTGGTGCCGGCCATGGCCGCCGCCACCCGCCACCTGGGGTTCGGCGTGACCGCGTCGGTGTCGTTCGAACACCCCTACCCGTTCGCCCGGCGCATGAGCACCCTCGATCACCTGACCCAGGGGCGCGCCGGCTGGAACATCGTCACCTCGTACCTGGCCAGCGGTGCGCGCAACCTGGGGCAGCCACCACTGGGCCACGAGCAACGCTATGCACTGGCCGAGGAGTACCTGCAGGTCTGCTACAAGCTCTGGGAAACCAGCTGGGACGACGATGCGGTGCAAGCCGACCGGGCAACCGGGGTGTATGCCGACCCACGCAAGGTGCATGGCATCGACCACCAGGGCACCTGGTTCAAGGTGCCGGGCTTTCACTTGAGCGAACCTTCGCCGCAACGCTCGCCGGTGATCTACCAGGCCGGCGCCTCGAGCCGCGGGCGCGCCTTCGCTGCGGCCAATGCCGAGTGCGTGTTCGTCGCCGCGCCGAGCAAGGCGGTGCTGCGCAAGCAGGTGGCCGAACTGCGCGCTGCCGTGGCTGCCGCCGGCCGCGCGCCGGAAGATGTACAGATCCTCGAACAACTGACGGTCATCGTCGCGCCCACCGACCAACAGGCCCTGGCCCTGCTCGACGAGTACCGCCAGTACGCCAGCGCCAGCGGCGCGCTGACGCTGATGTCCGGCTGGACCGGCATCGATTTCGCCGAGTACGCGCCCGACCAGGTACTGCGCGAAGTGCCCAGCGAAGCCATCCAGTCCGCCGTGGAAGCCTTCACCCGCGCCGACCCGGCACGCACCTGGACCACCGCCGAAATCGCCGACTACTGCGCCATCGGCGGTGACGGCCCGGTGCTGGTGGGCTCGGCCCGGACCGTGGCCGATCAATTGCAGGAATGGGTGGAAGAAACCGGTGTCGACGGTTTCAACCTGGCCAGCGTGGTTGCGCCGGAAACCTTCGAGGCGGTGGTCGACCTGCTGGTGCCAGAGCTGCAGGCCCGGGGGGCGTTCAAACGTGCCTACCAACCCGGCACGCTGCGCAACAAGCTGTTCGGCCGCGGTGACCGCCTGGGTGGATCGCACCCGGTGGCCGCCCTGCGCCGGGAGGCACGCCGATGAACGAGCTACTGGCCAACCTCGACTGGGCCGAAATCGCCCAGGCCTGCCTCGATACCTTGAGCATGCTGGGCGCGGCACTGGGCTTCACCGTGCTGTTCGGCCTGCCCCTGGGGGTGTTGCTGTACCTCACCGGGCAGCGCCAGCTGCTGGCCAACGGGCCGCTCTACCGTGCCCTGTCGCTGGTGGTCAACGTGCTGCGTTCGCTGCCGTTCATCATCCTGCTGATCGTGCTGATCCCGTTGACCACACTGCTGACCGGCACCTCCCTCGGGGTCAAGGGCACCATCCCGCCCCTGGTGGTCGGTTGCACGCCGTTCTTCGCGCGCCTGGTGGAAACCGCGCTGCGCGAGGTCGACCGCGGCCTGGTCGAGGCCAGCCAGGCCATGGGCGGCAGCATTGCCCAGATCATCCGCTACACCCTGCTGCCCGAAGCCCGCACCGGGCTGATCGCGGCCGTCACGGTCACCGCCATCGTGCTGGTCGACTACACCGCCATGGCGGGCGTGATCGGTGGTGGCGGGCTTGGTGACCTGGCGATCCGCTTCGGCTACCAGCGCTTCCAGACCGATGTGATGGTGGTCACCGTGCTGCTGCTGATCCTGCTGGTGCAGGTGCTGCAGATGAGCGGTGACCGCCTGGTAAGACATTTCACCCGACGCTGACCCTTGCAAGGTATCCCCTCATGAAAAAGACCCTTACTGCCCTCGCCGCCTTCATCGCCTTCAGTGCACAGGCCGCTGAACATCTGGTCGTCGGTGCCACGCCGGTACCCCACGCCGAGATCCTCGAATTCGTCAAACCGGCCCTGGCCAAGCAAGGCGTGGACCTGGACATCAAGGTGTTCAACGACTTCATCCAGCCCAACCTGCAACTGGCGCAAAAGCACCTGGATGCCAACTACTACCAGTACCGCCCGTTCCTCAACGACTTCAACAAGACCCGGCACACCGACCTGGTGCCGGTGGTGGGCGTGCATATCGAGCCGTTCGGTGCCTATTCGGCCAAGTACAAGACCCTGGCCGAGCTGCCAGAAGGCGCCAGCGTGGCCATCCCCAACGACCCGGTGAATACCGGTCGCGCCCTGGTGCTGCTGGCCGAGGCCGGGTTGCTCAAGCTCAAGGACCCAAGCAACCCGCAGTCCACCCAGCGGGACATCACCGACAACCCGCGCCACCTGAAGATCCGCGAGCTGGAAGGCGCCATGCTGGCCCGCTCGGTCAAGCAGGTCGACCTGGCCTTCGTCTTCGCCAACTACGCCCTGGAGGCCGGCATCGATACCAACAGCGCGCTGATCGTCGAGAAAGGCAAGGACCTGTACGTCGAGTACCTGGTGGCCCGCCCCGACAACCTGCAGGACCCAGGCATCCAGAAACTGGCCAAGGCACTCAATTCGCCAGAAGTACGCAACTTCATCCTGACCCGCTACAAGGGCCAGATCGCCCCGGGTTTCTGAGCCATGAGCCGCTTCCAGCAACAGCTTCAGTCTGCCCAGGCCCATGTGCAACTGCAGGGCGTCCACAAGCGCTACGGCGTGGTCAGTGCGCTCGATGCCATCGACCTTGAGATACGCCGCGGCGAGGTGTTCGGCATCATCGGCCGCAGCGGCGCGGGCAAGTCCTCGCTGCTGCGCCTGCTCAACCGCCTGGAGGCACCCAGTGCTGGCCAGGTCTTGATCGACGGCCAGGACATTGCCGGGTTGCAGGGCAAGCCCCTGCAGACCCTGCGGCGCAACGTGGCGATGATCTTCCAGCACTTCAACCTGCTGGCCAACCGCACGGTCGGTGAGAACGTCGAACTCCCCATGCGCATGGCCGGGGTGCCACGCGCTCAGCGCGCCGCGCGGGTGCAGGCGCTGCTGCAGCTGGTCGGCCTGGCAGACCGCGCCGGGGATTACCCGGCGCAGCTCTCGGGTGGCCAGAAGCAGCGCGTGGGCATCGCCCGGGCGCTGGTGCTGCAGCCGCAGATCCTGCTGTGCGACGAAGCCACCTCGGCGCTCGACCCGCAGAGCACCCAGTCGGTGCTCCAACTGTTGCGCGACATCAACCAGCAGCTGGGCCTGACCATCGTCCTGATCACCCACGAAATGCAGGTGATACGCGACCTGTGTGACCGCGTGGCGGTGCTGGAACAGGGCCGTATCGTCGAAGCCGGTGAGGTGTGGCAAGTGTTCGGCAACCCCCAACATCCTGTCAGCCGCATTCTGCTGAGCGACGCCGCCCTGCCGCGCAAGGGCAGCCACCCTGGCCACCGCCATATCGACCTGCATTATACCGGGCACCAGCAATTGCAGCCCGACCTGCCGGCTATCAGCGCGGCACTGGGCGAAGGTGTGAGCCTGCACTCGGCTTCAATCGAGCCTATTCAAGGCCGTTGCCTCGGGCGCCTGCGCCTGGCAATCGACAACTCGACGCCGTCCGAAGTGCTGATGCAGCGGGCCCGCCGGCTGGCCGACCGGGTCGAGTGGGTTTGAGCGAACTGGGCCACATCGCCCAGGCTGCCGAGGTTGCAGCGTCCTTTGCCCCCTCAGTCGCTTGATTTTCGGTTACGCCAGTGGGTCATCTGCATGCCTGTGGCCGGGTCCTGCGCGGGGACGGGTACTGCAGCGATCCGCGCCAGCGCCTGCTGGTGGGTTGCACACGCCGGACGCTGCATGTCGTACTGTTCCTGCCCGTGCGGATAGGCGCCGACCACCAGAAAGTCATCGCTGGCTTCGACGCAGCGATGACCGGTACCCGCCGGCAATACCAGCACATCGCCTGCTTTGATGCTCAGCGTCTGCCCCGCTTCGCCGCCGAGGGTAACCTGGGCATGGCCACTGGCGACGCCCAAGGCCTCATGGGCGTTGGTGTGAAAATGGTGGTAGTGGAAAATGCCGGCACGCCATAGCGGTGTCCACTGGTGTGCCGAGAACAGCGCTTCGAACGCACCGGCATTGTCATCTGCAGGGTTCAACTGAAACCTGTACAGGAGCACGGGAAAACGGTTGTTGGGCGTGGCCCCGTCATCGTCGAAGAGCAGGGTCTGCAAGTTGCCGCTGGTGGTATCGATGCCATTCATCTGCGTTCATCCTGATCAGGTAACCGATGTGCCTGGGAAGCCCGCGAGCCTGGCAAGGTTCCGGTCGGCCGACAGACGCGAACACCATTGAAACTTTCCCGAAGCCGGCCAAGTCCAGACCCCTATCGAGGACATTCCGGGAGAAGACGATGGCGGGCACGGTAGGCGACTATCTGGTGGAGCGCTTGTATGACTGGGGGGTGCGGCGCATCTTTGGCTACCCCGGCGATGGCATCAATGGCGTGTTCGGCGCCCTGAACCGGGCCAACGGCAAGATCGAGTTCATTCAGGCCCGCCACGAAGAAATGGCCGCCTTCATGGCCAGCGCCCACGCCAAGTTTACCGGCGAACTGGGTGTGTGCATCGCCACCTCGGGCCCCGGTGCCTCGCACCTGCTCACCGGCCTGTACGATGCACGCATGGACCACCAGCCGGTGCTGGCCATCGTCGGCCAGCAGGCGCGCGCCGCGCTTGGCGGGCACTACCAGCAAGAGCTCGACCTGCTGTCGATGTTCAAGGATGTGGCCGGTGCCTTCGTCCAGCAGGCCTCTACGCCCGAACAAGTCCGCCACCTGCTCGACCGCGCCGTGCGCACGGCCGTCGGCGAGCGCCGAGTCACCGCAATCATCCTGCCCAACGACCTGCAGGACCTGCCCTACAGCGAGCCGCCCAGGGCCCATGGCACGGTGCATTCAGGCATCGGTTACAGCAAGCCCAAGGTTGTCCCGTTCGACGATGACCTGCAGCGTGCTGCCGACGTACTCAACGCCGGGCGCAAGGTTGCGATACTGGTCGGCGCCGGCGCCCTGCAGGCCACAGAGCAGGTCATCGCAGTGGCCGAAAAACTCGCTGCGGGCGTGGCCAAGGCGCTGCTGGGCAAGGCCGTTTTGCCCGACGATCTGCCTTGGGTCACCGGTGCCATCGGCCTGCTCGGCACCGAACCCAGCTACCAGCTGATGGCCGAGTGCGACACCTTGCTGATGATCGGTTCGGGCTTCCCCTATTCCGAATTCCTGCCCAAGGAAGGCCAGGCCCGTGGCGTGCAGATCGACCTGCAACCCGACATGCTCAGCCTGCGCTACCCGATGGAGGTGAACCTGGTCGGCGACGCTGCGCAAACCCTGCATGCGCTGCTGCCACTGCTGGAGCACAAGGCTGACCGACGCTGGCGTGACAAGGTCGAAAGCTGGCGGGCGCACTGGGACAAGACCCTGGAAAAACGCGCACGGGTCAAGGCCGAGCCGATCAACCCACAACGCGTGGTGCACGAACTCTCTCCACGCCTGCCCGACAACGCCATCATTACCAGCGATTCCGGCTCCTGCGCCAACTGGTTCGCCCGCGACCTGCAGATCCGTCAGGGCATGCAGTGCTCGCTGTCCGGCGGCCTGGCCAGCATGGGCGCGGCCGTGCCCTACGCGATCGCGGCCAAGTTCGCTCACCCACAGCGTGCCGTGGTCGCCCTGGTCGGTGATGGCGCCATGCAGATGAGCAACCTGGCCGAGCTGATCACCGTGGCCAAATACTGGCAGCAGTGGGACAACCCGCAGTGGATCTGCGCCGTGTTCAACAACGAAGACCTCAACCAGGTCACTTGGGAGCAACGGGTAATGGAAGGCGACCCGAAGTTCGAAGCGTCGCAATCGATACCCGATGTGCCCTACCACCTGTTCGCCATTTCCATCGGCCTGCAAGGCATCTACGTGGAGCGCGAAGAAGACATCGCCGGCGCCTGGGAACGGGCCCTGGCAGCCGACCGGCCGGTGCTGATCGAGTTCAAGACCGACCCTGACGTGCCGCCGCTACCGCCGCATATCAAGCTGGATCAGGCCAAGAAGTTCGCCAGCAGCCTGCTGCAGGGCGACCCCGACCAGGCCGGTGTCATCGTGCAAACAGCCAGACAAGTGCTCAGCTCGGTATTGCCGGGCAAGAAATGACCCACCATGAGGACCTCCCATGCGTGCAATCACTCCCGAGGACGCCCAGGCGCTCCCCATACGCCTGACATTGAACGGGCAGGCCCGCTTGCTGCAGGTCCTGCCGTGGACAACGCTGCTGGACCTGCTGCGTGAACAGCTGGACCTGACCGGCACCAAGAAAGGCTGCGACCACGGCCAGTGCGGCGCTTGCACCGTGTTGCGTGACGGCCGGCGGGTGAATGCCTGCCTGACCCTGGCGGTCATGTGCGACGGCGCCGAACTGGTCACCATCGAAGGGCTGGCCAATGGCGACCAGTTGCACCCCATGCAGCGCGCGTTCATCACCCATGACGCTTTTCAGTGCGGCTATTGCACGCCCGGGCAAATCTGCTCGGCCATCGGCCTCGCCCGCGAAGGGCGGGCCGACAGCCGCGAAGCCATACGCGAGCAAATGAGCGGCAACCTATGCCGCTGCGGCGCCTACGGCAACATTGTCGAGGCCGTGGAAGAGGCCCTGCCGCTGATGCAGGAGGTACCCACATGAGCCCGTTCAGCTACCACAAGCCTGCCTCCGTCAACGAAGCCATCCACCTCGCCAGCCTGTCGTCCCGGTTCATTGCCGGCGGCACCAACCTGGTCGACCTGATGAAGGAAAACGTGATACAGCCCGAGCGCCTGATCGACATCTCGGGCCTGCCACTCAAGGAAATCGAAGCGACTGCAAACGGCGGCTTGCGCATCGGTGCGCTGGTCAGTAACGCCGAACTGGCCTGGCACCCACTGATCGAGCAAGGCTATCCATTACTGTCACAGGCCATCCTGGCAGGCGCCTCACCGCAGCTGAGAAACATGGCGAGCACCGGTGGCAACCTGCTGCAACGCACACGTTGCCATTACTTCTATGACACCGGCACGCCGTGCAACAAGCGCGCGCCAGGCAGCGGCTGCCCGGCGCGCACAGGCCTGAACCGGATGCATGCCATCCTCGGCGCCAGCGCCGCCTGTGTCGCTACCCACCCCTCTGACATGTGCGTCGCACTGGCCGCCCTGGAAGCGGTGATACACGTGCAAGGCCCGCAGGGTGAGCGCCAGATCGCCTTCGCAGACTTCCACCGCCTGCCGGGTAACGCACCCGAGCGCGACAATCGCTTGAGTGACGATGAACTTGTCGTCGCCATCGAGTTACCCCCGCCCGACTTCGCCGCGCATTGCAGCTACCTGAAGATCCGCGACCGTGCGTCGTATGCCTTCGCCCTGGTGTCGGTCGCGGCTGGCCTGCATATCAAGGCAGGCCTCATTCAGGATGCCCGCCTGGCGCTCGGCGGTGTAGCGCACAAGCCTTGGCGGCAAGCAACCGCTGAACAGGTATTGAAAGGCCAGGCGCCTTGCGCGGCATTGTTCACGCAAGCCGCCCAAGTATTGCTGCAAGGTGCCAGCCCGCTGAGCCACAACGGTTTCAAGATCCCCCTCGCACACCGGGCCATCGTACGTGCGCTCAGTGAGGCCGCCTTTGGCAAAACCTATGCAGGAGCCGCCCCATGAATGGCATTACCCGCGTTGTCGGCCAGCCCATCGACCGTGTCGATGGCGTGGCAAAGGTCACCGGGCAGGCGCGCTATGCAGGCGAATACCCCGCAGCCGGGCTGCTGCATGGCAGCGTCGTCTGCAGCACCATCGCCCGCGGCCGGGTGCTAGGCATCGACAGCAGCGAGGCGATGAAGGTACCCGGCGTCATTGCCGTGCTGGACCATGCCCACCGCCCTCGGGTGTCCAGTTATGACGATGATTACAGTGACCAAGACTCGGCCAAAGGCGCGCCTTTTCGCCCCTTGTTCAATGACCGCGTGCTGTACAGCGGGCAACCGCTGGCACTGGTGGTTGCCGAAAACCTTGAGCTGGCCCGCTACGCAGGTTCCCTGATCAAGATCGAGTACAGCCAGGAGGCGCACCAGACCGACTTGCTGGCCGCACACGAACATAGCCACAAGGCCCCCGCCGAGACGCCAGCGCCCCGCGGCGACTTCGCCGGGCAGTTCGTCAATGCGCCGGTCAAGGTCGATGTGACCTACCTGACCGCCAACGAGCATCACAACCCCATGGAACCTCACGCATCGACGGTCCTCTACAAACCCGGCGATCACCTTGAAATACATGACAAGACCCAAGGCACCCAGAACTGCCAGGACTATCTGCACAAGGTGTTCGGGCTGCCCAAGGAAAATGTCCGGGTACTGGCCGGGTATGTCGGCGGGGCGTTCGGCTCAGGGTTGCGTCCGCAGTACCAGTTGCCGCTTGCGGTCATGGCTGCACTGCAACTGAAACGTTCGGTCAGGGTCACCCTCACCCGCCAACAGATGTTCACCTTTGGTTACCGGCCTCGCACGCTGCAGCGTCTGCGCCTGGGTGCCGATGCAGACGGTCGGTTGCTGGCGGTTGCCCATGACGCGGTCGGCCAGACGTCTCGCTTCGAAGACTTCACCGAGCACCTGGTTGAATGGAGCGGCATGCTTTACCGCTGCGATAACGTTGCGCTGAGCTATCGCCTCACCCCGCTCGATGTATACACCCCGCTGGACATGCGTGCGCCCGGTGCAGGCTCCGGTGTACTTGCCCTGGAATGTGCAATGGATGAACTGGCCTGTGCGCTCGAACTTGACCCGCTGCAATTGCGTCGGGTCAATTTCACCGACCATAACGGCAATGAAGGCAAACCCTACTCCAGCAAGGAATTGCTGGCCTGCTACGACCAAGGCGCCAGGCGCTTCGGCTGGAGCAGCCGTAATGTCGTGCCACGTAGTATGCGAAGGGACCGGCAACTGATCGGTTGGGGCATGGCCGGTGGCGTGTGGGAAGCCATGCAGATGAAGGCCAGCGCCAAGGCGCGGCTCGATGCACAAGGCCACTTGACCGTCAGCAGCGCGACGACCGATATCGGCACCGGCACCTACACGGTCATGGCGCAGATCGCCGCCGACGCTATTGGCCTGCCGGTAGCGAACGTAACCTTCGTGCTGGGCGACTCCTCGTTACCCACCGCGCCATTGCAGGGCGGCTCGTTCACGGTCTCGTCCGTCGGTGCGGCAGTCCTGCAAGCCTGCCAGGTCCTGCGCGGCAAGGTGCTGGAGCGTGCACGCGTGGCTTACCCCGCACTGGCCAACCTGCCACTGGAGGCAATCAGCTTTGCCGACGGTCACCTTCATTGCGGCGAACAGCGCATCGCGCTTGCGGACATTGCCGCCTCATCGGAAAAAGGCTTCTTCGAAGTACAGATCGATGCAGAGCCGAGTGCGAAACGTGAACCGTTTTCCACCGCCACGCACTCCGCCGTGTTCGTCGAAGTCCTGGTGGATGAAGAGCTGGGCACGATCAAGGTCAGCCGTGTGGTCAGCGCCGTCGCTGCCGGGCGCCTGGTCAACCCGAAAACCGCTCGCAGCCAGATCCTGGGCGGTGTCGTGTGGGGCTTGGGCATGGCCTTGCATGAGCAGACCCAGACTGACCACGCGCTAGGCCGGATACTCAACCACAACCTGGCCGACTACCACATTCCGGTCAATGCCGACGTGGGCGATATTGACGTGATATTTGTCGACGAGCAGGACGAAATCGTCAACGAACTGGGCTCCAAAGGCGTAGGCGAGATCGGCGTGGTCGGCGTGGCGGCCGCAGTCGCCAATGCCATCTACCACGCCACCGGCAAGCGCATCAGGGAGTTCCCGATCACCCTCGACACGCTGCTGTAACTCAGTTTTTGCGCGTGCCCAGCTCGATCCATACCGGTGCGTGGTCACTGGCCTTGGCTTGGTTGCGCACCCAGGCGTCGACGCCGGCCTGCTTGAGGTAAGGCGCAAGGTCAGGGTTTAGCAACAGGTGGTCGATGCGCAACCCGGCGTTGCGCGCCCAGTGATTGCGAAAGTAATCCCAGAAGGTGTACACGCGCTCGTCAGGGTGCAGATGGCGAATGGCATCGACCCAGCCCTGCTCCAGCAGTTGCTGGTAGCAGGCGCGCGACTCCGGTTGCAGCAGCGCATCCTTGCGCCAAGAGCGTGGATTGTAGATGTCCATGTCGGTGGGCACCACGTTGAAATCGCCCGCCAGCAGCGTCGGGTGGCCGCTGCGGTACAGGCCCTTGGCATGCTCGACCAGGCACTCGAACCAGCGCAGCTTGTAATCGAACTTCGGCCCAGGCTGCGGGTTGCCGTTGGGCAGGTACAGGCAGGCCACCAGCACCCCATGCACCGCTGCTTCCAGATAACGGCTCTGGTGGTCGTCTTCCATGCCGGGCAAGCCACGACGGACCTCCAGCGGCTCGCTGCCGCGTGCCAGGATTGCCACGCCGTTCCACGACGGCTGTCCCTGGTACAGGCAGCCGTAGCCAGCCGCCTCCAGGTCCTGGCGCGGGAACTGCTGATCGGGCGCCTTGAGCTCCTGAAGGCAGGCGATGTCCGGTTGCTCCCGCGCCAACCAGGCCAGCAGCGCCGGCAGGCGGCTGCGGATGCCATTGATGTTGAAGGTGGCGATCTTCAGCGCTTTCATGCGTCCGGGTCGCTCACGTGGGCCTGCACGGCATCCTCCAGCGCGCGCACATGGGCCTGGTCGGCCAATGCCTTGAGCGCCAACCAGTCGTCCCAGTCGATGGCGCCATCGTCGCGCAGGGCCTCGGCGGTGCGCACCAGCTCATGGTGGTAGGCATCCGGCGACTCGCGGCGGTAGCTGATGTCGTCGTACTGGGCGTACCAGGCCTCAAGCTCGGGGATGCTGCGTTCGATGCTCATGGGTGACACTCCTCGCTGTGCCCTTTGCATGTATGAGCCCTGCCCCCTGGCAACGTTCAACCGCAACGTCGCCGGTGCCCTCTTCATCGATCTGCGCCATGCTCAAGCGCGAGGTTTCGCGCAGCAGCAGCGAACACACCGCGACCAGTGCCAGCGCCGCTGCCCCGTACAGCGCCACGCCGAGCGGGTCGTGGTCGGTGAGGATCAGGATCGCCGTGGCGATGCTCGACGCCGTGCCGCCGCCCAGCGCCGCGCCAATCTGATAACTGGCCGAAATCCCCGAATAGCGCATGCTGCGCGGGAACTGCTCGCCGAGAAAAGCCGGGATCGGGCCCTGGGTCGCGCCCATCAGCAGGCCGGTCAGGCAATAGGCGAACAAGGCGATGGCGAAGCTGTGCAGGCTCACCAGGGAAAAGAACGCGAACAAGCCCATGGCCATGACCAGCGCGCCGAAGCTCATCACTGCGCGCCGGCCCAGGCGGTCCGACAGGTAGCCGAACAGCGGCGCCGAGAGCACGATCGCGACCGACAGCGCCAGGTCGAACATCAGCGCCTGGGTACTGCCAAAGCCGACCTGGGTGGCGTAGGTAAGGAAGAAAGTGCTGCCGATGTAGGCGATGGTGCAGTAGCCGAAGGCGATCCCGGTGCACAACAGCAGTTGCCGTGGGCGCTGGCGCAGGGCCTCGGCCAGCGGTGCGCGCGCAGCCTTGGCCGCAGGCGCAACGGGCGCTGCAGGCGCCTTGAGCCGGGCATACAGGCCGATCAGCACCAAGGTGCCGCCCAGCCAGAACGGGATGCGCCAGGCAAAATCGACCAGGTTGTCGTTGAACGCCGCACTGACGATGGCGAACACCGCCGCCCCGAGAATGCCCCCGACGCCGATGCCCATGCTGGTGAAGCTGCCCCACAAGCCACGCAGCCCCGGTGGCGCCGACTCGATGCCGAACAGTGCGGCGCCGCCCCACTCGCCACCTGCCGCAAAGCCCTGGATCAGGCGCAGCAGCACCAGCATGACCGGCGCGGCCACGCCGACGCTGGCATGCCCAGGCAGGCAGCCGATGAGGAAGGTGCTCAGGCCCATCAGCAGCAAGGTGGTGACCAGCACCTTCTGCCGGCCGAGGCGGTCACCGAAGTGGCCGAACACCAGGCCGCCCAGCGGCCGGGCGAAAAAGCCCGCGCCGAAGGCGCTGAACGCCACCAGGGTGGCGGTCAGGTGGTCCATCTGCGGGAAGAACACCAGGGGAAACACCAGTGCGGCGGCGGTGCCGTAGATGATGAAGTCGTAGAACTCCAGCGCCGTGCCCATGCCGGAAACACAAAAGGTACGGAACGCGGAGCGGGATGATGCAGGCTGAGTCTGTCGCGAATGCATTGTTGTTGTTCTCGTTCAGCGGGTGCAGCCGGCCAGGCTGCAACCGGTATGCCTCAGAAGGTTTGGCTCAGAAGGTCTGGAAGCCGGCCCTGGCCAGCTGCACGGGCGTGCCGGCGACGTATTCCAGCAGGCAGCGTTCGGTGTCGATGCCGACGCTGAGCAGGGTTTCCCAGCGTTCGGTGTCGGGCATGGCCATGTCCGGGTGAAAGCAGATCGGTGCGCTGTCGCCCGCGGCACCGCACATGGCCTCGGCACGGGCACGCAGGTCGGCGCTGCCCATCTGGCCGATCACCTGCTCCAGGTGGCCCAGGCGGCACTGGGTATCGGCGCGGTCGGCGACCTGCTCACCGCGGCTCAGCTGGGGGTCGAGGAAGTGGTTGGTGTGCAGCAGCCAGCCGTCTTCACGGGGCAACACCAGCGCCGTGCGCGCAGGGCTCAGCTCGATGCTCACCGCGCGCGGGCTGCTGTCCTGACGGGAAAATACGGTCAGTACGGTCGAGGCACTGACCCGCGCCGAACGGGCCAGCTCGATGGCCTCGTCGACGCTGCTGGCGTCCTGCAGCAGGCGACGGGCGATGGCGTGCACCGGCACCCCGCCGCTGTCGTTGTCGCTGCTGTGGTGCAGGATGTTGAAGTGCAGGCCGAGGCCTGCGCTGTTCACCCCCAGCTTGGCCAGCATGCCGAACTCGCAGAACAGCTTGACCTGCATGCCACGCTCGGTAGGCAGCGCCAGCATCAAGCCATGGGGGCACAGGCTGTCGTGCCAGTCCCAGGTCTGCAGGGTCTGTGGCGCACGCGGGCCGCGGGGGGCGTGCACGGTGGTCGAGCATTCACTGTGCCGGGTGCGCGCGGCCAGCACTTCGGTGCGGGCGTTGAGGCTCGCCAGCTGCCACAGTGGCAAGCCGGCGCCGTCGGCCATGCCGATCACTTCTGCGGCCAGCTGCGTGCACCAGGATTCCAGGGCGGCCAGGCTGTTTTCGCCGATGCGCTGCGCCTCGCCCAGCGACACGCCCACCCGTGGGAAAAAGCCCAGGTACAGAGCGGTGGTGGTGCGAATCTGTTCGGCAAAGCGTTCGCCGAGCTGGCGGCCCCGCTCGAGGGGGTTGCGGATGTCGGTGACGTGGGTGTGGATCTTCACGGCGGGAAACTCCTGGTACGCGGTGGTCAGACGCCTGCAAGCCTAACCAGCGTTCCTGCGCCGATCATTGCCACAACCCGCACAACTTTTGTGCCCAGGCGGAAAAACTCAGCTGCGCCCCAGCACCGGCGCGCCCTGCCCGCGCAGGTGGTCATGCAGCATGGCGATAAACGCCTGGACCTTGCGGGTATTGCGCCGGTGCGGCAGGTACAGCACATGTACCCACGGCCCGAACGCGCTGAGCGCCCGCCAGTAGTCAGGCATCACCTCCACCAGTTGCCCGCTGGCCAGGTACGGCGCGGCGCTCCAGGTCGGCACGAACTGCAAGCCCTGCCCATCGAGCAGGCAGGCCAGCAGGAAATCGAAGCTGTCACTCACCAGCTTCGGCGTGGGCTGGCGCACGCGCAGGGTCTGGCCCTCGTGCTCGATCCACCAGTAGCTGCGGTTGAGCAACGGGTGGCGTAGCAGCAGCCAGTCGTGCTGAGCATAGTTGTCCAGGGTGATCGCCTCGCCATGACGGGCGAGGTAGGCGGGGCTGGCGCAGAGCATCACGCGGTTCTCGATCAGTGGCTGGGCGATCAGCTCCGGCTGGTCGGTGGGGCCATCGCGCAGCGACAGGTCGTACCCGCCATCGATCAGGTCTTCGTTGGCATCGTTGAGGTTGACCTCCAGGCGCACCTGCGGGTGTTCGCGCAGGAAGCGGCAGCACACCTGGTTGAGAAACGCCGGGCCGAACGACGGCGGTGCGGTGATGCGCAGGGTGCCGCGCAACGCATGCTGCAGCTGCTCCACCTCCTCGGTCACCCGCTGCAGGTGCATCAACGCCTGGCGGGCGCCGTCCAGGTACAGGTTACCGGCCTCGGTCAGCGCCATGCGCCGGGTGGTGCGCTCGAACAGGCGCACGCCCAGTTCGCTTTCCAGGTGCGCCACCGCCTTGGTGATGGCCGATGGCGTCTTGCCCAGTTGCTCGGCTGCACGGCTGAAGCTGCCGTGCTCGGCAGCGGCGACGAAGATGGTCAGGGCCATCATCTTGTCCATGGTTTATTCCTGTCAGGCACAAGCGAAAGAGATGGCATGGGTAGTGCGCCCCTACCATCAAACCTTGAAATGCCGCCAATTTGAATAGGCATTAACCAGGCTGCGGCTTGCAGCCAGGCAATCATGGGCCAGGGATTATTGCCCCAGGGCGAAGAAAGCTACCTCGGCGTTGCCAGCTGCACCTGCAGAAAGGTCATCAACGCCGCTGCCGCAGGGGACAGGCTGCGGCCCTTGCGCGTCAGCATGCCGATGTGCCGCTCCACCTTGGGTTCGACCAGCGGCACGAACGCCAGCTTGTCGTTCTCCAGGGGGAACGCCAGGTACGGCAAGGTGCTAATGCCCACCCCCTCCTCCAGCATTGCGATCAGCGAGATCATGTTGGAAACGAACAGCCGGCTGTGCTCCAGCAAGCATTCGGCCTCGGTGCCAGCCAACAACTGCGAGGTGCCGTTGCGGACCATCGCCACACCCTGCAACTGCGACCAGTGCAGGGCATCGCCCGCCTGCGCCAGTGGGTGGTCGGCGCGGCACACCACGCCCACCTGGTCATTGACGATCGGGGCGAAGTCGAGCTGCTCGTCCTCTGCCCACAAGCTGCTGATGCCAAAGTCCACCTGCCCCTGGGCCAGCAACTGCTGAACGCGCTCGGCCGTGCCGTCCTGGATGCTGACCTGCACATTCGGGTGCTCGGCCACAAAGCGCGCCAATGGCCCAGGCAACATGCGGCTGGCCACCGACGGCACAGTGGCGATGCTGACCTGGCCGATTTCATGCCGGGCCAACAAGGTGGCCTCACGGGCAATGCGGTCGTGATGCTCGATCAGCCCGCGAAACAACGGCAGGCAATGCTCGCCGAACGGGGTCAACTCGACCCGGCCGCCACCCTTCTCGATCAGCGCCTGGCCCAGCTTCTGCTCCAGCTCTCGCACCGCCAGCGAGATCGCCGGCTGGGTGCGAAAGGCCTGGCGGGCCGCAGCGTGAAAGCTCTTTAGTTCAGCAACCAGCAAAAAGTAACGCAGCTGGGCGATTTTCAGCTCGGGCAACATGGTTAGTGTTCCTTATCAAAGCATTTTTTTTATTAATTTTTATTTGCTGCATATTGCTCGCAAGATGAAGGCCAGGCAAACGGAGGCTTTCAGCCATGTCACTCAAGACCTACAAGAACTACATCGATGGCCAGTGGTACGAAGGCCACGCCACCCTGGGCAACCACAGCCCATCGGACACCCGCGACCTGATTGGCCACTACCACCAGGCCAGCGCCGAACAGACCCGCCAGGCCATCCAGGCCGCCCGCAGCGCCCAGCCGCACTGGGCGGCCAGCGGCCTGGAAGCCCGCCAGCAGGTATTGATGGCCATCGGCGACGAACTGATCGCACGCAAGGCAGAACTCGGCGAACTGCTCTCGCGCGAGGAAGGCAAACCATTGGCCGAAGGCATCGGCGAGGTCCACCGCAGCGGCCAGTTCTTCCACTACTACGCCGCCGAAGTGCTGCGCCAGATGGGCGAGACCGCCGCCTCCGTGCGCCCCGGCATCGACATCGAAGTGCATCGCGAACCGGTGGGCGTGGTCGGCATCATCACCCCGTGGAACTTCCCCATGGCCACCGCCGCCTGGAAGATCGCCCCGGCACTGGCGTTCGGCAACACCGTGGTGTTCAAGCCAGCCAACCTGGTGCCGGCCAGCGCCTGGGCGCTGACCGAGATCATCAGCCGCCAGGGCCTGCCTGACGGTACCTTCAATCTGGTCATGGGCAGCGGCGCCAGCGTCGGCGAAACCCTGGTGCAGTCGGCCGAAATCGACGCCCTGACCTTCACCGGCTCGCTGCAGACCGGCCGCCGCGTCGCTGTCGCCACCGCCGGCAACCTGGTGCGCTGCCAGCTGGAGATGGGCAGCAAGAACGCGCTGGTGGTGATGGACGACGCCGACCTCGACCTGGCGGTGGAATGCGCCCTCAACGGCGCCTTCTTCGGCACCGGGCAAAAGTGCACGGCGTCTTCACGGCTGATCGTCTGCGAGGGCATCCACGACCGCTTCGTCGAGGCCCTGCGCCTGCGCATGCGCCAGCTCAAGGTCGGCCATGCCCTGGAGGCCGGCGTGCAGATCGGCCCGGTGGCGGACGCCCGCCAGCTTGAACAGAATCTGCAGTACCTGCAGTTGGCCCAGGCCGAAGGCGCCACCCTGATCGAAGGCGGCGAACGGCTGCAATTGGAGAGCGACGGCTACTACATGCGCCCGGCGTTGTTCGTCGACAGCCGCAACGACATGCGCATCAACCGCGAGGAAGTGTTCGGCCCCATCGCCTGCGTGATCCGCGTGCGTGACTTCGACGAGGCCCTGACCACCCTCAACGACACCGAATACGGCCTTACCGCCGGCATCATCACCCAGTCGCTGCGCCACGCCAGCGCCTTCAAGCGGGGTGCCCAGACCGGCTGCGTGATGGTCAACCTGCCCACCGCCGGCACCGACTACCACGTGCCGTTCGGCGGCCGCAAAGCATCGAGCTTCGGCCCCCGCGAACAGGGCCAGTACGCCCGCGACTTCTACACCGTGGTCAAGACCACCTACCTGCGGCCCTGAAGGAATACGCGCCATGCACGACCTCTTGATGATCGACGGCCTGCAGTACTCCAACTGGAGCCCGGAAATATTCCAGCAGATGCAGGCCGGTGGCCTGAGCGCGGTGCACGCCACCATCGCCTACCACGAGAACGCCCGCGAGACCTTGTCGCGCCTGGGTGAGTGGAACCGCCGCTTCGAAACATGGCCCGAGCTGATCCGCCCGGTGCGCACGGCAGCCGATATTCGCCTGGCCCACGCCGAAGGGCGGGTGGGGATCTTCTTCGGCTTCCAGAACTGCTCGCCGATCGAGGACGACATTGCCCTGGTAGAGGTGTTCCGCCAGCTCGGGGTGTTCGTCATGCAGCTCACCTACAACAACCAGAGTTTGCTGGCCAGCGGCTGCTACGAGCGCGAGGACAACGGCATCAGCCGCTTCG
The DNA here is from genome assembly GCF_044749325.1 of Pseudomonas sp. NPDC089428. NCBI lineage: Bacteria > Pseudomonadati > Pseudomonadota > Gammaproteobacteria > Pseudomonadales > Pseudomonadaceae > Pseudomonas > Pseudomonas sp. NPDC089428. Next base: position 30,558 of record NZ_JBIVHT010000025.1, read on the forward strand.
GCCGCCAGGTGATCGCCGAAATGAACCGGGTCGGCATGCTCATCGACATGTCCCACAGCGCCGAACGCAGCACGCTGGAAGCCATCGAGCTGTCGAGCCGGCCGGTGATCATCTCCCACGCCAACCCGGCGAGCTTCCACGCCGCCAAGCGCAACAAGTCCGATGCCGTGCTGCGTGGCATCGCCGAGACCGGTGGGCTGCTGGGCTTCAGCACTTACCCGTTCCACCTCAAGGGCGCGTCGGACTGCAGCCTGGAAAGCTTCTGCGACATGGTGGCGCGCACGGCCGACTTGATGGGCGTGGAGCATATCGGCATCGGCACCGACCTGTGCCAGGCACAACCGCTGGCGGTGCTCGAATGGATGCGCAATGGCCGCTGGAGCAAGGACAAGGACTACGGCGAAGGCTCCAAGGACAACGCCAACTGGCCGGCACCGTTGCAGTGGTTCCGCGACAGCCGCGACTTTTGCAACATCGCCCAAGGCCTGCGCGCCCGCGGCTTTGCCGAGGACGACGTGGCCAGGATCATGGGGCTGAACTGGTTGCGCCTGCTGGAGACCGCCACCACGGCGCAGGCCTGAGCCCCTTGCACGGACAGCATCAACAATAACAACAATCGCAGGTTCCGGAGGCTTCATGAAAAACCCAACCACCCTGCAGGCAGAAGGCCAGGCCATGGGCCTGCCGCTGACGCGGGACATCGACTGGCCGCTGTTCCTGATCAGCGGCGGCTTCCTCGGCGCCTTCCTGCTGGCCGCGCTGATCGACATCGACACCGTCTCGGCGCTGGTCAACACCCTGTTCGCCTGGTCGACCAAGGCCTTTGGCCTGTACTGGCAGGTGCTGATGCTGGCGACCTTCGCGGTCAGCCTGGCCATTGGTTTCTCCCGCTGCGGGCGCGTGCGCCTGGGCGGCGAGACCCAGCGCCCGGACATCAGCACCTTCAACTGGATCGCGGTGATCATGTGCGCCTTGCTGGCCGGTGGCGGAGCCTTTTGGGCCGCGGCCGAACCGCTGATGCACTTTGCCAGCCCGCCGCCGTTGTTCGCCGGCCTGCAACCGCACAGCGAGGCAGCGGCCACCGCGGCCCTGGCGCAAGCCTTCGTGCACTGGGGCTTTCTGGCCTGGGCCGTGCTGGGCAGCCTGCTGGCCATCGTGCTGATGCACCTGCACTACGACAAGGGCCTGCCGCTGGCACCGCGCACCCTGCTCTACCCGCTTTTTGGCGAGCGTGCGCTGAAGGGCCCGATCGGCACCTTGGCCGACGCCACGTCGATCATCGCCGTGGTTGCCGGCACCATCGGCCCGATCGGCTTTCTCGGCCTGCAGATCAGCAGCGCCTTGCATGCGGTGTGGGGCCTGCCCAACGACATCGTCACCCAGTCACTGACCATCGTACTGGTCACGGCGATGTACACCGTGTCCTGCCTGGTGGGGCTCAAGGGCATCCGCTTCGTCAGCGAGATCAACGTCTGGCTGATGATCGGCCTGGCGCTATTCATGGTGGTGTGCGGCCCGACCCTGTTCATCCTCGGCGGGTTCCCCGCAGCCTTCGCCCTGCACATCGAGCATTTCATCCCGATGACGATGTTCCGTGCCGACCCCAAGTGGCTGGACTGGTGGACGGTGTTCTACTGGGGCTGGTTCATCGGCTACGCCCCCATGGTGGCGCTGTACGTCGCGCGGATCTCGCGGGGCCGCACCATTCGCGAGATCATCATGACGCTGTCGATCATCGCACCGCTGGTGACCATGTTCTGGTTCACCGTGGTCGGCGGCACCGGCATCGGCCTGGAGCTGCAGACGCCAGGCGTCGTCACCGCCCATGGCACCCAGCCCGAGGACCTGCTGCTGGGGGTGACGCAGAACCTGCCGCTGGGCGGACTGATCAGTGGGTTGTTCCTGTTCCTGAGCTTCATTTCGGTGGCGACCAATGGCGATGCCATGGCTTTCACCGTGGCGCTGGCGATGTCCAGCAACGATAAACCGAAGAAATGGCTGTGTGGATTCTGGGCCATCGGCATGGGCCTGGCGGCGGTGGTGCTGATCACCATCGGCGCGGGTGGCGTGACGGCCCTGCAGTCCTTCATTGTCATCACTGCGGTGCCGGTGTCGCTGGTGATCCTGCCGGCGCTGTGGGATGCGGTGCGCATTGCCCGGCACATGGCCCGCGAACAAGGCGTCTGAACATGATCCATCCAGGTACGACAACAATGTCCAACAGCCTACCTGCAACACTGGCGCTGCGCCCTGCCAGCCAGGTCATGGACCTGGCCCGGCTGGGCAGCCACTTCCAGAGCCCGCTGAGCTTCGTACGCAGCAGCATGCGGCGGATGATGAACCAGCGCTGGCAGATCCAGCGCAACCGCTTCGACCTTGATGCGCAAGGCTTTGGCACGGCCATCTACCGCATCGACACGCCCAATGGCCATTACCACTGCGTGTTGTTCTCGGCCTACCTGCCGCCAGAAAAACGCAGCGACCGGGTGATCGCCGACCAGTGGGACGTCACCTTTGTGCTGGTCGCCGGCGATGTCGACGCGGCGCAACTGGCCGACCTGCAACGCAACGTGCCGCTGCAGGAGGCTGGGCGCTTCGATGCCCGTGTACTGGTACTGTCCCGGGCCAACCGCAGCCTGCGCAACTTCGACCGCTTCCTCGCGGCGCTGGCCGAAGGGCAACAGCCAGACCCGCACCAACTGGCCGAGGTCGGTTACCTCTACCGCACCACTGCGGTGTACGGCAACGGCAAGTTCGGCATCGCCGACTTCGGTTGCCTGCAGGACAACCCGGACTTCAACCAGCCGTTCAGCGCGCAGATGTTCACGGTCTACCTGCTGCGCCACTTCAGCATCGAGCAGATCGAACACATGGCCCGCGCCCTCGCCCCACAGCGGGCCGTGCCGCTGGCCCCGGCGCTGCAACGTTACCTGGGGGTCGGCAACGCGACCGGGCTAGGCATGGCACCATTCCTGATCAACCACCCGCAGCTGGTGGAACGCTGGATCCATATGCGCGAAACCGCGCTGGGCCAGGCCTTGGCGCAACCGGCCGAGCCCGCCCGGCTGTTACGCCTGCACGCACTGCTGGCGCGGGCCAGCCTGCACCTCAGCCAGACCCAGACCGAAGACCTGCGCCAGCACGAACAGAATCGGCAAACCCTGGCCCAACTCGCTGCGCTGAACGACTGGCTCGCTGGCCAGCCCGCTGGCGCTGACCTCTGGCCCCGGCTGCTGGGCTGGAGCGAAGCCCTTGCCGGGCCGGGCTGCCAGGAACTGCTGGTGAGCCTGCTGCTGGAGCTGTACCCCGAATTCACCACGCCGCTGGCCGAGCAGATGGGGGCCAGTGAGGGTTGGCCGCTGAACGCGCAGATGCCGCTCAGGCAGCTGCGCGAACTCATCGAACAGCAGTATGGCTGGGCCCTGACCTACGACTTCGACAACGTGGAGGCCGAGCACTTCTTCTGGTATCGCTCGGCCGAGAAAGAGGAGCCACGCCTGGGCATGCGCGCCGAGGAACCAGGCGCAGAAAAGGAAATGCAACTGGGCATCGCCCGCAATATCCAGCGCTGCCACCGCGCCGTGCTCGAGCACCTGCAGGCACACCCTCAGGCACTGACCGCGCACCTGCTGATTGCCGCGCCTGCGCTCAAAGGCACGGTGCGCCGCCTGCAAGGCATGGCACACAGCACCTACGGGGAAATCCGCGCCAACCTGCTGGACCGTGACATGCTGCCGATCCACCTGCTGCGCTGCAAACTGGCATTCTTCGGCGCGGGCAAATTCGACCCCAAGTCGAGCCGCTGGGTGCGCATCACCTTGTTCCAGGGCGCCCCCCTGGTGAGCGACATCGGCCAGCCGTTCGAAGACGACTGGAACTTCGCGGTCATGCCGCAGGGAGCCTTGTGACCATGCGTGTATCACTCAACGAAATCCAGGTGATGTGCCGCAAGGCGTTCGAAGGCATGGGCTTTGCCCCGGGCGACTGCGAGGACGCGGCCGAACTGGTGGGCTGGCTGCACCTGCAAGGGCTGGACGGCATCGGCGCGCTGGCACAGGCGCTGGACTTTCTGCAAGGTGAAGCCACCCAGCCATTCACCCTGACCGACGACGACAGCACCTCGCTGGTGATCGACGCCCACGGCCAGAGTGTGCTGCGCTGCGCCGCGACGGCAGTGGAACTGGCACTGGAAAAGGCGCTGCACCGCGGCCAGGCACTGCTGCGCATCCATCACTGCCATAACCGCCTGTTGCTGCTGGGCTACCTGAGCAAGGCCGCTGAACGCGGGCTGCACGTGCAGGCCCGCTGGGAGGATGCCCGCCAGCGCCACCTGGCCGACTTTACCGCAGGCGAGCAACGCCCTGCGCTGCACAGTGAAGCCCAGCCCGGCACCGCCGCTTCATTCGAGCAAGGCGTCACGGTGCTGTTCACCCGGCCTGCCTACGCCCTCCCGGTCGCGCGCGCCACACCGCGCACGGCGAACCAGGGCTTCACGGTCGACGCAGGCACCTGGCAGCGGCTCAAGCAGTTGTCCGAACAGATTCTCGTCGAAAGCACCGAAGCCTCCCGCCGCCATGGCGCAGGCGGCGGCAGCGATGCCGACTGACCCTCGCCTGCACTCAGGAACCCATGCCATGAAACATGCAATCAAGACTGACCTTTACGCCTCCAGGGCCCCCCTGGAGTGGGCTGTGGTCGGCAACGGCACCCTCTACACCGCGCAGATCCCCATCGATGCCCAGGGGCAGGTGGTCACCGGCGGCATCGAAGCGCAGACCCGCCAGACCCTGGACAACCTGTGCCACACCCTGGAGGCAGCCGGCAGTTCGCTGGATGCCGTAACCCAGGTGCTGATCTACGTGACCGACCGCAGCTACCTGGCTGCCGTCAACAGCCTGTACGCCGACTACTTCCAGGCGCCCTACCCTAACCGTGCGGCGATCGTGGTGGCCGGGCTGGCCCGGGAAGAAATGCTGGTGGAACTGGTGGTATACGCCTGCCTCTAGGGACGCGTGACTGCAGCGGCGAGGGTCATTCCACCAGTTTGCTGGCGATGATGATCTCGCCGCTCAACACCTTGTGAATGGGGCAGGCGTTGGCAATCTCCAGCAAACGCGCACGCTGCTCATCACTCAGCGCCCCGCGCAGGCGTATTTCGCGCGCGATCTGCAGCCTGGGCTCACGCCCCAGTTGCTCCTGTTCGATGGTGATGTCCACGTCGATGGCGTCCAGCGGCATTTCCTTGCGCTGCGCGTACATCGCAACGGTGATGGAGGTACACGCGCCCAGGGACGAGAGCAACAGCTCATGGGGCGACGGCCCGACATCGCCGCCACCCGCCTGTTCAGCGACGTCACTGGCCCACTGGTGCTGGCCATTGGTGATGTTCACCTGGTAGGCCACGCCTGCGAATGAGGCACGGATTGCTCGTTCTGCCATGGAAACTCCTGATGGTTGATTGCCCTGAAGCAACCCTGCTGTGGGGCTGCGAGGGTTTGATGATAGAAGCTCAGGGCAGTTGGCAGTAGACGGCGCAAATGCACCTTGGCGTTCTGTCTGGTGAACGCGGGCTCTCCTTCGACCTGCAACAGGCTTTCACCCGCTAATGGTTGGGCCGGGGTTGGTTAAAGCACCTCGTCCGAATAGCTGAAAGATTTTGCAGAGCGCCGCAACCTTCGCCAGTCACACGTAAACACAGAACTTCCTGTGTCTGACTTGAGGTAAGCGATCATGGCTAACAATCAAGACAACGATAGAAACCAAGGCGGCAGCCACCAGGCCAATCCAGGTGATGCTGGCGGCAAGGGCAGCCAGGGCGGCATGGCCGACACCCAGAAAGGCGGTCAGCAGTCCGGGCAAAAACCTGAAGACAAGATGAACAAGGACTGGGAGAAATCCAGGGATACCGGGCACCAGGGCGGCCAGGCGGGTGGCAAGCAAACCCCTGCCGATACCGGGCGCATGGGCGGGCAATCCTCCCAGGGCGGCACCCAGCATAAAGACACGGATCGTTGATAGCTGACTTGGCACCGGGGCAAGGCATCGCCCCGGTGCATCAGGATTGCGCGTTGTACCAGCCTAGATGCCCACCGCGAGCATTTTCCTCACTCGTGCACAGCACACCATTGCGACAGGCACAGGCATAGTCTGCCTCTGCACGGGTTGCGAAATTCAGCGTCAACCTGAGCTTGTCGAGTGTGTCATAGAGGTCGTAGCCCTTGCCCAACGCATTGGGGAAGCCTGCGCGCCTGGGCAGGTAGTCTTTTTCCGGGGGTAGAGCGGGAACCACAACGAAGCGCGTCTGCATGACCATCCCTCTTCTTGGCAGCTATTTAGTATTAGTCGCAATATGTAAAAGCATCAAGACGGCTCATGATTGAATTTCGCCCCACTTTGGCGCCCCCTGCGCCCCAAAACCACACATCCTGCTTGCCCCAGCACCCGCCAGCCGCGCTGCGCTGATCAGCCACGACCCCGCCTGTAACGGCCGCGAAACGGGAATTTGACCACTTGGCCATGTTTTTGCTTTGTAAGCTGCTCACGATCATCACTGTCGAGCAGCCCCATGTCCGATTCCCCTACGCCCCTGCGCCTCGAGCTACGCGCCATCACCAAGCGATACCCAGGCACGCTGGCCAACGACCGCGTCGACCTGCGCATCACCCCCGGTGAGATCCATGCCCTGCTCGGCGAGAACGGCGCGGGCAAGAGCACCCTGATGAAGATCATCTACGGCGTCACCCGGCCGGATTCCGGCCAGCTGTTGTGGCAAGGCCGCCAGGTGCAGGTGGCGGATCCGGCCCAGGCCCGCGGCTTGGGGATTGGCATGGTGTTCCAGCACTTTTCCCTGTTCGAGACCCTGACCGTGGCGCAGAACATCGCCCTGGCGCTGGGCCGCGAGGCGGGCTCAGCGCAGCAGCTGGCGCCGCGCATTCGCGAAGTGTCGCAGCGCTATGGCATGGCGCTGGAGCCGGAACGCCTGGTGCACAGCCTGTCGATTGGCGAGCGCCAGCGCGTGGAGATCGTGCGCTGCCTGATGCAGGACATCAAACTGCTGATCCTCGATGAACCGACCTCGGTGCTGACGCCCCAGGAAGTCGAGCAACTGTTCGTCACCCTGCGCACGCTGGCTGATGAAGGCTGCAGCATCCTGTTCATCAGCCACAAACTCAACGAAGTGCGCGCGCTTTGCCACAGCGCCACCGTGCTGCGCGCGGGCCGGGTTGCCGGCACCTGCGTGCCGGCCGAATGCAGCGACCTGCAGTTGGCGCGGCTGATGGTCGGCGATGCCGAAGGGCTCGAAGCCCGCTACCCGAAACGCGCAGGTGGCCTGCCGCGGCTGCGCGTGGACGACCTGAGCTGGCGCAACCAGGACCCGTTCGGCACCTCCTTCGAGCACCTGCGCCTGGAGGTGCGCAGCGGCGAAATCGTCGGCATCGCCGGGGTTGCCGGCAATGGCCAGGACGAGCTGCTGGCGCTGCTCAGTGGCGAGACACGCCTGCACACCAGCGAGCGCGAGCGCATCAGCCTCGACAACCAGCCCATGGCCAATCTGCATCCGGATGCCCGTCGCGCCCTGGGCCTGGCGTTCGTCCCGGCAGAGCGCCTGGGCCACGGCGCCGTGCCGGACCTGAGCCTGGCCGACAACGCCCTGCTCACCGCCTTCCAGCAAGGCCTGGTCGAGCGCGGCCTGATCCGCTCGGGCAAGGTACTGGCGCTGGCCGAGCAGATCATCCAGCGCTTCGCGGTCAAGACCCCGGGCGCGCAGACCACGGCGCGCAGCCTGTCAGGCGGCAACCTGCAGAAGTTCATCCTCGGCCGGGAAATCCTGCAGAACCCCAAGCTGCTGATTGCCGCCCACCCGACCTGGGGCGTCGATGTCGGGGCTGCGGCGGCGATCCACCGCGCACTGATTGCCCTGCGCGATGCCGGCGCGGCGATCCTGGTGATTTCCGAAGACCTCGATGAGCTGTTGCAGATCAGCGACCGCATCGGCGCCCTGTGCAGCGGGCGCCTGTCACCGCTCAAGGCCACCGCCGACACCCACAGCGTGGAGGTCGGCAGCTGGATGGCCGGCCAGTTCGACACCGCGCAAGCCGCCATCTGACGAGAGCCCGCCATGTTGCTATCCCTCGAACCCCGTACCCAGCAGTCACGCACCATGCTGGTGTTGTCACCGCTGCTTGCCGGCCTGCTGACCCTGGTCAGCGGCGCAATCCTGTTCAGCGCCCAGGGGCATGACCCGCTGCTGACCTTGCACACCTTGCTGATCGAACCGATCAGCGACTTCTACGGCGTCAGCGAACTGCTGCTCAAGGCGCTGCCGATTCTGCTTTGCGCCCTGGGCCTGGCGGTAGCCTACCAGGCGCGCATCTGGAACATCGGCGCCGAAGGCCAGCTGCTGATCGGGGCACTGGCCGGCAGCGCCCTGGCGATCCACCTCATCGATTGGCAAAGCCGCTGGGCACTGCTCTGGGTGCTGCTGGCCGGCAGCCTTGCCGGCGCCCTGTGGGGCGCACTGGCGGCATGGATGCGCACGCACTTCAATGCCAACGAAATCCTCACCACCATCATGCTCAACTACATCGCCCTGAACCTGCTGCTGTACTGCGTGCACGGCCCGCTCAAGGACCCTGAGGGCTTCAGCTTCCCGCAATCGGCGATGTTCGGCGATGCCAGCCGCCTGCCAGCCTTGTTCGAGGATGGCCGCCTGCATGTCGGGCTGTACTTCGTGCTGCTGGCACTGGTGGCGGTGTGGGTGCTGCTGCACAAGAGCTTCCTGGGTTTCCAGATCAAGGTGCTCGGCCTCGATCAGCGCGCCGCCGGCTTCGTCGGCTTTCGCGAAAAGCGCCTGGTGTGGCTGGCGTTGCTGATCAGCGGCGGCCTGGCGGGCCTGGCCGGGGTCAGTGAAGTCAGCGGGCCGATTGGCCAACTGGTGCCGCAGGTGTCGCCGGGCTACGGCTATGCGGCGATCACCGTGGCCTTCCTCGGCCGGCTCAACCCGCTTGGCATCCTGGTTGCCGGCCTGCTCATGGCGCTGCTCTACCTGGGCGGCGAGAACGCGCAGATGAGCCTCAATCTGCCGCAGGCACTGACCGGGCTGTTCCAGGGAATGATGCTGTTCTACCTGCTCGCCTGCGATGTGCTGATCCTCTACCGGCCGCGGCTCACGCTGAACTGGCGGCGGCGCACGCCGGTGGCCGAAGCGGCCAGTGCCTGACCTCCCCTGACCCATACATGTGCCTGCCGCCATGGGTGCGCAGGCTGAGGCTCCGACAATGGATTTCGATCTGCTTGGCAACATCCTCTACGCCATGGTGCGCTGCGGTACCCCGCTGCTGCTGGTGGCCCTGGGCGAACTGGTGTGCGAGAAGAGCGGCGTGCTCAACCTGGGCCAGGAAGGCATGATGCTGTTCGGCGCGGTGGTGGGTTTCATCACCGCCTTCGCCACCGGCAGCCTGTGGCTCGGCGTGCTGATGGCCTGCCTGGCCGGCATGCTGCTGGCCGCGCTGTTCGCCGTGGTCGCCCTGGGCTGCCAGGCCAACCAGGTAGCCACCGGCCTGGCCCTGACCATTTTCGGCGTCGGCCTGTCGGCGTTCGTCGGCAGCGCCTGGGTCGGCAAGCCGCTGAGTGGTTTTGAAGCGCTGCCGATTCCGCTGCTGGCCGAGCTGCCGATCATTGGCCACATGCTGTTCAACCAGGACCTGCTGGTCTACCTGTCCTTCGCCCTGTTCCTGCTGATCGCCTGGGTGCTGCTGAAAAGCCGCACCGGCCTGATCCTCCAGGCCGTCGGCGAAAACCCCGACGCCGCCAGCGCCATGGGCCTGCCGGTGCTGCGGGTGCGCACGCTGGCGGTGCTGTTCGGCGGCGCCATGGCCGGCCTGGCCGGGGCCTACCTGTCGCTGGCCTACACCCCGATGTGGGCAGAGAACATGACTGCCGGCCGCGGCTGGATCGCCCTGGCGCTGGTGGTGTTCGCCAGCTGGCGTGTGCTGCGCGTGCTGCTCGGCGCCTACCTGTTCGGCCTGGCCAGCATCCTGCACCTGGTGGCCCAGGGCATCGGCGTGAGCGTGCCGGCCAACCTGCTGGCGATGCTGCCGTACGTGGCGACCATCCTGGTGCTGGTGGTGCTCTCGCGCAACGCCTTCAAGACCCGGCTGTACGCCCCGGTTTCGCTGGGCCAGCCCTGGAAAGCGGGACGCTGATGACGCCCCGGCAATAAAAAAAAACGACACAAGACCCACAGGAGTGAACCCTCGATGCATCTGAAAAAAAGCACCCGGCTGTTGCGTACCCTGGCCGCCGCTATCGGCCTCGGCACGGCGCTCTGTGCCGTCACCGCCGCCGCCGACCCGCTGAAAGTCGGCTTCGTCTACATCGGCCCGATCGGCGACCATGGCTGGACCTACCAGCACGAGCAGGGCCGCCAGGCGCTGATCAAGCAGTTCGGCGACAAGGTCCAGACCAGCTTCGTCGAGAACGTACCGGAAGGCGCCGACGCCGAGCGGGTCATCCGCAACATGGCCAAGGGCGGTTACGACCTGGTGTTCGCCACCTCGTTCGGCTACATGAACCCTACCGCCAAGGTCGCCAAGCAGTTCCCCAAGGTCACCTTCGAACACGCCACCGGCTACAAGCAGGACAAGAACCTCGGCACCTACCTGGCAACCTCCTATGAAGGCCGTTACGTCGGCGGCTACCTCGCCGCGAAGATGACCAAGAGCAAGAAAGTCGGCTACGTCGCATCCTTCCCGATCCCGGAGGTGCTGCGTGACATCAACGCCATCCAGCTGGCGCTGGACAAATACAACCCCGGCACCGAGATCAAGGTGGTGTGGGTCAACTCCTGGTTCGACCCGGGCAAGGAAGCGGACGCTGCCAATGCGCTGATCGATCAGGGCGTCGACGTGCTGTTCCAGCACACCGACAGCCCGGCGCCGATCCAGACCGCCGAACGCCGCGGCATCTATGCCGTGGGCTATGCCTCGGACATGGCCCATTTCGGGCCCAAGGCGGTGCTGACGTCCATCGTCAACAACTGGGGGCCGCATTACATCAAGAGCACCCAGGCGGTCATGGACGGTAACTGGAAGCCCCAGGACTACTGGGGTGGCCTGGCCGACGGCACCGTCCAGCTGCCGATCAGCGACCTGGTACCGGCCGACGTGAAAAGCGGCGCCGAGCAGATCATCGCCAGCATCAAGGACGGCACGTTCCACCCGTTCACCGGGCCGATCCTCGACCAGAGCGGTGCCGTGAAAATCCCTGAAGGCGCCGTGGCCAGCAATGCCGAACTGGCGGGCATGAATTACTACGTCAAGGGCATCACTGCACAGCTGCCCAAGTAACCCCGCGCCCACAGTTCTAACTCCAGCCTCCCGGCGAGCGCGATCCCTGTGGGAGCCGCGCCTGCCGGCGATGGGCCGCGAAGCGGCCCCAAGATTTCGCGGTTATTGCACAAGTTGTGGGGGCCGCTTCGCGGCCCATCGCCGGCAAGCGCGGCTCCCACAGGGATCGCGCCAGCTTTGAGAAACTCAGCAACCCACTTTCCGGAGCCCTGATGAACACACTGCCGATCATCGACATCGCCCCGCTGTACCAGCACGACCCCTCCGCCCGCCAGGCCGTGGCCCGGCAGATCGACGCCGCCTGCCGGCAATGGGGCTTCTACTACATCAAGGGTCACCCGATCCCGGCCGCGCGCATCGCTGAGCTGAAAGCCGCCGCCGAAGACTTCTTCGCCCGCCCGGCCGAGGAAAAGCTGCGTATCGACATCACCCGCAGCGCCCACCACCGCGGCTATGGCGCCATCGCCACCGAGCAACTCGACCCGAACCGGCCGAGCGACCTGAAGGAGACCTTCGACATGGGTTTCCACATGAGTGCCGAGCACCCCGACGTGCTCGCCGGCAAACCGTTGCGCGGCCCGAACCGCCACCCGGCCATTGCCGGCTGGGAAGCGCTGCTGCAACAGCACTATCAGGACATGCACGCGCTGTCCCTGACCTTGCTGCGGGCCATGGCCGAAGCACTGGGCATCGAGCCGGACTTCTTCGACCAGCGTTTCGCCGAGCCGATCAGCGTGTTGCGCATGATCCACTACCCACCCCGCCAGGCCGCCAGCAGCGCCGACCAGCAAGGTGCCGGCGCGCACACCGACTACGGCTGCATCACCCTGCTGTATCAGGACAACGCCGGCGGCCTGCAAGTACGCAGCCGCGACGGCCAATGGATCGACGCGCCACCCATCGAAGGCACCTACGTGGTCAACATCGGCGACATGATGGCGCGCTGGAGCAACGACCGGTACACCTCCACGCCGCACCGGGTGATCAGTCCGCTGGGGGTGGACCGCTACTCGATGCCGTTCTTCGCCGAACCGCACCCGGACACCGAGATCAGCTGCCTGCCCAACTGCTCCGGCAGCGACAACCCGGCCAAGTACCCGCCGGTGTCATGCAGCGCCTACATGCTGTCGCGGTTTGCCGAGACCTATGCCTATCGCCGTGAAGCGCTGTGAAAGGGGCGGTTACATCTCCACCTGGGTGCCCAGTTCGATCACCCGGTTCAGCGGCAACTGGAAGTACTTGAGGTTGCTGTTGGCGTTCTTCAGCAGGAACGCGAACAGGTGCTCGCGCCAGCGGGCCATGCCCTTCTGCTTGCCGGCGATCACCGTCTCGCGGCTGAGGAAGTAGGTGGTGCGCATCGGCCCGAACTCGAGATCGGCATTAGGGTAACGGCTCAGGGCCAGCGGCACGTTGGGCTCTTCCATGAAGCCGAAGTGCAGGCTCACACGGTAGAAACCGTCGCCGAAGGCCTCGACCTCGAAACGCTTGCCGGCACTGACCCGTGGCTCGTCTTCGAACACCACGGTGAGCAGCACCACCTGCTCATGCAGCACCTGGTTGTGCAGCAGGTTGTGCAGCAAGGCGTGGGGCACCGCCTCGGGGCGGGCGGAGAGGAACACCGCCGTGCCGCTGACGCGATGCGGCGGCTGCGCCTGCAAGCTGGCGATGAACAGCTCCAGCGGCAGCGAATGCTCGTCCAGCCGTTCGACGATGATCTTGCGCCCGCGCTTCCAGGTGGTCATCAGCACGAACAGCGCCACCCCGGCGATGACCGGGAAAGCGCCGCCCTGGACGATTTTCGGGGCGTTGGCGGCGAAGTACAGGCTGTCCACCAGCAACAAGGCCAGCAACATCGGCAGCGCCAGCCAGCGCGGCGCCTTCCACAGCAGCAGCACCACCGCCGACGCCAGCAGCGTGGTGATCAGCATGGTGCCGGTCACCGCCACGCCATAGGCCGCCGCCAGTGCCCCGGACGACTCGAAGCCGACCACCAGCAGCACCACGCCGACCATCAGCGCCCAGTTGACCATGCCGACGTAGATCTGCCCCTGCTCCTCGCTGGAGGTGTGCTGGATGAACATGCGCGGCACATAGCCCAGCTGGATGGCCTGGCGGGTCATGGAAAACGCCCCGGAAATCACCGCCTGGGAGGCGATGATGGTGGCCAGCGTGGCCAGCCCGACCATCGGCAGCAGGGCCCAGTCGGGCGCCAGCAGGTAGAACGGGTTGCGCACCGCCTCCGGGTTACCGAGGATCAACGCCCCCTGGCCGAAGTAGTTCAGCACCAGCCCCGGCAGCACCAGCAGGAACCAGGCACGGGCAATGGGCTTGCGGCCGAAGTGGCCCATGTCGGCGTACAGCGCTTCGGCACCGGTCAGCGCCAGCACCACGGCGCCGAGAATCGCCACGCCCATGCCTGGGTGCAGGATGAAGAACCTGACCGCCCACACCGGGCTGAGAGCCTGCAGCACCTCCGGGCGCTGGACGATGCCGTGCACGCCCAGCGCGCCGAGCACCACGAACCACAGCACCATGATCGGCCCGAACAGAATGCCGATGCGTGCGGTGCCGTGCTTCTGGATGAGGAACAGCGCCACCAGCACCACCACCGCCAGCGGCACGACCCAATGCTCGATGCCGTCGAAGGCCAGTTGCAAGCCTTCCACGGCCGACAACACCGAGATGGCCGGGGTGATCATGCTGTCGCCATAGAACAGTGCAGCGCCGAACAGGCCGAGCAGCACCAGCCCCCTGCCCAGCCGCTTGTAGGGTGCCGCCGCGCGGTGCGCCAGTGCCGTCAGGGCCATGATGCCGCCCTCGCCCTGGTTGTCGGCACGCAGGATGAACAGCACGTACTTGAGCGACACCACCCACAGCAGTGACCAGAACACCAAGGACAGCACGCCCAGTACACCGGCGCTGTTGGCCTGGACGCCGTAGTGCCCGGCGAACACTTCCTTGAGGGTGTACAACGGGCTGGTGCCGATATCGCCATAGACCACGCCGACTGCGGCGACGAGCATGCCGACGGCGGAGGATTTGCTGGATTGGGGAGGGTTTACTGCGACGGCGGACTGGCTCACGAAAGGGCTTCTCTGGACTGGCGGTTGGATATGCATGCCATCCCTGAGCATCGCGCGGTCAGTATCCCTGCAGGCAGATTGTTCAGTCGTAAAAAGTGCGTAAAAAAACTGGGGCATGGGCTGGGGGGCGGTTGGGCTTTGGGGTGTTCGCCTTGAGAGGTTCAGCGCCTGTAAGATCGAGCGCCGCCCGCGCGGCGCATCGCGGATAAATCCGCTCCTACATTTGTTGCAACGTGGCCATGCCTGTGAGGCCATGGTTGTCAGCCTGGTGTGCATGGCGGGATTTTGAGGTAGGCATCGGTGCCGCCTCACATACCTTGAGACATGCGCCAGGCAGGCGACCATGGCGCAACAGGTTCGGCACGTTGCAACAAATGTAGATACTCTGTTGGCGGTCAAGCTTTTCTGAGGTGTTCAGAGCTGAAAAGCTTGGCTGTATGGAATGGCTCATCTCCG
>NZ_JBIVHT010000026.1:0-41870 GCF_044749325.1 Pseudomonas sp. NPDC089428
TTCGACGTGCCCAGCGTCGAGGCGCTGCACGACACGCTGATGCAGCTGCCGCTGTTCCCGTACATGGACATCGAGGTCGACGGCCTGTGCCGCCATCCGTCGTCGATCCACAGCGACGACCGCTGATTCACCCTTGAACCACGACTACCAGACAAGAACAATTCGAGGTAAGCAGAAATGACCGTGAAGATTTCCCACACTGCCGATATCCAGGCGTTCTTCGAGCAAGTGGCCGGCCTTGGCCAGACCGAGGGCAACCCGCGCTTCAAGCAGATCATCCTGCGCGTGTTGCAGGACACTGCACGCCTGATCGAAGACCTGGAAATCACAGAGGACGAGTTCTGGCATGCCATCGACTACCTCAACCGCCTGGGCGGGCGCAACGAGGCGGGCCTGCTGGCGGCCGGCCTGGGCATCGAGCATTTCCTCGACCTGCTGCAGGATGCCAAGGATGCCGAAGCCGGTTTGACCGGCGGCACCCCGCGCACCATCGAAGGCCCGCTGTACGTGGCCGGTGCACCGCTGTCCGTGGGTGAGGCGCGCATGGACGACGGCACCGATCCGGGCGTGGTGATGTTCCTCCAGGGCCAGGTGTTCGATGCCGACGGCCAACCGCTGGCCGGTGCCACCGTGGACCTGTGGCATGCCAACACCCAGGGCACCTACTCGTACTTCGACTCCACCCAGTCCGAGTACAACCTGCGCCGACGCATCGTCACCGATGCCGAGGGCCGCTACCGTGCGCGCTCCATCGTGCCGTCCGGTTATGGCTGCGATCCCCAGGGCCCGACCCAGGAATGCCTGAACCTGCTTGGCCGCCACGGCCAGCGCCCGGCCCACGTGCACTTCTTCATCTCGGCACCGGGCCACCGCCACCTGACCACGCAGATCAACTTCGCCGGCGACAAATACCTGTGGGACGACTTCGCCTATGCCACCCGCGATGGCCTGATCGGCGACCTGCGCTTTGTCGACGATGCCGCAGCGGCCCGTGACCGAGGCGTGCAGGGCGAGCGCTTTGCCGAGCTGTCGTTCGACTTCCGGCTGCAGACCGCCAAGGCGCCAGAGGCCGAGGAACGCAGCCACCGACCTCGGGCACTGCAGAGTGCCTGAGTCCCTGTGACGGCTTCATCGCCGGCAAGCGAGCTCCCACAGGATTGATGCAGCTCCAGAAGGCTGCGCTGTACCTGTGGCAGCCGGCTTGTCGGCGATGATGCCGGTGCAAGCTGAAGATGCTCTACCGCCATACACCATTCCAATAACAATAAAGGTCACTGGTCATGTGTAATCCCGCCCTGCGTGCGCTCGCCTGTTACTGACAGGTCACTGCCTTGTAATCCCTATCCAGGCTGTCCCATCAGGAATTCGCGAGCATGAATACCCTCACTCAAGAGCAACACCTCAAGCAGCACAACAAGCGCTATCTCTACGAATGGTACGTGGTCATCCTGTGCATGGTGGCCTACATCTTCTCGTTCGTTGACCGGCAGATCCTCGCCCTGATGATCGAGCCGATCAAAGCCGACCTGCAGTTGAGCGACACTCAGTTCAGCCTGCTGCACGGCCTGGCGTTCTCGCTGTTCTACGCCTTCATGGGCATGCCCATCGCCTACCTGGCCGACCGTTTCTCGCGCCCGCGCATCATCGCCGTGGGGGTGATCTTCTGGAGCTTCGCCACCGCCGCCTGCGGCCTGAGCAAGAACTTCACCCAGATGTTCCTGGCACGCATCGGCGTCGGGGTTGGCGAGGCGGCCCTGTCACCTTCGGCCTACTCGATGTTCAGCGACCTGTTCCCCAAGGAGAAACTCGGCCGCGCGGTGGGTATCTACTCGATCGGCTCGTTCGTCGGTGGCGGCATCGCCTTCCTGGTCGGCGGCTACGTGATCACCCTGCTCAAGGACGCGCAAACCATCGAAGTGGCCTTCCTCGGTGCGATGAAAGCCTGGCAGCTGGCGTTCTTCATTGTCGGCCTGCCCGGGGTGATCGTCGGCCTGCTGGTCTGGCTGACCGTGCGCAACCCGCAGCGCAAGGGCGCGCAACTGGACGCCGACGGTAACGTCCGCAAGGTCCGCCTCAGCGATGGCCTGCGCTTCATCGGCCGCCACCGAGCGACCTTCGGCTGCCATTACCTGGGCTTCTCGTTCTACGCCATGGCGCTGTTCTGCATGATGAGCTGGACCCCGGCGCTGTACATCCGCAAGTTCGGCATGAGCCCCGAGCAGGCCGGTTTCATGCTCGGCACCATCCTGCTGCTGGCCAACACCACCGGCGTGGTGTTCGGCGGCTGGCTCACCGACCACCTGGCCAAGCGTGGGCGCAGTGATGCGGCCATGCGCACCGGGGTGATCGGCGCAGTGGGCATGATCGTGCCGGCGGTGCTGTATTCGCAGGTCGACCAGCTGTGGCTGTCGGTGACCTTGCTGGTGCCGGCGATGTTCTTCGCCTCGTTCCCGATGCCGGCCTCCACGGCCGCCATGCAGATCCTCTCGCCCAACCAGGTGCGCGCCCAGGTGTCGGCGGTGTTCCTGCTGATCAGCAACCTGCTCGGGCTGGGCCTGGGTACCACGCTGGTGGCGCTGATCACCGACCGCTATTTTGGCGCCCCGGCAGCGGTCGGTTCGTCGATGTCGATCGTCAGCTTCGCTGCCTCGTTGCTGGCCATCGTGCTACTGGCCAAGGGCTGCAAATGCTTCCGTGACAGCATGCGCCGCGAACACTCGGCCGAGGCCTGAGATGCTGGCGGACATCCAGCTGCTGGAGCGCTTTCCGCTGTTTCACTCGCAGGATGTGGCCCAGATGCAGGTGCAGCTGGCCCGCTACCTCTGCCCGCATCGGCTGCGGGTGCTGGACGATGCTGCGCCGCAGTTGCAGGTCAGCGGCGTGGAGTTTGCCGGCGTGCGGCTGCTGCAGTTGCATTACGATGCTCCGGTGGAAGTCAGCCTGGAGGGTACAGGCGCGCAGTACCTGTTCCGCACCACCCTGCAGGGGCAGTGTGAAGTCAGCCACGGCCGCGAGCATGCGGCCGTGGCGCCAGGCGGGCTGAGCGTCAGCTCACCGTTCGCCAGCAGCCGTATCGTTACCGGGGGCACTTGCCGCAATGCCGTGCTCAGCATACCTCGCGAGGCGCTGGAGCTGCCCCTGCAGCAGTTGCTGGGACGCAGCCTGAGGCAGCCGCTGGCGTTCGACGTGCCACTGGCGGCCGACCACCCAGGTGTCCATGCGCTGGGCCTGACACTGGATTACCTGTGCCGGCTGTTCGCCCTGCAACTGAGCCTGGCGCCGTTGCGCCAGGGCCTGGTGGATCACCTGGTGCAACTGCTGCTGACCCAGCTGCCGCACAACTATTGCGCCGCGCTGCTGCAACCGGCAGGCACCCCGTTGCCCAGCCATGTGCGCCGGGCCCGCGAGCACATCGAGGCAAACCTGGACCAGCCGCTGGCGCTGGCCACCCTGTGTGCGCTCAGTGGCGTTTCGGTACGCACGCTACAGAATGGCTTTCGCCAGTTCCTCGGGCAGACGCCGGTCGAGTACATCCGCGATCGGCGCCTGCAGGCGGTGCACACGGCATTGCAGCGAGGCGAGGGGAGCGTGACCGAGGTACTGCTGCGTTTCGGCATCAACAGCCCCGCGCATTTCACCCAGCAGTACCGGCAGCGCTTCGGTTGCCTGCCCTCCACCACGCTCAGGGGCTGAAAGCTGCGCAATCGGTAGCCTGCCTGCGCGATCCGCAGCGCCGGCCAAGCGCGTGATGGCTAGCATCGGCCTACCTTACCCACGCGGAGTTCCACCCATGCAAATCACTGTTCTTGGCGGCGGCCACGGCTGCTATGCAGCGGCTGTCGAGATGGCCGAGCGCGGCCATGCCACCCGCTTGTGGCGGCGCGACGCGGCGGCCCTGCAGGCACTGCAGGCGATTGGCAGCGTTAGCGTACGCGATTACCGCGGCACCCGCCGGCTGCCCCTTGGCGACAACCTGCAACTGGTCACCGACCTGGCAGCAGCACTGCAGGGCGCGGACCTGGTGATCATCCCCTTGCCGGCAACCAGTCACGCAGCCCTGGCCGCTGAAGTCGCGCCGTTGCTCAGTGCCGGCCAGGTGGTGTTCCTGCCGCCAGGCACCTTCGGCAGCTACCTCTTCGCCAAGGCCATGCGCGACTGTGGCAACCCTGCCGAGGTGGCCTTCGCCGAAACCGGGACCTTGCCGTACCTGGTGCGTAAGCATGGCGCCGACCAGCTGGTGATCAGTGCCTACGCCACGCGCCTGCCGACCGGCGTGTTGCCCAGCCGCCTGTCGGCGCATGCCTTCAGCGTGCTGCGCGAGGCGTATCCCAGCGTCGAGCCGATCGAAGATGCCCTGAGTGGTGCCTTGATGAACGCCGGGCCGGTCATTCACCCGCCGCTGATCCTGATGAATGCCGGGCCGTTGGAGCATTTCGCGTCGTGGGACATCCACAACGAAGGCACCCAGCCTTCGATCCGCCGAGTGACCAATGCACTGGACGCCGAACGCATGCGCGTGCGCGAGGCGCTGGGCTACCCGGCACCGCACTTTCCGTTGGCCGACCACTACAACACTGACCAGGGCGATGAGTGGATGTACGGCCGTGGTGCCCATGGCAAGCTCACCGACAGCGGTGACTGGCGCGAGAAGATCGACCTGCAGCAGCACCGCTACATGCTCGAAGACACTCGCCTGGGGCTGTCGCTGCTGGTCTCGGTCGGGCGCTGGGCCGGTGTGCCTACGCCGGTGGCGCAGGGCTTGCTAGCCTTGGCCTCGGCGGTGACCGGGCGTGACCTGTATGGCGAAGGCCGCACCCTGGAAAACCTCGGCCTGGCGGCGCTCGACCGCGCACAGATGGCGGCCCTGCTGCGTGACGGTGTTGCGCCATGAGCGGGCCATTACAGCGCATCGCCGTGGTCGGTGCCGGGCGGATGGGCGAGGGCATCGCCCTGGCCTTCGCCCAGGCCGGCGTCCATGTCAGCCTGATCGACCTGAAGGCGCGGCAGGCGCAAGCCCAGGCCAGCTACTTCGAGGCGGTCAGGCGTAACCTTGCCGTCGAGGCGCAGAGCCTGGTGGCCCTCGAACTGATCGGCGCGCAGCAGGCCGAGCGATTGTTGTCGCGGGTTCAACTGCTGACACTGGGGGAGGGCGGCCAGGCGCTGCAAGGTTGCCGGCTGGTGTTCGAAGCGGTGCCCGAAGTGCTCGAAGCCAAGCGCGAGACCTTTGCCTGGATCGACCGGCATGTGGCCGCGGACGCGGTCATCGCCTCCACCACCTCGACCTTCCTGGTCACCGAGCTGGCCGCCATGGTCAGCGCGCCTGGGCGCATGGTCAACGCACACTGGCTCAACCCGGCACACTTGATGCCGCTGGTAGAAGTCTCTCGCAGCGCTGCAACCTGCGACGCGGTGGTTGCCGAGCTGCTGGCCACCTTGCAGGCCATCGGCAAGGTACCGGTGCTGTGCAACGCCACCCCTGGTTTCATCGTGCCGCGCCTGCAGGCGCTGGTGATGAACGAGGCGGCGCGCATGGTCGAGGAGGGGGTGGCCAGCGCCGAGCAGATCGACCTGGCCGTACGTACCGGTTTTGGCCTGCGCTTCTCGGTACTGGGCCTGCTGGAGTTCATCGACTGGGGCGGTGGCGACATCCTGCATCACGCCTCACGTTACCTCAGCCGCCACCTGGGCGAGCGCTACCAGGCGCCCCCTTCAGTGCTGGAGAACATGGCCAGCGGGCGCAACGGCCTGCGCGATGGCGTGGGGTTCTACGACTACCGCGATACCGACCTTGATGCCTACCGCCACGCGCGCCTGGCGAACCTGGTGCAGCGCCTGCACCAGGCCGGGCTGGCGCCGCGCTTTGCCTCAGGCCTTGAAGCGCTCGATCAGCCCTTGCTGCTCTGACGCCAGGTCGTTCAACTGCTGGCTGATCCCCGCCGAGCGCTCGGCCTGGCCGGACAACGAGGCGGTGACATCGCGCACCGCCTCGACGTTGCGGTTGACCTCTTCGGCCACGCTGCTCTGCTGTTCGGCGGCGCAGGCGATCTGCACGTTCATGTCGGTGATCACGCTGACCGCCTGACGAATCTGCGCCAGCGCCTGCAGGGCCTGGCGTGCTTGCTCGGCATTGGCCTGGGCCTGCTGGTAGCTGTGCTGCATGGCGCCGGTCACCTCGTGGGTGCCGTTGCGCAGGTTGTCGATGATCGCGCCAATTTCTTCCACCGAGGCCTGGGTGCGCTGGGCCAGCCCGCGCACCTCGTCGGCGACCACGGCAAACCCGCGGCCGGCGTCACCGGCGCGGGCTGCTTCGATGGCCGCATTGAGCGCGAGCAGGTTGGTCTGCCGGGCAATCGACAGGATCACACCCATCACCGCACCGATCTGCTCGCTGCTCGCGGCCAGTGCATTCAGGCGCTGCATCCCGTCACTCATGCCCGTGGCCAGGGCCTGGATGCCCTGGGTGGTGCTTTCGATCACCTGCACACCGGCGCCGGTGGCCTGGTCGGCATGGCGCGCCGCCTCGGCAGCTTGCGCAGCACTGTGGGCTGCGGCCTGGGCAGTGGCAGACATTTCGTGCAAGGCGGTGGCCATCTGTTCGATTTCGCGGAACTGCTGCTGCATGCCCGCGCTGGTCTGGCTGGCGATGCGCGCCGACTGGTCGGCGGTGTCGCGGGTATCGCGCACACCGCCCTGGACCTGGGCGATCACCGGTTGCAGGCGCTCCAGGAAGCGGTCGAAGGCGCGGCTCAGGCGGCCCAGTTCATCCTTGCCGGGGTAGGCCAGGCGGCGGGTCAGGTCACCTTCGCCTTCGGCGATGTCTTCCAGCAGGTAGGCGACCCGCAGCAGCGGGCGGCTGACGCTGCGCGCGGTCAGCCACATCATCGCCACGCCCAGCAGTGCGATGCCCAGGCCAAGACCGATCTGCAGGGCCAGGCTGCGCAGGCGCTGGGTGCGCATCTGTTCCTGCAGGGCGGTGACCGGCGCGCCGAGCACGTCCTTGCCGACACTGACCAGCACGGCCCAGGGGCTGGCTTCAGGCAGGGGCTGGATCGGCACCAGCATGCGCATGTGCCTGGCATCCTCGAACGCCTGTGTATGGCCTGCGGCTGCGGCGCCGAGCATGGCAGCGGCCTGTTCGGGGTGGCGTGCCTTGAGCAGCGTACCGAGGCGTTCGGGGTGGCTGCTGTCACCGGCCAGCAGCCCGGCGGTGCTGACGATGGCGATATCGCCCTGGCCGCCGTACAGCGCTGCGGTGGCTTTTTCGGCATCACGTTGCAGCGTCGCCAGGTCGATGTCCAGGCCGATCACTGCAACCACACGGCCCTGGTCGATCAGGGGCAGGGTCAGGCTGGTGACCAGCCGCGCGGTGCCGCTGGAGCTGTCGACATAGGGTTCGAGCAGGCAGGGTTTGGCGCTGGCGCGCGAGCAGCTGAAAAACGCATTGAACGGCGCGCCACTGGGGCCGGGCGAGGTGTCGGCCAGCATTTTCTCGTCGCCCGGTACTGCCTGCAGTTGGCCGGGGCCTGGTTGCAGCCAGTACAGGGCGAAGCGGCCCTTGTCGTTGCTGCCAAGGTCCAGGCGGGCAGGGAAGTCGGCGTCGTGGCCGTCCAGGGCGTTTGGCTCGAAGGTGATGAACAGCCCCAACAGTTCCGGGCGCCCGGCCAGGGCATCGCGCAGCACCTGTGTGAGGTCGCGGCGCAGTTCGGCCGCGGGCATGCCTGCGCGTTGGCGCAGGTGCATGACCTGGCGGCCAACGCCTTCGGCAAAGGTGTAGGCGTGAGCGAAGCCCTGCTGGATCTGCAGTGCCTGGGCCTGGCCTTCGGCACGCAGGTTGTTGCGCGCGGCGGCCAGCAGCATGTCGCTGGCGCTGCTGCCGACCTGATCTTCGCTGCTTTGGCGCTGGGCCAGGGCCAGTGCGGTGAGGAGCACGACGACGGCAGCCAGGCACAAGCTGGCGAGCAGGGTGATCTTGTTGTGGATGCTCAAGGCGTTGGTCATGTTGTTGTTTTCCGCGACGCGAGTAGGGCTCGCGGCAGGCTACCGGGGCTTGGCGCAGGGCGGAATGGCTTGAGGGTGGATTGGCAGGCAGGGGCAAGAGGTTGGCACAGGTGGGCAAATTGATTGGGGTTCAGGGTGCCTGGCTTGAGGGTTGTGGTGCCTGTGAGATCGAGCGCCGCCCGCGCGGCGCTTCGCGGGGCAAGCCCGCTCCCACAGTCTGTTTCGGGCCAATCCCTCCTGTGAGGTCTCCACTGTCCGCCTTGGTTGTCCCCTTTGATATCTGGGGTGGGCGCAGTTGCTTTCCATCTGTCTTCTGTCATGCACCAAGGCGGACAGCGGTAATTGCACAGGAGAGATTGGCCGGAAACAGACTGTGGGAGCGGGCTTGCCCCGCGAAGCGCCGCGCGGGCGGCGCTCGATCTCACAGGCACCACAACCCTCAAGCCAGGCACCTGCCAGCCCCACCCCAATAAAAAGCCCGAACCCTCCCCGCACGGAAAGGCCCGGGCAAAAAACCGAGCGAATCTAGGCCTTGGCCTGTGGCTTGATGGTAATCACCGCCAGGGTGGTAATGGCCCCCATTACCACCAGCATAACCGACACCGGCCAGGCATCCTTGTACAGGCTGAACAACGCCGTCGCTGCCAAGGGCGCCAACCCTCCGGAGAAGATCGAGGCGATTTCATGCCCCATGGCCAACCCGGAATAACGCACCTTGGGCGGGAACAGCTCACCCATCAGCGCCGGCTGGGTGCCGATCATCGCGCCATGACAGAAAGCCATGCCCAGCAACGCCGCCAGGTACACCCACACCGGCGAATGGGTATCGAGCATCCAGAAGAACGGAAACGCCAGCACCATCAAACCGACCGAGCCGATGGCATACACCACGCGCCGGCCGATGATGTCCGACAGCCAGCCCCAGAACACGATGGTGCCGGCCTCGACGATCATCGCCACCATCACGCTGGCCAGCACCAGCTGCGTATCCAGCCCGGTGAATTTGGCGTAGGCGATGGTGAACGCCAGGAACAGGTAGGCGCTGCCGTTCTCGGCGATGCGGATGCCCATGGCCTGCAGCACCGCCTTGGGGTGCTTGCGCAGCACTTCCATGGCCGGCATGTGCTCAGGCTTGTCCGCTTGCGCCTGTTCCTCGACGAATG
The DNA here is from genome assembly GCF_044749325.1 of Pseudomonas sp. NPDC089428. Lineage (NCBI taxonomy): Bacteria > Pseudomonadati > Pseudomonadota > Gammaproteobacteria > Pseudomonadales > Pseudomonadaceae > Pseudomonas > Pseudomonas sp. NPDC089428. Next base: position 9,162 of record NZ_JBIVHT010000026.1, read on the forward strand.
CCTTGCTCTCCGGCAGGCGCCGGCGAATGTACACGCCGACGCCAAAGATCAGGATGCTGGCCAGGAACGGCACGCGCCAGCCCCAGCTCATCATGTCTTCATGGGGCAGCATCTGCACCAGGTAGAAGGCCGCCGCCGACAGCACGAAGCCACCTGACACGCCCAGTTGGCTCCAGGCCGCATAGAAACCGACGCGGTCCTTCGGTGCGTTTTCGCTGAGCAGCAGCACGCCGCCACCCCATTCACCGCCCGAGGCCACCCCTTGCAGCACGCGCAGGATCACCAGGCACGCCGGTGCCAGGTAGCCGGCCTGTTCGAAGGTGGGCAAAAGGCCCATGGCGAAGGTCGCTGCACCCATGATCGCCAGGGTCATGACCAGGGCCTTCTTGCGCCCGGCCTTGTCGCCGATGTGGCCAAAGATCAGGCCACCCAGCGGGCGGGCGAGAAAGCCCACGGCAAAGCCTGCGAACGAGGCCAGGGTGCCGAGCACCGGGTCGGTGCCGGCGGGGAAGAACAACGGGGCGAAGATCAGCGCCGCGGCCGTGCCGTAAAGGAAGAAGTCGTACCATTCCAGGGCGTTGCCCAGTACCGAGGCAATGACGATGCGGCGCATGGTGCGGGGGTCGGTATCGCGGGTGATGCTGGTGTTGAGGTTAGTCATGAGCCATCTCCATGCGGGCCACTTACCAGAACTTCCAGGTGTAGGAAGTGATCAGGCGGTACTCGGTGTAGTCGTTGCCGTACTTCTGCTGGGTACGCATGTTCTTCAGGTCGAACGACAGGTCCTTGAGCGGGCCGCTCTGGACCACGTAGCTAAGCATGATGTCGCGCTCGCTTTCCTGGTCGCGTGCAAGGCCCGGGCCGCGATCGACGTCGGTACCTTTGATGTAGCGGGTGAACAGCTTGAGGCCGGGTATGCCCATGGCGACGAAGTTGTAGCCGTAGCGCACCGACCAGCTGCGCTCGTCCGGGCGGATGAAGGGGATGCTCGCCCAGTTCGGCAGCCACAGTTGCGGCACGTAGCCGTTCAGGGTCGGGAACACCGTGTCGCCGGTCATGCGCTGGTAGCTGGCGCCGACCATGTGGCCGCTCTTTTCCAGGGTCACCAGGCCGAAGTAGGCGCGGTTGTCCACCGGGCCGCTGCGCGCGGCGCCGTCTTCACGGTTGTTGAAGTAACCGACGTCGGTTTTCAGCTGGTAGCCGTCGGCGAACTTCAGGGTGTGCTTGATGCCGCCGTAGTCCTGCTTGTAGATGTCGTTGAGCACGCCGTGGAAGTAGCTGCCCTGCAGGTCTGGGGTGAAGTTGTAGGTGGCACCGGCGAAGTCCAGGCCATCGCTGTCCAGGCTATCGTTGGTGCCATAACGGTACAGGCGCTCGTGGTTGGACGACTCGCGGGTGACGATCGACCAGAAGCGCCCGCCCACCAGGGTCAGGTTGTCGATGTCGCGCGATTCGATCACCGCACCTTGGTAAATGGTGTCGAGTTGGCGGCTGGGGTCGTTGGAGGCGACCGGGTAGAACGGCTTCTGGTCACCAATCTTCACCTGGGTCTTGGCGTACTTGAGCTTCAGCGTCGCGCCGCCGCGGCTGTAGTCATCGGCGGCCTGTTGGCGATGCTGGCTGAACGGCAGCGAGCCGTCGTTGCCGGTGGAGTCCAGGCGAAAGGCATACTGGCCATTGAGATCAAGGCCAACGGCCAACGGGGTGTCGGTGTAGCCGGACTCGAACTGCAGGTCGAAGCCCTGCGACCAGTTGCCGACCTTGGATACCGGCGCACTGGAATTGGTGAAATTGCGGTTCAGGTAGAGGTTACGGAAGTTCAGCGACAGGTGGCTGTCATCCACCACATCGGCGAAGCTGGTCAGGGGTAACACGGTGCCCACACACAAGCACAACGATTTCGCACGCAACGGCCATTTGAGATCCATGGGGTAATCCTGGAAAGCGTAATCCTGGAAATGTGATCAGTACAAAGTCTCGGCAGTGGTTCAACTGGGCAGAGGCGCTCTGCAGGTCTATGGCCCGCTTGTCTGTCACGTATTGTTTTTGTTGTTCTAGATATCCAGCACCAGGCGCTTGCCGCGCGCCCGGGAACAGCACAGCACGATCTGTTCGTTGCTCTGTTTCTCCTCATCGGTCAGGTAATGGTCACGGTGATCAGGTTCGCCTTCGAGCACATCGCACAGGCAGGTGCCACACACACCTTGCTCACACGACACCTCGACCTTGACGCCTACTTCGCGCAGGGCGGCAGTCAGGGTTTGCCCGGCTTGCACCTGCACGGTCTTGCCGCTGCGTGCGGCGACCACCTCGAAGCTGTCGCCCGAGGTGTCGACCTCGGCCTGGAAGTACTCGTGGTGGATATGCTGCTCATCGAAGCCTTGCCGGCGTGCGCCCTCGATCACCCAGTCCATGAAGCCCGTCGGGCCGCAGGTGTACAGGTGCACGCCGGGGCTGCCCGGGCCGAGCACGCGGGCCAGGTCCAGTTGCTGCTCGGGGCCTTCGTCGCTGAAATGGGTGAACACGCTGGCGGCGAACGGCGCGGCCAGCAGTTCATCGACGAAGGCGCAGCGGCTGCGCGAGCGGCCGCGGTAGTGCAGCTCGAACGGCTGGCCCTGGGCGTGCAGGGCATGGGCCATGGCGATCATCGGCGTGATGCCGATGCCACCACCCAGCAGGATCGAGCGTTGCGCATTGCCAGCCAGCGGGAACAGGTTACGCGGTGCACTGATGCGCATCGGCGTGCCGGGCTGTAGCTGTTCGTGCACCGCCACGGAGCCGCCGCGGGACTGGTTGTCCTTAAGCACGCCGAGGCGATAGACATCGGCTTGTGCCGGGTCGCCGCACAGCGAGTACTGGCGGACCAGGTTGGGAGCCAGGTGCAGGTCGACGTGGGCGCCGGCGGCAAAACGCGGCAGCGCCCGGCCATCGACGGCGGCCAGTTCCAGGACGACCACGTTGCCCCCTTGCACCTCGCGGGCCTGGACGATCACATCGAGCAGTTGATCGTTCATCAGCCTGGCCTCAGAGGATGTAGCCGATACCGGCAAGGGCATCGTCGCTGTTGATCAGGCTGATCACCTTGCGGTGGATCCTGAAGCCGCCTTCAGCGCGGACCAGGGTGTAGGTCAGGTCGGCGCTGTAGTGCTTGAGGCTTTCCTTGCGGAACTCGCGGATGTTCTGCGCGGCCCGCACGGTGACGTTGACACCGTCGTCGGCCAGCACCCGAAAGCGCGAGATCGTGCGCACGGTGCGTGGCTGCGGGCTGGTGGAGATCGACTCGCCACCGATCAGCCGCTGCACGCGCAGGCCACGCATGTGGTGGTCGTCGTAGGCGTAGTTCAGGGTGTTCTCGTAGTCGGTCTCTTTCGGGTTGATCGGGATGATGTAGGTCCCTTTCTCGGTCCACAGGTTCAGCCAGGTGTCGTATTCACCGTGGTCGAGCATGTCGCCTTCCTGCCAGATGAACGCGGTGACTTCATTGAGCAATTGCAGGTTCATCATTTGGCCTCCGCCGTCATCATCTTCTTCCACTGCTGGTACGCCGCCCGCATGCCGGTTTCGGCACTGACGTCGGAGACCAGGCCATCTTCGCTGGGCTTCTCGCCCGGCAGGCCGCGGTTGAGCATGATCCACAGGTTCTCGCCGGCATTGGCGCCTTTCTGCACGCGCTCCCAAGCCTCGGAATCGTCCGGGGTGCCAAAGCCCATCGGGCCCTGGAAGTGTTCATGCAGGCGCAGGCGGTAGCGATTGGCCGCCGCCGGGCCGCCGTCCATAGTGATCACCGAGTGGTGGATTTCCGTTTCCGTGACCGAGATCGGCTGCAGTACGCGGAAGAACGCCATCGAACAGGCGACGTTGGGGAACAGGTTGAGGTTGAAGCCCGAGCCACCGACGGCGCGCACGATGCGGCGTACCTGCTGTTCCTCGATGCCCTCATCGCGCAGCTCGGCGGCCAGCGACTCGAAACGCTCAGGGATCGGCTTGTCGAGGTCGGCTTCAAGGTCCACCAGCTCGGGAATCATCACCATCACGCTGTGGCCGTTGCCCAGGTCCTCGACGTAGCCGGGGCCTTTGACGAAGTCGAACAGCTCCAGCGTCTGCTCGTCCACCGAGGACAGGAAGCTCTTGTGCACCAGCGGGAAATGGTAGGCGTCGGTGGTGTTTTCCAGCTGGATCTTCCAGTTGCCGGGGAAGCGGAAGCGGTGCTCGCCGGGGACCTTGATGCCGTAGCCGGCGCCTTGCTTCATGAACAGGTCCATCCACTTCTTCGCCGCACCGAGGAAGTCTTCCAGCGGCTCGATATCATCCTTGAAGGTGGCGAAGACCATGCCGGCGTAGCTTTCGGTGCGCAGGCTGACCAGCGGCAGCTCGGCCTTGTCGATGCAGTCGCCGTAGCTTTCCGGGTGCGGGATGCCGCGCAGCGAGCCGTCGAGGGCGTAGCCCCAGCCGTGGTACGGGCAGACGAAGCTGTTGGTCTTGCCCTTCTTGTGCTCGCAGACCGTGGCGCCGCGGTGGCGGCAGCGGTTGAGCAGCACGTTGATGGCTTTCTTGCGGTCACGCACCACGATCACCGGCTGCTTGCCGATGTAGGTGGTCTTGTAGCTGCCGGCGTCCGGGACTTCGCTTTCGTGGGCGACCCAGATCCAGGTGCTGTGGAAGATCTTTTCCAGCTCGGCGTCGAACAGCGCCGGGTCGGTGTACAGGGAGGTGTGGACGCGGTCGGGCTGCACCAGCTCGGCCGGGTCGAGCGTCAGGTTGACGGTGGGGATCAGGTTGCTCACGGGGTCACCTATGTAGGGCGATTTCTTATGTGAGCAACGCTAAAGGGCAGGGGGGTGGGGCTCAATGACAGCGGCGGGCAAAGTCGTTGCGTTTTGCGCAACAACTTCGAAAGCTGCTGCGATCCCCTGTGGGAGCCGCGCTTGCCGGCGATGGGCCGCAAAGCGGCCCCAGGATTTTCGGCATTTCGGGAGTCCTTCAGGCAGCAGGCGAGGGCTACGCCCTCGATCGCCGGCAAGCGCGGCTCCTACAGGTATCGCGTCGTCTTTCGGTCAGGCGTTAGCTGCCATGCGTACCGCTCTCGCCATCTCCGTGGCCAGCTCGCGGCTCAATCCATCCAGGGTGCGCCCGCGCCGGGTAACGATCTGGATATCGGTCGCATTCATCGCCGGGCAATCGATGGCCAGTGCCTTGAACGTGCCGCTCTTGAGCTCGTCGATGATCGGCAATTCGGCCAGCAACGTGGCGCCCATGCCGGAGCGGACGAAGTCGAGGATCACCGCCAGCGAATTGGAGGTGAGCGTGGGCACGATGGCGAACGGCTGGTCCTTGCAGGCCGCATCCGCCAGTTCACGCACGCGGAAGTCGGCACCCGGCAGCACCAGCGACTCGCGCGCCACTTCTTCCAGGCTGACCGTGGTACGCGCAGCCAGCCGGCTGTCGCGGTGCACGATCATGCGCAGTGGCTGGGCCAGGCTGAACAGGCGGGTCAGGCGCGCGGTGGCGCTGGGGGCGAAGATCACCCCCAGGTGCGCCTCGTCGGCCAGTACCCGGCGCTGCACCTCCAGCGAGGGCGCACTGATGATTTCGGCCTTGTGCGCGCCATGGGCATGCAGAAAACCCTGCAGCGAATTGATCGCCCGGGCACCCAGCAGGCCCTCGCCGATGGCGATTACGGTCGACGCCTGCTGCTGGCCGCGTAGCTGGTCCAGGCGATCGACCAGTTGGGCGTGCTGGCGGATGCGTTCGACGTAGTAGTCCACGGCAGCCTCGCCGGCAGCCGTCAGGCAGATGCGGTGGGTGCCAGGGCGGACCAGTTCGATGTCCAGTTCCTCTTCCAGCCGGGCGATCTGCCGGCTGACCGATGAGGTGGCGACGCCCAGGGCTTCGGCGGCGGCGCGCATGGAGCCTTTGTCGTGGCTCAGGTGCAGATAGCGCAGGCGATGGTCCTGCAAGTCGATGTGGCGGGTGGGCATGGCCTCGACCTCGGGGTAATCACGGCAGGCATTGGCGTGTCCCCATCGATCCTGGTGGGGCGCTAGCTGTTGTTTTTATGGGCGCGGCGCGGGTGGCCGGCCTTGTTGCGCTCCTTGCCTGGCCATCCTACACCAGCTTTTTTCTCTCCGGAATCATGTGAAAAGTCGACTAAAAATTTTCCGGCATATTGCCGTGCGCGGTTAGTTTTTTTAGCTGAGTTTTCATGACCAGCAATTGATGTAAAAGCCGATATTAATCAATTGGCTAGAGCATTTTTGATTGATTTTCAGGATGAAAGCTCAAGAGGTAGTGGTGATTTTTAGCGTGAAAATTCAATTGACAATTCACGTAATCGGTCGCAAATTTTTGTCACCGGCAGCCAAAACAAGAGAGACAGAACCATGCCGCCCGACCCAGCCTTTGCCCCCCTGCGTGGCCGCTGCTCGCCCTTGCCGAGCCTGGCCATTTCGCCGCCTGCCAAACAACACGAAAACCGCGCCTGAGACGGAGAATGTCCATGGATTCGCTTTGCCTGCGTGCCGCGCCTGTGTCGGCGCTCGCCTCTGGCCCTGCCTTCGAGGCCTTGCTTGATGGGGTGCGTGATCGTGCCCGCCTGGGTGAGTTCGATCGCCAGCGTCACATTTCCCGCGATGTGATCGATGCCTTCAAGGCCCATGGCGTGTACCGCGCCCTGGTGCCGAAACGCTTTGGTGGGCTGGAATGCTCGCCGGGTGCCTTCTGCGAAATGATCGAGCGCATTTCCCATGCCGACGGCTCGGCCGGTTGGGTCGCCAGCTTTGGCATGAGCCCGGTGTACCTGGCGGCGCTGCCGCTGGAGACCATCGCCGAAATCTACGGCAATAGCCCCGACACCGTGTTCGCCGGTGGCATCTTCCCGCCGCAACCGGCCGAGATCGTGCCTGGCGGTTTCAAGGTCAACGGCCGCTGGAAGTACTCCAGTGGCTCGATGGGGGCCGACATCGTCGGTGTCGGCATCGCTCCGCGCAATGGCGACAAGCTCGACCTGCCGCGCCTGGCGGTGCTGCCGCGCAGCCAGGCGCGCATCGAAGAAACCTGGGACACCGTCGGCCTGCTCGGTACTGGCAGCCACGACCTGCTGGTCGAGGATGTGGTGGTCGGCGAGCAGTGGACATTCGTCCGCGGTGGCAAGCCCAACCTCGACGAGCCGTTCTTCCGCTACCCGTCGCTGTCATTCGCCACCCAGGTGCTCTCGGTGGTCGGCCTGGGGATTGCCCGTGCCGCGCTGGACGAGCTGTCGGGCATGGCCAGCGGGCGTATCTCGGTAACCGGCGCCCCGGCGCTGGCCGACCGCCCACTGGCCCAGGTCGACGTGGCCAAGGCCGAGGCGGCGCTGCGTTCGGCGCGGGCGTTCTTCTACGAGTCCATCGAGCAGGCCTGGGCACATGTGCTCGCCGGCGACCCGGTGCCGATCGAGGTCACCAACCTGCTGCGCCTGTCCTCCACCCATGCCGCGCGCGTGGCCGCCGAAGTGGCGCGCAGCGCGCAGATGCTCTCGGGCATGACCGGCATCTACAACGAAAGCCCGCTGGCCCGCTGCGTCAACGACGCGCAAGTGGTGACCCAGCACGCCTTCATGGGCGACGTCACCTACCAGAACGCCGGGGCGATGTTCTTCGGCAAACAGCCCCTGCCGGGCTACCTGTAACTTTCGGGATTACTGACATGAGCGATAAGAAAGCCTTGCGCGTGCTGTTCTGCATGGGCATCAACCAGAACTTCTTCGACGCCCCGCGTGAGGAGCAGCTGCAAGTGTGGGCCGCGTTCAGCGCGATGTGGAACGGCATCCACGACCTGGCCGGGGTCAAGGTGCTGGGCAACATGGATGACGACCAGAGCATGGTCGGCCCGTCCGACGGCTTCCCCTGGACCACCTACCTGCTGGCCGACGTGCCAGACATCGAGACCGTGCACGCCGCCTGCAACCTGTTCCGCACCACTGCGGTGGGCGAGGGGCCGTACAAGCTGTGGCGCTATGCCAAGGTCGAGGCCCGTGTCGGCCGCGAACTGATCATCCAGCGCGCCTGATTCGAGGACTCTGCCGTGACCAACCTGATCCCCGCCATCAACCTGACGGTCGACCCGGCCGAGCTGGTGCAGCCCGACCGCGTCCACACCTCCCTGTACACCGACCCGGCGCTGTTCGACGCCGAGCTGGAAAAGATCTTCCACAGCACCTGGATCTGGGTCGCCCACGAAAGCGAAGTGCCCGAGGCCGGCAGCTACAAGACCACCTACATCGGCAAGCAGCCGGTGATCGTGGTGCGTGATCGCAAGAAAGCCATCAACGTGCTGCTCAACCGCTGCCGCCACCGCGGCGCCACCGTGTGCGAGCACAAGAAGGGCAAGACCAACAGCTTCGTCTGCCCGTACCACGGCTGGGGCTACGCCCTCGACGGCTCGCTGCGCGGCATCCCGCACCCGGAAAGCTACGGCGACTGCATCGACAAGGCCGAGCTGCCGCTGGTCAGCCTGCGCACCGAAAGCTACGCCGGCATGGTCTTCGCCACCTTCAAGGATGATATCGAGCCGCTGGAAGACTTCCTCGGTGCGGCGAAGAAGTGGATGGACCTGTTCATGAAGCAAGGCGCCGGCTACGGCATCAAGGTCCCCGGCGAGCACCGCTTCCGCTTCCCCGGCAACTGGAAGATCCAGCTGGAAAACACCACCGACGCCTACCATTTCCCGCTGGTGCACAAGAGCTTCCTGTCCTCGGTGGACGAGCAGACGCTGGAGCTGTTCGACTTCGTCAAAGGCCCCGGCTATGTCGAGGACCTGGGCAACGGCCACAGCGTGATGGTGATGATCCCCGACCTGGTGGACCTGGAAGCCGACCTCGACAAGCCGATCCCCGAGCGTTTCGAGTCGCTGGCCGCCGAGCTGCGTGACGAGGGCATCGAGGAGCAGCAGGTGCGCCGTATCGTCCGCGCCGTCGGCGGTTCGGGCTTCAACCTCAACCTGTTCCCCAACGTCGCCTGCTCGATGGCGTTCTTCCGCGTGCTGCAGCCGATCTCGGTCACGGAAACGGAAATCCACCACTCGGTGATCACCATGGACGGCGGCCCGGCGGCGGCCAACCGCTACCGCCTGCGCCTGCACGAGCACTTCCAGGGCCCGATGGGCTTCGGCACGCCGGACGATTCCGAGGCTTGGGAGCGGGTGCAGAAAGGCGCCAATGCCGGCGAGAACCTGTGGATCATGCTCAACCGCGGCCTGCCGGGCGAGAAGCCCAGCGAAGATGGCCTGGTCTCCGACGTCAGTGCCGAAACCGGCATGCGGGCGGCGTACCAGCAGTGGAAGAAGATGATGACCGCGGAGGCCAAATGATGAACCTGAATCTGCTCAACGAAGTCACCGCGTTCATCTGGCAGGAAGGCGACATGCTCGACCACGGTGAATACGACACCTGGCTGAGCCTGTGGACCGAGAAAGGGGCCTATATCATCCCGATCAACCCGAAAGAGACCGACTACGAGAACACCCTGAACTACGCCTACGACGACCACCACATGCGTGGCCTGCGCGTGCAGCGGCTGATCGGTGGCGAGTCGATCTCCACCAGCCCGCAGCCACGCACCGTGCGCACGATCTCGCGTTTGCGCGTGCTCAATGATGACGGCGTCAACGTGACCGTGCGGGCCGCGCAGAACATCCGCGAGTTCCGCAAGGAAAGCCTCAAGCACTACAGCGCCGACCTGACCTACACCCTGGTCCGCGCCGAAGGCGGCTTCAGGATCCACCGCAAGGTGATCAGCCTGATCAACAGCGACGATGCCCTTGCCGGCATCGGCTACATCCTCTGAGGAGCGCGCCATGAATCAAGTCGCATTGGTAACCGGCGCCGGCCAGGGCCTCGGCCAGCGCTTCTGTGCCCGGCTGCTCGCCGCAGGCTTCGACGTGGTGGTCTCGGACCGCGACCTGGCGCTGGCCCAGGCCACCGCCAAAACGCTGGGCGGGTGCACCCTGGCGGTCAAGCTCGACGTCGGCGACAAGGCCGACTTCGAGCAGGCCCTGGCCCAGGTGCTGGAGCACTTCGGCGCCCTGCACGTGGTGGTCAACAACGCCGCCGTCACCAAGACCACGCCGCTGATGCAGATCAGCCCCGAAGAGTTCGACGCCGTGGTCGGCCTCAACCTGCGCAGCGTGTTCCTCGGCTGCCAGGTGCTTGGCGCGCACCTGGCCGAAGCCGGCTACGGGCGGATCATCAACATGGCCTCGCTGGCCGGGCAGAACGGCGGCACCGCCACCGGTGCGCACTACGCGGCGAGCAAGGGCGCGATCGTCACCTTGACCAAGATCTTCGCCAAGGAGTTCGCGAGCCGCGGCGTCACCGTCAATGCCATTGCCCCTGGCCCGATCGACTCGCCTGCGGTGCACGCCGCAGTGCCGGCCGAACGTATGCAGGGGTTGCTGGCGAACATCCCGGTGCAGCGCCTGGGCGATGCCGATTTCCTTGGCGACCTGATCGTGCAACTGGCGCGGCCCGAGGCCTACTTCACCACCGGGGCGACCTGGGACGTGAACGGCGGCCTGTTCATGCGTTGATATTTTCCGGGGCGCCCACGCGCCCCTCTGTTAGGCGGGACACCGGCCATGAATGAACAACTGTTGAACGTAGTCGTGCGCAAGCGCGAGATCCAAGGGGCTGACGTGGTCGTGCTCGACCTGGGCCGGGCCGATGGCGCGGCGCTGCCGGCCTTCGAGGCGGGCGCGCATGTGGATATCCATGTCGCCCCGGGCCTGGTGCGCCAGTATTCGCTGTGCAGCGACCCGGCCGATGCCACGGTGTATCGCCTGGGCGTATTGAAAGACCCGGCCTCCCGCGGTGGCTCGGCGAGCGTGCATGACACGTTGCTGGAAGGGCATGAGGTGCAGATCAGCACTCCACGCAACCTGTTCCCGCTGGCGGCCGATGCGCGCCGCTCGATCCTGCTGGGTGGCGGCATCGGCATCACGCCGATGATCGCCATGGCCCATGCCCTGCACCAGCAGGGGGCCGATTTCGAACTGCATTACTGCGGGCGCTCGCGCAGCCGCAGTGCCTTCCTCGATGCGCTGGCCAGCGCGCCGTTCGCCGCTCGGGTGTTCACCCACTTCGACGATGAAGAGGCCTCCCAGCGCCTGAACCTGGCGGATGTGCTCGGCAGCGGCACGCCCGGCACCCACCTGTACACCTGCGGCCCGTCGGGCTTCATGGACTGGGTGATCGATGGCGCGCGCCAGCAAGGCTACAGCGAGGCGCACATCCACAAGGAGTACTTCCAGGTCGAGGTCGACGCCAGCGGTGCCGGCTTCGAAGTGGTCGCTGCACGCAGCAACAAGACCGTGCAGGTCGCCGAGGGCCAGAGCATTCTCGACGCCTTGGCGCAGGTGGGCATCAAGATCGACATCTCGTGCGAGCAGGGCGTGTGTGGCACCTGCATGTGCGAAGTGCTCGAAGGCGAGCCGGACCACCGCGATGTGTACCTGACCGATGAAGAAAAAGCCGCGAACGACCAGATCCTGGTGTGCTGCTCGCGGGCCAAGTCCAACAAGCTGGTGCTGGATATCTGAGGAGCATGACCATGGTAGACGTATCGCAATTTCGCAACGCAATGGCGCTGCTCGGTGGTGCCGTATCGGTCATCACCACCGATGGCCCGGCCGGCCGCTTCGGCTTCACCGCCTCGGCGGTGTGCAGCGTGACGGACTCGCCGCCCACCTTGCTGGTGTGCATGAACCGTTCTTCGTACTCCAACGAGCAGTTCAAGGCCAACGGCGCGCTGTGCGTGAACGTGCTGGCCGGCACCCACCAGGAACTGTCGGGGGCGTTTGCCAACCGCAACCTGAACATGGACGAGCGTTTTGCCGTTACCGACTGGACGGTGCTGGAGAGTGGCGCGCCGGTGATGCAGGAAGCGCTGGTCAACTTCGATTGCCGGATTGCCCAGGTGCATGAGGTGGGCTCGCACAGCATCTTCTACTGCGAGATCCAGGACATCCGCCACGGCGGTGCCGATGACGGGCTGGTGTATTTCAACCGCGCCTATCACCGGGTGTGCGAGTCGTCGAAGGCTTGCTGAAAGCGGGGGCCGCACGGCGGCCCCGGTAGTCACAAGGTTTCGAGGTTGTGGAACACCACTTCCAGCATCTTGTTCAACCGCTGCACCTGCGCCTCGGTCAACCCCTTGAAGCTGCGCTGGAACAACTCGCGGGTCACATCCTGCATGCGCTCGATGTTCTGCAGGCCGACCTCGGTGATGCGCACCTGGGTCACGCGCCCGTCTTCGGGGCTGGGCGCGGTATCGACCAGGCCATCTTCCTTCATGCGGTAGACGATCTTGGTGATGGTCGACAGCTTGGCGATGGCATGGGTGGAGATCTCGGAAATGCTCGATTCACCGTTCTCGTTGAGGATCCACAGCACGCGCCAGCGCGGCACGTCGAGGTCGACCTTCTTCAGCAGACGTTCCATGTTCTGGGTGTAGCGGCCGTGCACACGGGCCAGCCAGTAGAAGGGGAAATCTTCCTTGCGAAATTCATCGCTGGCCGGGTCGTGATGGCTGTGGCCTTTGTTTTTAGACGTGCTCATTGATTCACTACTTGTGCGGAAATAGTCGCGACATCATAGACCTTTCCGCGCATTTGACCACCGCGAGCGTGCCAGCAATTACGGGAATGTTCAGTTGACATTTCCAGTAATTAGCACGCATGTTCATGGCTGGGCCACGGTCCGGCATCCATTCTTGAAAAGGGCTCCATGAAAATGACAATCATAGTTGAACCCCTTGACCTGGGCGGCAGCGGCCCCCGGGTCGTGGTCAAGGACACCATCGACGTCGCCGGTACCGCGACCCGCGCCAGTAGCCAGGCGCTGGAGCACGCCCCGCTGGCCGAACGGCATGCCGAGGTGGTCAGCCAGTTGCTGGCCAACGGCGCGCGGCTGACCGGCAAGGTAAGCCTGCATGAGCTGGCGTTCGGCACCACCGGCATCAACCATTACACCGGCACGGCGGCCAACCCACGCTTCCCCGGGCGCATTCCGGGTGGCTCTTCCAGCGGCTCGGCGGCAGCAGTGGCGGCGGGCCTGGCTGATTTCAGCCTGGGCACCGACACCGGTGGCTCGGTGCGGGTACCGGCCTGCTGCTGCGGTGTGTTCGGCCTCAAGCCGACCTTTGGCCGGGTCAGCCGCAAAGGTGTGATGCCGGCGCAAACCAGCCTCGACTGCGTCGGCCCGTTTGCCGCGAGCCTGCCGATGCTGGTGCGGGCGATGAGCATGATCGACCCGACTTTCACCCCGGCGCAGGTCCCGGCCAAGGCCCGTATCGGCGTGCTACGGGTTACCGCCGAGGCGGCGATCCACAAAGTGGTGCAGGGCGCCCTGACCGCCAGTGGCCTGGCGCTGGGCAACGTCGAGTTCAAGCATTTTGGTGCGGCCTACGAGGCCGGCATGGTGGTGATCAACCGCGAAACCTTCGCCGGCTGTGGCCACCTGCTGGAAACCGGCAAGGTCGGTGCCGACATCGCCGGGCGCCTGGCGGCGGCGGGGCAGACCACCGACACTGCGCTGGCTGAAGCGCAAGAGGTGCGCCGGCGCTTCACCGCGGAAGTCGACCAGGCCCTGGCCACCTACGATGTGCTGGCGCTGCCGACCATGCCGGACTTCCCGCTGCGCCTGGAAGACGCTGCCGACACACGAGCGGTGCTGGGCATGACCTCGCTGGTGCGGCCGTTCAACCTGTCCGGGCACCCGGCCTTGAGCATTCCGCTGGGCAGCGAAGCCGGCCTGCCGGTTGGCTTGCAACTGGTGGCGGCCAAGGGCGCCGACGAGAAACTGCTGGCCGTGGCCGAGCGTTTGCTGCTGAACCTGTACTGAGGTGGCGATGAGCGATATCCATGAACTGCAGGCCCGCCTGCAGCGCTTCGAAGACCAGCAGGCCATTCGCGTGTGCATCAACCGCTACATGGAATTGTGCGACCAGCTCGACGCCAGCACGCCGCTGGATGAGCTGGCCGGGCTGTTCACCCGCGAGGCCGTGTGGGAGGGCAAGGGTGCCAAGTACGCCGCGAGTTTTGGGGGCTACCGGGGGCGTGAGGCGATTGGCGCGATGTTCGCCACCTACATGAAGACCCCGGCGCACTTCGCCTTGAACGTGCACTTCCTGACCAGCGAGGTCATCGAGGTGGACGGTGGGCGGGGGCTGGGGCGGTGGGTGATGCTGCAGACCAGCACCTTTGCCGACGGTGCTTCGCACCTGAATGCGGCGCGCCTGACGGTGCGTTTCACGCAGGAGGAAGGGCAGTGGCGGATGGCGCACTTCCAGACCGAGAACCTGTTCAGCCGGCCGGTGACCGCCTGGAACAGTGAGGCGCCTTTGCCGGTGCCGGAGCGTTAGTCCCTGCTACTGGGGCCGCTTTGCGGCCCATCGCCGGCAAGCGCGGCTCCCACAGGGACACCACCGGGTTCAAGGGCAGTAACTTACCTGTGGGAGCCGCGCTTGCCGGCGATGGGCTGCAAAGCAGCCCCCCGGTTTTAACTCAGAAGGTACTGACAAACACCACCTGGCTATACAGGTTGCGGTTGTCATTGCCCAGCTGCGTCCCGCCTTGCTCGGCACTGCGATCAGGCTGGTACAAGCCCACCAGCGGCACGATCATCAGGTGCTCGTTGATGGTCCACTCCGCATACAGATCCACCTCATGCCCGTCGGCATTGCCCAGGTTGCGGTCGATGGTGTCGAAGTTGAAACCCAGGATCCCGACGTTGAGCGACGGGGTAGGGCTCACCTTCAGCCCCACTTTCTGAATGCGCGCATTGCTGTTGAACGGCCCGGCATAGTTGCCGGCCACTTCACCCTGGAACCAGGTACCCAGGCCGCGGCTCAGCCCGTAGAACAAGGTGTCATAGCCTTCGGAGAAACGGCTGTAGCGGTAGCTGATGTTCGGTTGCCACGGCACGTCGGCGAAGGTCCAGCCGGCTTCCAGGTACCAGGCATCCTCAGTGGCGGTGTGCGGTTTGTCCTGCTTGGCGTACTCGCCGGACAGGAACAGGTTCTCCACCCCGGCATTGCCCTGGCCGCGCAGGCTGTAGGTTTTCATGCCGTCGCGCTCCAGCTGCTGGGGCGAGGCAAATGCCTTGTCGACGTGGGTGGTGTCGATGTAGGTCAGGCCGACCGTTCCGGCATCGGCCACGTGCTCCAGGGTGGCGACGTGCATTTCGGTCTTGGCCTGGGCGCGGTTGTCCGATTGCAGCCACATCAGGTCGCTGCGCCAGCCCTGCTTGCCGCCCAGGCGCAGCACGGCGGTCTTGTCGAAGCTCTTGCGCGCCGCCAGGTAGTAGGCGCCGCCGCGGTTGAACTGGCCATCGGCAAGGCCGTGGCCGACGTTAAGAGAGTCGCCCTGGATCAGGAAGCCGTCACCGACCGCGATCATCTGCTTGCCGAACGACAGGTCGATACCGTCCTCGCCCAGTGCGGGCACCAGGTTGCCGGACTTCCAGCCCAGGTAGGCATCCTCGATCTTGGTGGTGCGTTCGCTGCCGTCGCTGAAACCGGCGGCGTCGCCATCGCCCCAGGTGCCGGAGCTGAGCAGGGCGAAGGCGCCGTACAGCGAGCCGCTGCCCCCCAGGCGCTGGTCGCCGCTCAGGCCGTACTTGATGTAGCCCTCGCGCCATGAGGTGGAGCCGGGCTGGTCGCGGGCGATGGCATAGCTTTCTTCACTGTGGAATGCACCGAACACGGCCTCCACGTTGGCATTGAGGTGGCGCTCGTCATCGCCGTACAGCTCCAGGGCGGACGCCTCCAGCGAGGCTCCCGCCAGGAGTGCGGCGAGGACCGCGGCCAGGGTGAGACGGAACGGGCGGTGGTGCATGGTCTGGCTTCCTTTGTTATGGGTTTGGCAGAAGTTCCGAAGACATGCCAACGATCATGCAGGAAGCACTGGTAGCAGTTTTTGTGCTGGCTGCCAGTTGCCTTTGGCACCGTGCCAAGGTGACGGCAGGGCTGAAACGCCGAAGGCCCCGTTGCGGGGCCTTGGTAGAACAAGAGGTTACTTGAGGCCGGTTTGCCCGGCTGGTCAGTTGGCGTGACGCTTGCGGTACTCGCCGGGGCTCATGCCGAAGCGGGCCTTGAACGCGGTGCTGAAATAGCTCGAATCGGAAAAGCCCCAGGCGTAGCCCAGCGACGAAACCTTCTGGTCCATGGCCGGGTTGCGCAGGCTCTCGGCGCAGAAGTCCAGGCGGCGGTTGCGGATGTACTGGGCGATGACCAGCTCGTGCTTGGCGAAGATGCGGTACAGGCTGCGCATCGAAATGCCCACTTCGCGGGCGATGAACTCGGGGCTGAGGCCTTCGCAGGTGATGTTCTGGTCGATCAGCGCCAGGGCCTTGCGGAACATGCGTTCATGGCTGCCGGGGATGGCGTCCTGGGCAATGGCCGGGCGCAGCACGGTGATCAGGGCGTCGAGCACCGCCTGGCTCTCGTGGTTGGCCATGTGCTGGGTGCGGCCGGCTTCGAGCATCATCAGCCGGGCCATGCTGGCCAGCGGCGTGTTGGCCTCGATCCGCCTGGCACAGGCCACGCCGATACCCCGGGTGCCGCTTTGCACCTGGCTGCGCGGCAGGATCAGCGACAGCTGGCGCGAGCGCTGGTGGAAGTGCATGTCCAGCGGGGTGCTGGCATCGATCAGGGTGAGGTCGCCGGCCTGCAGTTCGATGCGGGCATCCTGGTGCTCGATGCGCGAGGTGCCGGCCATCTGCAGCACGGCGTAGTAGTGGTCGGCACTGCTGGCACGGATTTCCCGCGGGCCGCGGAACAGGTTGACCTGAGTCATGTCGACGATACTCATGGAGATCTGGCCTGCCTGGCACTTTTCCAGCTGGCCGACGAAGCCGGCGTCGAGCTTGCGGCCGTTGAAATGGCCGCAGGCTTCATTGACCTGGCTCAGCCAGGCCTGGAAGTGGTCGTCGGAAACACGGCTTGCAGGGGTCATGGATGCCTCGCACGGTAGGACTTGACGCGGATCGCTCGGGCGACTCTTGGTCTTCGGGGTATGCCTTACAATTCACTTGAATATTCAAGCAAAAAGCAGGCCTGAAGCGTGCGACGGCTGTGCTGCTGGCAAGGCAAGGCTTTGATTTCAATAAGGTAAATGGTGGATTCGAAGGGCTTTCAACCCACCGGGCAGGCATGAAGCGCCTGCCCGGCGCTTCGAAGTGTAGCAATTTGAGACACCAGTGTTCCCGGCGGCCCGTCAGCTGTGCGGCACGGCCTTGGCCGCCGGCGTACCGGCATATTGTGGCTTGAGATGGCCCTGCTCATCGAGCAGATAGGCATCCATGACTTCGCGCACCACCGGCCCGGCAACACGGCCGCCGGCCTCGCCGTTCTCGATCATCACTGCCACCACCACGCTGGGGTGGTCGGCCGGGGCGAAACCGACGAACAGGGCGTTGTCGCGGTGCCGCTCGAGGGTCTTGTTGCGGTTGTAGCGTTCACCCTGCTTGATCGCCACCACCTGGGCCGTGCCGCTCTTGCCTGCGATGCGGTACTGGGCGCCGGCGGCAGCGGCGCGGGCGATGCCGCGCGGGTCGTGCATGACCATCTGCATGCCGACGTTGACCTGGTCCCAGGCGTGCTTGTCATGCAGCACGATGTCGGGCATCGGGTTGGGGTCGACCGGCGCCTCGCCACCCACGGTCATGGCCAGGTGCGGGCGGTGCCATACGCCCTTGCTCGCCAGCAGGCTGGTGGCCTGGGCCAGCTGCAACGGGGTGACCTGCATGTAGCCCTGGCCGATGCCGAGGATCAGCGTCTCGCCCGGGAACCAGGCCTGGCGCCGGGTGGCGCGCTTCCACGCCTGTGAAGGCATCAGCCCGGGGGCTTCCTCGAACATGTCCAGCGAGACCTTCTGGCCCAGGCCGAACTCGGCCATGTAGTCGTGCAGGCGGTCGATGCCAAGCTTGTGCGCCAGGTCGTAGAAGTAGGTGTCGTTGGAACGCATGATGGCGGTGTACATGTCTACCCAGCCATCGCCGCTGTGGTTCCAGTTGCGGTACTTGTGGTCGTAGTTGGGCAGCTCGTAGTAACCCGGGTCGAACACCCGGCTGCCGGGGGTGATCACGCCGCTGTCGAGGCCGGCGATGGCCACCTCCGGCTTGACCGTCGAGCCGGGCGCATACAGGCCGCGCAGCACGCGGTTGAACAGCGGCCGGTCGATCGAGTCGCGCAGCGCGGCGTACTGCTTGAAGCTGATGCCTTTGACGAACAGGTTGGGGTCGAAGCTCGGGTTGCTGACCATTGCCAGCACGTCGCCGTTGGCCGGGTCGAGTACCACCACGGCGCCACGGCGGTCGCCCAGGGCCTTTTCGGCGGCCACCTGCAGGTGCGAGTCGAGGCTGAGGATGATGTCCTTGCCGGGGATCGGGTCCTTGTGGTTGAGCACGCGCATCACCCGGCCCTGGGCGTTGGTTTCCACTTCTTCGTAGCCTACGTGGCCGTGCAGCTGGGCTTCGTAGAAGTGCTCGATGCCGGTCTTGCCGATGGACTGGGTGCCACGGTACTCGGTGCTGTCGAGGGTCTTGGCTTCTTTTTCGTTGATGCGCCCAACGTACCCGACCGAATGGGCGAAGTGTTCGGCCAGCGGATATTCGCGGATGAACTGGGGTTCGACGTCCAGGCCTGGCAGGCGGAACTGGTTGACCGCGATCAGGGCGATCTGTTCTTCCGTCAGGCCGACCATCAGGGTGACTGGCTCGAACGGTTTGCGGCCACGGCGCAGGTCCTTGTCGAACTGCTTGCGGTCGTCTTCACCGAGGCCGAGGATTTCGGCCAGGCTGTCGAGCACCTTGGCCGAGTCGCCGGCGCGCTCGCGGGTCATGGTCAGGTCGAAGCTGGGCTTGTTGTCGGCCAGCACCACGCCGTTGCGGTCATAGATCAGCCCGCGCTCGGGGGCGATGGGCAGGATGTGCACGCGGTTGTTTTCCGACACTGCGCTCTGCTGGTCGTGCTGCAGCACCTGCAGCACGTAGAGCCGGCCCACCAGGACGGCGCACAGGCTGAACACCAGGGCGGCGCAGGCCAGGAGCCGGCGGTTGACCAGGTGTTTTTCCTTTTCGTGGTCCTTGAGGGGGATCGGTTGTGGCATGGGGGCTCTGTACAGTAGCGAATTCGGCGGGCGAGGGCTTTGCCCTCGTTCGCGGGGCAAGCCCGCTCCCACATGTACTGCGCCGATCTTGGGCTTGCGCGGTACTTGTGGGAGCGGGCTTGTCCCGCGAATGGGCCGCCCAGCGGCCCCAGGGCCGGCGATGCTACGCAACCCGGCCCCGCGCCTCAAGGCAAGCGCGACCCGGTCACCGCCCCGGATCACGCATCCCGCCCACCATCAGGGCGTTAACACGAACATGAAGATTTGTTCATCAGGTTTCAGGTTTGCCTGTCAGTGAGCGTGTTCGGCCTGTTTCCTGGCCGATGCCGGGGCATGCCCATGGCCCTCATCCACTTCGATGATCGGCACTTCCTTGCCATCACAGTCGAACAGCTTGCCATCGCGGAAGAAGTCGCCTTCGTTGAGCCAGGCCACATCGTGGTAGCGCAGGGTCCGCTCACTGGCGGCGACGAACACCGACTGCTGGTCGGAGTTGCCGGCACGCAGGTGGTTGAACAGCAGGTTGAGCAGGATCGCCATGATCGCCGACGAGCTGATGCCAGAGTGGAAGATGGTCTCGAACCAGCTCGGGAAGTGGTGGTAGAAGCCCGGTGCGGCGATCGGGATCATGCCGAAGCCGATCGAGGTGGCGACGATGATCAGGTTCATGTTGTTGCGGTAGTCCACCTGGGCCAGGGTGCGGATGCCACTGGCCGCGACGGTGCCGAACAGCACCACGCCGGCGCCGCCGAGCACGGCGGTCGGTACTGCGGCCACCAGCCGGCCCATCACCGGCAGCAGGCCGAGGGTGACCAGGATGAAACCGGCGCTGGCTACCACATAGCGGCTCTTGACCCCGGTCACCGCCACCAGGCCGACGTTTTGCGCGAAGGCGCTTTGGGTGAACGAGCCGAACAGCGGCGCCAGGGCGCTGGAAATCATGTCGGCGCGCAGGCCGTTGCCCAGGCGCCGGGCATTGACGTCGGTGCCGATGATCTCGCCCACGGCGAGGATGTCCGCCGAGGTTTCGACCATGGTCACCACGATGACGATCAGCATCGACAGGATCGCTGCCAGCTGGAACTCGGGGGTGAAGTGCAGCACCTCGGGCAGTGCCACCGAAGGGCCGTCGAGCGCCTGGGAGAAATCGGCCATGCCGCACGCCATGGCCACCAGGGTGCCGATCACCATCGCCAGCAGGATCGACAGGCGCGACAGGCTGGCGCTGCCCAGCTTGCTGAGCAACAGCACGCAGGCCAGGGTGAACGCGGCCAGGCTGATATTGGCGGTGCTGCCGAAGTCGGCCGCCTGGCTGTTGCCGCCCATTGCCCAGCGCGCTGCCACCGGCATCAGGGTCAGGCCGATGGTGGTGATGACGATGCCGGTCACCAGCGGCGGGAAGAACTGGATGATCCGCGAGAACAGCGGGGTGATCAGCAGGCCGACCAACGACGAGACGATCACGGCGCCGAACACCACCTGCAGGCCGTTGGTGCCGTCATTGCCGATGATCGCGACCATGGTCGCCACGCTGGCAAAGGAAACGCCCTGGACCAGCGGCAGGCGGCAGCCGAAGAACGGCAGGCCCAGGGTCTGCAGCAAGGTGGCCAGGCCCCCGGCGAACAGCGAGGCGGCAATCAGCATGCCGACATCGGCCGGCGACAGGCCGGCTGCCTGGCCGATGATCAGCGGCACGGCGATCATGCCGCCGTACATGGTCAGTACATGCTGCAGGCCGTAGGCGAAGTTGGCGCCAATACCGAGGTTCTCGTCTTCCGGACGAGGTGTAGCGGTAGATGTCATGGTGAGTAGCTCGCTTTTGTTATTGTCACGCGTCTAACTGCACGGTTTCAGTCGCATTGGGGTGAAACAGGTAAAACGCAGCCGCAACAAGGCGCGCCGCGCTCTTTCGAGCGCAGCGGCCAGGGCGGTTCGGGTTATTCGCCGCTGACGAGCTGGTAGGCCAACTGGTTGTGGCGTTCCAGTACCCGCGGCAGGTCGATGGTGGTGATGCGGCCATCCTGCACTACCACTCGGCCATTGATCACGCTGGTGTCGACGTGGGTCGGGGTGCAGAACACCAGGGCCGCCAAGGGGTCGTGCAGGGCGCCGGCATAGGCCACGTGGCCCAGGTCGAAGGCGACGAAGTCGGCGATCATGCCGGGTGCCAGTGCACCGATGTCGTTGCGGTTGAGCACCTTGGCGCCACCCAGGGTGGCGATTTCCAGGGCTTCGCGGGCGGTCATCGCGTCCGGGCCGAAGCCGACGCGCTGCAGCAGCAGTGCCTGGCGCACTTCGCCGATCATGCTGGCGCCGTCGTTGGAGGCCGAGCCATCCACACCCAGGCCTACCGGCACGCCGTGGTCGCGCATCTTGCGGATCGGCGCGATGCCCGAGGCCAGGCGCATGTTCGAGCAGGGGCAGTGGGCGACACCGGTGCCGGTGCGGGCGAACAGCTCGATGCCGTGCTGGTCGAGCTGCACGCAGTGGGCGTGCCACACATCGTGGCCGACCCAGCCGAGGTCTTCGGCGTATTCGGCCGGGGTCATGCCGAACTTTTCTCGGCTGTAGGCGATGTCGTTGACGTTTTCGGCCAGGTGGGTGTGCAGCGAAACGCCGTAGTTGCGCGCCAGCACTGCGGCCTCGCGCATCAGGTCGCGGCTGACCGAGAACGGCGAGCAGGGTGCCACCACCACGCGCAGCATCGAGCCGTGGCTGGCATCGTGGTAGTCCTCGATCAGGCGCTGCGACTCCTTGAGGATGTCGCTTTCCTTCTCCACCACCGAATCAGGCGGCAGGCCGCCCTGGCTGCGGCCCACGCTCATGCTGCCGCGGGCGGCGTGGAAGCGCATGCCGATCTCGCCGGCAGCATGGATGCTGTCGTCGAGCTTGCAGCCGTTGGGGTAGATGTACAGGTGGTCGCTGGAGGTGGTGCAGCCAGACAGGATCAGCTCGGCCATGGCGGTCTGGGTCGATACCGAGATCATTTCCGGGGTCAGCCGCGCCCAGATCGGGTACAGGTTGGTCAGCCAGTTGAACAGCTCGCCGTCCTGGGCCGCCGGTACCACGCGGGTGAGACTCTGGTACATATGGTGGTGGGTGTTGACCAGGCCCGGGATGACCACCTTGCCGGCCATGTCGAGGATCACATCGGCGTGCTGTGGCAGCGTATCGCTGGGGCCAACCTGCTTGATCAGGTTATCTTCGATGTACAGGCCGCCGCCTTTGATCTCTCGGCGTTCGCCGTCCATGGTGACCAGCAGTGCGGCGTTCTTGACCAGGAGGGTCTTGGGGGTGTGTTGCAGGGAAGCTTGCATGTCTCATGCCTGGCGCAATACGCAGCGACGTTGGCCGGTGTCGTAGGCGCACAGGCATGCATGTAAGCAAAGTTTGAAATTTTTGTATACAGAAAAATGCCGGGGCCCGCAGGCCCCGGATGGCTTCAACCCACTTGCACGGGCGCCTTGCTGGCGCCTTTGCGCAGGCCTGTGACGCCCCAGGCGAGGCCCAGCACGGCAGCGATCACCGAGCCTGACAGCACGCCGAGTTTGGCTGCGCCCAGCGAGGCCGGGTCGCTGTAGGCCAGGTTGGCAATGAAGATCGACATGGTGAAACCGATGCCGGCCAGCAGGCCGATCAGGGTGATGCCGCGCCAGTTGACCTGGGCCGGCAGGCTGCACCAGCCCAGGCGCACCATCAGCCAGCTGACGCCGATGATGCCCAGCGGCTTGCCGGCCACCAGGGCCACGGCCACGGCGGTCATCACCCAGTGCGGCCCCTCGGCCGACAGGTCGATGCCCGACAGGCCGACACCGGCGTTGGCCAGGGCGAACAGCGGCATGATCGCGTATGCCACCCACGGGTGCAGGGCGCCGCCTACACGGGTCACCGGGGCCACCAGTTCACGCTGGGCCAGGCGCAGGCGCTTGAGTGGGGCGCTGAGGTCGCCGGTGTCCTGCTCGGGGGCCTTGGCGCGGCCGAGCAGGTCGTTGGTGAAGCGCGACACCGCATCCAGCGGGCGCTCGCCCATCGGCATGGCGGCAACCGGGGTCATCAGGCCGAGGATCACGCCGGCCAGGGTCGGGTGGGCGCCGGTCATCAGCATGCCGACCCAAGTAATGGTGCCAGGGATGACATAGGCCCAGGCCGAGCCGACGCCGATCTTCTGCAGCCCGATCACCAGCAGCAGGCCGATGGCGGCTACGCCGAAGCCGCTGTAGTCGAGGCCACCGGAGTAGAAGACGGCGATGATCAGCACGGCGATGATGTCATCGATGATCGCCAGGGCCAGCAGGAACACGCGGATGTTGGACGGGATCGACTTGCCCAGCAGGGCCAGCACGCCCACCGCGAAGGCGATGTCGGTGGCGGTTGGCACGGCCCAGCCTTGCTGCTCGGCTGGCGCATGGCCGAAAGCCAGGTAGATCAGCGCAGGTACCGCTACGCCACCCACCGCGGCGGCCATGGGCAAGGTGGCTTGACGCAGGCTGGCCAGGGCGCCTTCGTGAATTTCGCGGCGGATTTCCATGCCGACCACCAGGAAGAAGATGGTCATCAGGCCATCGTTGATCCAGAAGTGCAGGGATTGCGAGAAGCTCAGCGAGCCGATGCCGAAGCTGATCGGCGTATGCCACAGCGCATCGTAGCTGGCGGCGGCCGGGGAGTTGGCCCAGATCAGGGCAGCGACAGCCGTGATCAGCAGGACGATGCCGCTGACCGCTTCGATATGCAGGAAACGCTCGAAATTGGCGAATGCGCGTTGGGCCAGGCGCTGGGCGCGGGTCAAATTGGTTTTTTGCACAGGCACAAGAACTCCTGCAGGCGGCCCGACCTGCACTGTTCTTTAACCTGCATCACTGCACCTTGCAGTTAGCACCCGGGGCAATTCTACCGGGCATGTGCGCTGAGGCCAAGCACGGCGCATTGAAACCAGTAGTGGCGCTGTACTGCTGTCGGGCTGCCTTGCCAGCAGCGCATGACATCCGCCCGGCATGATCGCATTGGCTGATTACACTGTTGAAATCGCCACACCGGGACCGGGCAGCCATGAGCAAACCAGCACGCGCAATTTCCCTGCAATGGCTGGTGGCCTTGGCCATCATGCTCGGCATGCTGCTGCTCGGCGCCGGCCTGGCCTGGCAGGGCTACCGCGGTATCAGCCAGGCCCTGGTGGCTGCGGCCGGCGATGCTGCCCAGCAGGTCGCCAAGACCATCGACGAACGTGCCCGGCGCCTGGTCGATCCGGCGCAGAGCAGCATTCGCCTGCTGGCCTTCAACCCGGCCGCCAGCAGCCTGGCCCAGCGCCTGGAGCGCTTGCCGCAGCTGGTCGAGAGCCTGAATGCCAACAAGATGCTCAGCGCCGCCTATGTCGGGTACCCCAACGGCGAGTTCCTGCTGGTGCGCCGCTTACGCGACCCGCAGTTGCTGGCGCGCTTTGCCGCGCCAGCGGGCAGCCGCTTCCTGGTGCAGAGTGTCAGCCTGGGTGAGGGTGGTGCGATGCGCGGCGAATGGCGCTTCTATGACCCCGCGCTGACCCTGCTCAAGGCCCAGGCCATGCCGGACTATCACTACGACCCGCGCTCGCGCCCCTGGTTCGTCGATGCATCGGCACAACCCGGCACCGTGCTCACCCATCCCTATGTCTTCTTCACCACCCGCGAAATCGGCATGACCATGGCCCAACGCAGCGTCGACGGCGCGGCGGTGCTCGGCATGGATGTATCGGTCAACGACCTGGCCAGCGAATCCCGCGACTTGCGCATGACGCCCGGTACCGAGATTGCCGTGGTCGACGACCAGGGCAACGTGGTCGCGTACCCGGACCTGCAGCGGGTCATCGTTCACGAGGGCGACACCGTGCGCCTGTCGCGTCTCGGCGAGCTGGGAATCCCCAGCCTGCAACAGATCTACAGCCGACAGCCGCAAGGCACGCGACCACAGGTCTATCAGGTCGATGGCGCAAGCTGGTACGGCATGCGCGTGCCGCTGACCAACCTGGCCGGGCAGGACCTGCAAGTACTGATCGCGGTGCCGGCGCATGAACTGCTGGCGGGGGCGCGCAAGGTGCTGTTCGAGCAACTGGTGTGGACGGCCGCGCTGATGGCCGTGCTCCTGTTGCTGGGCGGCCTGCTCGGGCAACGCATCGGCCGCCCGCTGCACCAGTTGGCCGAGCAGGTGCGTGGCCTGGCCGACTTCGATTTCAGCCGCGAAGTGGGCGTGGACTCGCGGGTTTCCGAAGTGCGAGCGCTGAGCCGGGTACTCAGGCGCATGTCCGGCACCATCCGCAGTTTCCAGGCAATCACCCTGACACTCAGCCGCGAAACCCAGCTGGAGCGCATGCTCGATGGCGTGCTGACGCATCTGGTGGAGGCCGCCGGGGCCAGCGCCGGGGCGGTGTACCTGTTCGATGACCCGCATGCTCGCCTGCGGCTGTCCGCGTCCTGCGGGGGTACCGGTTACCCCGACGAGCTGGCGTTCGGCGAGGCCGATCAAGCCGACCTGGCGGGGGCGGTCACGCAGGCCCTGACGCTGGGCGGGCGTAGTCTTGTGCTGGTGCTCAACGACCGGGGGCATGAGCTGCTCGGCATCCTTGTCCTGCAGATGCAGGGCGAGGCTGCTGAAGTGGGCGAGCCGTTCCGCCGTTTCGTCGAGGAGCTGTCCGGTGCCGCGGCCGTGGCCATCGAGACGCGCCAACTGGTCGAAGCCCAGCAACGCCTGCTGGACGCAATGATCAAGCTGCTCGCCGACGCCATCGATGCCAAGAGCCCCTATACCGGCGGCCACTGCGAGCGCGTGCCGCATTTGGCGCAGATGCTGCTGGACAAGGCCATGCAGGCCGACAGCGGCCCGTTTGCCGATTTCAGCATGACCGAGGCCGAGCGCTACGAGTTCCGCATTGCCGCCTGGCTGCACGATTGCGGCAAGGTCACCAGCCCCGAGTACGTGGTCGACAAGGCGACCAAGCTGGAGACCTTGTACAACCGCATTCACGAAATCCGCATGCGTTTCGAGGTGCTCTGGCGTGATGCCGAGCTTGCCTACTGGCAAGGCCTGGCCGCCGGCGAGGCCAAGCCGCTGCTGCAACGCACGCTGGAGCAGTGCCGCGCCGAGCTGCAGGAAGAGTTCGCGTTCGTCGCCAGGGCCAATATCGGTGGCGAGTTCATGCAGGATGAGGATGTCGAGCGCCTGCAGCGCATCGGCCAGCGCCGTTGGCTGCGGCATTTCGATAACCGCCTGGGCCTTTCCCGCGATGAAGAGCAGCGCTTTGCCGGCGCGGCGCCTGCACCCTTGCCGGTCGAAGAGGCGCTGCTGGCCGATCGCCCCGAACACCTGCAGCCCTGGGGGACGCGCAAGCCGCCGGTGGTCAAGGGCGACCCGCGTAATGTATGGGGCTTCGACATGCGCCTGCCGGCCAATGCCAGCAACCAGGGTGAGCTGTACAACCTGGCGATCCGCCGGGGCACGTTGAACGATGAAGAACGCTTCAAGATCAACGAGCATATCGTGCAGACCATCATCATGCTGACGGCGCTGCCGTTCCCGCGCCAGCTGCGGCGTGTGCCGGACATCGCCGGCAACCACCACGAGAAGATGGACGGCGGCGGCTACCCACGTCGGTTGGGCAAGGACCAGCTGAGCGTTGCCGAGCGGGTGATGGCGATTGCCGATATCTTCGAGGCGCTGACGGCCGCCGACCGGCCGTACAAGCCGGCGAAAAGCTTGTCCGAGTCGGTGAAGATCCTGGTGTTCATGGCCCGCGACCAGCACATCGACGGGCAGCTGCTGCGGCTGTTCCTCTGCAGCGGGGTGTACCTGGAGTACGCCGGGCGCTTCCTGCGCCGCGAGCAGATCGATGAGGTGGATGTGGCGTACTGGCTGGGGCAGTTCTAGTGCGCCGTGGCTACCAGGCCAGGATCGCGGCGAGTTCGACCGCACACAGCGCGGTAACGCATACCGCCAGCAGCAGATTCACCGTGACGCCAGAGGCGATGGTCTCAGCCTGCAGGCCGACCACATGGCGCTGGTAGCTACGGCGCAAGCGCAGCCAGGCAGCGCCGGCAGCCAACAGGCAGAGCACGGCCGGCGCTACGGCCAGCCAGTGATGGTGCGGCACCCAGCGCAGGAAGAAGCAACTGCACACCACCATCGCCAGAATGGTTCGGCGCCAAGCCAGCAGCGTACGCTCCGGCTGCAACCCGTCATCGGCGTGGACCAGCTGCGGGTCAGGCATGGAAGAACACCGCGTAGGCAAAAAACGCCATCACCAGCGACACGCCGATCGACAGCGCCGGGGCGATCAACGGGAAGGGCAGCGGGCGCTTCTGGCGCATCGCCCGCTCCACGTTCAGCCAGCGGATGAAGGCCGGCAGGCTCAGCAGCAGGGCCAGGCTGATCAGCGCCACCGCCAGCAGGCGGCGGGTGCCGGGGCTGAAGATCTCGGCCGTGAACATGTCCACGGCGATGCCGCTGGCGAGCAGCGCCAGCGCGGTCCTGATCCAGGCCAGGAAGGTACGCTCGTTGGCCAGGGTGAAGCGCGGGTCTGGCTCCTGGCCCTCGGCGAGGAGCTTGCTGGCCAGCCAGCCCCTTGAGGGCTCGGTGTTCTTGTTCAAGGGCAGTGGTCCTCCTCGGGTAAGGTCGGTGGGCGCCAGTGTGAGTGGCAAACCCTGCCCATGTCCATGGTTTGCCTCCTGCTGACGCTATTCGTACTCCGTTACGCCGCTGATATGCCGCCCGGCGACATAGCCGAAGGTCAGTGCCGGCCCGAGGTTGATACCGCCGGAGGGGTACCAGCCGCCGAACACGCTGGCCATGTCGGTACCGGCCGCATACAAGCCGCTGATTGGCTGGCCGGCGTCGTTCAGCACGCGCGCGTGACCGTCGGTGCGCAGGCCGGCGAAGGTGCCGAAGCAGCCGGGCTGCACTTTTACCGCATAGAACGGGCCGTGCTCGATTGGCGCCACGCAGGGGTTGGGCCCCTTGTGCAGCGGGTCGCCCTGTTTGCGGTTGAACGGTGTCGAGCCGCGGCCGAAGGCGGGATCCTGGCCCTGGCGTGCGTGCAGGTTGAATTCAGCGACCGTGGCGCTCAGCCCGGCGGTGTCGATGCCGCACGCCTGGGCCAGTTGTTCCAGGGTGGCGCCGCGTTTCAGGTAGCCGCTGCGCAGGTGTGGGCTGATCGGCAGGGGCGCAGGGCGCGCATGGCCGAGGCCGAAGCGGCGCAGGAAGCGGTGGTCGCAGATCAGCCATGAGCAGGCTTCCTCGCCCTCTGGCACGGCGGCGACCATGGCGGAAACATAGTCGTAATAGCCGTGCGCTTCGTTGACGAAGCGCTTGCCGTTGGCCAGCACACCGATGATGCCTGGCTTGCCGCGTTCGATGATGTGCGGGAAGTGGCCGACACTGCCGTCGCGGTGTGGCACTTTCGACACGGGCGCCCAGGCCACCGGCGACTTGAGGTCAGTGGCCACCACACCCCCGGCCGATTCGCCCAGGCGCAGCCCATCGCCGGAGCAGGACGGTGGGGGCAGGGCGAGGTTGTCATGGCCACTGGCGTCGCGCGGGAACAGCTGCCGGCGCCGAGCGGGGTCGTTGGGGAAACCGCCTGCGGCCAGCACCACGGCCCTGGCGCGGATCACCCGTTCGCCTTGCGCGGTTGCGACCACGGCCCCCAGCACCTTGCCGTCTTCCATCAGCAGGTCCTTGGCCGCTGTCGACTCGATCATCCGCACACCCAGGTCATCCGCCGACTTCGCCAGCCGTGCCACCAGCGCCACCCCGTTGACCAGGTGCATCGCCCGGCCATGGCGGGCCAGATCGTAGAGGTGGCGAGCGAAGCGTTTGCACACGTGCAGCAAGGCGCGCGGCGAGCGGGTCATGTTCAAGAAAGCGGCCAGGTCGGCGCCCGCCATGATCGGCATGCCCATGAATGAAGTCTCGCGCATGGTCTTGCGCAGGCGTGGCAGCAGCGCGCCGAGCTGGCGCGCATCGTACGGCGCGGCAATCACCTGATGGCCGCCGAGGGCAGCGCCGGGTGTGTCGCCGTGCATGTCGGGGATGCCGTTGCCGTCGGCGAACTGCAGGGCGGTGTGCTGCTCGAAGAAGGCGACCATGTGCGGGCAGGCTTCGAGGAAGGCATCGACGCGCTCGGCGTTGTAGTGCGTGCCCAGTTCGTGACGCAGGTAGGTACGCGGCTGCTCGATGTCTTCGCTGATGCCGGCGCGCCGGGCCAGCGGGTTGCGTGGCACCCAGGCCCAGCCCCCGGACCAGGCGGTGGCACCGCCGAGGACCGGGTCCTTCTCTACCAGGATGACCTTCTGCCCGTGCCAGGCGGCCGTGACCGCCGCTGCCAGCCCGGCCGCGCCAGAGCCGATGACCAGTACGTCGCAGTCGCTTGGGAAGGGTTCGGCGGGCATTGCGGTATCTCCTGCATTATTATTGGAACCTGATTCCACAATATTCTTTTTATGCGGGCGGCACTGCAAGGCCAAGTACCAACTTTCGGTCGATTACCGGACACTTCAGTGCCTGGCGGGCACGACGACTATCGACGATATGGAATCATCTTCTAGAATTCGGCAAATTTTCAGGGATCCGCATCATGGCTGGTAGTCAGATCGAACGCGCCTTCAGTCTTGTTGAAAGCCTCACTGGCGAGCCGCACGGCTTGCCGCTGCAAACCTTGGCCGAGCGCCTGGACATTCCCAAGAGCGCCTGCCACCGCATGCTCACCGAGCTGGTGCGCCTGGGTTACGTGCGGCAGAACCGCGACAACAGCCGCTATCAACTGTCCGCCAAGCTGGTGGCGATGGGCTTTCGCTACCTGTCGAGCAGCGGCGCCGACATCATTCAGCCGATTCTCGACCGCCTGGCCCAGGACAGCGGCGAACTGGTGCGCCTTGGGGTGATCGAAGGCAACCGCCAGACCTGGATTGCCAAGTCCCAGGGTGCCCGCTCCGGGCTGCGCTACGACCCCGACATGGGGCGTGACGCGCCGCTGTTCTATACCGCTTCCGGGCATGCCTGGCTGGCCAGCCTGAGCGATGAAGACGCGCTGCAGATGGTGCTGCGCCAAGGCATTGCAGACCCCGCCCAGTTCGGCCCCAACGCGCCGCGTTCGACCGATGAGCTGCTGGCCTACCTGCACCGCGCCCGTGAGCGCGGTTATGCCTGGGTCGAACAGACCTCGGCCGTCGGCACTTCCGCCCTGGCCGCCGTGGTGCGGCGCCCGCAGAGCGACGAGGTGATCGGCGTGCTCAGCGTGGCCGGCCCCAGCGCCCGCCTGGCGCAAACACGCCTGGCCGAGCTGGCACCGCTGCTGCTGGCGGCGGCAGACGAGCTGTCGGCGGCCAGCCGGGCGAGCGAATTGTTCGCCTGAGGCGCATTTCTGGTCGGTAATCGCACAGTCTGTGGGGTGGGACGTTCTTAAAAGCTGAACTTGGTTCTACATTGTGTAGTGTTGATTCTGGAACTTGGTTTCACAATCCGCGCCACAATAACGACAAGAGGACAGTGCGTTGAACTCACCCCTACGAATCGCCCTGATCGGTGCCGGCATCATGGGCCGCCAGCATTACCAGCACCTGCGCCGCCTGCCGCAAGCCCAACTGTGCGCCGTGGCAGACCCCGGCCCACAGGCTGAAGCGTTCGCTGCCGAGTGCGGGGTTGCCTGCTTCGCCGATCACCGGCAGATGCTTGAGCAGGCCCGGCCCGATGCGGTGATCGTGGCCAACCCCAACAACCTGCACGTGGCCTGCGCCTTGGATTGTGTCGAGGCCGGTGTACCGGTGCTGGTGGAAAAACCGGTGGGCGTACACCTCGATGAAGTCCGTGCGCTGGTCGAGGCCTCGCGCCGCCGCGGCGTGCCAGTGCTGGTCGGCCATCACCGGCGGCACAACCCGCTGATCGCCAAGGCCCACCAAGTGATTGGCGAAGGCAAGCTGGGGCGGTTGATCAACGTCACCGCGCTGTGGCAGCTGCAAAAGCCCGACAGCTACTTCGAAACACCCTGGCGCCGCGAGCCGGGGGCGGGCTTTCTGCTCACCAACCTGATCCACGACCTCGACCTGCTGCGCCACCTGTGCGGCGAGGTGGTGCAGGTGCAGGCCTTCACCCGCAACGACGTGCGCGGCTTCGCCAACGAAGACAGCGCGGCGGTGTTGTTGCAGTTCGCCAACGGTGCGCTGGGCAGCCTGACCGGCTCCGACGCGGTGGCCGCGCCATGGAGCTGGGAGCTGGACTCCGGCGAAAGCCCGATCTACCCGCGCCAGGAAGGCCAGCCTTGCTATCTGCTGGCCGGCACCGAGGGCGCACTGAGCATTCCTCAACTCAAGCGCTGGCATTACGCCGAGGCGGGTTCTGGCTGGCACACACCGCTGTTGCAGAGCGAGGAAGCCATTCCCGCAGGCGAGGCGCTGACCTTGCAGCTGCAGCATTTCATCCGCGTCGCCCAAGGCACTGAAGCGCCGTTGATCGATGCCGCCGACGGTGGCCGCACCCTGGCCCTTGTCGAAGCGATCCGCCAGGCCGCCGAAACCGGCCGGGCCTGTGCGCCAGCGCTCATCGCCTGATTTTTTTGTCCCTAGGTAAATGACATGACCGACCGAATCTTTTCCCTGGCTGCCCTGACGGTGCTCGAACTTTCCCCACCAGACATGGTGGAAGCCGCCGCCCGTGCCGGATACAGCCATGTGGGCCTGCGCCTGGTGCCGGCCACCGAGCAGGAGCAGCACTTCCCGCTGGTGGCTGACGCCGACCTGCGCCGGCAGACCCAGGCGCGCCTGCGCGACACCGGTATCAAGGTGCTCGACCTGGAAATCCTGCGGCTCAAGGCCGACACCTGCGTGGCCGATTTCGAAGCGATACTGGCTGTCGGTGCCGAGCTGGGTGGCAGCGAATTGCTGGTGGCTGGCAACGACCCGGACGAAGCGCGCCTTACCGCAAATTTTGCCGAGCTGTGCGACCTGGCTGCCGGCTATGGCATCTACCCGCACCTGGAGTTCATGCCCTGGACCGACGTGCGCGACCTGCGCCAGGCCATGCGCGTGGTAGCCAACGCCGACCGGGCCAATGGCTGCGTGCTGGTGGATGCCTTCCACTTCAACCGCTCGCGTTCTTCGCTGGACGACCTGGCGCAGTTGCCCGCGCAGTGCATGCGCTATGCCCAGCTGTGCGACGTCGCCGGCCCGGTGCCGGCCGACATGGACGAGATCCTGCGCCAGGCGCGCAACGAACGGCGCTTCCCGGGGGAGGGCGATGCCGACCTGGTGGGGCTGTTGCGTGGTTTGCCGGCAACCGTACCGTTGAGCCTGGAGATCCCCACCCGGCAGCTGATGGAGCAGGGCATCAGTGGTGAGCAGCGTGCGCGCATGGCACTGGAGAAGGCCAAGGCCGTACTCGCCAGCGTCTGAGCTCATAAAAGGTGTCCGGGGTTAGTAGACCACTACATGGTGTGCTTGCCTTGGGGTGTGTAGCGCCTATGAGATCGAGCGCCGCCCGCGCGGCGCATCGCGGATAAATCCGCTCCTACATTTGTTGCAACGTGGCCTTGCCTGTGAGGCCATGGTTGTCAGCCTT
>NZ_JBIVHT010000027.1:0-40715 GCF_044749325.1 Pseudomonas sp. NPDC089428
CATTCCATACAGCCAAGCTTTTCAGCTCTGAACACCTCAGAAAAGCTTGACCGCCAACAGAGTATCTACATTTGTTGCAACGTGGCCATGCCTGTGAGGCCATGGTTTTCAGCCTTGTTGGCCTGACGGGGTTTTGAGGTGGGCATTGATGACGCCTCACATGACTTGAGGCATGCGCCAAGGCAGGCAACTATGGCCTGTCAGGTTCGGCACGTTGCAACAAATGTAGGAGCGGATTTATCCGCGATGCGCCGCGCGGGCGGCGCTCGATCTCGTAAGCGCTGAAGATCTCCAGGCGAACCCCTGGCAGCCACAAAAAAGGGGCGTCCGTATCACAGAACACCCCCTTCTCAACCACTGAAAACTGTCAGTCAGTCGTAATCCGCGAATGCTGCTTGGTGTCCTTCATGGTCGCATACACCAGCAGCGAGCAGGCGATGCATGCCGTGACGTACCAGTAGAAGCCGCTTTCCATGCCAGCGCTCTTGAACCACAGGGCCACGTACTCGGCGGTGCCGCCGAAGATCGACACGGTCAGCGCGTATGGCAGGCCGACGCCCAGGGCGCGGATTTCGGTAGGGAACAGCTCGGCCTTCACCACCGCGTTGATCGAGGTGTAGCCGCTGACGATGATCAGCGCTGCCATGATCAGGAAGAACGCGCCCCACCAGGTCTGAATGGTGTGCAGGGTGCTGAGGATCGGTACGGTGAACAGGGTGCCCAGCACGCCGAAGGCGATCAGGATCGGGCGACGGCCGATCTTGTCGGACAGGCCACCGATCACCGGCTGCAGGCACATGAACAGGAACAGCGTGGCCGCCGAGATGGTGGTCGAATCACTGATGCTCATGCCCACGGTGTTGACCAGGTACTTCTGCATGTAAGTGGTGTAGGTGTAGAAGGCCAGGGTGCCGCCCATGGTCAGGCCAACCACCGTCATCAGCTCTTTAGGGTGGCGCATGAGCGTGCGCATCAGGCTTTCCTTGGCCTTTTCCTTCTTGGTGAAGGAGGCGGTTTCTTCCATGCCGCGGCGCAGGTAAAGCGCAACCACCGCGCACAGCGCGCCGATCACGAAGGGTACGCGCCAGCCCCAGGCATACAGCTGCTCGGTGGTCAGGGTCTGTTGCAGGATGATCAGCACCGCCAGGGCGATGAGCTGGCCGGAGATCAGCGTCACGTACTGGAAGCTGGAGAAGAAGCCGCGGCGGTCCTTGCTGGCCATCTCGCTCAGGTAGGTGGCCGAGGTACCGTA
This sequence comes from Pseudomonas sp. NPDC089428, assembly GCF_044749325.1. Lineage (NCBI taxonomy): Bacteria > Pseudomonadati > Pseudomonadota > Gammaproteobacteria > Pseudomonadales > Pseudomonadaceae > Pseudomonas > Pseudomonas sp. NPDC089428. The sequence goes on from NZ_JBIVHT010000027.1 coordinate 1,253, forward strand.
TTCGCCGCCCACCGACAGGCCCTGCATCAGGCGTGCGACGACCAGCAGGACCGGCGCCGCGACGCCGATGGTTTCATAGCCCGGGGTCAGGGCGATCACCAGGGAGCCGGCGCACATCAGCAGCACCGAAGCCATCAGGGCGGCTTTGCGACCCTTGCGATCGGCATACAGGCCCATCAGCCAGCCACCGATCGGGCGCATCAGGAAGCCGACGGCGAAGATCGCGGCGGTATTGAGCAGTTGTGCGGTGGAGTCGCCAGCGGGGAAGAAGGCCTTGGCGAAGTACAGCGAGAATGCGGCGTAGACGTACCAGTCGTACCATTCGACCATATTGCCGATGGAACCACTGAAGATCGACTTGAGGCGGCTGGCGGTGGTTTTTTCAGCGGCGGGCGCGACGGCCGCCCCGGCTGGCAGGGAGGTGGCGTTATCCATCAGGGATACCTTCTCGTTGTTTTTGTGGAGCGCGCCGAAGCGCAGCTTGCCAGGGCAGTTGCAGAAGGTGTGCCAAATGGGTGCGCAACGATCCAAATGGGGGCGTTCGCGGGCACAGCGGCCGCATGCTACTTGAGCCAGCAGCATTCTCTGTGGGAGCGGGCTTGCCCGCGAAGGGCTGCAAAGCAGCCCGGAATGGTCTGGGAATGAGCGGATATTTGCCTATTGATGTCAGGCAATAAGCGGATTTCCGCCTACTGCCGCGCGATAAAGTCTTCACGCACCAAACCATGCCGCTGCATCTTCTCGTTCAACGTTCGCCGAGGCAGCTGCAAGGCCTCCATCACCGCCTTGATCTCCCCGCCATGCTGACGCAGCGCCGCCCGCAGGCACTGGGCCTCGAAGGCCTCGATCTGCTCGACCAGCGATTGCCCTGCGGGCACCGCCTCGATGTTCGGTGAGCCCAGCCCCAACGCATGGCGCTCCGCCGCATTGGCCAGCTCACGCACGTTGCCCGGCCAGTCATGGGTGAGCAATTGCGCCAGCTGCGCGCCCGACAATGCCGGCGTCTGGCGTCCAAGCTTCTCGGCCGTCGCCCGGGCAAAGTGCTCGAACAGCAGCGGGATATCCTCACGCCGCTCACGCAACGGCGCCAGGCGCAGTTCCGCCACGTTCAGGCGATAGGCCAGGTCTTCGCGAAAACGCCCGGCGCGTGCCTCTTCGAGCAAGTCAGGCTTGGTTGCGGCAACGATTCGCAGGTCGACGCTGATGCTCTGGTTGGCCCCCAACCGCTCCAGCTTCTGCTCCTGGATCACCCGCAACAGCTTGGCCTGCTGGGCCAGCGGCATGCTCTCGATTTCATCGAGGAACACGGTACCGCCGTTGGCGTATTCCAGTTTGCCTATGCGTTTGCCCTGGGCGCCGGTGAATGCACCGCTTTCGTGACCAAACAGTTCGGCTTCGAACAGCGATTCGGGAATGGCCGCGCAGTTGAGCGCGACGAACGGTTTGTCGGCACGCGGTCCGAAGTCGTGCAGGCAGCGCGCCACGCGCTCCTTGCCGCTACCGGTTTCGCCGCGGATCAGCACATTGACCGGCAGGTTGGCCAGGTCGAGCACTTGCCGGCGTAGCTGCTGCAGGCCTTGCGACATGCCCAGCAAGGTTGCTTCCAGGCGCGACTTGAGGTCGGCCTGTTCATGCAGGCGGCGGTTCTCCAGGACCAGCTGGCGTTTCTCCAGGGCGCGGCGCAGGCTGCCCAGCAAGTGCTGAGGGGTGAAGGGCTTTTCGAGGAAATCGTAGGCGCCGTTGCGCATCGCTTCGACCGCCATTGGCACATCGCCATGGCCGGTCAGCAGGATCACCGGCAGGTCCGGGTCATCCGCCTGCAGGCGTTCGAGCAGTTGCAGCCCACCCATGCCCGGCATGCGGACGTCGCTGATGATCACCCCGGCAAAGTGCGTGGGCAGCTGGGCCAGGCAGTCTTCGGCGCGAGCGAACAGCTGCACGCTGAAGCCCGACAGGCTCAGCCACTGCTCGACTGCAGTGCGGATGCTGGCTTCATCATCGACGACGATCACCGAATTCAACATACAGGCTCCAGGTCACGGGGCAGGCTCAGGCTCAGGCGGGCACCACCCGGCAGGTTCTCGGCGTGCAACTGGCCGCCGGCTTCGACGATGATGCCATAGGAAATCGCCAGGCCCAGGCCCAGGCCTTCGCCCACCGGCTTGGTGGTAAAAAACGGGTCGAAGACTTTCGCCAGGTCCGATTCGGCAATACCGCCGCCGGAATCCAGCACGCTCAGGCGCCACTGCTCGTGGTCAGGTTCGATGCGGACCTCCAGGCGCTTGTAGCTTTTGTCGGCCATGGCGTCGAGGGCGTTGCGCAGCAGATTGATCAGTACCTGTTCGAGGCGAATCGCATCGCCCCGAACCCAGGCCGGGCGGGCCAGGTACAGGGCCACCTCGACTTCCTCGCTGCGAATGCGGGTGTCCAGCAGGTGCAGGGCCTGGTCGACCACGGTGGCCAGGTCGAGGCGCTCGCGCAAGCCGACCGGGCTGTTGCGGGCGAAGGTCTTCAGGTGGCTGGTCAGCGCGGCCATGCGCGTGAGCATCTGCTCCAGCGGTTCGAGGGCCTTGCGTGCGTCGTCGTAGCGGCCGTGGTCGAGCAGCAGGCGCAAGGTTTCCAGCTGCATGCGCTGGGTGGTCAGCGGCTGGTTGATCTCGTGGGCCATGGCCGCCGACATCTGCCCCAGCGCCGCCAGCTTGGCTGACTGCACCAGGCCTTCCTGGGCGGTGCGCAGCTCGCGGGTGCGTTCCTCGACCTGGCGCTTGAGCTCTTCACGGCTGCGTTGGCGCATGCGGGCCAGGCGCAGGCGCTGGCTGACGAACAGCACGGCGAACACCAGGCTCAACCACACAGCGGCAGCGCCCAGTGCCGCGTTGCGGCCAGCGGCTTCGACCTGCGGCTTGCGCAGCAGGTGCAAGGTCCAGTCCTCGCCTTCCAGCGGCAGGCTTTCCCAGAGGTATTCGGCGGGGCCGTCGGGGCCCTGTACGCGGCTCAGGTAACTGTTGCTGGCGAAGCGGGTAAGTACCTGGTGCTGAAGCGGCACCAGCGGCTGTTTGTCGTATTGGCGGGTTTCGCCAAGCTCGGCGCGGTCGGCGCTGCTGAGCGGTTTGAGCTCGCGGTAGCGCCAGCCGTCCTGGTTGGCGATGAAGGTAATGCCGCGGGCGTCACTGACCAGCAGGATGTCGCTGCCCTGGCGCCATTCGCGCTCAAGCTCGGGGAATTCCAGCTTGACCACCATGGCGCCGAGGAAGCGCCCCTGTTCGTCGCTGACTGCACTGGACAGGAAGTAGCCTGGCACGCCACTGGTCACGCCCACCGCATAGAAGCGGCCGCTACCCTGGCTGCGGGTCTGTTTGAAGTAGGGGCGAAAGCCGTAGTTGGAGCCTACGTAGGTGGTCGGCAGGCGCCAGTTGCTGGCGGCCACGGCCAGCCCGGTGCGGTCGAGCAGCTCCAGGGTCGAGGAGTTGGCGGCGCCGTTGATGCGTTCGAGCTTGAGGTTGAGCGCGTGCTGCACCGGCTCGCTGACCGGGCCGCGCAGGGCTTCGATCAGCTCCGGGTCCAGGGCCAGCACGGCGGGCAAGGCGCGGTAGCGATCGATCAGGGTGTGCAGGGCATTGGCGTACAGCACCAGCTGCTGGCTGGCGCGCAGGGCGTCGTCTTCCATTGCCTGGCGTTTGGCCTGGTGCATGGCCCAGCCGGCGCTGAGAACGGTGCCGAGCACGATCAGCAGAGTGATCAGCCCCAGGCGCAGGGCGCGAAAGGAATAGGGCATGGGGCGGATCCAACTGAAGGAATATCGGGTCCGGCCCTTTCGCGGGCAAGCCCGCTCCCACAAGTGTTCTGCACACAGTCAGATTTGATGGGAGCGGGCTTGTCCCGCGAAAGGGCCAGCGCTGGCGACCAATCAGTTACAGCAGTTCGAAGCTCTTCTGCTGCACAGCCTCGGAATCCAGCCCGATCTGGACATTGAATTCACCAGGCTCGGCCACCCGCTGCAACTGGCCATTGTAGAACTTAAGGTCGTCCTCGCTGATGCGGAAGGTCAAGGTCCGCGACTCACCGGCCTTGAGCATCAGTTTCTGGAAGTTCTTCAGCTCCTTGACCGGGCGGCTCATCGACGCCGACACATCCTGCAGGTACAGCTGCACCACCGTCTCGCCGTCGAGCTTGCCGGTGTTCTTCACCGTCACCTTGGCCTCCAGGGTGTCGCCACGCTTGAGGTCCTTGTTCGACAGGGTCAGGCCCGACAGCTCGAAGCTGCTGTAGCTCAGGCCATAGCCGAACGGGTACAGCGGGCCGTTGGGTTCTTCGAAATACTGCGAGGTGTAGTTGCCCGGCTTGCCTGGGGTGTATGGCCGGCCGATGCGTGTGTGGTTGTAGTACATCGGAATCTGCCCGACCGAGCGCGGGAAGGTGATGGCCAGCTTGCCCGACGGGTTGTAGTCGCCAAACAACACGTCGGCGATGGCGTTGCCGCCTTCGGTGCCGGAGAACCAGGTTTCGAGGATGGCGTCGGCTTGCTCACGCTCCCAGCTGATCGACAGTGGGCGGCCGTTCATCAGGACCAGAACCAGCGGCTTGCCGGTTGCCTTCAGGGCCTTGATCAGCTCGCGCTGGCTGGCCGGGATTTCCAGGGTGGTGCGGCTCGACGACTCGTGGGACATGCCACGCGACTCGCCGACCACGGCTACCACCACATCGGACTGCTTGGCGGCCTTGACCGCTTCATCGATCAACACGGCCGCAGGGCGTGGGTCATCGACGATTTCCGGGGCATCGAAGTTGAGGAAGTTCAGGTAATCGAGGATCGCCTTGTCGCCCGTGACGTTCGAGCCCTTGGCGTACACCAGCTTGGCCTTGCCCTCGACAGCGCGGCGCAGGCCCTCGCGCACGGTAACCGAATGCATCGGCTTGCCGTCTGCAGCCCAGCTGCCCATCATGTCGATCGGGGCATCGGCCAGCGGGCCGACCAGGGCGATGGTGCCGGCCTTTTTCAGCGGCAGGGTCTGGTTGCGGTTTTCCAGCAGTACCAGGCTGCGGCGCGCCACGTCGCGGGCCGCGTCGCGGTGCAGGCGGTTGTCGGCGTAGTAGTCTTTCAGGTCGGTTTCGGCCTTGCCGATGCGCACGTACGGGTCCTTGAACAGGCCCATGTCGTACTTGGCGCCGAGCACCTCGCGCACGGCCTGGTCAAGCTCGTGCTCGGTCACCTCGCCGGACTTCAGCAGCCCTGGCAGCTCTTCGCCGTACAGGGTGTCGTTCATGCTCATGTCGATACCGGCCTTGATCGCCAGCTTGGCGGCTTCACGGCCGTCGCGGGCGACACCGTGGCGGATCAGCTCCTGGATGGCGCCGTGGTCACTGATGGTCACGCCCTTGAAGCCCCACTGCTTGCGCAGCAGGTCGTTCATCAACCAGGTGTTGGAGGTGGCCGGTACGCCGTTGATCGAGTTGAGCGCCACCATCACCCCGCCCGCACCCGCGTCGAGCGCGGCGCGGTAGGGCGGCAGGTAGTCGTTGTACATCTTCGGCAGGCTCATATCGACCGTGTTGTAGTCGCGCCCGCCCTCGACTGCGCCGTACAGGGCAAAGTGCTTGACGATGGCCATGATGCTGTCGGGGTTTGCCGGGCTGCTGCCCTGGAACGAGCGGACCATCACCTGGCCGATCTTCGAGGTCAGGTAGGTGTCTTCGCCGAAGCCTTCACTGGTGCGGCCCCAGCGTGGGTCGCGGGCGATGTCGACCATTGGCGCGAAGGTCATGTCCAGGGCGTCAGCCGACGCTTCGATGGCCGAGGTGCGGCCGACCTTGGCGATGGCGTCCATGTCCCAGCTGGCAGCCAGGCCCAGGCCGATCGGGAAGATGGTGCGTTCGCCGTGGATGGTGTCGTAAGCGAAGAACATCGGGATCTTCAGGCGGCTGCGCATGGCGGCGTCCTGCATCGGCCGGTTCTCGGGGGCGGTGCGCGAGTTGAAGGTGCCGCCGATGCGCCCGGCGGCGATTTCTTCGCGGATCTTGTCGCGGGGCATTTCCGGGCCGATGCTGATCAGGCGCAACTGGCCGATTTTTTCGGCTTCGGTCATCTGGCTGATCAGATGGTCGATGAACGCCTGCTTGTCCTGCAGGGGCGGGGCGGTAGGGGCGGCGAGGGCCGCCTGGCTGGCAAGGCCCATGGCCAGGCCCAGCAAAGACAGTTTCATCATCAATTCCATTGTCGAGGCCCTTGCCGTATCCACGGTGATACGTGCGTGGCCGAAGTTTTCAGGCGGCTATTGTTGTACGATTCGCCGGTAATTCATCCAGCGGCGGATTATGCCTGAATATGTCGGCCGCGGAGGAAGCCCCGAATGCCGGGACAACAACTATAAGAACGCTTAAGAGACCGACGGCATGACTTCCCTCAACGAATACGAACGTCGCCAGGTGGCTGAGGCCATTGCCCGCGTGGAGCGGCGCACCGATGCGCAGCTGGTGACCGTGCTGGCGCGTCGCGCCGATGACTACGCTTACCTGCCACTGTTGTGGGCCGCCATACTGGCGCTGGCGCTGCCTGGCTTGCTGCACGGGTTGTTGGCCTGGCCCGGTGTGCGCGGGCTGCTGGTTGCCAACATACTGTTGTTCATCGGCCTGTGCTTGCTGCTGCGCAGCCCGCGCCTGGCGCCTATGCTGATCCCCGCTGCCTTGCGCCGCTGGCGCGCTTCGAGCCTGGCGCACCAGCAGTTTCGCGAGCAGAACCTGCAGGGCACGAAGGGCGCCACGGGGGTGCTGATCTTTGTCGCCGAGGCCGAGCGGCATGTGGAAATCCTGGTCGACCAAGGCATCGCCCAGCATCTCGATGCCAAGGCCCGGGCAATGATGGTTGCGCGTTTCACCGAGCAGGTGCGCCAAGGGCAGACCTTGCAGGGCTTTGTCGACTGTATCGAGGCGTGCGGTGAGCTGCTGTGCGAGCACCTGCCACGCACCCACACACGCAACGAACTGCCCAACCGTCTGGTGATTCTCGACTGAACCGGCAGGCGCTACGGTCTGTGCGGGCTTGGCCCGCGAAGCATGCACCGCGGTGCATGGCACCGGCTTCGCCGGTGTTCGCGGGGCAAGCCCGCTCCCACAGGGGCCTTGGCACACGGTAGAATGTGCGCTCCGCTACCCAAGGCTGCTTTTCTCCATGTCCGCCAGTACTTCCGCTTCCACCGCGCCGGATGCGCGCGCCCAGTTCCTCGACCTGCTGAGCGCCGCCCTGCACGGCAACACCTTGGTCAAGCTGGTGTTGGCGCGCCATGTCGGCACCGACCAGAGCTTGCAGCGCATCATCGCCAAGCCGTTGTTGGTCAAGGGTCAGGCCCAGCTGTCGCTGGTCTACCGCCACCAGACCCGCGACATCACTCGCAACCTGCCGCTGGACCAGGCCCAGGCGCTGCTTGCCGAGCTGCTGCCGGAGAGCTTCCGCAATGCCCACCTGTTCGACGCCGATGGCGAAGTGCAGCTGACCTTCAGCAAGAAGGGCAAGCCGATGCTGCAGCGCCACGGCGCGCAGGCGCCACGCGAGGCGGCTGCCAACAGCGGCCATGACCGCGAGAAGAAACGCTACCTGGCGCTGTCGCGGCCATTTCTGCGTGACCTGGGCGTGACCGATGCCCAAGGCGCGCTGATCCCGTCGATGTCGCGCAAATGGAAGCAGATCAACAAGTTCATCGAAGTCTTCGACCACGCCCTGGCCAACGCCCCGCTGCCGGCCGGGCAGCCGCTGCGGGTCGCCGACTTTGGTTCCGGCAAGGGTTACCTGACCTTCGCCATGCATGACTACCTGCGCAACACCCTGAGCCGGGAAGCACAGGTGACCGGGGTGGAGCTACGCCAGGACATGGTCGACCTGTGCAATGCCGCCGCCCAGCGCCTGGAGCATTCGGGCCTGGAATTCCAGTGCGGCGACGTGCGCAGCGTGGTGCCCGAAGCCATCGAGGTGATGATTGCCTTGCACGCCTGCGACATCGCCACCGACTACGCCATCCACACCGGTATCCGCTGCAACGCCGCGATCATCATGTGCTCACCGTGCTGCCACAAGCAGATCCGCCCGCAACTGCACAGCCCGGGGTTGCTGCAGCCGATGCTGCAATATGGGTTGCACCTGGGGCAGCAGGCCGAGATGCTCACCGACAGCCTGCGCGCGTTGTATCTGGAAGCCTGTGGTTACGAGACCAAGGTGTTCGAGTTCATCTCCCTGGAGCACACCAACAAGAACAAGATGATTCTTGCGGTGAAGCGCCGGCAGGTAGGGGATAACGCGGCATTGCTGGAGAAAATCGCGCAGCTCAAGGCGTTTTATGGGGTGCAGGAGCATTGCCTGGAGACGTTGTTGCAGGCGGACAAGCTGATCTGAGTAGAAACGAGATCAAGTCCCTGGACGCCCGCCCGCCAGACAAGGCGCGTCATCTAACGACGCGCTGACGGCACCTCGATCGCCAACCCCTCAAACCCCAACGGATGCGTACTGGCATCGAAGAAGTGCAGCGCCGTCCCCGTCATATCCCCGAACCGCTCGACAAAGTGCTGTTTCTGGTTGAGTACCGAAGCCTCGCTCAATGGTCGGATGGCAATCGACAGATGCGCCGGCCGCGCCTGGCGAATGGCTTCGACCAGGTGCTGGTCAGTGCTGTCGAGATGCTGACCGAACAGACACAGGCCCTGGCTTTCCTGTGCCAGTTGCCCCAACCCCCAGGCCAGGTAGTCCGAGTTGCGAATGGCGCGCAGTTTTTCGTCGCTGCGTTCTTCGTTGACGAACAACGGCACCTCCCCGGGAATGTTCACGGCAAAGCCGTCCAGCAACTCGGCGCTGTCGGCGCTGCGCTGGCGGGTGCTACCGTCGGGCAGCTTGAGCAGGTGCAGGCCGCCATGCAGATGCAGCACGCGGGTGCCTTCACTGCGGGTGCGGCGTACGTCGAAGAACCCTTGATCGTCGAACAGCGCGGCGAAGCCCTGTGGATCGTGCAGCAGGGCCCAAGGCAGAATGAGGTCGTAGTTGCTGGTATAGACGCTTTGGTATTCGCGCAGGGCCTGGTTGATCGACGCCAGGGTGGTGGCGGGCATCAGCGGCCAGGGCAGGTGCAGGGTGCGGATGGCGTGGATCAGGCCTTCCTTGATCGAGTAGTAGCGGTTCAACGGCGCGGTGGAGTTGATGGCCAGGGCGGCGTTGGCGCGCACGGTGTGGTTGAGGGTGCTCAGCACCGGCTCGAACAATTCGGTGCCCAGCGACTTGAACAGGGCCTGGTCGCTGATCGCCAGGCCCTTCTTGCGCCCGGCGCGCTGGGCCTCTTCGTACAGCGAGAAGTAGCCGAACGGTTTCCACAGCGCGCGACTGGCGCCGTTGCCCAGCAGCAGGGCTGTGCACGGGTGGCGCTGGTTGAGGTCTGGCCAAGAGGCGAGGCGGGCGTCGAGAGCTGGCATGGGCGGTCCGTTCGGTGGTGCGGGAAACGGCGGGGACTTTAGCATGTCATGCAAGGTGTGCGAGGGTTGCTGTTTACATTGCCGTCTTGTCTTGCCTGCGCCGGCCTCTTCGCGGGTGAACCCGCTCCCACAGTTACCGCACTGCCCTGAAGCAAGTGGTGACCCTGTGGGAGCGGGTTTACCTGAAATCCGGTGTCGACGGGATCTTCACCAACCGGGCGGGAAAGTTGTTGCGTGCTTATCGACGCCCGGCAGAAAGCGAGGCGGTTTTGCTGAAGCGTTTGGGATACTGAACTAATGGGCAAGTGCCCTGAGGACATGGTCAGGGTCGTTGCGTATGGCACGTAACAAAGCCTTGGCTGGCCCGGTAGGCTCCCTGCGCCCTTGCTCCCAGTTCCTAAGCGTGGCGACCTGAACATCGATCATCTCGGCGAAGCGTACTTGGGACAAACCCGTGGATGTGCGGAGTCCGATTCCTCAATCGGCCACCGGCTCCCTGCGACTCCTGTTCCGCCAAACCCGATAAGCCCGTATTCCCGCCCGCACCGAGCCGAACAGCAGCTTGTCTTCCATCTCCCGTGCCATCCCTGAGCGCACCAGCATGCGCAGGAAAGTGCCGCGGGCGCGGGCGATTGCGAAGTGGATGCCCTGCGCTGCAAGGGTATCGCGCACCTCGCGCAGGGCGGCGATGCCGCTGACGTCAATGCTGCTCACCGCTTCTGCATCGAACAGCAGCACCTGCGGCTGGGCCTGGCTCTGCACGGCTTCGAGCAGGCGCATCTTGAAGTAGTCGGCGTTGAAGAACAGGATCGCGTCGTCGAAGCGGTATACCACCAGGCCCGGCACGGTGCGGGCGTCTTTGTTCTTGCGGATGTCGACCTGGCCCTCGGTGCCCGGCAGCCAGCCGAGCACGGCGTCGGTCGGTTGGTAGATGGTGTAGAGCAGGCGCAGGATCGCCAGGGTCACGGCAAACACGATGCCCGGCAGCACGCCCAGGCCGAGCACACCGACCGTGGTCAGCAGGCACAGCCAGAACTCGAAGCGGCTCAGGCGTCTGATGCTGCCCAGCGACTTGATATCGATCAGGCCCCAGCCGGCCATTAGCAGCACGGCACCTAGCACTGCCTGCGGGATCCAGGCCATCGGTGCGGTAAAGAACAACAGGATCAAGGCGATGACCAGTGCCGCGATGATGCCGACCAGCTGGCTCTTGCCACCGACCATGTCATTGACTGCCGTGCGCGAGTCGGCGCCGCTGATGGCAAAGCCCTGGGAAATGCCAGCGGCCAGGTTGCTGACGCCGAGTGCGACGAACTCATGGTTGGCGTTGATCGCATAGCCGTGCCGCGCGGCGAAGCTGCGTGCGGTGAGCATGGCGCTGCAGAAACTTACGGTGGCGATACCCAGGGCATCGCGTAGCAGGGCCTTGGTTTCATCAAGGTTGCTGTGGGGCCAGGCGAGCTTGGGGATGCCGGATGGCACCGGCCCGAGAATGGCGACGCCGAAACGGTCCAGGCCGAGCAGGCCGGCCAGCAGGGTAAAGACTGCCACGGTCACCAGGGCCGCAGGCAGGCGAGGGTAGCGGCGCGGCAGCCAGATCAGCAGCGCCAGGCCCGCCAGGCCGATGGCCAGGGTCATCCAGTGGATCTCGTTCAGGCGCTGGAAGAAATTGACCACGCTGAGGATGAACCCGTCACCCTCGATCTTGAAGCCCACGACCTTGGACAATTGCCCGGCAATCAGGCTCAGGCCGATGCCGTTCAGGTAACCGATCAGGATCGGTCGCGAGAAGAAGCTGGCGATAAAGCCGGCGCGTGCCAGGCCGGCGACAATCAGCATCACCCCGACCAGCACCGTGACAATCACTGAAAGCTCGGCGATGCGTTGCGGGTCGCCCATGGCCAGTGGCGCCACGGCGCCGGCAATCATCGCGCAGGTGGCGGCGTCCGGGCCGACCATCAGCTGGCGTGAGCTGCCGATCAGGGCGTACACCATCATCGGCAGCACGCACGCGTACAGGCCGTATTGCGGCGGCAGGCCCACGATCTGTGCATAGGCGATGGCGATGGGGATCTGGATCGCTGCCACCGACAGCCCTGCCTGCAGGTCGGCATGGAACCATTCGCGGCGGTAGTGCAACAGGTTGGCAAGGCCGGGGAGCCAGCGGGAGAGAAACATGCGTGGTCCTTTCGAAATGTTTCACGGATCCATGAAGCATATGCACTTCAAGCCGTTTCGCTTGCAAGCGAATTGGAACGGAAAACATCGAGCGCGGCCATGGGCCCAGTCAAGGACGGCAGCAGAAACGAAAAAAGGAGCCGTGGGCTCCTTTTGACAGCGATGACGTTGCTGGAACGCCATGCGGGGAATGCTATGTGTGGAGCGGGTAGAGGGAATCGAACCCTCAACTAAAGCTTGGGAAGCTTTCGTTTTGCCACTAAACTATACCCGCGTCTGCGCTGGACTTTTTACCAGAACCCTCCCTGAAATAGAAGCCCAAGTTATAAAAAAGCTTGTCGGCGACCCATAACCTGCGGGTGTGGGCTACAGGACGCCGATGCGCTCAAATGGCCAATGCATGCTGCCCCTGGTTGTATGAATTACCACGTTGACGGGACTCGCGCACGGTTGGCTTGAGGAAGCCAAGCATGACGTTGCGGGTGTCTTCACAGGCAGACTTGTTTTCCATGTCGAGGAAGTGGCCAGCGTCGCGGATCACGCTGAACTGGCTGTTGCCTACATGCTTGCCGAACTCGCGTGCATCTTGAACGGTGGTGTATTCGTCGCGCTCGCCATTGATGAACAGCACCGGGATGTCGATGTTGCGTGCGCCCCTCAATGCCCGTTCCAGGTCACGCTGCAGCACTTCGTTGATGTGGAAGTGCATCTGCGCATACTCGTGGCTGTCCAGGCTGCTGACATGCCGGTAGTTGAAGCGCTTGAACAGCGATGGCAGGTGCTTGCCGATGGTGTCGTTGACCAGGTTGCCGACCTGGTAGCGATCGCACGCAGCCAGGTACTGGCAGCCACGCTCCAGGTAGTCGCGCATCGGTTCGTTGATCACCGGCGAGAACGAACTGACCACCGCCTTTTTCACCTGCCGCGGCTGGTGCGCCAGCGCCAGCAAGGTGCAGGCACCGCCCCAGGAAAAGGACATGACGTGGTCGCACTGGAAGCGCTCGATCAGTTCGAGGAGGATATGCGCCTCGTCTTCCTTGCTGATCAGCCGTTCCTGGCGGTTGTGCGGCTTGGACTTGCCGGCATACGGCTGGTCGTACAGCACAACGTTGAATTGGGGGTGCAGGTTACGCACCGTCTGGGCGAACGAAGCCGTGGTGGCCAGCGAACCATTGATCAGGATGATCGTCTTCTCGGCCGCATCCGCGCGATAGAACTCCGTGTAAACCCGATACTGACCTTGGATATCAAGTACAGCAATTTCTGGCCTCATGTCATCGACTCCTGGCGCAAAAAGGGTAATCGCGTCACCTAGGGTGCACGTTCTTTATGACAGGTAGGCATTTGCCTGAATAAATCGGGGGGCCCTGTGTCGATCCTTCGCACACGTGTCGACGATATTGTTTTGGCGGGCAATCTGCCGTGCCCCAAGGCATCTGGGCTTTGGGTGGCCGGCAAAAGGTGTCATGAACTGCGGGCGTGACTGCTTGGTCACTCGCGGACTGACGAGTTAGGAGTCAAGCAGCGGGTCGGGGATCCTGCAAGTGCTGTTTGCGCAAATTTGTGACTTGAGCCGCTCAGCGGTCGTATGCCTGTATTACGGCATTCACACCGAAGCGATTTCTTCGGCCGTCAGGGCCCTGAAATCCCCAGGTTGCAGGGCCGGATCGAGGCGGATCGTCCCCATGCTTTCGCGATGCAGGCCGACCACCTTGTTGCCGAAATGGCCGAACATGCGCTTGACCTGGTGATAGCGCCCTTCGACGATTGCCAGCCGCGCCTGGCGCGGGCCGAGGATATCGAGCTGGGCGGGCAGGGTGGTCAGGTCTTCGAAGGCGAAATACAAACCTTCACGGAACTTGGCCGCATAGTGCGCGCCAATCTCGTCTTCGGTTTCTACCAGATAATGCTTTGGCAGCTTGGTGGCCGGCTGGGTCAGGCGCCGTGACCACTGGCCATCGTTGGTCAGGATCATCAGGCCGGTGGTGTTGAAGTCCAGGCGCCCCGCGATGTGCAGGTCGTCGCGCAACTCGCCGGGCAGCAGGTCGAGCACGGTGCGGTGCTGCGGGTCTTGCGTGGCGCTGACGCAGCCAGTGGGTTTGTGCAGCATCAGGTAGCGTGCAGGTCGGCCGGCCTGCAGCAATTGATCGTCCACTTCGACGCGGCTGAACTCACGGACCTCGGCTTTGGGATCGCTGACCATTTCGCCGTCCAGGCGCACACGGCGCTGTGCCAGCAGCAGGCGCACTTGCTGACGGTTGTAGCAGGGCAGGTTGGCGAGGAAGCGGTCTAGGCGCATGTAAGTCTCTGATTTATGTGGGCTCTGTGGAAGCGGCTTTAGCCGCGAACACCGGCATAGCCGGTGCCAGCCACCGCGTCGCCTGCTTCGCGGCTAAAGCCGCTGCCACAGGATTCGCGGCAAACCTTCAAAATTGAGCAGGATGGTTGCTTCCACTTGCAGTTTTCAACTGCTCTTCCACGGCGGCGCAGCGCGGGCACAGGCAGGCCTTGTCGCGCAGTTCGGCAGGCAGGGCCTGGAGCACGGCGGGGTCGATGCTCACGCTGTAGCACCAGCAGGCCTGGGTGGCGCTGCGTGGGTCGGCCAGGCTGCATTGGTTGAGGGCGCCACAGGCGGGGCAGTGCTGGCTGTCATTCATGTTCGGTTCCGGGTGTTTCACTGCAGACACGGTTGCGGCCGGCCTGCTTGGCACGATAGAGCGCACGGTCGGCGCGGGTCAGCAGGGCGTGCAGGGTGTCGGCAGGCTGCAAGGCGCTGAGGCCGATACTGGTGGTCAGGTGCAAGGGTTGATCTTCGTAACTGAACGTCAGTTGCTCGGTACGACGGCGGATCTTCTGCGCCACCTCGATGGCCTGCCGGCCTTCGGCCTCACGCAGCAGCACGATGAACTCCTCACCGCCCCAGCGGCAGAGTATATCCGACTGCCGCAGGCTGCCCTGCAGCACGTTGGCGAACTGGCGCAGCACTTCGTCGCCTGCCAGGTGGCCGTGGGTATCGTTGAGCACCTTGAAATGATCGAGGTCGATCAGCAAGGCGACCAGCGGTGCGCAATCGCGTTGGGCCTCCTGCAGGGCCTGGGCAGCCAGCAGGTCGAAGCTGCGCCGGTTGGGCAGCCCGGTGAGGCTGTCGAGGGTCGCCAGCGCTTCGGTGCTGGCCTGGTGGCGCCTGAGCATGCCATTGAGCAGCGACAATACCACCAGGGTGATCATCGCGCAGATCACCAGGTTCAGGTACAGCGAGTGGCGGATGTGGTCGAGGGCGCCGGTCTCGCGTTTGTCGACCAGCAGGTACCAGCCCAGTTCCGGCAATTGCCGCACGTTGAGGAAGTGGCTGTGGCCTTTGCTGTCCTTGTACTCATGGCTGCCCTCGGTGGGTGTCGGGCGCTGCGCCAGCACATCGCTCAGGTCGGCATTGTCGGCCAAGGCTTGCCCGACCTTGAGGCCATGGAGGGCACCCTCCGAGCCAGTCAGAATGACCTTGCCCTTGGCGTCGGTGAAGAATACCGAGCGCTGGTAGCGGCGCTGGTACTTGTCGATCAGCTGGACCACCGCGTCCACGCTCAGGCCAACCCCGGCGGCGCCGATGAAGCGCTGCTGGTAGTCGAGCACCCGATAGTTGATGAACACAGTCAGGCTGTCCTGGTTGGCCATGTCCAGGTCGACGTTGATCTCATAGGGCGCTGTCATTTCGCGCAGGCGGAAGTACCAGGCATCGCGCCAGGTGTTGGGTACCACGTGCTTGAGCACGCCCTTGGCCTGGTAGTAGGTGAGGCTGCGGTCGGAGACGAAGAACGAGGTGAACGTGTCCTGCTTGCCCATGACCTCGCCGAGAAAGCGCGTGATGCGCTGGGTGTCCTGTTCACCTGCCAGTACCCAGTCGCGCAGGAAGGTGTCCTGGGCCATCATCGAGGCGATCAGCACTGGGCGGATAAGGTCTTTCTGGATCTCTGAATAGACGGTATCGGAGGTCAGCGGCAACTCGGTGTTGACGATGCCGTCGCGGATCGCGCTGCGCGAGGCGAAATAGCTGATCAGCGATGTGGCGAGGAAGCCGCAGGCCAGCAAAAGCAGTAGGGTGAGGATCAGCGAGCGCTGTGAAAACAGGGCGGAGCGTGAAGGCATGATCTTCCCATGATGTGTGCCGAGGCGCACATTCTAGTGAGATGACAGGCAAATGACTGCATGTTTTTCAGGGTTATTTCGACCTGTATCAATTTGTTGCTGAAATGGCACTGCACCTCGGCGCCGTTGTCTGATTCATTGTCGATGAGCGCATTTTCGTCGATGCTCGCCAGCGCCGCTGTTCGGGCACCTTAGCGGTCCAGGAGGCCGCCATGTCCTATCGAATTCTGTTGATCGCCCTGTTGGGGCTGATGACGTCCGCCTGCGCGCCCTACTACGAGAGTGGCGGCTATTCCCGTTCTGAGTACTATTCGACCGATCGCTACGTGACGCCGGGGTACTACCGCTATGACCGCTACTATGTGACGCCGCAGCCCCGCTACTACTACCAGCCGGCACCTCGCTACTACCGGCCGGCGCCGGCACCATACTACCGGCCCTATCCTGCGCCTGGGATGAACCAGTGGCATGGCAACCCGCGTTACGACTATGGCAATCGCCAGCGCAACGACTATGGGCGCGATCGCGACCGCCATGACTATCGCGATGGCAGCCAGCGCTACCAGCACGATCGCTGGCATTCCAACAACCGCGGGGACAACGATCGCCAGTCAGATCATGGGCGTCGAGGGGACCACAACTGGCAACGCTGATCAGCCCATGACCCCCAGGTCGGCCAAAGGATGGCGCCCTTCCCACGCCTTGGCGAAATGCGCCTCGACCACCGCCGCTGGCACCTGAGCCACATCCGGCCAGTGCCAGCGCGGCTGGTTGTCCTTGTCCAGCAAGCGGGCACGCACACCTTCACTGAATTCCGGGTGCCGGCAGCAATTGAGGCTCATGCTGTACTCCATCTGGAACACCTGGGCCAGTGACAGGTGCCGGGCACGCTGGATCTGCTCCCAGACCAGGTGCGCCGTCAGCGGGCAACCCTCATGCAGGCGTTGGCCGGCTTCGGCCAGCAACGGGTCGGTGTGATGCTTGAGGCCTTCCAGTGCCCGCCAGGCTGCAGCCGGGTCGGCCACATCGAGCAGTGCGTCGATCACCTGGCGCCGCGGCAGCCACTGCGCCGCAGGCAGCTCGGCCCAGGCGCGATGCTGTTCGGCCTTGAGCAGGCTGTTCAGTTGCAGGTCGGTCTGTTCCTGCCAGTTCAGTTGCAGCAGCTCTTCGATCAACGCCTCTTGCTGTTCTTCGCCGAAGAAACGATCAGCCAGGTCCAGGTCGAGAGCATCACGAGCATTGATCGGTGCCCCGGTCAAGCCGAGGAACAGGCCGAGCTTGCCCGGCAGGCGGGCGAGGAACCAGCTGGCCCCTACGTCCGGGTAAAGGCCGATGCTGATTTCCGGCATGGCCAAGCGGCTGCTGGGCGTGACGATACGCACCCCGGCACCCTGCAGCAGCCCCATGCCGCCGCCCAGCACATGCCCGTGGCCCCAGCACAGCAGCGGCTTCGGGTAGGTGTGCAAGAGGTAGTCGAGGCGGTACTCGGCGGCAAAGAAGGTGGCGGCCAGCGGTGGCACGCTGCCGCGGTGTGCCAGGCAGGCCTGGGCCAATGCCCGCACATCGCCGCCAGCGCAGAAGGCCTTGGCACCGCTGCCGCGCAACAGCACGCAGACCACCCCAGGATCGCTGGCCCAGCTGTGCAACTGTTCGCCGAGCACTTCGATCATCGGCAGGTTGAGGGCATTGAGCGCCTTGGGGGCATCGAGGGTGGCGATGCCGATTCGGGCGCCATCGGCGCCGGTGAGTACCTCGCATTGAATGGCCATGGACTACCTCGCGCAAGTCATCCCCCAAGTATGGCCTGCGTGGCCGATCATGCCGGTCGTCGGTCGGATCGATTGACAAGGGCAGGTGGCTTACCTAGTGTCGCGCCATTGTTTACGGATGGCCCCATGACTGAAGACGATCGCATCAAACTCGAACCCAGCTGGAAGGCTGCACTGCGCGCCGAGTTCGACCAGCCCTACATGCATCAGCTGCGTGAGTTCCTGCGCCAGGAGTACGCGGCCGGCAAGGAAATCTACCCGCCGGGGCCGCTGATCTTCAATGCGCTCAACTCCACGCCGCTGGAGCAGGTCAAGGTGGTGATCCTCGGCCAGGACCCCTACCACGGCCCGGGCCAGGCACATGGCTTGTGCTTTTCGGTACAGCCAGGCGTGCCGGCGCCGCCGTCGCTGGTCAACATCTACAAAGAGTTGCAGCGCGACCTCAACATCCCGATCGCCAGCCACGGCTACCTGCAGAGCTGGGCCGAGCAGGGCGTGTTGCTGCTCAACACGACCATGACCGTCGAACGCGCCAATGCCGCTTCGCATGCCAAGAAGGGCTGGGAGTTCTTTACCGACCGGATCATCCAGGTGGTCAGCGAGCAGTGCCCGAACGTGGTGTTCCTGCTGTGGGGGGCGCATGCCCAGAGCAAGCAGAAGCTGATCGATGGCACCAAGCACCTGGTGCTCAAGTCGGTGCACCCGTCGCCGCTGTCGGCGTATCGAGGGTTCCTGGGGTGCGGGCACTTCAGCCGCACCAACAGCTTCCTCGAACAGCGTGGCATGGCGCCGATCAACTGGGCATTGCCGCCTCTCTGAAGCCGTGTCGCCTCTTCGCGGGTAAATCGGGGCACCGAAGAGGCCGGCACATCTAATCTGGGTTTGCATTCCATAGTCGGAACAACGGCTCTGCCAGAAACAGCACCAGGACCAGCCGTACCACCTGCAGCGCCGTCACCAGCGGCACCGACAGTTGCAAGGTTTCGGCTGTCAGGCTCATCTCGGCGATCCCACCCGGCATCATCCCCAGCGTCAGCGAACGCAGGTCCAGTTCAGTCATCACGCTCAACACCCACGCGGCACTGCCGGCAATTGCCATGCACAGCGCCGTGGCCAACAGCGTACGCCCGAGAAAGGACGGCGCGCGGCGGAAGAACGCGCGGTTGAAGTGGCAGGCCAGGCCGCTGCCGATCAGCCACTGGCCGATCTGGCTGGCACCGTTGGGCAGGGCGATCTGCAGGCTGCCCGCCAGGCTCACCGAGGCGGCCACCAGCAAGGGCCCGAACAGCCACGGGTTAGGCTGGCGCAAGCGTTGCCAGACAAAACCCACCGCCACGCCCAGCGGCACGATCAGCGCCAGCCAGCCCCAACTGACGTTGCCGTTGTGATTTAGCGCCACGCCGTCACCGAGCAGGAACTTGAACAGTGCCGGTACGCACAGCACCACGGCCAGCACACGCAGGCTCTGTGCCGCGGCCACCTGGCTGAGTACCGCACCGTTGCGTGCGCCAAGGTTGACCATCTCGCCCGAGCCACCGGGCATGCTGGCGAAGAACGCCGTTGCGCGGTCTTCGCCGGTGCGCCGCAGCAGCCACACGCTGATTACGCTGGAGAGGGTGGTGAACAGCGCGCCGAAGCAGATCAGCGCAAAGTGGCTGGCGACCTGCTCGATCACCGCCGGGGTAAAGTGCAGGCCGATACCGATACCGATGATGCATTGCCCGCATTTGCGGCCATTGGGTATTTCCGAGAGCTGCCAGGGCGTCAGGCAGCGTACCAGGATGATTGCCAGCAACGCACCGATCATCCACGGCAAAGGCCAGCCGACCTTGCTGGCGGCAAAGCCACCCGCAAGGCCGACCAGCCCGGTTGCGACAAACAGCGGCAGTGGCCGGTCAGGCATCAGCCATGGCCCGGCGCTGCAGGCTGCGCTTGCGCCAGCTGCGCAGCAACGGCAGGGTCAGCATGACCGCCACCAGCACCCAGACACCCATGCTGATCGGGCTCGACCAGAGGATGCCCAGCTCACCGTTGGAAATCGACAGTGCCCGGCGCAGGTTCTGCTCCATCAGGCCGCCGAGGATGAAACCGAGCAGGATCGGCGACAGCGGGAAGTCCAGCTTGCGCAGGATATAGCCCATGATGCCGATGCCGACTATCAGGAACAGGTCGAAGGTGGTGGCATGCACCGCATATACCCCGATCGCGGTGATGATCGCGATTACCGGCACCAGCGCCCAGTTCGGCACGGCGAGGATGCGGGTGAAGATGCGGATCATCGGGATGTTCAGGATCACCAGCATGATGTTGGCGATGAACAGCGAGGCGATCAGGCCCCAGACGATGTCCGGCTGCTGTTCGAACAGCAGTGGGCCTGGGGTGATGTTGTACAGGGTCAGTGCGCCGATCATCACCGCCGTGGTGCCCGAACCGGGTACGCCGAGGGTCAGCATCGGCACCAGGGCGCCGCAGCAGGAAGCGCCAATGGCGGTTTCCGGGGCCGCCAGGCCGCGGGCGTCACCCTTGCCGAACTTGCCTTTGTCACCGGCGATGCGTTTCTCGGTCATGTAGGCCACGGCGCTGGCCAGGGTCGCGCCGGCACCCGGCAGCACACCCATGATGAAGCCCAGCAGGCCGCAGCGGATATTGACCACGAACACCGATGCCGCTTCCTTGAGGTTGAACAGCATGCGCCCGGTGGCCTTGACCGCTTCGTGGCCATGGTGGGTCTTTTCCAGCAACAGCAGGATTTCGCTGACGGAGAACAGGCCCAGTACCAGCACCACGAACTGGATACCGTCGGCCAGGTGCACGCTGTCACCGGTGAAGCGGTATACGCCGCTGTTGGCATCGATACCGACCGCCGACAGGAACAGGCCGATCAGTGCCGCAATGAATGTCTTCAGGGGCTTGTCACCGGCCATGCCGCCGAGGGCGACGATGGCGAACACCATCAGCACGAAGTATTCCGCCGGGCCAAAGGCGATCGCCCATTTCGCCAGCAGCGGGGCGAACAGCACCATGCCGCAGGTGGCGATGAACGCGCCGATGAACGAGCTCCACGCCGACAGCGACAGGGCCACGCCAGCCAAACCCTGACGTGCCATCGGGTAACCGTCGAGGGTGGTCATCACGGTCGAGGCTTCGCCCGGGATGTTCAGCAGGATCGAGCTGATCCGGCCGCCGTATTCGCAGCCCAGGTATACCGCAGCCAGCAGGATCAGCGCCGACTCCGGCGGCAGGCCGAGGGCGAAGGCGATCGGGATCAGCAGCGCCACGCCGTTGATCGGGCCCAGGCCTGGCAACAGGCCGACCACGGTGCCGATCAGCGTGCCCGACAGGGCCGTGACCAGGTTGTATGGGGACAGGGCGACGCCAAAGCCCTGGCCCAGGTAGCTCAAGGTATCCATGTGTCAGTTCTCCAGTACGCTCAGCAGGCCAAGGGGCAGGGGGACGTCCATGACGCGGTCGAACAGCCAGTACAGCAGCACGCTCATGCCCACCACCACGAGGGTGCTGTGCAGCCAGCGGCCGCCATACAGGCGGGCCATGGGGATGCCGACCAGGATGGCGCTGAGGATGAAGCCCAGGGCTTCGAAGGTGCCAGCGAAGACGATCAGCAGGCCGACGCAGGCGGCGATCTTGGTCAAGGTTTCGCGGTCGAGCTCTGGCTCGTCGTCCTTGCGCACGATAGGTGTGGGGCGAATGGCCAGGTACAGCAGGCCCAGGCTCATCAGGCCAAGCATCAGCAACGGGTAGGCGCGCGGCCCTACCGGTTCGTAGGAGAACGCGGCCTGGTAGGGCCAGGCCATCACGGCCAGGGCGGCGCACACCGCCAGCAGGGCCAGGGCGAAGATGCGTTGCAGGATCATCAAGAAGTCCTCGTTGGACGCGGGCCCTGTGGGAGCGGGCTTGCCCGCGAACACCGGCATAGCCGGTGCCATGCACCGCGGTGCTTGCTTCGCGGGCAAGCCCGCTCCCACAGAGGTCGGTGAAAGATCGGGGGCTTACTGGATCAGGCCGAATTCCCTGGCCAGTGCCTTGTAGTCAGCCACCTGTTTCTTCACGTAGCCGTCCAGCTCCGCGCCGGTCATGGCGAACGGGAACAGCTCGCGCTGGTCGCGCAGCTTGGCGAAGTCTTCCGAGGCCAGCATCTTGTCGAACGACTCCTTCCACCAGGCGTAGTCTTCGTCGCTCACCTTCGGCCCAAGGTAGAAACCGCGCACCACTGGCCAGACGATGTCGTAGCCTTGTTCCTTGGCAGTGGGGATGTCTTTCATTTCCGGCTCGTCCAGGCGGTTTTCCGAGAACACCGCGAGGATGCGCATGTTGCCGCTCTGGATGTGCGGCATGGAGTCGGAGATGTCGGTGGAGCCGACCTGGATGTGCCCGCCCAGCAACGCGGTGGCGATCTCGCCGCCGCCTTCCAGGGCCACGTAGCGCAGGTCCCGCGGGTTGATGCCGGCAGCCTTGGCGATCAGCGCGGTCTGCATCCAGTCCTGGCTGCCGACGGTGCCGCCGGAGCCAATCACCACTTTGCTCGGGTCTTTCTTCAGCGCCGCGACCAGGTCGTCGAGGGTCTTGTAGGGCGAGTCGCTCTTGACCGCAATGGCGCCGTAGCTGGTGCCGACCGCCGCCAGCCATTTCACCGCGTTCTCGTCGAAGCGGCCGAACTTGCCCTGGGCAAGGTTCAGCAGCGAACCGCTGGACCAGGCCACAAGGGTGCCGGCATCGGCCGGGCGCTGGGCGACCACGGCGTTGTACGCTACGGCGCCGACACCGCCGGGCATGTAGGTCACGCGCATCGGTTTACTGAGGATCTTCTCCTGCACCAGGGCACTCTGCGCCAGTTTGCAGGTCAGGTCGAAGCCACCGCCGGGTGAGGCGGGGGCGATGCATTCAGGTCGTTTCGGTTCGGCAGCGAGGGCGTTGCCTGCCAGTAGCAGGCAGCCGGTGGCGAGGACGAGGCGGCGCAGTGAAAAGGTCATCGAATGTCTCCGTGAGCGTTGTTGTTATGGGTTACCGCATGGGTTACCACAGCGCGACGCTGTAGCTCACCAGCAACCGCACTTCGTCGGCATCGCGGGCGAAGTTGGAGCGGAAGGTGGCGTTGCGCAGGCGCACGGCGACGTTCTTCAACGGGCCGCTTTGTACCACGTACTTGAGTTCGGTGTTGCGTTCCCACTCCTTGCCCTCGCCACCGGCGGCACGGCTGACGTTGTCGCCGTTGATGTAGCGGGTCATGAAGGTCAGGCCGGGGATGCCGAGGGCGGCGAAGTTGTAGTCGTAGCGCGCTTGCCAGGAACGCTCGTCGGCACCTGCGAAGTCGTTGATCTGGACGAAGTTGACCAGGTACGGGTCGGCGCCATCGATGTAGGGGAAGGCGCTGTCACCCGACAGCTGCTGCCAGGCGGCGCTGACCTTGTGCCCGCCCAGGCTGTAGCTGAGCATCGTGTTGAAGGTGGTGTTGTCGATGCGCCCGGCCTTGGCGGCGCCCGCATCGTCGCTGATCGCCAGGCGCACGTCGGCGCCAAAGGTGCCTGGGCCCCACGGTTGGGTGGCGAGCATGCCGACGAAGTGCTGACGGTAGATATCATCGAGCTGGGCGAAGTGATAGCTGCCGGTGATGCGGTCGGTGAATTTGTAGTCCAGGCCAGCCAGGTCGAGATTGTCGGCGCTGAAGGTGCCCCCGAAACGGCCGTTCTTGTTGTTGAGGGCCAGGTCTTCCCAGTTGGTGTCGTTGCGGTCCTTGGCCTTGTCCAGGCGCGCGCCGGTGAAGGTCAGGCCCTTGATTTCCTGTGAGGTCAGCAGGCCGCCCTCGAACGTTTGCGGCAGGATGCGGCCGTCGTTGGGCTGCAGGGTCGGCAGTTCAGGGATCAGGCTGCCGATCTTCAGTTCGGTCTTCGACACTTTCACCTTGCCGGTCAGGCCGAGCTTGGAATACTCGTCGGCGGCCTTGCCGTCATCGTGGGTCGGCAGCAGGCCGGTGTCGGTGCGGTCGGGGCTGGAGTCGAGCTTGATGCCCAGCATGCCCAGCGCATCCAGGCCGAAACCCACGGGGCCATCGGTGTAACCGGACTCGAAGTTGAGCATGAAGCCCTGGGCCCATTCGTCGCGCTTGGATTGCTGCGCGCTGGTGCCGTCGCGGAAGTCGCGATTGAAGTACATGTTGCGGGTTTCGAAGGTCGCCGTGCTGTCTTCGAAGAAGGCGGCCTGGCTCAGCGGGGCGACACCGGCAAGTGCAAGGGCACTGGCGATGGCAGAAGGGCGTGCGGACAGGGAACGGCTAGGCGCGAACGCCTGAGGCTGCGATGACAGCATCGGGATGACTCCGTTTTTTTGTTCTTATTCGTTGCACCTTGCTGGTGCTTTTTTCGGCGCGTGGGGCGACCGTGGTGCGATGCTAGGCAACGAACCTTTCGCTAACCTTTCAGCGTGAAAGGTTTGTGCCGAGGGGCTTCACAGGCTTGCCGACGGCGGTACACTCCGCGCCACCGTCCCACCCGAGCAGGGAGAATCCGATGCGTGTGCTGCTGGTCGAAGACCATCTGCAACTGGCCGAAAGCGTGGCCCAGGCCCTGAAAAGTCACGGCCTGACCGTGGATGTATTGCATGATGGCGTGGCTGCCGACCTGGCCCTGGCCAGCGAGGAATACGCCGTTGCGGTGCTCGATGTGGGCCTGCCGCGCATGGACGGTTTCGAGGTGCTGGCGCGCCTGCGCGGCCGTGGCAAGACCTTGCCGGTGCTGATGCTTACCGCGCGCAGCGATGTGAAGGACCGGGTCCATGGCCTGAACCTTGGCGCCGATGATTACCTGGCCAAGCCCTTTGAGCTGACCGAACTGGAAGCGCGGGTGAAGGCCTTGCTCAGGCGCAGTGTGCTCGGTGGCGAACGCCAGCAGCGCTGCGGGCCACTGGTATACGACCTGGACACCCGTCGCTTCAGCCTTGGCGAGGACAACCTGACCTTGACCTCGCGCGAACAGAGCGTGCTCGAGGCGTTGATCGCCCGCCCAGGCCGGGTGATGAGCAAGGAACAGCTGGCTGCCCAGGTGTTCGGCCTGGATGAAGAGGCCAGCCCCGACGCCATTGAAATCTACATCCATCGCCTGCGCAAGAAGCTCGATGGCCACCCGGTCGCCATCGTCACCTTCCGTGGCCTGGGTTATCTGCTCGAGCACCGCGATGCGTGACAATGGCAGCTTGCGTGGGCGGCTGCTGGGCAACCTGGCGCTGCTGCTGGTGGTGCTGATGCTGGCCAGTGGCCTGAGCGCCTACTGGAACGGTCGCGAAGCGGCCGATACAGCCTATGACCGTACCTTGCTGGCGTCGGCGCGGACCATCGCCGCCGGGTTGTCGCAACGCGATGGCAGCCTCAGCGCCGATGTGCCCTACGTGGCGTTGGACACCTTCGCCTACGACAGCGCCGGGCGTATCTACTACCAGGTGCTGGACATCAACCAGAAACTGATTTCCGGCTACGAGCACCTGCCGCCCCCGCCACCCGGCACCCCGCGCACCGACGACTATCCGGCATTGGCGCGCTTCTACGACGCCACCTACCTTGGCCAGGATGTACGTGTGGTCAGCTTGTTGAAGGCGGTGAGCGAGCCGAACATGAACGGCATGGCGGAAATTCGCGTGGCCGAGACTGAAGAGGCGCGGGTGCGCATGGCTCGCGGGCTGATGGCCGATACGTTGCTGCGTCTTGGCATGCTGGCGTTGGGTGCACTGGTCATGGTGTGGTTCGCGGTGAGCGCGGCACTGCGCCCGCTGGAGCGCCTGCGCACGGCGGTTGAGGAGCGCCAGTCGGATGACCTGCGGGCACTGCCGGTGGTGCAGGTGCAACGCGAGCTGAGCCCGCTGGTGCGTGCCTTGAACCACTTCACCGAACGCTTGCGCGGGCAGTTCGAACGCCAGGCGCAGTTCATTGCTGAAGCTGCCCACGAACTGCGTACGCCGCTGGCGGCGCTGAAGGCACGGGTCGAGTTGGGGTTGCGTTCGCAGCAGCCCGAAGAATGGCGGCAAACCCTGGAGTCCGCAGCGCAAGGTACTGATCGCCTGACCCATCTGGCCAATCAGTTGCTGTCGCTGGCGCGGGTTGAAAACGGAGCAAGGGCGATTGCCGAGGGCGGTGCCCAGCGCCTGGACCTGAGTCAGCTGGCCCGTGAGCTGGGTATGGCCATGGCGCCATTGGCATACAACCGGGGCGTAGCCTTGGCGCTGGAGGCCGAGGCACAGGTGTGGTTGAAGGGGGAGCCGACGTTGCTCAACGAACTGCTCAGCAACCTGGTGGACAATGCGCTGGCGCACACGCCGGCAGGCGGTAATGTGATTTTGCGGGTGCTGGCCCCGGCGGTTCTGGAGGTCGAAGACGATGGGCCAGGAATCCCCGAAGATGAGCGCGAGCGGGTGTTCGAGCGGTTCTACCGGCGGGGTGTGCAGGGCAGTGGGCTGGGGTTGGCAATCGTCGGCGAAATCTGCCGGGCGCACCTGGCGCAGATCAGCCTGCATGATGGCGAGAAGGGCGGGTTGAAGGTTCGGGTCAGCTTCATCGCCGACTGATTGGTTGCCTGTCCCGGCCTCTTCGCGGGCAAGCCCGCTCCCACAGGTTCTGCACTTACCTTGAGGGCAGTGCAGAACCTGAGTCAGCAAGTACTGCACTTACCCAGGCCAGTGCAGCCCTGGGGGAGCAGCTGTCTTGTTCAATTTTGAAGAGTTGGCGTGACCCCTGTGGGAGCGGGCTTGCCCGCGAAGAGGCCGGCACTGGCGGCACAAATCAGCGCAGCATGCTCCGCGCTTCCAGCAACTCGGCAATCTCCAGTTCGGTGCCATACGGCAGGCCCAGGTGCCGATAGGCCGGCAACGCTGGCAATGGCCTGCTGCGCCCGCGCTGGCTCAGGCACTTGGCAATCTGCACCACATCGATGTAGTCGACCTTGTCAGTTCGACGGTCCAGGTCCTGCACCTGGCTCGGCAGGTTGACCAACTGCTCGGGAAACTCCCACGACGAGAGAATCTTGTCCCCCAGCACCGGCTGGATCTGCTCGATCACATAGTGCAAGCAGACCGGGTCGGACAGCAGCTCGTTGTGCTCTTCAGCGTAGATCAGCACCGGCAGTGCACCGATCTGGTTGACCAGCCCGCCGAGCGTCGCCTGGTCGGGTTTCAGTTGCGTATAGCGACGGCACAGTTCATAACTGATGCCTGCCACTTCAAGGCTGTTCGACCAGATATCACGCAATTTTTGTTCAACTGCAGACGAGCGGGCATGGAAGATCTGTTCGATTACCAGGCCGATGGCCAAGTTGCAGCTGTAGTTGATGCCCAGGCGGGTGATGGCCGTGTGCAGGTCGGTGACTTCGACCGCTGCGCGCAGCAGCGGGCTGTTGACCACCTTGATCAGGCGCGCCGACAGGGCAGCGTCACGGCCAATCACCTTGCTCAGGGCGGCAACGCTGATTTCGCTGTCTTCAGCCGCCTCGCGAATGCTCAGGGCAACCTCGGGCAGGGTTGGCAGGACCAGGTCATCGTTGTCGATGGCAGCGAGCAATTGCGCTTGAACCATCTCGGCCAGCTTGTTCATGAACGTCTCAACGGCAAGGGTGGTGCACTGTTCAGCGCTGGATTTCCCGGTCGCGGTCCAGCTCGTACGGCAGGGTCAACACCTGCAGGCGCGGGCCTTCCGGGCTGCCCAGGTGCAGGTTGTCGTCCTCCACCGACTCGGCACTCAGTACCGCGAGCAGCTCGCAGCCCTGGCCGCTGCCGGCGGCAATGACCACTTCACCTACCGATGAGCTATGGGTTGGCGAGAAAATTTCAGTGCCTGGGGCTGGAATATCCTGCAGGTCGAGCGCCAACCGATACTGACGACGCTTGAGCTTGCCCAGGTACTGCATGCGCGCGACGATTTCCTGGCCGGTGTAGCAGCCTTTCTTGAAGCTCACGCCATCGACTGCCTGCAGGTTGATCATCTGCGGGATGAACAGCTCACGGGTCGGGCCCATGACCTGGCCGATGCCAGCGCGAACCTGCCCAAGCAGCCAATCATTGAGGTTGCCCTCGGGCAGCGTGGCGGCCAGCTGTTGGCGAACGCTGGCGGCCTTGTCTGCCGGTACCCAGAGTTCGCTGCGGTCAGCCGAGACGGCAATGGCGATCAGGCCGTCATGGCGCACGGTACTACCCGCTGTTGTCGCAACGTCCAGCCCCAGCGCCTGCAGCGCGGCACCGCCGCCTTGCAGGCCGAAGCGTGCCCAGGCCGCACTCTCGTCGGTGAGCGTGGCCTTGGAGAACACGGCGTACTTTTTCAGGTCGGCCAGTTGCAGCTCCAGCAACTCGCTGGCCATGGCCAGCAGGTAGCCATTGCCCTCGGGCAGGATGCGGAAGCTCGACTGCATGCGCCCCTTGACCATGCAGCGGGCGCCGAGGCTGGCGTGCTCGGTGCTGAGGTAGTTGATGTTGCAGGTCAGCTGACCCTGCAGGAACTTGCCGGCGTCGGAGCCGCGGACGGCGAGGATGCCCTCGTGGGACAGGGGGCTGAAGAAAGCGGAATCGGCCATGGGTCATCGCGGTGGCTAAAGACTGGCGGCCATCATAGAACGCCAGTAACAAAATAGGTAGGTGACTAGACCAACGCCCTGTGCCGCTTCGTTCACTGCGCGGTATACTGCGCGACCATTCGAGGAGGGCCCCATGGTCGAACAAACTGAACTCAACCGGCTTTTCTGGCACAGCCGCCGCGGCATGCTGGAACTGGACGTACTGCTGGTGCCATTCACCCAGGAGGTCTACCCGACCCTGAGCGAAGCCGACCGCGAACTTTATGTCCGCCTGTTGAGCTGTGAAGATCAGGACATGTTCGGCTGGTTCATGGAGCGTACCGAGTCGGAAGACCCGGAGCTGCAGCGTATGGTTCGCATCATTCTGGATCGTGTCCAGCCCAAGTGAGTGTTTCGAGTGCCGCTGGCAGGGCTCGCGCCTGTTGCTGGCGGCCTATCTGGTTTGCCAGGTGCTGGCCCTGCAGGTCTTGTGGCTGAGCGTGCTGCCCTGGTGGCTTGGCCTTTGTCTGCTTGCCGCTTGCATTGCTCACGCCTGCTGGGCCATCCCCCGTCGTATCCTGCTGACTGATCCCCGTGCCGTTACCGGTCTGCGCCGAGATGCGTTGGGCTGGCGCGTGTTCAGCCGGGCGCTGGGCTGGCAGCCGGTGCGCTTGTGTCGGGACAGTGTGGCGCTGCCGGGGTTGGTGGTGTTGCGGTTCGTCAGGGCAGGGCACTGGCTTGGTGAGAGCCAGTGCGTACCTCGGGACGCCCTGGGGGCAGATCCGCATCGGCGCTTGCGGGTGAGGCTCAAGTTCAGCCGGCGCCGGTTCGACGCCTGTTTCAGGCCGGGCTGAGGATGGTGTCCTTGGCCTCGGGCAGCATCCCCGGATAATCCAGGGTGTAATGCAGGCCACGGCTTTCCTTGCGCTGCATCGCCGAGCGGATCATCAGCTCCGCCACCTGGGCCAGGTTGCGCAGCTCGATCAAGTCGCGGCTGACCTTGTAGTTGCTGTAGAACTCGTCGATTTCGTCGAGCAGCAGGCGAACGCGATGTTCGGCGCGCTGCAGGCGCTTGCTGGTACGCACGATGCCCACATAGTCCCACATGAAACGCCGCAACTCGTCCCAGTTGTGCGCGATGATCACGTCTTCGTCCGAATCGGTCACCTGGCTGGCGTCCCAGCAGGGCAGGGCCTTGGGCATGGCGATCTGCTCCAGATGCGCCTCGATGTCCGCGGCGGCGGCGCGACCATAGACGAAGCACTCCAGCAGCGAATTGCTTGCCATGCGGTTGGCACCATGCAGGCCGGTGAAGCTGGTTTCGCCGATAGCGTACAGGCCGGGGACATCGGTATGGCCGCGATCATCGACCACGACCCCGCCACAGGTGTAGTGGGCCGCTGGAACCACCGGGATCGGCTGGCGGGTAATGTCGATGCCGAAGGCCAGGCAGCGCTCGTAGACGGTCGGGAAGTGGTTCTTGATGAAATCGGCCGGCTTGTGGGTGATGTCGAGGTAGACGCAATCGACGCCCAGGCGCTTCATTTCGTGGTCGATGGCGCGGGCGACGATGTCGCGCGGGGCCAGCTCTTCTCGCGGGTCGAAACGCGGCATGAAGCGCTCGCCGTTGGGCAGGCGCAGTAACGCCCCTTCGCCACGCAAGGCTTCGGTGATCAGGAAGCTCTTGGCCTGCGGGTGATACAGGCAGGTCGGGTGGAACTGGTTGAATTCCAGGTTCGCCACCCGGCAGCCAGCGCGCCAGGCCATGGCAATGCCATCACCGCAGGCGCCGTCGGGGTTGCTGGTGTAGAGGTAGACCTTGGCCGCGCCGCCGGTGGCCAGCACGGTGAAACGGGCGCCGAAGGTGTCGACTTCTCCGCTGTTACGGTTCAGTACGTAGGCGCCCAGGCAGCGATCACCCGCCAGGCCAAGGCGGCGTTCGGTGATCAGGTCGACCGCCACGCGCTGCTCCAGCAACTCGATGTTCGGGCGCTTGCGGGCTTGCTCCAGCAAGGTGGTGAAAATCGCCGCGCCGGTGGCGTCGGCGGCATGGATGATGCGCCGATGGCTGTGGCCACCTTCGCGGGTCAGGTGGAATTCGAAACCGCCATCATCGACGCTGTAGTGTTCGTCGCGGGTAAAAGG
Source organism: Pseudomonas sp. NPDC089428 (assembly GCF_044749325.1). Classification (NCBI taxonomy): domain Bacteria; kingdom Pseudomonadati; phylum Pseudomonadota; class Gammaproteobacteria; order Pseudomonadales; family Pseudomonadaceae; genus Pseudomonas; species Pseudomonas sp. NPDC089428. Next base: position 31,467 of record NZ_JBIVHT010000027.1, read on the forward strand.
CACACCTTGTTCGATCAGCCATTCGATGGCTTCGCGGCTGTGCTCCACGGTAAATCGCACAGCTTCCTCGTTGCACAGGCCGCCACCGGCATTGAGGGTGTCCTCGACATGCGACTGTACGGTGTCGGTGTCGTCGAGAACGGCGGCGACCCCACCCTGGGCCCAGAAAGTCGAACCGTTGGCCAGGTCACCCTTGCTCAGCACGGCAATGCGCAGGTGGCCGGGAAGGTTAAGTGCCAGGCTGAGACCGGCTGCGCCGCTGCCGATCACCAGGACATCATGTTGGAATTGTTGGCTCATGTCGGGACACTAGTAATCTTTGGAAAGGGCGCGGCACAATAGTCACGTGCAGATGGCAATGTGAAACTATCGTGAATGCTGGCCGGGCTGCCTTTATAGCAGCCTGCGGTAGCCAATTTCCATGCCAGTAAGGACGTTGCGTCAATCTTTCCGGGAACTTTCCGACACGGCCGGAAATCCTATGAAGGCTGTCCGCACGCCACCATTTGCCGCGGCGACGCGAGGCGGCAGCTCTATTCGGGCTGACACCCTGCGTATTCGAAACCTGATTATCGACGCAGCGGGCCGTGACCGTGCCGCGTCTTCCGTGCGAGCCGACCAAGGGCCGCAGGAAACTTGCTTGGAGGGGAGAACTTTTGCGTAAAGCCCGAGTCTATGGTTGCAAGCCTGAACAAAGGCTGTTGCAACGCTCCTTCGAGTTCACTGAGGAGTGTTCATGCTAACCCAGGAAGAGGATCAGCAGCTTGTCGAGCGCGTGCAGCGCGGAGACAGGCGAGCGTTCGATCTGTTGGTGCTGAAGTATCAGCACAAGATTCTAGGGTTGATCGTGCGGTTCGTTCACGACACCCACGAGGCCCAGGATGTGGCACAGGAAGCCTTTATCAAGGCCTACCGTGCGCTTGGCAATTTCCGCGGTGACAGTGCGTTTTATACCTGGCTGTACCGCATCGCCATCAACACGGCGAAGAACTACCTGGTGTCCCGTGGAAGACGGCCACCAGACAGCGATGTGAGCTCCGAGGATGCGGAGTTTTACGACGGCGATCATGGTCTCAAGGATCTCGAGTCCCCAGAGCGCTCGTTGTTGCGGGATGAAATCGAAGGCACTGTCCATCGCACCATCCAGCAACTGCCCGAAGATTTGCGCACGGCTTTGACCCTGCGTGAATTCGACGGGTTGAGTTACGAAGACATTGCCAGCGTCATGCAATGTCCGGTGGGTACCGTGCGCTCTCGAATCTTCCGCGCTCGGGAGGCCATAGACAAAGCCCTGCAGCCGTTGTTGCAGGAAACCTGAGACAGCGGCGACAGCCAAGAGAGGAACCGCCATGAGTCGTGAAGCTTTGCAGGAATCGCTGTCCGCGGTGATGGATAACGAAGCGGACGAACTGGAATTACGTCGGGTGTTGAACGCCGTCGACGATGCCGAAACCCGTGCCACCTGGTCGCGTTACCAGGTAGCCCGCGCAGCGATGCACAAGGAATTGTTGCTGCCCAAGCTGGATATCGCCTCGGCGGTCTCCGCCGCGCTGGCTGATGAAGCCGTGCCGGCCAAGGTAAAGCATGGCCCGTGGCGCAGCATTGGCCGCCTGGCCGTTGCTGCCTCGGTCACCGTAGCGGTGCTGGCTGGCGTGCGCATGTACAACCAGGACGAAATTACCGGTGCCGAACTGGCTGCTCAGCAGCCTGCGCAGCAAGGCCTGAGCATGCCACAAAGTCAGGGCCCCGCGGTTTTGGCAGGCTATAGTGAAAGCAGTGAGCAACCGACCGGGCCTATGGCCAACGGCGTGCTGCAGAACCAGGCCGGCTGGGATCAGCGTCTGCCAGGTTATCTGCGCCAGCATGCGCAGGAATCCGCGCTCAAGGGCACTGAAAGCGCCCTGCCGTATGCCCGCGCCGCCAGCCTGGAAAACCGCTAAGTAAGGAGGATCATGCGCGCGCTACCTCTCCTGTCGCTGCTGATAGGCAGCTGCATGACGGTGCCAGCATTGGCAGCCAATTCTTCGCCTGAGGCGAGCGAGTGGTTGAACAAGCTGGCACAGGCCGAGCAGAAGCAGAGTTACCAGGGCTCCTTCGTCTACGAACGTAACGGCAGCTTCTCTTCCCACGATATCTGGCATCGCGTTCAGGACGGCAAGGTCAGCGAGCGGCTACTGCAGCTTGATGGCCTGGCCCAGGAAGTGCTGCGCGTGGATGGCAAGGTGCAGTGTGTCAGTGGCGGCCTGGCCAGTGGCGTTGGTAGTCCGCCGGATTCTGCGCCGCGAACGCTTGATCCCCTCAAGCTGATGGGTTGGTATGACCTGAGTGTGGCGGGCAAGGCACGGGTCGCAGACCGTGATGCCGTGATCGTCACGCTGACTCCCCGCGATCAGCATCGCTATGCATTCGAACTTCATCTGGATCGCCAGACCGGCCTGCCTCTGCGTTCATTGATGCTCAATGACAAGGGGCAGTTGCTCGAACGCTTCCAGATGATCCAGCTAAATACTGACGCTGTGCCCAGTGACGAGGCGATGCGTGCACGTGCCACGTGCAAACCGGTTGAGCATGTGGCCAGTGCTGCAAGCGAAGCCGTCGCCGGCTGGCGGTCGGACTGGCTGCCGCCGGGTTTCGAACTGATCAACAGTACGGTGCGCCGCGATCCTGAGCACAACAGCTCGATAAGCAGCCTGATGTATGACGATGGACTGGCCCGTTTCTCGGTGTTCCTCGAACCCGTGAAGGATGATGCCGGTGCCGATGTGCGCACCCAGCTTGGTCCGACCTCGGCCGTTTCACGGCGCCTGAATACGCCCAAGGGCAAGGTGCAAGTCACCGTGGTCGGCGAGATTCCGCTGGGTACGGCAGAACGTGTCGCGCTGTCGATGCGCCCTCAGGATGCCCAGGCGCGCCAGTGATGGCGCGCTTTTCCGGTCCGGCACCAGGGCAATGCGCAGGCAAACGGACATGCGCCTGAAATGAAATTAAAGCATTGTCATTTGCAATCCTTCGGCAAATTTTCTATAGGTCAGGCTTCATAGGAGTCTGGCCTTTCCTGCTTTGGGCAGGGCTATTTCCAACTACCGCTCGTTGTGACGGGAGCCGTATGTCAATACCACGCTTGAAATCCTACCTAACGATGTTCGCCGCCGTGCTTATGCTCGGCCAGGTGCTCAGCGCCCAGGCCGATGAAGCCCTGCCGGACTTCACCACCCTGGTCGAGCAGGCCTCGCCGGCGGTGGTCAACATCAGCACCAAGCAGAAGTTGCCGGACCGCCTCGCCTCCGGCCAGATGCCGGACCTCGAAGGCCTGCCGCCGATGTTCCGTGAGTTCTTCGAGCGCAACATGCCACAGCAGCCGCGTTCGCCGCGCGGTGATCGCCAGCGCGAGGCCATGTCGCTGGGTTCGGGCTTCATCATTTCCAGTGATGGCTATGTACTGACCAACAACCACGTGGTTGCCGATGCCGACGAGATCATCGTCCGCCTGTCGGACCGCAGCGAGCTGCAGGCCAAGCTGATCGGCACCGACCCACGTACCGACGTGGCCTTGCTCAAGGTCGAGGGCAAGAACCTGCCGACCGTCAAGCTGGGTGACTCCGAGAAGCTCAAGGTCGGAGAGTGGGTGCTGGCCATCGGTTCGCCGTTCGGCTTCGACCATTCGGTGACCAAAGGTATCGTCAGCGCCAAGGGCCGGACCCTGCCCAACGACACCTATGTGCCGTTCATCCAGACCGACGTGGCCATCAACCCGGGTAACTCCGGCGGCCCGCTGTTCAACATGAAGGGCGAAGTGGTGGGTATCAACTCGCAGATCTTCACCCGCTCCGGCGGTTTCATGGGCCTGTCCTTCGCCATCCCGATCGATGTGGCCATCGATGTGTCCAACCAGCTGAAGAAAGACGGCAAGGTCAGCCGCGGCTGGCTGGGCGTAGTTATTCAGGAGGTCAACAAGGACCTGGCGGAATCGTTCGGCCTCGACAAGCCGGCGGGTGCCCTGGTCGCGCAGGTGCTGGAAAATGGCCCGGCAGCCAAGGGTGGCCTGCAGGTGGGCGACGTGATCCTGAGCATGAACGGTCAGCCGATCGTCATGTCGGCTGACCTGCCACACCTGGTCGGCAGCCTGAAGGACGGCGAGAAGGCCAAGCTCGAGATCATCCGCAACGGCAAGCGCCAGACCCTGGACGTTGCCGTCGGCCCGATGCCCGATGACGATGCCGACATCGCTGCCGGTAGCAGCCCTGAAGGCAGCGCCGAGCGCAACAGCAACCGCCTGGGCGTGTCTGTATCGGACCTGACCGCAGAACAGAAGAAAACCCTGGAGCTCAAGGGTGGCGTGGTCATCAAGGAAGTCCAGGACGGCCCGGCCGCGATGATCGGGCTGCGCCCGGGCGACGTGATCAGCCACCTGAACAACCAGGCGGTCGCCTCGGCCAAGCAATTCACCGAAATCGCCAAGGACCTGCCGAAGAATCGTTCGGTGTCGATGCGCGTGCTACGTCAGGGGCGTGCCAGCTTCATCACCTTCAAACTTGCTGAATAAGCGAGCTCAGGGGGAGGAAAGGGCAGCTTCGGCTGCCCTTTTTCATGAAAGTTCACAATTGCAGGTGCGAATGCTGTGTACAGTCCGATAGAGGAATCTCCCATATCCCAGCAGCTTAAGGTACAATTCCCGGCTATTTTTCGGCGGGCGTCCGGCTCGCAGCCTTTTCCGAGTGTTGACCCGTGAGTGATTTGAGTCATATCCGCAATTTCTCCATCATCGCCCACATCGACCATGGCAAGTCGACGCTGGCCGACCGTTTCATTCAAATGTGCGGTGGCCTGTCGGCGCGCGAAATGGAAGCCCAGGTACTGGACTCCATGGACCTTGAGCGCGAACGCGGTATCACCATCAAGGCCCACAGCGTCACGCTCAACTACAAGGCGCAGGACGGCAAGGTCTACCAGCTGAACTTCATCGACACCCCCGGCCACGTCGACTTCACCTACGAAGTCTCCCGTTCGCTGGCGGCCTGTGAAGGTGCGCTGCTGGTGGTGGATGCCGGCCAGGGCGTCGAAGCCCAGTCCGTGGCCAACTGCTACACCGCCATTGAGCAGGGCCTTGAGGTCATGCCGGTCTTGAACAAGATGGACCTGCCTCAGGCCGATCCGGACCGCGTGAAGGACGAGATCGAGAAGATCATCGGCATCGATGCCACTGACGCCGTGGCCTGCAGCGCCAAGAGCGGCATGGGCGTGGACGAGGTGCTTGAGCGCCTGGTGCAGACCATCCCTGCGCCGGAAGGCGATATCGAAGCGCCACTGCAGGCGCTGATCATCGATTCCTGGTTCGACAACTACCTGGGCGTGGTCTCGCTGGTACGTGTGCGCCACGGCCGTGTCAAGAAAGGCGACAAGATCCTGGTCAAGTCCACCGGCAAGGTGCACCTGGTCGACAGCGTCGGCGTCTTCACGCCGAAGCACACCCAGACCGCCGACCTCAAGGCCGGTGAAGTAGGCTTCATCATCGCCAGCATCAAGGACATTCACGGTGCGCCGGTGGGTGACACCCTGACCCTGTCCACGACCCCTGAGGTCGAGGTGCTGCCAGGCTTCAAGAAGATCCAGCCACAGGTCTATGCCGGCCTGTTCCCGGTCAGCTCCGACGACTTCGAGGACTTCCGCGATGCCCTGCAGAAGCTGACCCTCAACGACTCGTCGCTGCAATACATGCCGGAAAGCTCCGACGCCCTGGGCTTCGGCTTCCGCTGCGGCTTCCTCGGCATGCTGCACATGGAGATCATCCAGGAGCGCCTGGAGCGCGAATACGACCTGGACCTGATCACCACCGCGCCAAGCGTGATCTACGAGCTCGAACTCAAGACCGGTGAGACCATCGTCGTCGATAACCCGTCGAAGCTGCCGGATGTCTCGTCCGTGGCCGATTTCCGCGAGCCGATCGTTACCGCGACCATCCTGGTGCCACAGGAGCACCTGGGCAACGTCATCACCCTGTGCATCGAGAAGCGTGGCGTGCAGCGCGACATGCAGTTCCTCGGCAGCCAGGTGCAGGTGCGCTACGACCTGCCGATGAACGAAGTGGTACTGGACTTCTTCGACCGCCTGAAATCGACCAGCCGCGGCTATGCTTCGCTGGACTATCATTTCGATCGCTACCAGTCGGCCAACCTGGTCAAGCTGGACGTACTGATCAACGGCGACAAGGTCGATGCCCTGGCATTGATCGTGCACCGCGACAACGCGGCCTACAAAGGCCGTGCGTTGACCGAGAAGATGAAAGAACTGATCCCTCGGCAGATGTTTGACGTGGCGATCCAGGCAGCCATCGGCGGCCAGATCATCGCGCGGACGACTGTCAAGGCACTCAGAAAGAACGTACTGGCCAAGTGCTACGGTGGTGACGTCAGCCGTAAGAAGAAACTGCTGGAGAAGCAGAAGGCCGGTAAGAAACGCATGAAACAGGTGGGCAACGTGGAGATTCCACAGGAAGCCTTCCTCGCCGTGCTCAGGTTGGATAGCTAGGTCCTATGTCGCTAAATTTCCCGCTGTTGCTAGTCATCGCCGTCTTTGTCTGCGGTCTGCTGGGCTTGATCGATCTGCTGTTCCTGGCTCCGCGCCGGCGGGCAGCGATCGCCAACTACCAGGGCAGCGTCACTCAGCCCGAAATGGCGGTGGTCGAGCGCCTGAGCAAAGAACCGCTGCTGGTCGAGTACGGCAAGTCGTTCTTCCCGGTGCTGTTCATCGTGCTGGTGCTGCGCTCGTTCCTGGTCGAGCCGTTCCAGATCCCTTCGGGGTCGATGAAACCGACCCTGGAAGTGGGCGATTTCATCCTGGTGAACAAGTTCTCCTACGGCATCCGTCTGCCGGTGATCGACAAGAAGGTCATCGAGGTCGGTGACCCGCAACGCGGCGATGTGATGGTGTTCCGCTACCCGAGCGACCCGAACGTCAACTACATCAAGCGTGTGGTCGGCCTGCCGGGCGACAAGATCAGCTACACCAGCGACAAGCGGCTGTTCGTCAACGGCCAGCCGATCGCCGAGCAGCTGGTTGGCGCCGAACCCGGTACCTTGGGCAGCGCCGAGCTGTACAAGGAAAAACTCGGCGAAGCCGAGCACCTGATCCGCAAGGAAATGACCCGTTATCGCATGCCGCCGGACCAGCAATGGACCGTGCCGGCTGGCCATTACTTCATGATGGGCGACAACCGCGACAACTCCAACGACAGCCGTTACTGGGATGACCCGAAGATCCCTCAAGCGCTGCACGGCATGGTTCCGGACCGGAACATCGTCGGCAAGGCCTTCGCGGTCTGGATGAGCTGGCCCGAGCCCAAGCTCAGCCACTTGCCCAACCTGTCGCGGGTCGGTCTGATCCATTGATACCCTTCGGCGCTGTCCTGCAGACAGCGCCGAATGCATTTCTGACATAGGCTGTGTTCTCAAGGAACGAGAGATTCGCCGCTCGCCGCGACGGACCACAGCCAAACAGTCTTTCAGGATGTTGATTTGAACAACGCGTTGAACAACCAACGGGTGGCTGCATGAGTGCTTCCCTTGCCCGTCTCGAGCGCAAGCTCGGCTATACCTTCAAGAACCAGGAGCAGATGCTGCTGGCCCTGACTCACCGCAGCTATGCCGGGCGCAACAACGAGCGCCTGGAGTTCCTCGGTGACGCCATTCTCAACTTCGTTGCCGGCGAGGCGCTGTTCGAGCGCTTCCCGCAGGCCCGTGAAGGCCAGCTGTCGCGTCTGCGCGCCCGCCTGGTCAAGGGCGAGACCCTGGCCAGGCTGGCCCGTGGTTTCGACCTGGGCGATTACCTGCGCCTGGGTTCGGGCGAACTCAAGAGCGGTGGCTTCCGCCGCGAGTCGATCCTGGCCGACGCCCTGGAAGCGCTGATCGGCGCCATCTACCTGGACGCGGACATGCAGACCGCGCGCGAGCGTGTGCTCGCCTGGCTGACCGACGAGTTCGAAGGCCTGACCCTGGTCGACACCAACAAGGATCCGAAAACCCGCCTGCAGGAATTCCTGCAATCGCGCAGCTGCGAGCTGCCGCGTTACGAGGTGGTCGACATCCAGGGCGAACCGCACTGCCGCACCTTCTTCGTCGAGTGCGAAGTGGTGCTGCTGAACAACAAGAGCCGTGGCCAGGGCGTTAGCCGGCGTATCGCCGAGCAGGTCGCCGCCGCTGCTGCATTGATCGCCCTGGGCGTGGAGAATGGCAATGACTGATAACAACCCGACCCGCTGCGGTTACGTGGCCATCGTCGGCCGCCCGAACGTGGGCAAGTCGACCCTGCTCAATCACATCCTCGGCCAGAAGCTGGCGATCACCTCGCGCAAGCCGCAGACCACCCGCCACAACATGCTCGGCATCAAGACCGAGGGTGACGTGCAGGCGATCTATGTCGATACCCCGGGCATGCACAAGGCCAATGACAAGGCCTTGAACCGTTACATGAACCGTAACGCTTCGGCGGCCCTGAAGGACGTTGACGTGGTTATCTTCGTGGTCGACCGCACCAAGTGGACGGACGAGGACCAACTGGTGCTGGAGCGCGTGCAGTACGTGACTGGCCCGCTGATCATCGCCGTCAACAAGACCGACCGCATGGAAGAGAAGGCCGAGTTGATTCCGCACCTGCAGTGGTTGCAGGAACAGCTGCCGAACGCTGAAGTGATGCCGATTTCCGCGCAGCAGGGCCACAATCTGGAAGCGCTGGAAGCCCAGATTGCCAAGCACCTGCCGGAAAACGACCACTTCTTCCCGGAAGACCAGATCACCGACCGCAGCAGCCGCTTCCTCGCTGCTGAGCTGGTGCGCGAGAAGATCATGCGCCAGTTGGGTGCGGAGCTGCCGTACCAGATCACCGTGGAAATCGAAGAGTTCAAGCAGCAGGGCCATGTGCTGCACATCCATGCTCTGATCCTGGTCGAGCGTGATGGCCAGAAGAAAATCATCATTGGTGACAAGGGCGAGCGCATCAAGCGCATTGGCTCTGAAGCGCGCAAGGACATGGAAGTGCTGTTCGACTCCAAGGTCATGCTCAACCTCTGGGTCAAGGTCAAAGGCGGCTGGTCCGACGACGAGCGCGCCCTGCGTTCGCTGGGCTACGGCGACCTTTAACTCACCCTGAGCAATCGACGTACCCTGTGGGAGCGGGGGGGGGGGGGGGGGGGGGGGGGGGGGGGGGGGGGGGGGGGGGGGGGGGGGGGGGGGGGGGGGGGGGGGGGGGGGGGGGGGG
>NZ_JBIVHT010000028.1:0-36300 GCF_044749325.1 Pseudomonas sp. NPDC089428
CGATGCTGCGGCGTCAGGCGTGCGGCCAGGTCCATGATCATTGCGTTGTCCTTGAATGCGAGAAGCGTTCGGAGGTTAGGGCAATGATCGAAGGGCCAGCAATGAACGGTGTGTTGAGGAAAAAACGCCTTTGTAGGACCGGGAAACCGGGCGATTTCACGTCTTCCTACACAGCCTGCGAGCCCCCGTCGTCGTGAGCAGGACGCCGGCTCAGCAACGGCGCTGCTTTGCGCCAGATGCGCGGCTGACAAGGGCTTAGCCCTCGCTCGCGGGTAAAACCGCACTCAAGGGCCGCTGCATCAAGTGTTACAAAAAAACCACCCCTCGCACTTACCTGCCGGGAGCAACTGCCGTGTCGCCCGGGGTTGGGTTACCATACCCGGCTCCGCGAAGCCCATCATTCACGCCAAGCCCCGGCTTGCTGACTCGACACCAACAGGTCATCCATGCGTCTGTTTCACACCTCCGACTGGCACCTGGGCCAAAGCCTGCACGGCCAGGAACGCGACTTCGAACACGCCTGCTTCCTCGACTGGCTGCTCGGCCAGCTGCGCCTGCGCCAGCCGGACGCGCTGCTGATCGCCGGCGACATCTTCGACACCGTCAACCCGCCGGTCAAAGCCCAGGAGCGGCTCTACGACTTCATCGTCCAGGCCCATGAGCAGCAGCCGAAGCTGGACATCGTGATGATCGCCGGCAACCACGACTCCGGCTCGCGCATCGAGCTGCCGGCCGCGCTCATGCGCCGCCTGCGCACCCACGCGCTGGGCCGGGTGCACTGGCTCGACGAAGGCCAGCTGGATGCCGAACGCCTGCTGATCCCGCTGACCAATGGCCGCGGCAAGGTCGCCGCCTGGTGCCTGGCCCTGCCCTTCCTGCGCCCGGCCGAAGTCACCGGCCCGCAGCTGGGCGACGACTACCTGCAAGGCATCACCCAGGTGCACCAGCAGCTGATTGGCGCGGCGCAGAAGAAGCGCAAGAAGGACCAGGCGCTGATCGCCATCAGCCATGCCCACATGGCCGGTGGCGCGGTGTCCGAAGACTCCGAGCGCAGCCTGATCATCGGCAATGCCGAGGCCTTGCCGGCCAAGCTGTTCGACAAGTCAATCAGCTACGTGGCGCTCGGCCACCTGCACAAGCCGCAGAAGGTCAACCGCGAGAACCGCATCCGTTACAGCGGCTCGCCGATCCCGCTGTCGTTCGCCGAAATCAACTACCCGCACCAGGTGCTGGAAGTCGAGCTCGAGGGCAGCCAGCTGGTCAGCGTCGAACCGCGCCCGGTACCGCGTGCGGTGGCCCTGCAGCGGGTCGGCCCGGCGCCACTGGGTGAACTGCTCGAGCAACTGGCCGAGCTGCCGGTGATCGACCTGCTCGACGACCCCAACCGCCAGCCCTGGCTGGAGGTGCGGGTACGCCTGGACGAACCGCAACCCGACCTGCGCCAGCAGATCGAAGGCGCCCTGCACGGCAAGGCGGTGCGGCTGATCCGTATCAGTACCGAGTACGCAGGTAACGGCCCTGGCGAAGACGATGAACTGGAATTCATCGAGCTTGCGCAGATGACCCCGCAGGACCTGTTCAGCCGCGCCTGGGAACAGGCCTACGGCAACCCCGTCGACGAGCAGGCCCTGGCCGACTTCGCCCTGCTGCTGCAGGACGTCCAGCTGGAAGAGGAACAGCCATGAAGATTCTCGCCATCCGCCTGAAGAACCTGGCATCCCTGGCCGGCCCGGTCGACATCGACTTCACCGCCGAGCCCCTGGCCAGCGCCGGCCTGTTCGCCATCACCGGGCCGACCGGTGCCGGCAAGAGCACCTTGCTCGATGCCCTGTGCCTGGCCCTGTTCGGCACCGTGCCGCGCCTGAACGACATCGGCCGCGAAGCCAAGGTGCCGGACGCCGACGGCGAGATCCCCACGTCGGACCCGCGCAACCTGCTGCGCCGTGGCACCGGCAGCGGCTTTGCCGAAGTCGACTTCGTCGGTATCGACGGCCACCGCTACCGTGCCCGCTGGGAAGCCAACCGCGCCCGCGACAAGGCCAATGGCAAGCTGCAGCTCAGCCGCCAGAGCCTGTACGACCTGGACAGCGAACAAGTGCTGGGCAGCGGCAAGAACGAATACAAGCAACTGATCGAAGCCCGCCTGGGCCTGAATTTCGAGCAGTTCACCCGCGCGGTGATGCTGGCGCAAAGCGAGTTCGGCGCCTTCCTCAAGGCCGATGACAAAGAGCGCAGCGAGCTGCTGGAAAAGCTCACCAATACCGCCATCTACACCCGCCTCGGCCAGCGCGCCTTCAGCAAGGCGCGGGAAACCGCCGAAGCGCACAACGCCCTGAAGGACCGCGCCAGCCACTTGCTGCCGATGGCCGCCGACGCCCGCGCCGAACTCGACCAGCGCCTGGAACAGGCGTTGCAGCAGTTCAAGGCCGACCAGGCTGGCGAGCGTCAGCTGGAGCAGCAACGCAGCTGGCTCAAGGAACAACACCAGCTGCAGGCCCAGCACGCCGAAGCCGGCGCCACCCTGCAAGCTGCCGAACAGGACTGGCAGCAACTGGCCGAGCAGCGCCTCGACCTGCAGCGCCTGGAGCGCCTGGCACCGCAGCGCCACCAGTTCCACCGCCAGCAGATGCTCGGCGCGCAACTGGCACCGGTCACAGCACAGATCGCCGAACAACAGCGCCAGCAAACCGAATTGCAAACGCGCACCGCAGCGCTGGAACAGGCGCTGGTGGCAGCTCGCGAGGCCCTGGCGCAGAGCCAGACCCTGCACAGCGAGAATGCCCCGCGCCTGCGCCAGGCCTTCGCCGGCCAGGACAACCTGGTGCGCCTCGACCAGCAAAAGGTCGAGCAACACGCGGTCTGTCAGCAAGCCGAACAGCTTGTCGCCGAGGGCCAGCAACAACTGCAGCAGACGGAAGAAAACCAGCAGCGCAGCCAGCAGCAACTGGCCCAGATCGATACGGCCCTGGCCGACAGCCAGCACCTGGCCGGCCTGGCCAATGCCTGGCAAGCCTACCTGCCGCAGCTCAAGCAGGTGATGCTGATCGGCGGCCGCCTGGCCAAGGGCCGCGAGGAGTTGCCCGGCCTGCAGGCCCAGGCCAGCCAGGCCAATGCCCAATTGCAGGCCCAGCGCGACCACTTCGAGCTGTTGTTCCGCGAAGCCAAGGCCGAGCCCCAAGCCCTGGCCGAACAGATCGACCTGCTCGGCAACATGCTGCAGGAGAACCGCAAGCAGCAACGCGCCGTCGAGGAACTGTCACGCCTGCACGGCCGTGAACTGGAACTGCGCCAGCAGCTCGACGCCCTGCGTGAGCGCCAGCAACAGGCCATGCAGCAGCGCCAGCAACTGATCGGCGAAGGCACCGCAGCCAAGGCCGAACTGGAAGCCGCCGAACAGGCGCTCAACCTCACCCGCCAGTTGCTGCAGCGCCAGCGCCTGGCGCGCAATACCAGCGTCGAAGAACTGCGCGGCCAGTTGCGCGACGGTGAGCCCTGCCCGGTATGCGGCAGCGCCGAGCACCCGTTCCACCAACCCGAAGCACTGCTGCAGAGCCTCGGTCGCCATGACCAGGCCGAAGAGGACGCGGCGCAGACACAGGTCGAAACCCTCAACGGCAAGCTGGTCGAACTGCGCACCCAGCTTGGCGTGGTCAACGCCCAGCTCAAGGATTACCAGCAGCAACAGCAACAGCTTGGCGAACAGTTGCAGGCGCTGGTGGCCCAGGTGCAGGCGCACAGCCTCTGGCCTGCCCTCGCCCCGCAGGACGACAAGGCTCGGAGCGCCTGGCTCGACAGCCAGCTGCGGCGCCTGGACGAAGAAATCGCCAAGGACGAGAAACGCCAGAGCGCCCTGCTCGCCCTGCAAAAGGATGCTGCGCGCCTGAACCAGCAACTGCAGGCCGCGCAGCAAGCCCAGCAGCAGGCCCAGCGCCATCTCGACCAGCAGCACCAGGCACTGGCCAGCGATGAACAACAGCTGGAGCAAGGGCTCAATGACCTGGCCAATGTGCTTCCGGGCGATGTCCTCAAAGCCCTGAGCGATGACCCGGCCAATGCCTTCCTGGCCCTCGATCAACAGATCGCCCAGCGCCTGCAACAACTGGAGCAACGCAAGGACGAGCAGGAAGAACAACAGGCGCGTCAGCTTCAGCTGGACAAGCTGCGCGACCAGCAACAAGCGCGCGTACAGGCCTTGACGCAGGCGCAGCAGCAGCTCGCCGCACTCGACACGCAGCGCCAGCAGGCCCAGGCCGCCCTGGCCGAGCTGCTTGGCGAGCAGGCCAGTGCCGAAGCCTGGCAGCAGCACATGGACAGCCAGCTGGAGCAGGCCCGCGCCGTCGAGGCAGACACCGCCCAGCAGCTGCAGGACTTGCGCACCCAGGCCGTGCAACTGGCCAGCGAACTCAAGGCCAATACCCAGCAGCAGCAGGCACTGGCGCAAGAATGCCAGCAGTTGCAAGGCGACATCGCCCAATGGCGCGCCGAGCATCCGGAGCTGGACGACGCCGGGCTGGATCGCCTGTTGGCCATCGACGATGCCCAGTTGGGCGAGCTGCGCCAGCGCCTGCAACGTGCCGAGAAGGCCATCGAACAGAACCGCGTGCTGCTCCAGGAACGTGAACAACGCCTGCAGCAACATGCCACGCAGATGAGCGTCGACGCTTCGCTCGAAGACCTTGAGCAGGCACTGGGCGAGCTGCGCGAGCGGCTGGCCGGCCACGAGCAGCAGTGCGCCGAACTGCGCGCGCAGCAGGCCGACGACCAACGCCGCCAGCAGGCCAGCCAGGCCCTGGCCGGGGAAATCGAGCAGGCCTACCAGCAATGGCAGCGGTGGGCGCGGCTGAACGCGCTGATCGGCTCGGCCTCGGGCGACGTGTTCCGCAAGATAGCCCAAGGCTACAACCTCGACCTGCTGCTGCACCACGCCAACGCCCAGCTGCGCCAGCTGGCGCGCCGCTACCGCCTCAAGCGCGGCGGCAGCGCCCTGGGCCTGCTGGTGCTAGACACCGAAATGGGCGACGAGCTGCGCTCGGTGCACTCGCTGTCCGGCGGGGAAACCTTCCTGGTCTCGCTGGCCCTGGCCCTGGGCCTGGCGTCGATGGCCTCGAGCACCCTGCGCATCGAATCGCTGTTCATCGACGAAGGTTTCGGCAGCCTCGACCCGGAGTCGCTGCAACTGGCCATGGATGCCCTCGACGGCTTGCAGGCCCAGGGCCGCAAGGTCGCGGTGATCTCCCACGTGCAGGAAATGCACGAGCGCATTCCGGTGCAGATCCAGGTGCGCCGCCAGGGCAATGGCCTGAGCGACGTGGAGGTGTGCGGGTGATCCTCTACTCGTTCCGCCGCTGCCCGTGGGCGATGCGTGCGCGCCTGGCGCTGCGCTATGCCGGCTGCGCGGTGGAGGTCGTCGAGGTGGCGATGAAGAACAAGCCGGCAGAGCTGCTGGCTTTGTCGCCCAAGGGTACGGTGCCGGTGCTCGATACCGGTGCCGGTGTACTGGAAGAGAGCCTGGACATCATGCGCTGGGCGCTGCAGCAGCATGATCCAGAGGACTGGCGCCTGCAGGCCGACCCCGCTGCCGCGCAACACGCCGAGGCGCTGATTGCCCGCAACGACAGCACCTTCAAGGCGCAGGTGAACCTGTACAAGTACGCCGAGCGCTACCCCGAGCACTCACGCGAGCACTATCGCCAACAGGCCGAAGCCTGGCTGGCAGAGCTAGAGCAGTTGCTCGAAGGCCGGCCCTACCTGCTGGCCGCTCACCCGAGCCTGGCCGATGCCGCCCTGTTGCCCCTGATGCGCCAGTTTGCCGGGGTCGAACCGCAGTGGTTCGCCGAGGCGGCTTATCCGCGGGTGCGGAGCTGGCTGGAGGGGTGGCTGGCTTCGGAGCTGTTCAAGTCCGTAATGGCTCGCTAGCACCTTCGATTGCAACTCAGTCCCTGTGGGAGCGGGCTTGCCCGCGAACACCGGCTATGCCGGTGCCAAGCACCGCGGTGCCTGATGCGCGGGCAAGCCCGCTCCCACAAGGTCCGAGTCAACCTGGATCAATGGTTTTGCTTGCCACTCAGTGCCGCATGGAAGTTGGCGCTCTGGCGCAGGTACTGCTCGGTGTAGCTGTGGGTGGCGGTGGCCTTGCTGCTGTCGGCATGGGCATGGGCCGGAAGCACGACGGAAGCGGAAATGGCGGATGCGGCAATCACGGGGAAGAGATTGAAGTTCATGGTGGCTGACCTCGACTTGTGTGGTTTGACGTTCAGCCGCT
The DNA here is from genome assembly GCF_044749325.1 of Pseudomonas sp. NPDC089428. Taxonomy (NCBI): domain Bacteria; kingdom Pseudomonadati; phylum Pseudomonadota; class Gammaproteobacteria; order Pseudomonadales; family Pseudomonadaceae; genus Pseudomonas; species Pseudomonas sp. NPDC089428. The sequence continues at coordinate 6,263 of NZ_JBIVHT010000028.1, forward strand.
TGGGCCTTGGGTCAAACTTACGCCGCTGAGGTCGCCCGCAGAAATTCATTGCGCTGGTAAGGATTATTACCCGTATCGATAGTCCTTGTGACGCGCCTCACTTGATGAACTTGAGGTCCGAAGGCGCATCCTGGGTAAAGCGCTGCACCGTCTCGCCGAGCTTGCCGCTACGCGGGTCGCGGCGCATGACCACGATCTGGTTGCTCTTCTGGTTGGCCACCAGCAGGAAGTTGTCGCTCGGGTCCAGGGCGAACTCGCGCGGGTGGTCGCCTTCCACCGAACGACGTTGCAGGAAGGCCAGCTGGCCATCGTCCTTGCCCACGCTGAACACCACGATCTCGTTCACCGTGCCGCGGTTGCTGACATACAGGAAGCGCCCGTCCGCCGACAGGTGCAGGCCACCCGAGGCCTTGGCGGCGGCATCCTGCCGGTCGGTCAGCGGCAGGCGCTGGCGCTCCAGCAAGGCGTCGTCTTCGACGTCGAACATCACCACTTCACCGCTCATCTCCAGCGTCAGGTAGGCGTGCCGGCCCTTGGCATCGAACAGCAGATGGCGTGGCCCGCTGCCGGGCGGCAGGTCCACCGACGCCGGGATCGCCGGGCTCAGTGGGTGATCGGCGCTGGCGCCGTCGTAGCGGTAGATGAACACCTTGTCGGCCCCCAGGTCGCAGGCATACACATGCTGGCCATCCGGCGACAGCACCAGCGAATGCACATGGGCCCCGGCCTGGCGCTCGGGGTTGACGCCACTGGCTTTGTGCCGCAACTGCTGCACCACGTCCTTGAGCTTGCCATCCTTGGCCACCGGGATCACCACCAGGCTGCCGCCCGGGTCGGGGGCGACGGCGTAGTTGGCGACGAACAGGTAGCGCTGGTCGCGGCTGAGGCTGGCGTGAGTCGGCTCGTCGCCACGGCTGCTCACCTGGTTCAGCGGCTTGATCTCGTCCTTGGCACTGACACTGAAGCTGCTGACGTGGCCGTTCGGGGTTTCATTGACCGCGAACAGCTGGCGCTGGTCGGCCGACAGCACCAGCCACGACGGGCTGACGCTCTTGACCACCTGCTGCGGCGTCGGGTCGATCTGCCCTGTCTTGCTGTCGAAGGCGTAGCGGTAGATGCCCTGGCTCTGGCCATCGGTGTAGCTGCCCACCAGCAACGTGGCGGCGTGGGCGGCGATTGTCAGGCTCATCAGGCTAGCGGTCAGCAGGCGGGTCCAGATCCGGTTCATCGTCGTCTTCATCCGGGGCGCGGAAGGCACTCATACAGACTAGACGATGCTCGCCCTGGGCATCGTTGAGTTGCCATTCATCATTGGCACCGGTGGCGGCAGCGATCTGCTCGGGGGTAAATGACCAGCGGCGCAGTTGGCGGCCGTCCATGCACTCGATGGTCAGGCCGGATTCGTCGCAGGTGAAATCGAAGGCGTGCAGGCCATCGATCAGGAGCATGTCGCAGGATGCGAGGGCGGTGGCGAGGGGGGACATGGGGATACCGATCAGAAATGAGACGGCAGTATAACCCTGGGGCCGCTTTGCGGCCCATCGCCGGCAAGCGCGGCTCCCACAGAGATTTGTGCAGCGCCGCAGTTCCTGGACTGCCGCGCTTGCCGGCGATGGGCTGCAAAGCAGCCCCTGGCGACTCAATGGGCGAAAATGGAGCCCCCCTCCTTGCCCACCATCTTCTCCGGCTTGATCAGGAACCGCGCCAGCGCCGGCAGCAGCCACAGCGCGCCAAACATGTTCCACAGCAGCATGAAGGTCAGCATCAGCCCCATGTCGGCCTGGAACTTGATCGCCGAGAAGATCCAGGTGCACACGCCGATCGCCAGGCAAAGGCCGGTGAACAACACCGCTTTACCGGTCGAACGCAGGGTCTGGTAATAAGCCTCCTGCAACGGCAGGCCGGCACGCAGGAAGCTTTCCAGGCGGCTGTAGATGTAGATGCCGTAGTCCACGCCGATGCCCACGCCCAGGGCTACCACCGGCAAGGTGGCGACCTTGACGCCGATCCCCATGAACGCCATCAGTGCGTTACCCAGCACCGAGGTCAGCACCAGCGGCAGGACGATGCACAGGGTCGCGGCGAACGAGCGGAAGGTGATCATGCACATCACCGCCACGCACAGGTAGACCAGGATCAGGATGGTCAGCTCGGCCGACTTGATCACCTCGTTGGTGGCCGCCTCGATCCCGGCGTTGCCCGCTGCCAGCAGGAACTGCAGGCCCTCCTTGTCATGGCTGTCGGCGAACGCCTTGGCCACTGCGGTAACACGTTCCAGGGTCTCGGCCTTGTGGTCGTTGAGGAAGACCAGCACTGGCGCCAGCGAGCAGTCGGCGTTGTACAGGCCGTCGGCGCGGGCGATGGAGTTGTTGAGGATGTCCGGGTTGCGCGACAGCGTCTCCCACTTCAGGCTGCCCTCGTTCATGCCCTTGATCACCTGCTTGGACACGGTCACCAGGGAGATCGCCGACTGCACGCCGGGGGTGTTCTGCATGGTCCACATCAGCTCGTCGATCGGGGCCATGGTCGAGTGGATCGAGCAGCTCTCGGCCGGGGTCTTGACCATGATTACCAGCACGTCGGAACTGGTCGAGTAGTTGCTGATGATGAAGTTGTTGTCCTGGTTGTAGCGCGAATCCGGGCGCAGTTCCGGCGCACCCTGGTCAAGGTCGCCGATCTTCAGGTTCTGGCTGTACCACAGGCCGCCGGCGAAGGCGATCAAAGCCAGGGTGATGGACACCGGCGCCACCTTGGCGCTGGCGAAGTTCGACAGCAGGCGCCAGAACGGGTGCTCACGGGTCGCGTCCTTCTTGCTGCGTTCGATGGCCTTCTTGCTGATGCCGACATAGGAGATCGCCACCGGCAGCAGGATCAGGTTGGTGAAGACGATCACCGCCACGCCGATGGACGCACCGATGGCCAGCTCGCGGATCACGCCGATATCGATGATCAGCAGGGTGATGAAGCCCACGGCATCGGCGAGGATGGCGATCATCCCCGGCAGGAACAGCTGGCGGAAGGTGCGCCGGGCGGCGGTCAAGGCATTGTCGGCGTCGCTGGACTGCAAGGCGATGCCGTTGATCTTCTGCACCCCGTGGGAAATGCCGATGGCGAAGATCAGGAACGGTACCAGCATCGAGTACGGGTCCAGGCCGAAGCCCACCGCATGCATCAGGCCCAACTGCCAGACCACCGCCACCAGGGTGGTGATGAGCACGGCGATGGTGCTGCGGAGGCACCAGGTGAACCAGTACAGCAGGATCCAGGTGATCACCAGGGCCACGCCGAAGAACATCGCCACCATCACCAGGCCGTCGATCAGGTCGCCGACCTTCTTGGCGAAGCCGATGATGTGGATCTTCACATTGGGGTTCTGCGCCTGAAACTTGTCGCGGATCTTCTCTTCCAGCTGGTGCGAGAACTGCTGGTAATCCAGTTTGACCTGCTTGCCGGGGTCCTGCGGGTCGGGGAAGCTCTCCAGCAGTGGCACGTCGACGATGCTGGACTTGAAGTTGTTGCCTACCAGGCGCCCGACCTGGCCGGACTTGAGCACGTTGTCGCGCAGGGTGTCAAGGCTGTCCTGGGAGCCGTTGTAGGTATTGGGGATGACTTCGCCGCCGGAGAAGCCCTCCTCGGTGACCTCGCTCCAGCGCACGCTGGGGCTCCACAGCGACTTGAGGCCGGCACGGTCGACACCGGGGATGTAGAACACCTCGTCATGGATCTGGCGCAGCGTCTCCATGTAGTCCTTGTCGAAGATGTCGCCGTTGACCGCTTCGACCGAGATGCGCACGGTGTTGCCCAGGTTGGCCAGGTCGTTGCGGTGCTCCATCATCTGCTCGATGAACGGGTGCTGCAGCGGGATCATCTTCTCGAAGCTGGTCGAGGGGCGGATCTGCGTGGCCTGCCAGAACAGGAAAATGCTGACCAGCAGGCACAGGGCGATGACCACTGGGCGGTTGTTGAAGATCAGCCGTTCGAGCAGCGTGGCCTTGTCCTGGTGATGCGGGTGCATGGTGATGCTCTCCCTGCTGGTCATGGACGCACCTCCTTGGCAGCCGGCTCTGCGCCTTCGGCGCTGGCCAGGTGTACGCCACCCTGCCCCACCAGCAGCAAGCCACCGTCAGCCAGGCCAGTGACGCCGGCCAGGGCAATGCGGTCGCTGCGGTTGTAGACGCTGAAAGTCTGGCCATCATCGGTGCTGCGCAGCACGCTGCCACCATTGCCGACCAGCACCAGGCTGCCATCCTCGACAAGCGTAGCGCCTGCCAGGCCGAATTCGAGCTCGCCGCGCGCGGCCTTGAGCGGGATCGACTGCCAGCTGTCACCAAAGTCGCTGGAGCGGAACAGGTTGCCGCGCAGCCCGTATGCCAGCAAGGTATTGGCCTTGGCGGTGCCGATCACACCGAACAGCGAGCCCTCGTAGGGGCCCTGGACCTTGACCCAGGTCTGGCCGTTGTCGCTGGAACGGTACATGCCACCCTGCTCGCCGACGATGAACAAGCCAGCGTCGCGCACCCGGGTGATACCGTTTAGGTGCAGCTGGTCAGGGTTGTCCAGGCGTTCGGCGATGTCCTGCCAGTGCTGGCCACCGTCGAGGGTTTCCAGCAGGGCGCCATAGGCCCCCACGGCAAAGCCGTGCTGGGCGTCGAGGAAGGTGACATCGAGCAATGGCGCTTCGCGGGCCAGGTCTTCGAACTGCTTGCTCCAGGTGGCGCCGCCATCGCTGCTGGCAAGGATCTGTGCATCGTGGCCGACCGCCCATCCGCGCTTGTCGTCGAGGAAGAACACGGCGGTGAGCAGTTGACGGGTGGGCACCCGGGCCTGGGTCCAGGTGCTGCCCTGGTCGTCGGAGAACAGAATGTGGCCGCGATCACCGACCACCACCAGGCGCTTGCCGGCATGGGCAGCGCCGATCAGCAGGCTCTGGCTGGCCTTGGCTGATTCGGTCGAGTATTCGTCGGCTGCAGCAGCCTGGGCGCTGTCGGCCCACATTCCCAGTGCCAGCGCCAGCATCGCGCCGGCCGCCAGTGGCCAGGCACCACGCCTGGCCTGCGTCATCACCCGCTCCTTCATGACCGTCCCCTGTTCTGTTCTTCTTGGTGGGTCTGTGCTGTGAAAAGCCTGTGTTAGAGGCTTGCAGGGATCGTATCGGGGAAGGTCGCGGGAATACAACGCGCGGTGCGTTATGTTTTGTTAACCAAAAAACTGGGGCCGCTATGCGGCCCTTCGCGGGCAAGCCCGCTCCCACAGGCTCAGGTCAAAAACCTCTCTGTGGGAGCGGGCTTGCCCGCGAAGGGCTGCACAGCAGCCCCAGGATCCAGCAGGCTTACGCCAGGCTCTTGCTCACCACTTCATACACATCGCTGGAAAGCTCACCGGAAGCGAGAATCCGCTCCAGCTCACCCTTCATCAGCACCTGCCGCGCATCGTCATACTTGCGCCAGCGGGTCAGCGGCGCCAGCTGACGCGAGGCAATCTGCGGGTTCAGCGCATTCAGTTCGATCACCAGGTCCGCCAGGAAGCGATAGCCCGAGCCATCGGCCGCGTGGAAGTTGACCAGGTTCTGCCCGGCAAAGGCACCGATCAGCGCCCGTACCTTGTTCGGGTTCTTCAGGGTGAACGCCGGGTGCTGCATCAGCGCCTTGACCCGCGCCAGCCCGCCCGGCAGCGTGCTGGCCGCCTGTACGCTGAACCACTGGTCCATGACCAACGGGTTGTCCTTGAAGTGCTCGGCAAAGCTTTCCAGGGCCTTGGCACGCTCGGCTTCGAACGGCGAGTTGACCAGCACGGCCAGCGCAGTCAGGCGCTCGGTCATGTTGTCGCATTGGTCGAACTGCTCCAGGGTCGCTTCCAGCACTTGCGGTTTGCCGCTCTGCATCAGGTACGACAGGGCAATGTTCTGCAGGCTGCGGCGGGCAAAGTGCTCAGCGGCGGCAACGTAGGCGGTGTTGCGCGACACTTCGCGGTTGGCCTGGTAACGCGACCACAGGGCGTCGAACAGCTGCTCGGCGATCTGCTGGCGGGCGAACTCACGGGCGGCATGAATGGCATCGACGTCGGCCACCTGGCTGATCTCGGTCAGGTAGGCTTCGCCTGGCAGCGAGAGCATCTCGGCGACCATGGCAGGGTCCAGCGCTTCGTTGCCCAACACGGTGCCAAGGGCGGTGATCAGGCGCTGGTCGAGCTTCAGCGCTTCGCCGCGCTGATGCTGGCCGATCAGTTCCTGCAGCACCTGCACCGACAGCTGCTGGCCCGCTTCCCAGCGGTTGAAGCCGTCACTGTCGTGCTGCATGAGGAACATCAGCTGGTCACGGTCGTACGGGAAGCTCAGCTTGACCGGCGCGCTGAAACCACGCAGCAGCGACGGCAGCGGCTTGGCAGCGATGCCCTGGAAGGTGAAGGTCTGCTCGGCTTCGGTCACCGACAGCACACGGCTGGTGCCTGCAGCCGAACTTTCGCCGGCCAGTTGCAGCGGCAGGTCGTTGCCGGCAGCGTCCAGCAGGCCCAATTCGACCGGGATCACGAACGGCAGCTTCTCGGCCTTGTCCGGGGTCTGCGGGCAGCTCTGGCGGAAGGTCAGGCGGTAAGTCTGTGCAGCCGCGTCATAGGCTTCGCTGACGTCCAGGCGCGGGGTACCGGCCTGGTTGTACCAGCGCTTGAACTGGGTGAGGTCGACGCCGTTGGCGTCTTCCATGGCCTTGATGAAATCGTCGGTGGTCACCGCCTGGCCATCGTGGCGCTCGAAGTACAGGTCGCTGCCCTTGCGGAAGCCCTCGGCGCCCAGCAGGGTGCGAACCATGCGCACCACTTCGGCACCCTTCTCGTACACGGTCAGCGTGTAGAAGTTGGAGATTTCGATGAAGCTGTCCGGGCGCACCGGGTGGGCCATGGGGCCGGCGTCTTCGGCGAACTGGTGGGTGCGCAGGTAGGCAACGTCCTCGATGCGCTTGACCGTGCGCGAGTTCATGTCGGCGCTGAACTCGGCATCGCGGAACACCGTGAAGCCCTCTTTGAGCGACAGCTGGAACCAGTCGCGGCAGGTCACGCGGTTGCCCGACCAGTTGTGGAAGTACTCGTGGGCGACAACACCCTCGACGCGCTGGTGGGCGGCATCGGTGGCGGTTTCGGCGCGGGCCAGCACGCAGCTCGAGTTGAAGATGTTCAGGCCCTTGTTTTCCATGGCGCCCATGTTGAAGTCGTTGACCGCGACGATCATGAAGATGTCCAGGTCGTACTCGCGGCCGTAGACTTCTTCATCCCAACGCATGGACTTTTTCAGGCTGACCATGGCGTGGTCGCACTTGTCGATGTTCTCGGGCTCGACGTAGATGCGCAGGGTCACGTCGCGGCCGGACTGGCGAGTAAAACTGTCTTCTACGCACCACAGGTCACCGGCCACCAGCGCGAACAGGTAGGCCGGCTTCATGAACGGGTCTTCCCAGGTCGCCCAGTGCCGGCCGTCTTCTGCCGGCCCGCTACCGATCGGGTTGCCGTTGCTCAACAGCACCGGGTAGCGATGCTGCTCGGCGATCACCGTGGTGGTGAAGGTGCTCATCACGTCCGGGCGGTCGAGGTAGTAGGTGATCTTGCGGAAACCTTCGGCCTCGCACTGGGTGCAGAACATCTTGCCGGACTTGTACAGGCCTTCCAGCGCGGTGTTGCGCTCCGGGTGGATCTTCACGCTGGTGTCGAGGGTGAAGCGTTCGGCCTTGGGGTGAACGGTCAGGCTGTCGGCGTCGAGCTGGTAGTCGCCCGCCTGCAGTTCCTGGTCGTCCAGCGAGGCGCGCAGCAGCTCCAACTGCTGGCCATCGAGCTCCAGTGGCGGCAGGCCGGCACCGCGTGCCGGGTTGCGGCGCATGACCAGTTGCGCGTGGACCAGGGTGTGGTCCTCGAACAGCTCGAAGGTCAGGTGCGTCTCGTCGATCAGGTACTCGGGCGCCTGGTAATCCTTGAGGTAGATCACTTGCGGTTGTTCGGTACGCATGTGCAGGTCCTTTTTACTGGAGCACGGCCAACTGGTAGGCCGTGTACTTGCGAATATTGATCACGCCGGTGTCGAAGATCAGGTACTGGCCCTTGATGCCCAGCAGCGTGCCTTCGGCCACCGGGTCCTTGTCGAGGTTGAAGCTGACGATCTTTTTCGGATAGGCCTCGACCGGGTAGCGCATCTCCACCACTTCGGCGTCGGCCAGCGGCTGGATCGCCTGCAGGCCGAAGCGGCCCTGCAGTTCGCGCAGGCCGTCGGCACAGGCTTCGAAGACCTGCTCGCGAATGGCGGGCAGGTCGAGCACTTCGGCGTCGCCCTTGAGCAGCGTGCGCCAGTTGGTGCGGTCCGGTACCTGGCTGCGCAGGATGTCTTCGACCAGGCCCGATTGCTGGCGGGTGGCCACGCGCATGATCGGCAGCGCCTGGCTGGCGCCCTGGTCGAGCCAGCGGGTGGGCAGCTGGGTGGCGCGGGTGATGCCGACCTTGATCCCCGATGAGTTGGCCAGGTACACCACGTGGTCGGTCATGCAGAACTGTTCGCCCCACGACGGCTCGCGGCAGGTGCCGGCGTCGTAGTGGCATTTTTCCGGGGCCATGATGCACACGTCGCACTGGGCCAGCTTGGTCATGCACGGGTAGCAGTAACCCTGGCTGAAGCTGGTCTTGGTGCGTTTGCCGCAATGGCTGCAGTGAATGGCGCCGAGGTATTCCAGGCGCAGGCGCTGGCCGATCAGCGGGTTGACCGGCACCTGGGTTTCATCCAGGCGGAAGCTGTATTGCACCACCGGTGCCTGCAGGCTGACCGCCATCTTGCTCAAAGAGCCACGAGCGAGTTCGATCAATGTACCGAGTCCGACTTGAACAGAATGTTGGCGATGGGTGCGGACTTCGACGCGCATTCCTGCGGGCCCATGTAGCCGGTGCGCTGCTCTTCGGGCAGGTTTTTCATCTCCCAGGCGATCACCGCCTGCAGCGACAGCTCTTTCTGCTCGGCGGTGAGCTTGCGCCCGTCCGACCATTTGCCGATTTCCACGGCCAGTTTCAGGCTCTGGTAGATTTCCGGGGTAATGTTTTCGATCATTTGCACGAAAGTGGACATAGTGTCTCCTGATTCAAGCCGACAGTTTACGCCGGGCCAGCGCCCCGCCCAAGAGCCCGGTCAGGCATCCGATGAGCAGCCCGCCGACGTGGGCAGCATTGGCGATCTGGCCGAAGCCGAGCTGGCCGACCACGCCGGTCAGGCAGATCACCAGCCAGAGCAGCATCATCACCAGCACGCCCTTGGGCAGGTTGAAGTAAGGGTTGGGCGCCAGCCACTGGTACAGCCAGACATGGCCGAGCAAGCCATAGAGCACGCCGGACAGGCCGCCGAACAGGCTCGGGCCACTGGTGTAGTGCTGGGCCAGGTTGGACACCAGGCTGAACAGCAGGGTCAGGCCCAGCAGCAGCCAGGGGCCCTGGCGCAGTTCGATGCGCTTGCCCAGCTCCCAGTACCACAGGCCGTTCATGGCCAGGTGTAGCACGCCGAAGTGCAGCAGCATGGGTGACACCAGGCGCCACCACTGGCCTTCGGCCAGGCCTTGGGCCAGCGGCGTGAAGTGCAGGTATTCACCCTGGACGCGGAAGTCGAGGAACGTGAACCAGCTGATGACGTTCAGGTTGTCGCCAAGGCTGGTGAGGCCGGCGACGATCAGGCAGAGGACGAGGATGGTGGCGGTGACCTTGCAGGCTTTGGCCTGGTCAGCCAGGGAGGGCTGTGTGGGGGCCATCGCGGATAAATCCGCTCCTACATCGGCGTTACCGTCCGGGAAGCGCTGGTAAAGTTCGCGCACGTCGGCGGCCAGGGTGTCGGGGGCCCAGAGCACCTGATCCTCACCTTCCTCACTCACCCGGTGCGGCACCTGCAGGCGCTGCAGCAGGTGGACGAAGCCGCTGAGGTCGACCGACAGCGGCAGGCGCATCACTTCGATGATATTCATTGATTGGCCTGCGGGCGTTCGACGTCGACCCAGACGAACTTGTGCGGGTCGATGCGGGTTTCATCATCCAGGCGGTAGGCCACCAGCTTGCCGTACAGCACCGCGCTGTAGTCCAGGCAGGCCAGGTTGGCGCGGATCGGCGCCGGGCGGCCGCTGCGCCAGTAGTGGCCGACGAACAGCATCGGTTCGTCTTCGGCATAGCGCAGCAGGGCATTTTTTTCGGTATGGCTCAGTGGCGTGCGGGCAACGTCATCGGGCAGCGCATCGGGCTGGAAGACGATGTCGCCGTAGGTCTGCGGGTCTTCTTCCCAGAACTTGGTACGGAAGAACGCGCGGGTCAGGCCGTCACCGCCGGTCAGGGTCAGGCCGTCCGGCAAGCGCATGTCGGTGCCGCGCAGCAGACGGTTGCACACGGTGGCGGCAAAGCTGCCGGACACCGCCGAAGCCTGGATGAAGTGCTCGTCGATACGCCCGCCAGGGTACTGCTGGCGCAGCGGCTCGATCAGCCGCGGGTCCCAGCAGGCGTGCACCAGGCGGAAGCGCCCGGCGTCGACGAACAGCGGCAGGTCGTAGAACCACTGGACGAAGTCGTGCCAGTCGCCGGGGTGGTGGGCGAACTGGGTGAGGGTTTCGTCGATCAACCGGGCGTGGCGCGGGGTGTGTTCGCGCACGAACGACTTGCCGCTGCCAGGCAATGCCGGGGTGACCCAGCCCAGGGCGTTGTACTCGTGGTTGCCCATGATGCAGAACGCCTGGCCGGCCTCGACCATGTCGTGAACGATATGCAGCGCCTCGCGGATGCGCGGGCCACGGTCGACGATGTCGCCGAGGAACAATGCCTGCCGCCGCGGGTGGCGCCACACGCCACCGACGCGTTTGTAGCCCAGGGCGTCGAGCAGGCGTTCGAGGGTCAGTGCACAGCCATGCACGTCGCCGATGATGTCGAAACTGCGCGCCGGATCGAGCATCAGTCGTCCCTGCCTCCCAGGCGGCTGCCCCAGCCGAGTTTGGTGCGACACACCTCATAGTAGTTGTGGTCGAGCGGATGGATCAGGCGCAGCTTCTGCGGCTTCTTGCTTACCGTGATGGTATCGCCCGGGGCGCAGGTGAAGTGGTTCTGGCCGTCGCACGACACCTGGGGGTAGATCTGCAGGTCCTTGGACACCACGATCTTCAGCTCGCTGTTGCCGTCGACCACGATCGGCCGGCCCGAAAGGGTATGCGGGTACATCGGCACGATGACGATGGCGTCGAGCTTGGGGTGCATGATCGGGCCGCCGGCCGACAGCGCGTAGGCGGTGGAGCCGGTCGGGGTGGCGACGATCAGGCCGTCGGCCTTCTGGCTGCAGACGAACTGGCCATCGATGTAGATCTCGAACTCGATCATTCGCGTCGACTTGCCCGGGTGCAGGACCACGTCGTTGAGCGCGTCGCCCTGGCCGATGGCCTCGTGATGGCGTCGCACCTCGGCCTGCAGCAGGAAGCGGTTTTCCACCAGGTAGTGGCCGTCGAGCACTTCGGCGACTTTCTGCTCCAGCTCGTCCGGGCGGATATCGGTCAGAAAGCCCAGGTTGCCGCGGTTGATACCCAGCACCGGCACATTGTGCCGGGCCAACGCGCGGGCGGCGCCAAGCAGGCTACCGTCGCCACCGACCACGATGACCAGGTCGCAGACCTCGCCGAGCAGCTTGCGCGTCGAGGTTTGCAAGCCGTGGCCGGGCAGCACTTCGGCGATGGTGTCCTCGAGGATCACGTGCAGGTGGCGCTCGAGGAGGAATTTTTTCAGTCGGCGAATGGTGTCGAGCACCTGCGAGCTGCCAAGGCGGCCGATGATACCGATATTGCGAAATTGCTCCATGGGGCTCCTGCGAGGCTCTGCGGCGGGGTGACGATGTCGCGATTATGGGCGAAACGACCGGGCAGCGGCAAACCGGCTATGCTCGCAGCATGATGCCATTTGCCGAGCTCCATGAGCTGCCCCGCCGCTTGCGCCGCCCTGCCGTGCGCGACCTGGCCTGGACCCTGCTGTCGCCCGCGCTGTTGAGCGCCCCGCCCTGCCCCCAGCGCCATCCGCTGGCGGGTAGCGCCTGGGTGGGCGATCCGCAGCGCCTGCACGACTGGCTGTGTGCCCTGGATGCGGATGATCTGCCCCTGCGCGACTGGTTGGCAAAGATCACCAGCCGGCGCCTGGGGCTGTACTACGAAGGTCTGTGGCAGTTCGCCCTGGCGCAAGCGCCCGGGGTCGAGTTGCTGGCGTCCAACCTGGCGATTCGCGCGGGCGGGCGGACCTTGGGCGAGCTGGATATTCTGCTGCGCGATGGCGAAGGCACTCACCATCTGGAGTTGGCGATCAAGCTCTACCTGGGGCCGACCGTGGACGACGGGCGCGACCCGGCGCACTGGCTCGGGCCTGGGTGCCACGATCGGCTCGGCAGCAAACTGGCACACCTGGCCGGGCATCAGTTGCCCATGTCGGGAGACTCACAGAGTCGCGAAGCACTGGCCACTGTAGGGGTGGGCCAGGTGCAGGCACACCTGTGGCTGGGCGGCTACCTGTTCTATCCGTGGCCGGGGCACGCCGAGCCGCCTGCAGGCGCCAACCCCCAGCATCTGCGCGGGCGCTGGGCAAGGCGAAGCGACTGGCACATGGCAGCGGATGAACACTGGCAACCACTGGCGCGGCATGCCTGGCTGGCGCCAGCGCGGGTCGAGGCGGACGAATGCTGGACGGTGCAGCGGTCTGGAGACTGGCTGAAGCAGCTGGACGAGCATGCACCGGCGCAGTTGCTGGTCAGGCTGGAGCCTGATGACGAGGGCGCCAGGCAGGAAGCCGAGCGCTTGTTTCTGGTGGCTGACAGTTGGCCGCATTTGCCCAGCAATTGATTTTGCCTGCCCGCGAAAGGGGCGCCACTGACAACACAAATTTCACCGACCTGGCGCAAAACTATATTCCCGGATAGCGATTACAGTTACCCCAGAGCGCCAGCAAGAGCGCCATTCCAACCTGATGACGAGGACCGATCATGGTTTCATCCACCCCCGCGCCCCATTACGCACGCCTGTCCATCGCCCTGCACTGGCTGATGCTGGTGCTGCTGGCCGCCGTTTACGCCTGCATCGAATTGCGCGGTCTATTCCCCAAGGACAGCGCCGAACGCAACCTGATGAAAGACCTGCACTTCATGCTCGGCCTGAGTGTGTTCGTGCTGGTCTGGCTGCGCCTGGCCGTGCGCCTGGTCCGCCCGACCCCGCCTATCGTGCCCAAGCCGCCGGCCTGGCAGACCGGCCTTGCGCACCTGATGCACCTGGCACTGTACCTGCTGATGATCGGCCTGCCGCTGGCCGGCTGGCTGATTCTCAGTGCCGCCGACAAACCGGTGCCGTTCTTTGGCCTGGAGCTGCCGCACCTGATCGGCCCGGACCCGGACCAGGCCAAGTTCATCAAAGGCTGGCATGAGCGGGTGGCGTCCTGGGGCTACTGGCTGATCGGCCTGCATGCGCTGGCCGGGCTGTATCACCACTACGTGCAGCGCGACAACACGCTGCTGCGCATGCTGCCCTACAAGTAACCGCGCCGGCCCTGCAGGCCGCCGGTATGGACGAAGATCAGGCGGGTACCGGGCGCGAACAGCCCGGCCTCGACCTGATCACGCAGGGCCAGCAAGGCCTTGCCGGTATACAGGGCTTCCAGCGGCACGCCACTGTGACGCTCGCTCTCGGCGATGAAGGCCAGCAACTCATCATCGAATTTTCCAAAACCACCTCGGCAGGCGTCGTGCAACTGGTAGCCCTTCGCGCCAGCCAGCTCGGCGACTGCCTGCGGCACGCCGTGATCCCTCGGCACCGCCAGGGCACCATGCACCGCATGTGCCCCTGCCTCGGCAAGGGCCAGGCCGGCCAAGGTAGTGCCGGTACCTGCGGCCAGCCACCAGGCGTCGTAGCCCGACCATCCCAGCACAGGCAACTGCGAACGGGCCTGCTCGACGATCAGCGCACACCCCTCGGCACCCGCGGCCCCGCCACCGCCCTCAGGAATGCAGTGCCAGCCCGGATAACGAGCCTGCCAAGGCGCCCAGAAACCCGATTCATGGCGTGCGCGATAGCCGCCGTAACCCAGCCAGTGCAATTCCATGCCCAATCCTTGCAGGTCGCGCACCGTGGGGGTGTCCTGGGGGTGGCCGCGCAACAGGCCAGCGGTGGCAAAGCCAAAGCGTTTGCCGGCGGCAGCCAGGGCATGCAGGTGGTTGGAATGATTGCCGCCCAGGCTGATCAGGCCGGGGGCGCCGTACTCACAGGCCTGCTGCAGGTGGTGGCGGAGCTTGAACCACTTGTTGCCGCTGATCAGGGGGTCGATCAGGTCCAGGCGCAGGATGGCGGCCTTGACTTGAGCAGTTTCCAGCCAGGGCAGGCTGAAGGGTTGCAGCGGGGCGTCGGGGAGGTTCAGGAATGAGTTGGGCATCGCCCGAGTTTAACCGAGAAATCCCCGGGGCCGCCTTGCGGCCCATCGCCGGCAAGCGCGGCTCCCACAGGGTGACCGCGCAAGTCTCACGGCTAGCGCAACACCTGTGGGAACCGCGCTTGCCGGCGAAAGGGGTGCAAAGCACCCCCGGCGATCTCAGAGTTCAGCGGCCAATCGAGACCCTTGGTTGATCGCCCGCTTGGCATCCAGCTCGGCCGCCACATCGGCGCCACCGATCAGGTGCACCGACTGCCCCGCCGCCAGCAGCCCTTCATGCAGCTCACGCAACGGCTCCTGCCCGGCGCAGATCACCACGTTGTCCACTGCCAGCACCTGCGGTTCCCCGTCGCCAACGCGAATGTGCAGGCCGGCGTCGTCGATCTGCAGGTACTCGACACTGTTGAGCATCTGCACCTGCTTGTTCTTCAGCCCGGTCCGGTGAATCCAGCCGGTGGTCTTGCCCAGGCCGTCGCCGACCTTGGATTTCTTGCGCTGCAACAGGTACACCTGACGCGCGGGCGCATGCGGCTCGGCTGTAATCCCGGCAACCCCCCCGCGCGCCTCCAGGCGCGTATCGATCCCCCACTCTTTCCAGAACGCTTCGCGGTCCTGGCTGCTGGCCACGCCCTGGTGCACCAGGTACTCGGAAACGTCGAAACCGATGCCCCCCGCACCAATCACCGCGACCGACTTGCCGACCGGTTTGCGCTCGAGCAACACGTCCAGGTAACTGAGCACCTTGGCATGCTCGACACCTGGGATGGCCGGGGTACGCGGTGCGATACCGGTGGCCAGGATGATCTCGTCGTAACCACCGCCTACCAGTGCCTGCACATCGACCCGGGTATTCAGGCGCAGCTCGACACCGGTGCTTTTCACCTTGTTGCGGAAGTAGCGCAAGGTCTCGTGGAATTCCTCCTTGCCCGGTACCCGCTTGGCCACGTTGAACTGCCCGCCAATCTCGCTGGCGGCATCGAACAGCGTTACCTCATGGCCGCGCTCGGCCGCAACGGTGGCCGCTGCCAGGCCTGCCGGGCCGGCGCCGACCACAGCGATGCGCTTCACGGCACGCACCGGCAGGTAGTTGAGCTCGGTTTCGTGGCAGGCGCGCGGGTTGACCAGGCAGCTGGTCAGCTTGCCACCGAAGGTGTGGTCCAGGCAGGCCTGGTTGCAACCGATGCAGGTGTTGATCTCGTCAGCACGCCCTGCGGCCGCCTTGTTGACGAAGTCCGCATCGGCGAGGAACGGCCTGGCCATGGAGACCATGTCGGCATCGCCCTCGGCCAGCACGGCTTCGGCCACCTCCGGTGTGTTGATGCGGTTGGTGGTAATCAGCGGGATGTTCACAGCGCCGCGCAGCTTGGCGGTGACCTTGCTGAACGCCGCACGCGGCACCTTGGTGGCGATGGTCGGGATGCGCGCCTCGTGCCAGCCGATGCCGGTGTTGATCAGCGTCGCGCCGGCCTGCTCGATGGCCTTGGCCAGCAGCTCGATTTCGTCCCAGGTGCTGCCGCCCTCGACCAGGTCGAGCATCGACAGGCGGAAGATGATGATGAAATTCGGCCCTACCGCGTCGCGCACGCGGGTAACGATCTGTACCGCCAGGCGCATGCGGTTCTCGTAGCTGCCGCCCCAGCGATCGGTGCGATGGTTGGTGTGGGCAGCGAGGAACTGGTTGATGAAGTAGCCTTCCGAACCCATGATCTCGACGCCATCGTAGCCAGCACGCTGGGCCAGCACGGCGCAGTTTACGAAGTCGGCGATCTGCTTCTCGATACCCGCTTCGTCCAGTTCCTTGGGTTTGAACGGGTTGATCGGCGCCTGGATCGCACTCGGTGCCACTTGCCGCGGGCTGTAGGCGTAGCGCCCGGCATGCAGGATCTGCAGGCAGATCTTGCCACCTGCGGCATGCACGGCTTCGGTGACGATGCGGTGCTTGTCAGCCTCTTCCTCGGTGCTGAGCTTGGCAGCGCCGGCGTACACCCCACCCTCATCGTTCGGCGCGATGCCGCCAGTGACCATCAGGCCAACACCGCCACGGGCACGCTCGGCAAAATACGCGGCCATGCGTTCGAAACCACCCGGACGCTCTTCGAGGCCGGTGTGCATCGAGCCCATCAGGGTGCGGTTGCGCAAGGTGGTGAAGCCCAGATCCAGCGGGGCCAGCAAATGCGGATAGCGGTCGGCAGCCATGGTACGGTTCCCCAGGTGGCGTGATCACGGAATGCGGGCGCCTCAGCGGGTGCCCGTCGTTTGTCTACCTGCGACATTAAACAGCTGTTTGAACGCGCTCAATGATCGAAACTGACAACTTATTGATCCGTGCGCACAGCAGTACTACCCTAGGTAACCCTCGTTTCCCAAGGCACTTCACCGCTTCATGCGAAAACTCCTGGCAGGCGCCCTGGCGCTGGTGATGATTGCCGCCCTCTGCGGCTACGGCCTCTGGACCCAACAGCGCCCGGAAGGCCACTACCTCTCCGATCTGCGCATCGAACTGGCGCTCAACCATGGTGTGCCTGGCGAGCATGGCAACCTGCTTGGCGTCGAGCCGCTGCTGTTCCCCAGCGACTACCAGAACCTGCAACGTCTGCACCGCAAGCTTTCGGCCTACCTGGAGCAGGCACGCGCCAAGGGCCTGGTTGGCCCGCGCACGGTCGTGGTGCTACCGGAACACATCGGCACCTGGCTATGGGCTCGCGGCGAAAAGAATGAGCTGTACCAGGCCACCCGCAACCGTGATGCCGAGCAATGGCTGGAGCTGAGCAACCCGCTGCGCTATGGGCTGGCAATGCTGAGCGCCAATGGCGATGATCGGCGCGCCGATGCCCACCTGCGCATGAAGGCCCAGCAGATGGCCAGCGATTATCAGCAACTGTTCGGCGGCCTGGCCAAGGAGTTCGGCGTGACCCTGGTAGCCGGCTCGATCGTGCTACCCGCCCCGTACGTCGATCAAGGCGTGCTGCACATTGGCCCCGGGCCGCTGTACAACACCAGCATGGTGTTCGCCGCAGATGGCTCGCTATTGGGCCAACCGCAACACCAGCAATACCCCGACAGCGAAACACGGCGTTACATCCACCATGGCAGGCATTTCCCGTTGCAAGTGGTGCAGACCCCCGCCGGGCGCCTCGGCGTGCTGATTGGCAGCGACAGCTGGTACCCCGAGAACCAGCATCAGTTAGAGCAACAGCAAGTCCAGCTGGTCGCCAACCCGGTGTTTCTCAGCGGCAAAGATAGCTGGGATGCCCCCTGGCGCGGCAATCGCCACCAGGACGCCGCTGCCGAACTGAGCCTGCAACGCGGCGAGGTCAGCGAGCAGACCGCCTGGCAACGCCTGACCCAGGCCGCAGGTGACAGCGTCAGCAGCATGAGCGTGTTCATGCGTGGGCAGTTCTGGGAACAGGGCAGCGACGGCCAGGGCTTCGCCCATCAGGCAGGTGAGTTGCTGGCGGGCCCTCCCAGTCGCGGCGCGCGCCTGCTGAACCTGTGGCTGTAGGCGCATGAGCCGCCCCCGCGTGCGCCTGGGTGACCTTTCGGTGGGGTTCGTCCAACCCCTGGCCGAGGCCCTGCGCGAGCAAGGCCATGATCCGGCGCCACTCCTGCAGCAATACGGGCTCGATGCAGCACGCCTGGCCGAAGCCGGTGCGCGCCTGTCGATCCCGCGCTACATGCACCTTGGGCATGCGGCCATCGCGCTGTGTGGCGAGCCCTCGCTGGGCCTGCGCATGGGGCGCCTAAACCGCCTGGCCCAGGCCGGATTGGCCGGCGTCACAGCGGCCCAGGCCCCTACCTTGGGTGAGGCGGCACGCACTCTGCTGCGCTTCGAGCCACTGTACGCCGCCAACTACCGTGGCCACTCCAGCTACCAGGAAGACGCCCAGGGCGCGTGGCTGGGTTTCTATTCGATCAGCCCCTACAACGACTACAACCGCTTTGTGGTCGACTCGCTGCTGGCCGGCTGGCTGGCCCAGCTCGCCGCCCTGGCTGGCACCCCTTTGCAGGCCGAGCGCCTGGAGGTCGAATTCGAGGCACCGGCCTACGCCAACGGGTATCAATCCCTTTGCAGCACCCCCGTGCAGTTCGCCGCCAACGCCAACCGCTTGCGCCTGAGCCGAAGCACGCTGGAACTGGCCAACCCACAGCACTGCCCGAGCACCTTCGGCCACCTGTTGCAGTTGTGTGAAGCGGAAATGCTCCAGCGCACCCGGGTGCGCAGCCTGGGCGAGCGCATTACCCACCTGCTCGGGCCGTTGCTCAATGGCGGCCGGGAACCCGACCTGGAAGAAGTGGCATTGCACCTGCAACTGCCCACCTGGACACTGCGGCGCAAACTGGCCGAAGAAGGCACGCGCTTCCGTGACTTGCTCAATGACACGCGGCGTGACCTAGCCGAGGCCTATATCCGCGATACGGAGCTGGCCTTTGGCGAGATCGCCTATCTGTTGGGGTTTGCTTCGGCAGAGGCCTTCCAGCGCGCATTCAAGCGCTGGACGGGCCTTACGCCGGGGGAGTTTCGCCGCAGCCAGCGGCGAGCAGGTTAAAGCTCTGTAGCGTCGTCTGCCGGCTCTGGCGGATCCAGTTCGTAAGCCTGGAACTCGAGCAGCTCTTCCTGATAGTCATCCATCGCCCTGCTTCCTCTTCTCATCTGTCTTCATTGGTCATGCCTTCAACCTAAACGAGCCGGGTGAAGGAATAATGACAAGTCCATGAGTGGTAAACGTAGCAGGTGTTCAGGAACTTATCGCCGCACATCTGTAACAGCGAATTAAAGCGAGGACGGCGCCGGCGCTGCAGGCTGGGCATCCTGCTGCACCTGAATCGGGGCAGCCTCCGCTGGCGGCGCCACCGGTTGCGAGCCCTGGCTGTCATCGACCAGCGGTTTGGCCACCGCTTCACTGGCGGGCGCAGCCGCCGCAGGAGCAGAAGCAGCGTCAACCAACGGTGCAGCCGCTGGCGGTGCAACAGCAGGGGCCACCGAGGCTTGCTCCGGCAAGCCCAGGTCCGGCGCCGGCTTCTCGGGCTTGGTCACGGGCGCCTCGACCTTGGCCTTGGCAACCTTCTTCGGCTTGGGCAGGAAGCTTTCGACCAG
Source organism: Pseudomonas sp. NPDC089428 (assembly GCF_044749325.1). NCBI lineage: Bacteria > Pseudomonadati > Pseudomonadota > Gammaproteobacteria > Pseudomonadales > Pseudomonadaceae > Pseudomonas > Pseudomonas sp. NPDC089428. The sequence goes on from NZ_JBIVHT010000028.1 coordinate 25,782, forward strand.
GGCGAAGTAACGGTCGTAGAACTGTGCCGCCGTCACCGTTTCGCTGGCGACCTTGACCATAGAATCGTCGCTGGAGCCGATCGGCATGGATACCGAACCCAGCACACCGACACCCAGGCTGGCCGAGCTGTTGGACTTTTTCAGGCTGTAGCGGTCCTGCAGCGCGTTGGCGAACATGGTCGAACGCTTGTCGTCGTTGACGTCTGGCGCACAGGTCACGTTGAAGCTGATCTGCAGGTGGTTTTCGCTGTTCTGCTGGAAGCTCTTGTTGCCCATCACCTGGTTCGCGCCACTGCTGGTGATGATGTAGCCCTGGCTGAGCAGCGCACGGCGGGCCGCTTCGCAGGAGCCGGCATCGGTCACCGGGAAGCTGCGCGAGTAGGTCCCCGAGTCGTCGAAGTTCTCGTGTTCGTAGATGGCGGCTTTCTTCGAAGAGCAACCGGTCACGCCCGCCAGCACCAGGGCCAGCCCGAGCGCACCAAAGACGGATGACTTGGTCATTGCGAATTCCGGGAAAGTCAAAAAGATGCCTATTGTGCATCACTGCAGGCAAGCACAGGAACCGTTGATCGGTGAAGAGTCTGTCAGGTTCGTGTAAATCTGGTCGCCGCCATGGTCCAGAAACGAAAAAAGCGACCCTAAGGTCGCTTTCTCGTTGCTTCAAGGCGTTCAAGGGGCCTTGAGGCGAAGATGGCGCAGCGGACGGGACTCGAACCCGCGACCCCCGGCGTGACAGGCCGGTATTCTAACCGACTGAACTACCGCTGCGTATCATTCAGGCTTGCGCCCGATTGAAACCTGGGTCCACCCATCCGGCACTAACGCCTCAGGGCAGGCACAAAAAAAGCGATATCTGATCGCTTCATTTGTGTGTGCTTCAAGGTGTTCTAGGGACCTTGAAACGAAGATGGCGCAGCGGACGGGACTCGAACCCGCGACCCCCGGCGTGACAGGCCGGTATTCTAACCGACTGAACTACCGCTGCGTATGGTTCAGGCTTACGCCTGATTGAAACTGGGATCAGTCTCTGGCATTTCGCCTTCGACTTCAGACCGGTGCCAGGCACCCATCTGTTACTGAAAAATGGCGCAGCGGACGGGACTCGAACCCGCGACCCCCGGCGTGACAGGCCGGTATTCTAACCGACTGAACTACCGCTGCGCAGTGCGTTTCTCTCCGGCTATCAGCTTCATCTGAAGCGCCCAGCGCTAGAAACAATCTCAGGAAGTGGTGGGTGATGACGGGATCGAACCGCCGACCCTCTGCTTGTAAGGCAGATGCTCTCCCGGCTGAGCTAATCACCCTCGCGATGTTGCTTGTTGCGTTTGCTTCGCTGAGGCCGCGAAATTTACGCAGGTGCCGAAGCTAAGTCAATAGCCCCGTTGAATTTTTTTCAAAAAAGCCAAAAAAGCAAAAGGGACCTTTCGGTCCCCTTCGCGTGTGGCGGCCTGCTCAGGTGTAGATCATCTTGCGGGTCATGCCGCCGTCGACCACGAACTCCTGGCCCGTGACGAACCCGGCCTGGCGCGACAGCAACCAGGCAACCATGGCCGCCACATCTTCCACGGTCCCCACCCTGCCCGTCGGATGCTGGGCATGGTCGGCATCGGTCAATGGCTCGGCACGGCGCTGGGACGGGTCACGGGCATCGATCCAGCCCGGGCTCACCGCATTGACGCGGATCTCCGGGCCCAGGCTCATGGCCAGGGCGTGGGTCAAGGCCACCAGGCCACCCTTGCTCGCCGCATAGGCCTCGGTGTCCGGCTCGGATTGCCGGGCACGGGTCGAGGTCAAGTTGACGATTGCACCATTGTGCGCGCGCAGGTACGGCGCACAATGCTTGGCCAGCAGCATGGGGCCATTGAGATTGACCGCCAGCACCCGATTCCACTGTGCCAGGCTCAGGCTTTCGAGGGTCTGGTTGTGCGGGTTGGCGATCGCCGCGTTGCACACCAGGGCATCCAGACGCCCGAACTGGCCGAGCACTTCGGACACCCCGGCACTGACCTGGGCCTCGTCGGCCACGTCCATGGTGATGAACCAGGCGTTTTCGCCCAGGGCCTTGGCCACCTTGGCACCGCGCTGGCGGTCGAGGTCGCTGAGTACCACTTGCCAACCTTCGCAGATCAACCAGGCGGCAATGCCCAGGCCGATGCCGCGGGCGGCACCGGTGACCAGGGCAACCCGGCCGTTATGGCCTGGCGCACCGCCGCGGATTTCCATCACAGCACCGCCAACCCACGGGCGAGGTCCGCCTGCAGGTCAGCCACGTCTTCCAGGCCCACGGCAACCCGGATCAGGCTGTCGCGAATGCCCGCCGCTTCACGCTCCTGCGGCGTCAGGCGGCCGTGGGAGGTGGTGGCCGGGTGGGCGATGGTGGTCTTGCTGTCGCCAAGGTTGGTGGTGATCGAAATCACCCGGGTCGCATCGATGAAGCGCCAGGCGCCTGCTTTGCCACCCTTGACCTCGAAGCTGACCACCGCGCCGAAGCCGCTCATCTGGCGCTTGGCCAGCTCGTGCTGCGGGTGGCTTGGCAGGCCGGCGTAATGCACCTTCTCCACACCGTCCTGCTGCTCCAGCCATTCGGCCAGGCGCTGGGCGCTCTCGCAATGCGCACGCATACGCAGCTTGAGGGTTTCCAGGCCCTTGGTGAAGATCCAGGCGTTGAACGGGCTGAGGGTTGGCCCTGCAGTGCGCAGGAAGCCCACCACTTCTTTCATCTGCTCGGCGCGGCCGGCGACCACGCCCCCCATGCAACGGCCCTGGCCGTCGATGAACTTGGTGGCCGAGTGGAACACGATGTCGGCACCCAGCTTGAGCGGCTGCTGCAAGGCCGGCGTGCTGAAGCAGTTGTCCACCACCAGCATGGCGCCACGGGCGTGGGCAATTTCAGCCAGCGCAGTGATGTCGACCAGTTCGGCCAGCGGGTTGGAGGGCGATTCGACGATCAGCAGCTTGGTGTTGTCCTTGATGGCCTTTTCCCAGCCAGTGAGGTCGACCAGTGGCACGTAGTCCACCTGCACACCGAAGCGCTTGAAGTACTTCTCGAACAGGCTGATGGTCGAGCCGAACACGCTCTGCGACACCAGCACATGGTCGCCGGCACTGCACAGCGACATCACCACGGCAAGGATCGCCGCCATGCCGGTGGAGGTGGCCACGGCCTGCTCGGCACCTTCCATGGCCGCCAGGCGCTCTTCGAACGCACGCACGGACGGGTTGGTGTAGCGCGAATAGACGTTGCCCGGCGTTTCGCCGGCAAAACGCGCAGCGGCATCGGCCGCCGTGCGGAACACATAGCTGGAGGTCAGGAACAGCGCTTCGCTGTGCTCGGCCTCCGGTGTACGGTTTTGACCGGCGCGTACCGCCAGGGTGTCGAAACCGACACCCTCGAGGTCACTGTCCAGTCGCCCGGCATCCCATTGATCCGTCATGCCGTCGCTCCCAAATCAGTTGTTGTAGAGGTCGATGATCGCGCTGACGGCCTGGTTCTTGACCTTGGCCAGGTCGTTGCGGGCCTGTTCGATACGGTCAAGGTAGGCTTCGTCGATGTCACCAGTGACGTATTCACCGTTGAACACCGCGCAATCGAAGTGATCGATCTTGATCTTGCCGCCACCGACCGAGTCGATCAGGTCTGGCAGGTCCTGGTAGACCAGCCAGTCGGCGCCGATCAACTCGGCCACCTGTTCGGTGGTACGGTTGTGGGCGATCAGTTCGTGAACACTCGGCATGTCGATGCCGTAGACGTTGGGGTAGCGCACCGCAGGGGCTGCGGAGCAGAAGTAGACGTTCTTGGCGCCAGCTTCGCGGGCCATCTGGATGATCTGCTTGCAGGTGGTGCCGCGCACGATCGAGTCATCGACCAGCATCACGTTCTTGCCGCGGAATTCCAGCTCGATGGCGTTGAGCTTCTGGCGCACCGATTTCTTCCGTGCAGCCTGGCCAGGCATGATGAAGGTACGGCCGATGTAACGGTTCTTGACGAAGCCTTCGCGGAACTTCACGCCCAGACGGTTGGCCAGCTCCAGCGCGGCAGTGCGGCTGGTGTCCGGGATCGGGATGACCACGTCGATATCGTGCTCCGGGCGCTCGCGCATGATCTTGTCGGCGAGTTTTTCACCCATGCGCAGACGGGCTTTGTATACCGAGATACCGTCGATGATCGAGTCCGGGCGGGCCAGGTAGACGTGCTCGAAGATGCACGGCTGCAGCTTCGGCGCTTCAGCGCACTGCTTGGTGTACAGCTGGCCTTCTTCGGTGATGTACACCGCTTCGCCCGGCGCCAGGTCGCGGATCAGGGTGAAGCCGAGTACGTCCAGAGCGACACTTTCCGAGGCGATCATGTATTCCACGCCTTCGTCGGTGTGACGCTGGCCGAACACCACCGGGCGGATGCCGTTCGGATCACGGAAGCCGACGATGCCGTAACCGGTGATCATCGCGACCACTGCGTAGCCACCGACGCAACGGCTGTGCACATGGGAAACCGCGGCGAACACGTCTTCTTCGGTCGGCTGCAGCTTGCCACGCACGGCCAGCTCGTGGGCGAACACGTTCAGCAGCACTTCCGAATCGGAATTGGTGTTGACGTGGCGCAGGTCGGACTCGTAGATCTCCTTGGCCAACTGCTCGACGTTGGTCAGGTTGCCGTTGTGCGCCAGGGTGATGCCGTACGGCGAGTTGACGTAGAACGGCTGGGCCTCGGCCGAGGTCGAGCTGCCCGCAGTCGGGTAGCGCACGTGGCCGATGCCGATGCTGCCAACCAGGCGCTGCATGTGGCGCTGCTGGAAGACGTCGCGCACCAGGCCATTATCCTTGCGCAGGAACAACCGGCCGTCGTGGCTGGTCACGATACCGGCAGCGTCCTGGCCGCGGTGCTGGAGGACCGTAAGCGCGTCATACAGCGCCTGATTGACGTTCGACTTACCGACGATACCGACGATGCCACACATGCGACGCAACCCCTACTTTGATGAAACTTGAACGAACAGCGCTCAGGGCTTTGCCGGCCCGAGCAACTGCTCCTTGAATGGAAGATCAGCCGGAGCGCTGATCACCCCACTGGAAGTCCACTGACCGGTGAAACCCAGGATCAGGTTTTTCGACCAGTCAGCGACCAATAGAAACTGTGGAATCAGACGTGATTCCTGCCACCAGGTGTCTTGTTGCACCGGCCCCAGGCTGAGCAGCCCAACGGCCACCACCACCAGCAAGGCTCCGCGCGCGGCGCCAAAGGCCATGCCGAGGAAACGATCGGTGCCGGACAGCCCGGTCACGCGGATCAGCTCGCCGATGAGGAAGTTGAGCATGGCCCCCACCAGCAGGGTGGCGACGAAAAGAATGGCGCAGCCGGCGATGATGCGCATCGACGGCGTCTGGATATAGCTCTCAAGGTACACCGAAAGCGACCCACCGAACATCCAGGCGACCGCCCCTGCAACGATCCAGATGAGCAGGGACAAGGCTTCCTTGACGAAGCCGCGCTTGAGACTGATCAGTGTGGAGACGGCGATGATCGCGATGATCGCCCAATCAACCAGGGTAAAGGCCACGGTGCTGCCTGCAGACGTTTGAGGCGGCGCATTTTATCAGAGCAAAAGGCCGGGAGTAAGCGGAATGTCAGGTGGATCGGCGGGTCAGGTTTTCAGGCCTGCGCCGCCCCCCTGCAGGAGCGGCCGTGCTCAGCCTTTTTCAGGCTGGAATCGCGTCACGAAGCCATTGAGCTTCTGCTGGCGGTTGATCACGTCTTTCAGCTTGTCAGCCTCGGCGCGCTCGATCAGCGGCCCGACATACACCCGGTTCATGCCACCGGCTGAGCGGATATAGGCGTTGTAGCCCTGGCTGCGCAGGGTCTTCTGCAGGTTCTCGGCGCCGGCCCGGCTGGACAGGCTGGCCAGCTGGATCGACCAGCTCACCGGCAAGCCATTGACGTCAATCTTCGACGGCGCAGGCGCAGTCGCCACCGGCGTTGCTACCTTGGCAGCTGGCGCTGGCACAGGCGTCTGCGGCTTGGGCTGGGCCTGCACCTGCGCCTGCACTTGGGTCTGGGGCTGGGGCTGGGGCTGGGGCTGAGTCTGCGGCGACGGCGTGATCGGCTGGCTCGGCGCCCTCACCGGTGCCGTGGACTCGTTGACCACCACCGGCGACGGCTCTGGCGCCTCCGGCAGCGGCTGGGGCTCAGGTACTGCCACCGGTTCCACCTTGACTTCCGGCAGGTTCGGCATGGCAGGCGCCTGCGGGGCGTCGACACGCACCGTGCGCATTTCGTCCTGGCGGGTGAACAGCATCGGCAGGAAGATCACCGCCAGCGCGACCAGCACCAAAGCACCTACCATGCGCTGTTTCATCCCTTTGTCCAGCACTGCCATCTAGTCACCCCTCCAGGGCCTGCCGCTCCAGCCATTCCAGGGCTTCGGCGACACAGAAAAACGAACCGAACAGCAGAATCTGGTCATCTGCCGTCGCCTGCGCGCATTGCCCCTCAAGGGCCGCGTCGACACTGGCGTAAGACTTCACCGCAGCGCCGTGGTTCGTCAAGGCAGCAGCCAATTCGGCAGCCGGACGGCTGCGTGGCGTGTGCAGCGGCGCAACCGCCCACTCATCGACCAGCTCGTGCAGCGGCGCGATGACACCCTGCAGATCCTTGTCGGCGAGCAAGCCGAACACCGCCAGGCGACGACCTTTGAGCGGGCGTGCGGCCAGACGCCGGGCCAGATACTCCGCAGCATGCGGGTTGTGCCCGACATCCAGCAGCAGCTCCACCGCCCTGCCCTGCCAGGTCAACTGGCGACGATCGAGGCGCCCGGTAATGCGAGTGTCGAGCAAAGCCTGGCGGATCTGCCCAGCGTCCCACGGCAAGCCCATCAGCAGGTAGGCCTGCAGGGCCAGGGTGGCGTTCTCCATCGGCAGATCGAGCAGCGGCAGGCCATGCAACTCGACCGGCTTGCCGTCTGTCGTGACCCCGCGCCAATCCCAGCCTCCGTCACCGCTTGCCAGGTCAAAATCACGGCCACGCAGGAACAGCGGCGCAGCCAGTTCGGCGGCCTTGTCCAGCAGCGGCCGAGGGGGATCGAGATCACCGCACAGCGCCGGCTTGCCCGCTCGGAAGATGCCGGCCTTCTCGAAGGCCACCAGCTCGCGGGTATCGCCCAGGTAGTCGACATGATCGACGCCGATGCTGGTCACCAGGGCCAGGTCGGCATCCACCACGTTCACGGTGTCCAGGCGGCCACCGAGGCCCACTTCGAGCACCACGGCATCCAGCTGCGACTGGTAGAACAACCAGAACGCCGCCAGCGTGCCCATTTCGAAGTAGGTCAGGGAAATCTCGCCCCGCGCCGCCTCGACGGCGGCAAAGGCTTCGCACAGGCGCTCATCGCTGGCTTCCTGGCCATCGATCAGTACCCGTTCGTTGTAGCGCAGCAGGTGGGGCGAGCTGTACACGCCCACCCTTAGCCCCTGGGCGCGCAACAGCGAGGCCACGAAGGCGCAGGTCGAGCCCTTGCCGTTGGTGCCAGTCACCGTTACCACGCGTGGCGCAAGCTTGCCCAGCGCCAGCCGGGCAAGCACCTTCTGCGACCGTTCCAGGCCCATGTCGATGGCCGAGGGGTGCAGCTGCTCGAGGTAGGCGAGCCACTCGCCCAGGGATCGTTGTTTCATCACGCGACCGCAGCGACCTCACGGGCCTGCTCTGGGGTTGGCTGGCCGGTCATCTGCGCCAGCAGGCGGGCCAGGCGCGGGCGCAGCTCGCCACGGGAGATGATCAGGTCGATGGCACCGTGCTCCAGCAGGAACTCGCTGCGCTGGAAGCCTTCCGGCAGTTTTTCGCGTACGGTCTGCTCGATCACGCGCGGGCCGGCGAAGCCGATCAGCGCCTTCGGCTCACCGACGATGACGTCACCGAGCATTGCCAGGCTGGCAGAAACACCGCCGTAGACCGGGTCGGTCAGCACCGAAATGAACGGAATGCCTTCTTCGCGCAGGCGTGCCAGCACGGCCGAGGTCTTGGCCATCTGCATCAGCGAGATCAGCGCTTCCTGCATGCGCGCACCGCCGGAGGCGGAGAAGCAGACCATCGGGCAGCGGTTTTCCAGGGCGTAGTTGGCGGCGCGCACGAAGCGCTCACCGACGATGGCACCCATGGAACCGCCCATGAACGAGAACTCGAAGGCGCTGACCACGATCGGCATGCCCATCAGGGTACCGCTCATGGAGATCAGGGCGTCTTTTTCGCCGGTCTGCTTCTGCGCAGCGGTCAGGCGATCCTTGTACTTCTTGCCGTCACGGAACTTCAGGCGGTCGACCGGTTCCAGCTCGGCGCCCAGCTCGGCGCGGCCTTCCGGGTCGAGGAAGATGTCGATGCGGGCACGTGCACCGATGCGCATGTGGTGGTTGCACTTGGGGCAGACATCCAGGGTCTTTTCCAGCTCCGGACGATACAGCACGGCCTCGCAGGCCGGGCACTTGTGCCACAGGCCTTCCGGCACCGAGCTCTTCTTCACCTCGGAACGCATGATCGAAGGGATCAGTTTGTCGACTAACCAGTTGCTCATGCTTTCTTTCTCCAGTATTGGCGGACGGGGACCGGACTGGCCGGCCATGCCCTGCCCTTGAGCTCAAATTCTTCTATGAAACGATGACGGCCCGGCCACAAGGGCTACCCGCGTACCGCGCCATCTTCAATCTTTCGTTTGGCCATGCGGCATGCCGCCGGCCGCCCCGCAGGGCTGCGAAACCTATGGACGATGGCGCGCCGCCAGCCGTCACATCTGCTGTCACGCCTGTTTCACCGCACGCATGAAGGCTTCGATTTTCGCCGCATCCTTGATGCCCTTGGCCTGCTCCACACCGCCACTGACATCCACCGCATACGGCCGCACCTGGGCGATCGCCTGGCCGACGTTGGCGGCTGACAGCCCGCCCGCGAGGATGATCGGCTTGCTCAGCCGCGCCGGCACCAGCGACCAGTCGAAGGCCTCGCCGGTACCGCCAGGCACACCGGCCACGTAGGTGTCGAGGAGAATGCCGCGGGCGCCGGCATAGTGCTGGCAGGCCGCTTCCAGGTCATCGCCCGGGCGCACCCGCAGGGCCTTGATCCAGGGGCGGTGATAGCCTTCGCAATCGGCTGGGGTTTCGTCGCCGTGGAACTGTAGCAGGTCCAGCGGCACTACCTCGAGTATCTCGTTCAGCTCGCAACGCGAGGCATTGACGAACAGCCCGACCGTGGTCACGAACGGTGGCAGCTCGGCAATGATCGCCCGTGCCTGGCGCACGTCCACGGCACGCGGGCTTTTGGCATAGAAGACGAAACCGATGGCATCGGCCCCCGCCTCGGCGGCGGCCAGCGCGTCTTCGATGCGGGTAATCCCGCAGATCTTGCTGCGAACGTTGCTCATGGACAGCAAACCTTGAGTGAGTGGTGAAAGGCCCGATGGTAGCAAATGACTTCTGACGCGTCAGTCGGCCAGCGCTTCGTAACCGCTCAAAAAGTGTGGGCCGATGTAACGTTGCGGCAGCTGGAACTCTTCCGGGTATTCCACCTGCACCAGGTACAGACCATAAGGGTGCGCAGTCACCCCGCCTTCGCGACGGTTGCGCCCCTCCAGCACTTCACGGGCCCACTCCACCGGGCGCTCGCCGGCACCGATGGTCATCAGCACCCCGGCGATGTTGCGCACCATGTGGTGCAGGAAGGCGGTGGCCCGCACGTCCAGCACGATCATCTGCCCGTGGCGGGTCACCCGCAGGTGATGGATGTGCTTGATCGGTGACTTGGCCTGGCACTGGCTGGCGCGAAAGGCGCTGAAGTCATGGGTGCCGAGCAGGTACTGGGCGGCCTGGGCCATGCGCTCGACATCCAGCGGGCGGTGGTTCCAGGTCACTTCCTCAGCCAGGTGCGCGGGGCGGATCGGGTCGTTGTAGATCACATAGCGATAGCGCCGGGCACAGGCCTTGAAGCGCGCATGGAAGTCGGCCGGCATCGGCCGCGACCAGACCACACTGATGTCGTGGGGCAGGTTGAAATTGGTGCCCAGGGTCCAGGCGCGCTCGTCACGCACGGCGCGGGTGTCGAAATGCACGACCTGCCCGCAGCCGTGCACGCCTGCATCGGTGCGCCCGGCGCAGATGACGCTGATCGGTTCGTTGGCCACCTTCGACAGCGCCTGCTCGAGGGCCTGCTGGACGCTGGGCACGCCGCTGGCCTGGCGCTGCCAGCCACGGTAGCGCGAGCCTTTGTATTCCACGCCCAGGGCAATGCGGGTGAAGCCTTCGGCGGCCGATTCGGTGGCGGCGGTGTCGATGATGTCCAAGAGCGTGAAACCTGTGGGTGATACGGAATGGCGGGGATTATAACGACAACGGCAGCCATATAGGGCTGTGATGGCACGGGCTTATCACCTTCCTCAGGCGTACGCCGTACTTGTGGGAGCGGGGGGGGGGGGGGGGGGGGGGGGGGGGGGGGGGGGGGGGGGGGGGGGGGGGGGGGGGGGGGGGGGGGGGGGGGGGGGGGGGGGGG
>NZ_JBIVHT010000029.1:0-30388 GCF_044749325.1 Pseudomonas sp. NPDC089428
CGATGCTGCGGCGTCAGGCGTGCGGCCAGGTCCATGATCATTGCGTTGTCCTTGAATGCGAGAAGCGTTCGGAGGTTAGGGCAATGATCGAAGGGGCAGCAATGAACGGTGTGTTGAGGAAAATCAGGCGTCTGTAGGACCGGAAAACCGGGGCAATTTCACGGTTTCCTACACAGTTTGCGAGCGTCCGTCATCGGGAGGAAGGCGCCGGCTCAGCAATGGCGCTGCTTTGCGGCCGGTGTGCGACTGACAAGGGTTTTACCCACGAACCTGATGTCAAAAAGTGTCTGAATCAAGGAGTTACAAAATAGCTTGCATCCACGAGGCCCGGGCAGGCGACCTGTTCGGCTGCCCGGGCCCGCTCGGTGTCAGCGCGCCAGGCGTTTGAGCAGTGCCTGGGCCGCGGCCTCGGAGGAGGCAGGGTTCTGGCCGGTGATCAGGTGGCCGTCCTCGACCACATGGCTTGCCCAGTCCGCCGCCTTGGAGTATTGGCCGCCATGGGCCTTGAGCATGTCTTCCACCAGGAATGGCACCACCTCGGTGAGCCCGACGGCCTGTTCTTCACTGTTGGCGAAGCCGGTCACGTGCTTGCCTTTGACCACCGGATGCCCGTCTGGCGCCTTGACGTGCTTGAACACGCCAGGCGCGTGGCACACGGCGGCAATCGGCTTGTTGGCGGCATAGAAGGCTTCGAGCAAAGTCTTCGAGTCGGTGTCTTCGGCCAGGTCCCACAGCGGGCCGTGGCCACCGGGGTAGAACACCGCGTCGAAATGGTAGGGGTCGATTTCACCCAGCGGCACGGTGTCGGCCAGGGCCATCTGCCCGTCGGTATCGCTGGCGAAGCGCCGGGTGGCGTCGGTCTGGGCGTCCGGTTCGTCGCTTTTCGGGTCCAGCGGGGGTTGGCCGCCTTTGGGCGAGGCGAGGGTGACGTCGGCATTGGCGTCGACGAACACGTAGTAAGGTGCGGCGAATTCCTCCAGCCAGAAGCCGGTCTTCTTGCCGGTGTCACCCAGCTGGTCGTGCGACGTGAGCACCATCAGGATCTTTTTCATGCAAGCCACTCCTCCAGAGGTGAAAAGGCAGCGCGCTGTTCGCCCTGCATAGAAAGTGGGAGGCCAGCGCACGGCAGGCGTTCCATGATAGCCCTCGAAAAGTATGCGGGGTTTGCCGCTCAGCTCAATTACCCTAGCGCCACGATCATTTCATCTATACAGGCCTGCCCATGAGCAATACGTCATTCCGCCAACCTGTCATCGCTGATGCCGAGCGCTGCTTCGCGATCGAAATCGGTGCCTACGAAGGTGATGAAGCCGCCACGCTGGAGAAGATCCGTACGCGCATCAGCCAGTACCCTGAAGGCTTCCTGCTGCTCGAAGACCCCCATGGCATCGTCGGCTTCATCAACAGTGGCTGCGCCTACGAGGTGGTGATGTCCGATGAGGCCTTCAAGGAGCTGGTCGGCCACGACCCGCAGGCGCCCAACGTGGTGATCATGTCGGTGGTGGTGGACACGGCCCATCAGGGCCAGGGCCATGCCAAGCGGCTGATGCGCGAGTTCATCACGCGCATGAAGGCGCAGGGCAAACAGACCATCCACCTGATGTGCAAGCAACAGCATGTCGAGCTGTACCGCAAGATGGGCTACCAGTACGTGCGGCCTTCGCCCTCGGACCACGGTGGCATGGCCTGGCATGAGATGGTCATGGCGCTCTGAGCCGGCCAGCGCGTTGATTCCGTGTTTAGTCATATTTAGTTACTACGGAATGACAGCCACCTGCCTGTTTGCCCCGGTTTAGAGGGGGTCGATGGCTCGATTGCCATTCAATAGTCACAAAGCTGTAACACAGCTGCTGCAAAGTGTGCCGGCCATCACACGGAGCGCTTTTTCCATGATACGCCTGATGAAGTCTGCTGCACTCGCCGTTGCCGTCTCGCTTAGCGCCACTTCGGCCTTTGCCGCAGACAACGTTCGCCTGACCGGTTCCGGCGCCAGTTTCCCTGCACCGATCTACCTGACCTGGTTCAAGGACTTCAGCAAGAACACCGCTGGCGTCACCGTCGACTACCAGTCCAAGGGGAGCGGGGCAGGTGTTCAGGACTTCCTGAACAAGACCGTCGACTTCGCCGCCAGCGACTCGGCCATGAGCGAAGCAGACATTGCCAAGGTCGGCGAGGGCGTGCAGCTGCTGCCGATGACCGCCGGTGAAATCGTCCTGGCCTACAACCTGCCGGGCAACCCGAAAGGCCTCAAGCTGCCGCGGGATGTGTACTCCAACATCTTCCTCGGCAAGATCACCAAGTGGAACGACCCACAGATCGTTGCGGCCAACCCAGAGCTGAAACTGCCTGACATGCCGATCACCGTGGTCGTGCGTGCCGACTCCAGCGGCACCAACGCGGTCTTCACCAAGCACCTGTCGGCCATCAACGCCGATTTCAAGAAAGACCTGGGTGAAGGCAACACCGTCAACTGGCCGGCCACCGACAAGTTCATCAAGTCGCCGAAGAACGACGGCGTGACCGCCACCATTCGCCAGACCCCGGGCGCCATCGGCTACATCGAATACGGCTTCGCCAAGCTGGCCAAGGTCGATTTCGCCTCGCTGCAGAACAAGGCCGGCCAATACGTCGTGCCCAACGCCGAAAGCGGTGCCGAGGCGCTGGCGGCGGTGAAGATGCCGGAAAACCTGATTGCTCACTTGCCGGACCCGGAAGGTGCCAAGTCCTACCCGATCACTTCCTACACCTGGATGATCTTCCGCAAGGACAACGGCAGCCCGGAAAAGGCCAAGGCCATGCGTGACATGGTCGAGTACGGCCTGACCCACGGTCAGAAGATCGCCGACTCGATGGGCTACATCCCGCTGCCACCGTCGGTTGTCGACGAAGTGCGCAAAGCGTCGCAAAGCATCCAGTAACACCCTCAGGCGCTCCCGGCGCGGTGTGGCCACCGTGCCGGGCGTGTTTGCCCTTAGTCCCGGAATCAGCCGAATGAACACACCTTTTGCCATACCGGATAACCCAGACTCCGCGTGCCAGCCGCCGTCCACCAAGGACTTCCTGGTCGATCGCACCTTCCGTGCCCTTGCACGTATCGGTGTGGTGCTGATTCTCGCGCTGGTATTCGCGTTGGTATACGAAGTAGGACGCAAAGCACTTCCAGGCATGGAAAAGCACGGGTTTGACGTGCTGTTTGGCAGTGTGTGGGACGTCAACCAGGGCAAATACGGCATTCTGCCCGCCATCTGGGGCACGCTTTACAGCGCCCTGATCGCCTTGTTGATCGCCGGTTTCTTCGGCGTCAGCATGGCCATTTTCCTGACCCAGGATTTCTTGCCGGCGAGGCTTGCCGCGGTGTTTCGCACCATCGTCGAGCTGCTTGCCGCCATCCCCAGCGTCGTTTACGGCCTGTGGGGCATCTATGTGGTGATTCCGGCCATCCGGCCGTTGACCGCCTGGCTGAACAGCGAGCTGGGCTGGATCCCGTTCTTTGGCACCTCCCTGAGTGGCCCCGGCCTGCTGCCGGCGGCGTTGGTGCTGGCGATCATGATCCTGCCGACCATTGCCGCGGTGTCCCAGGATGCGCTGACCAGCGTACCGATGAAGACCAAGCAAGCCGCCTACGGCATGGGCACCACCCATTGGGAAGCCATCCTCAAGGTGATGGTGCCGTCGGCCGCCACCGGCATCTTCGGCTCCCTGGTGCTGGGCCTTGGCCGCGCACTGGGCGAAACCATGGCCCTGGCCATGCTGGTGGGTAACGCCAACACCATCACCCTTTCGCTGTTTGCCCCGGCCAACACGCTGGCAGCCTTGCTGGCGCTGAACTTCCCGGAAGCCGGGCCGAACGAGGTCGAAGTGCTGATGTATGCCGCACTGGTCCTGATGTTCATCACCTTGCTGGTGAACGTGTTCGGGTCGCTGATCATGCTCTACGCCCAGCGGGGTAACAAACAATGACTGACCTGACCGCGGCATCCACCGCATTGCCCAGCCTGCAGCGCCGCTTCGAAGGCCGCGCCCTGCGCAGCCTGGTGCTGACCACCCTGGTCTGGTGCGTGGCCCTGCTGGCCAGCGTGCCGCTGATTTCCGTGCTGTACATGCTGATTTCCCGCGGCGGTGCGCGCCTGAACCTGGAAGTGTTCACCGAGCTGCCACCCACCGGCTTCGAGATGGGCGGTGGTTTTGGTAACGCCATGGCCGGTACCTTCGCCATGGTCGGTATTGCCGCCGCCATCGCGGTGCCGGTCGGCATCCTGGCGGCGGTGTTCCTCGCCGAACTCGGGCCCGAGAGCAAACTGGCGAACGCCTCGCGCTTTGCGGCGAAGATGCTCACCGGCCTGCCGTCGATCCTCGCCGGTGTATTCGCCTACGCCCTGGTGGTGATGACCACCGGTACCTACTCGGCCCCGGCCGGTGGCGTGGCACTGGCGGTACTGATGCTGCCAATCGTCGTGCTGACCGCTGAAGAAGCCATGAAGATGGTGCCCAAGATCATGAAGGACGCCGCTTACGGCATGGGCTGCACCCGCGCCCAGGTGATCTGGAAGATCGTCCTGCCGACCGGCATGCCGGCCATCCTCACCGGCGTCATGCTGGCGGTGGCCCGCGCTGCGGGTGAAACGGCGCCGCTGCTGTTCACCGCACTGTTCAGCAACTACTGGATCTACCACGACGGCAGCCTGGCCGTCATGAACCCCACGGCATCGCTTGCCGTACTGATCTACAACTTCTCCGGCATGCCGTTCGACAACCAGCTGGAGCTCGCCTGGGCGGCGTCGCTGGTGTTGGTGATGATCGTGCTGGTAGTCAACATTCTTAGCCGTATCTTCGGCAAGCCCAAGTACTGAGAAAGGGAGCATTCGACCGTGAACGTATCAACAGCGCAAAGAGCCGCTCCCTTGGTCAGCGAAGCGCCAATCGTCATGGACTGCAAGCTGGACAAGATCTTCTACGGCAACTTCATGGCGGTCCGCGACAGCCATGTGCCGATCAGGAAAAACGAGATCACCGGCTTCATCGGCCCGTCCGGCTGCGGCAAGAGTACCGTGCTGCGCAGCCTCAACCGCATGAACGACCTGGTCAAAGGCTTCCGCTTCGAGGGCCATGTGCACTTCCTCGGCCAGGATGTCTATGGCAAGGGTGTGGACCCGGTGGTGGTGCGCCGCTACATCGGCATGGTGTTCCAGCAGCCGAACCCGTTCTCCATGAGCATCTTCGACAACGTCGCCTTCGGCCTGCGCCTGAACCGCTACAAGGGTGACATCGGCGACCGCGTCAAGCACGCCCTGCAAGGCGCTGCGCTGTGGGACGAGGTCAAGGACAAGCTCAAGGTCAGCGGCCTGTCGCTGTCCGGCGGCCAGCAGCAGCGCCTGTGCATCGCCCGCGCCATCGCCACCGAGCCAGAAGTGCTGCTGCTCGACGAGCCATGCTCGGCACTCGACCCGATCGCGACCCGCCGCGTGGAAGAGCTGATGGTCGAGCTGAAGAAGGACTACACCATCGCCCTGGTGACCCACAACATGCAGCAGGCGATCCGGGTGGCCGACACCACGGCGTTCTTCTCGGTGGACATCTCCCAGGGCACCCGCACCGGTTACCTGGTGGAGATGGGCCCGACCACGCAGATCTTCCAGAACCCGCGTGAACAGCTGACCAGTGACTACATCAGCGGCAAGTTCAGCTGAACCCGCCAGGCGACCCGCCCCGCAGGCCAGGATGGCCGAGCGGGGCGGGTCGCTTTTACCTCTGTTCTGTTTCAAGAGATTACCAATGGATGCGACATGTCGTCTTGACCTGCCAGCGGTAGAGCGCGCACTGCGCGAGGTGCAGGGCCGCTTTGGCGAACTCAGCCAACACTTCACCGAGCCGCGTGATCCGTTCACCGACGAGGTGCTGCTCAATGTGCTTGAAGGCTATGCCCTGATTGACGACTATGTCGCCCGGGGTGTGGACCTGTTCGACCTGCAGCAGCTGAACCTGATGCTGGAGATCAACGCCACCGTGCTGTGCGGCAGCGACCCGGCACGCCGCCGCGAATTCGCCCCACACCTGGCGGCCACCGAGGCACGCTTTTTCAACAACGTGGAAGGCGGCATCAAGGACTTGTACAACTGGTATTGCTCGTACCGCAGCGAGTCGATCTGGAAGCGGGCGGCCGGTGTCTATGTCCGCATCCTCAGCAAGCCGCAGTTGTTCATCGAAGGGAACAACCGCACGGGGTCGCTCATCGTCAGCTATCTGCTGATGCGTGCAGGGCTGCCGCCATTCGTGCTGACGCTGGACAACGCCGAGGGCTACTTCAACCCGTCCTCGGTCATTCGCAACTCCGCCAAGCATGGTGTGAAAGCTTTGTACGAATTGCCCAAGATCAAGAAAAAGTATGCGGCCTTCCTGGAAGCGAAGGCACCTGAACCCGAAACGTTCTTCCTGCGCGGCACCTGCGTGCCGGCCCGTCAGGGGAGCCGATGATGGAAAGGTATTCGATGCTGGAACAAGGCAAGGCCGGTGGCCGACGTGCGTGGCAAGCCATCGGGCGCAAATTCAGGCGCCCGCAGATGCGCATTTCCTTCGATATCGATGACACGCTGGCCTGCCTGCCGCACCACGCGGATGAAGAACACAGCAAGCTGCCGGCCTTCATCCACCGCTGGCTGGGCGAGCCGCTGCGCAGCGGTACGCGTTCGCTGATCCGCGACCTGCGCCGCCAGGGCTGCAGCATCTGGATCTACACCTCTTCGGGCCGCACGCCGGCATATATCCGGCGCTGGCTGATGCTTTACGGCATTCACGTCGACGGCGTGGTCAACAGTGACCGCCATCAGCATGTTCTGCAGCAGCGCGGGCTTGAGAATGCCCCCTCGAAGTACCCGCCGGCATTCGATATCGACTTGCACGTCGATGATTCCGAAGGGGTCGGGATCGAGGGCTTTGACCACGGTTTCCGCGTGGTCGTGGTCAACCCGGAAGATGACAGCTGGGCGCAGAAGGTCATGGACGCTGCCGAGCAGGTGCAGGCCCAGTTGGCCTGGCAGCAGCCGCAGCGGTTCGAAATGCCTGGGGTGCGGCGGTCGCAGGCATTGGCTTCTTGAGCATTCGAGCGGGTTGCGAAAAGACAGAGGAATGCAGCGCCTGGGAGATCGAGCGCCGCCCATCTCAAGTCAGGCAAAGCCTCAGTGCTGCGCACTCTCGACAGCAATACTTTCGCCAGACACTTCAAGGTACCCGGCACTGCGATTGGCAATGGCATAGTGGATCAACCCGCCCAGCCCTGCGCCAAAGAACCATGAGAACTGCGACAGCGTCTCGAACGCCGGCACCAGCGCCAGCAGGATGGCGATCAGCGCAGCCGGGATGAACGCCGCCACTGCACGCAGGTTGACCCCGCCACGGTAGTGATAGGTACCTTCAGGGCTTTCGCTATACAGCTCAGGCAGGTTCACCCGGCCACGGCGCACCAGGTAGTAGTCGGTGACCATGATGCCGTACAGCGGGCCGAGCAGGGCGCCCAGGCCGCCGAGGAAGTACACGATCACCGACGGGCTGTTGTACAGGTGCCAGGGTAGGATCACCACCGCGATGCTGGCGCTGAGCAAGCCCGCGCGGCGGAAGTTCAGCACCTTCGGTGCCAGGTTGGTGAGCACGAAGGCCGGGGCGACGAAGTTGGCCATGATGTTCACCGCCACGGTGACGATCAGGAAGGCCAGGCAGGCCAGCACCAGGCCGCCGGTGTTCGGGATGGCGGCGACGATTTCGCTCGGGCTCTGCACCAGCTTGCCGTCGATGCTGAACTGCGCACCGGCGAGCACCACGGCAATCAGCGCGAAGCCGAGCATGTTCACCGGCAGGCCCCAGAAGTTGCCCACGCTGATCGTGCGGCGATCCGGGCAGTTACGCGTGAAGTCGCAGAAGTTGAGGATCATGGTGCCGTACAGCGACACCCACAGCGCAGCGGCGCCGAACACTTTCAGCCACATGGCAGAGCCGGTCGGCGCGTTGCCGCTGGACCAGGCAATCGACAGGCCGCTGCGCCAGTACATCCAGCCCGCCAGGCTGCTGAAGGCGACCAGGATGATCGGCCCGGCGAGGGATTCGAAGCGGCGCACCATCTCCATGCCGTAGGCGAAGATCGCCACCTGCACGCACCAGATGCCGAGGAAGGTGACCCAGCCCAGGGTCGACAGGCCGAGTATCGCGTTCTGGTCGTAGGGCTTGAGGTCTGGCGCGATGGCGGTGAGCAGCACGCGCAGCACCACCGAGGCGAGGTAGGTCTGGATGCCGAACCAGGCAATGGCGATCACCGCGCGGATCAGTGCCGGGATCTGCGCGCCGTGGATGCCAAAGCTGATCCGGCACATGACGGGGTAGGGCAGGCCGGTCTTCTGCCCCATGTAGCCGGACAGGTTCATCAGGCCGTAGATCACCAGCGCGCCGAGGGCGAAGGCGGTGAGGATCTGCGCGCCGCTCATGCCCAGGGCGAACAGGCCGATGGCGAAGGAGTAGTTGGCGATGTTGTGCACATCGTTGGTCCACAGCGCAAACAGGCTGTAGCGCCCCCAGGTGCGATTGGCCGCACGGGTCGGTGCGAGGTCGGTGCTGTACAGGCGCGGGCTCAGTTGCGACTGACTCGACCCGGCGGTTTCGGCGGGGAGATCGGCAAGCTGGCCAACATCGGAACGGGAAATCGACGCCATCGGGACTCCATGATGGTTGTGTACTTTTATTGTTTGTATTTGTATACAAACAAGATTCGTACCAACCCATGAGCGGGGTGGAA
Organism: Pseudomonas sp. NPDC089428; assembly: GCF_044749325.1. NCBI lineage: Bacteria > Pseudomonadati > Pseudomonadota > Gammaproteobacteria > Pseudomonadales > Pseudomonadaceae > Pseudomonas > Pseudomonas sp. NPDC089428. The sequence continues at coordinate 8,777 of NZ_JBIVHT010000029.1, forward strand.
TTAACGGTCTTGGCGCTTCATTTTCCGGATAAATGCGTGAAAAGCTGAGCGTTCAAGTGGGAAAAATGTGCACGCTTAATGTGCACAGTTGTTACCACCCGCACCAGAAGTGTTGAACAAGTGGCTTGCCGGGAATGTTCCGCATAAGCTTGTGGCAGGTTGCCATGGAGGTCTGTCGATGTCGCATCTACCGCTCGCGCTGGGTCTGTTACTTGCTGCCACTGTGGTCGAAGCGGCGCCGCTGCAGGTGCCCACCCCGGCCCAGCTCAGGAGCCAGCTCGAAAGCCTCAAGCCTGGTCAGTTTCTCTGGTACCCGCAGGTCTCGCCGGTGGGGCCGGTGACCGTGGTGGTCAGCCTCACCGAGCAACGTGCCTACGTCTATCGCAATGGCATCGCCATTGGCGTCAGCACCGTGAGCAGCGGCAAGGCAGGCCGGGAAACCCCCACCGGGGTCTTCAGCATTCTGCAGAAGAAGGTCGAACACCAATCGAGCCTCTACAACAGCGCACCGATGCCGTACATGGAGCGGCTGACCTGGGACGGCATTGCCCTGCACGCGGGCCATCTGCCGGGCTACCCGGCCTCCCATGGTTGCGTGCGCCTGCCATTGGAATTTGCCAAGAAGCTGTATGAGGTCACCGGTTTCAGCTCGACCACCGTCATCGTCTCCGATACCCACAGTGCACCGGTGGAGGTGTACCACCCTGGCGTGCTTGCCCCCACGGTCAGTGCAGGCAAGGCCCAAGGCCCGCTGGTACTGAGCAACCAACAGTTCTGGAACGACCCGGACCCGACGTCAGGGCCGCTGTCGATCCTGATCAGCCGTGCCGACTTGCGCGCCTATGTGTATCGCGGCGGCCAGCTGATCGGCTCGGCGCCAGCACTCTCGTTGGAAAGCAGCCAGCAGCGCAGTGGCATGGCGGTGTTTTCGCTGCTGCAAAAACCCTCCGCCCTGGCGCTCGACGGTGCGCTACCCTTACGTTGGTCGGTGGTGGGCCTGAGCAACCCGGAATACGGGAGCACGCCCTATGAACAGTTGGGGCAATTGACCATCAACCCGGAGTTCCGCCAGCATCTGCGCGCAGCGATGGATGTCGGCACGATGCTGGTGATCACTGACTGGGCGTCGACCCGGGACACCCGCAGCGACGGAAAATTCACGGTCATCAGCACCGAAGACCGTGAAGAAGTTAAACCATTGGTCAAGAAATGATCGGCAATCCCGAAGAATTCAAGCAAAGTGGTGGCTTTGGGCCGCAAGCCAGCTGACTTATTGCTGACAGGCCGTTACCGGGGTAACCATGTCGATGTTTGAACCCTTGCGGGGAGCCGTCCGGCTCTCGGTGGCCAGTGTTGGCCTGTTTTTCCTGGGTGCCTGGCAAATCGCCCAGGCACAACCGCTGCCCAGTGCCGCCGAACTGCAGCAGCTGGCACCGAACGCCAGCCTGTCGACCCTGGCCCTGGCCCTCACCGCCTATGCCTGTGCCAGCCACAGCGAGGCGGACAAGTTGCTGACAGTGATCGATTACTCCAAGGCCTCGCGGGACAAGCGCCTGTGGGTGTTCGACCTGCGCGCACGCAAACTGCTGTTCGAGGAATGGGTCGCCCATGGCAAGAACAGCGGTGCCGATGTACCGACGACGTTCTCCAACGCCCCCAACAGTTACCAGTCCTCTCTCGGCCTGTATGAAACCGGCCAGATCTACAGCGGCAAGCACGGCCGCTCGCTGCGCCTGCAGGGGCTGGAGCCGGGGTTCAACGACAACAGCATGTCGCGGGCGATTGTCATGCACGCCGCCGCCTATGCCGACCCCAAGGTCGTGCCCGGCCTGGGGCGCCTGGGGCGCAGCCAGGGCTGCCCGGCCGTGCGGCCGGCGATTGCCGGCAAGCTGATCGACACGCTGCAGCGCGGCAGCTATGTGTTTGCCTACTACCCGCAGCAGGACTGGCTGAAGACATCACGCTACCTCAACGCCCAGAGCTGCCCGCTGGCGAGCCAATCGATCGCCAGCAAATAGCGAAAAGGGCGGCGCTCAGATCGAGCGCTGGTTGACGCGGGCAGAGAGCTGCTCGGCGCTTTCCTTGCGCTCCGAATAGCGGTCCACCAGGAATGCCTGGCGGTCGCGCAGCAGTACGGTGAACTTCACCAGTTCCTCCATCACATCCACCACGCGGTCGTAGTACGGCGAAGGCTTCATCCGCCCGGCGTCGTCAAACTCCAGGTAGGCTTTGGGGACCGAAGACTGGTTGGGTATGGTGAACATGCGCATCCAGCGGCCAAGCACGCGCAGCTGGTTGACCACGTTGAACGATTGCGAGCCGCCACACACCTGCATGACGGCCAGGGTCTTACCCTGGGTGGGGCGCACCGCACCCAGGGCCAGGGGGACCCAGTCGATCTGCGCCTTGAACACCGCAGACATCGCACCATGGCGCTCTGGCGAGCACCAGACCTGGCCTTCCGACCATTGCACCAGGTCACGCAGTTCCTGCACCTTGGGGTGCTCGACAGGTACATCGTCAGGCAGCGGCAGGCCCGACGGATTGAAGATGCGCGTTTCGGCACCGAAGTGCTCCAGCAGGCGTGCGGCTTCTTCCACCAGCAAGCGACTGAAGGAGCGTTCGCGGGTCGAGCCATACAGCAGCAGGATGCGCGGTTTGTGCGTGCTGGAGCCGGGCGCCGCTGGCGGCCCATCGAACAGCGCGAGGTCGAGGTTAGGCAGTTGCTCGGACATGTTTGCTCCTGCTCAAAGGGTACCGATGCGATCCAGCTCTTGCTTGAGCTGCTCACGGTCCAGGGTGTCGAAAGGCAGCGCGAAGAACGCCTGGCAGCGCGACTCGATGCGGGCCAGCGTGGCGCGGAACGCAGCGTCGACCGTGGCCTCGTCACCCACCACATCGGACGGATCCTCCAGCCCCCAGTGCGCCTTCAGCGCCGGGCCGAAATACACCGGGCACGCTTCGCCGGCCGCCTTGTCGCACACGGTGATGACGATGTCGGGTGGGCAATCCTCGAACGCCTCATTGCCCTTGCTGCTCAACCCATCCGTCGAGATACCGGCGTGCTGCAAGGTGCTCAGGCTGCGCGGCAACACCTGGCCTTTCGGGAAGCTGCCGGAACTGACGGCTGCAAACGGATGGGGCGCCAAGTGGTTGAACATGGCCTCGGAAAGGATGCTGCGGCAACTGTTGGCCGTGCACATGAACAGGACTCGCATGGAGGGCTCCTCCGCTTCGTGGCGGGTGTCAGAGGCTAAGGCGCAATGCCAAAGCGCAAAGGGTGATCAGCAGAACCGGCAGCGTCAGCAGGATGCCGACTTTGAAGTAGTAACCCCAGGTGATGCGCACGCCTTTGCGTTCCAGCACATGCAGCCAGAGCAGCGTGGCGAGGCTGCCGATGGGGGTGATTTTCGGGCCGAGGTCGCAGCCGATGACGTTGGCGTAGATCATCGCCTCGCGCACCAGCCCCTGCGCCTCGCTGGCCTGGATCGACAAGGCGCCGACCAGCACGCTGGGCATGTTGTTCATGACCGATGACAGTGCTGCAGCGATCAACCCGGTCCCGATGGCAGCACTCCATAGCCCTTGCTGCGCAAGGCGGTCGAGCAGGTGGGTGAGCAAATCGGTGAGGCCGGCGTTCTTCAGCCCGTAGACCACCAGGTACATGCCGAGCGAAAAGATCACCACCTGCCAGGGCGCTTCGCGCAGCACACGGCGGGTCGAGATGCGGTGGCCACGGGCAGCGACGGCAAACAGGATCGCTGCACAGGCAGCGGCTACCGCACTGATCGGGATGCCCAGCGGATCCAGGGCAAACAGGCCGATCAGCAACACCAGCAACACCCAGCCACCGACGTTGAAGGTGGCACGGTCATGAATCGCTTCGCTGGGCTGCTTCAGGGCCGCGACCGTGTAGTGCCTGGGGATATCACGGCGGAAAAACAGCCACAGCACCAGCAGGGTCGCGGCCACACTGGCAAGATTCACCGGCACCATCACCGAGGCGTATTCGGCGAAGCCCAGCTTGAAGTAGTCCGCCGACACGATGTTCACCAGGTTGGAGACCACCAGTGGCAGGCTCGCCGTGTCGGCAATGAAGCCTGCGGCCATGACGAAGGCCAGCGTCGCAGCGGGCGAAAAACGCAGCGCCAGCAGCATCGACATGACGATGGGCGTGAGGATCAGTGCTGCGCCATCGTTGGCGAACAACGCCGACACGGCGGCACCCAGCAGCACGCAGAAGGCGAACAGGCGGTGGCCGCTGCCGTTTGCCCAGCGCGCCACATGCAGCGCGGCCCACTCGAAGAAACCGGCCTCGTCCAGCAGCAGGCTGATGATGATGACGGCAATGAAGGTGGCGGTGGCGTTCCAGACAATGGCCCACACGGCCGGGATGTCGTGCAGCGAAACTGCACCGGCCGCCAGGGCGATGAGGGCACCGAGCGCGGCACTCCAGCCGACGCCCAGCCCCTTCGGTTGCCAGATGACCAGGATGAGGGTGAAAACAAAGACTGCAATGGCGACCAGCATGAACACCTCGCTCGACGTTGATCAGCAGCAGGCAGCGTCACGGACGGGGCGGCCGTCCATGTTCTGCAGGCGCAGGGTGTTCTCGGCCAGCCATTGCGCGTTGGCCTGCAAGGTCACCTGCAACATCTCGTGCACCCAGGCGGGCAGTTCCGGGTTCAGGCGGTAATACACCCATTGCCCCTGGCGGCGATCCAGCAGCATGCCACTGCTGCGCAGCTGCGCCAGATGGCGACTGATCTTCGGTTGGCTGTCGTTCAGCGCACACATCAATTCGCAGACACAGAGCTCACCCAGCCCTGCGATCAGCAGGGTGGCGCGGCTGCGGGTTTCGTCCGACAGGCACTTGAAGACATCGGGTGGAGTAAGCATGGCAACACCAAGACATATGGAAATTCGAATATACGGATTTTCATATATGAAATGCAACCACGTGTGTGGAGGCAAGCTGAGGTCAGGGCTGCCCCGACTGGAACAACGCCCGGACTACCTCCCTGAGCCAGCGGTTGCCGCTGTCCTGATGGTAACGCGCATGCCAGTGCTGCTTGACTGTGAAGCCTTCTACCGCAAACGGGCAGTCATGCACCCGCAGCCCATGCATGTCGGCAAGTGTCTGGCCGATATGCCGAGGCAGCGTCGCCACCAGGTCGGTCGACCCGACAATCATCCCAAGGCCAAGAAAGGCCGGCAGTTCGAGCATGATCCTGCGCTCGATCCCGGCCCGCGCCAAGCCGGCCTCCAGCAACTTCTGCCCGGTCCCGGCGCTGATCTGCACGTGCCCTTCGGCACGGTACTGGGCCACGCCCATGCCGTTGGCCAGGCGCGGGTGCTGCCGGTTGCTCAGGCACACCCAATCCTGTTCGAACAGCATCTGCTGATACATGCCGCCACCCAGCCAGGGTACAAAGCCGATGGCCAGGTCCGCTTCGCCCGACTCCAGGGCGCTCTCGGTATTGCCATCGATCCGCGCCGCTTCCAGGCGAATGCCCGGGGCATGGCTGCGCAAGTGGTTGAGGATACTGGGCAGCAAGGTGATATGGCTGGCATCGCTGACGCACAGGCGAAAGCGCCGCTGCGCCGTGGCCGGTATGAACTGCGGTGCCCAGGCGGTTAGGCGGCGCAGCGATTCCAGCACTTCGCGGCACGGCCCGATCAACTGGTCGGCCCGCGGGGTAGGGGCCATGCCGCCCGGCGTGCGCACGAACAACGGGTCGTTCAACTGCTCGCGCAGGCGCGCCAGCCAGATGCTGATGGTCGGCTGGCTCTGGCCGAGCTGCTCGGCGGCGCGGGTCACGCTGCGGCACTGGTACAGCACCTCGAACAACTGCAACAACTTGGGTTCCGGCAGGGGCTCCAGCGTGGTCATTATTGCGAATCTCAATAGCGGTATTAACGCCATTGTATAGCTCAAATAAGCCTCGCTGCATAAGGTAGTCGCAAACCACAGGAGGTCTGCGACGTGAAAATCTGCATTCTGGGGGCCGGAGCCCTGGGTTGCGCCATTGGCGCGGCCTTGAGCGAGGCGGGGCATGAAACCTGGCTGTTGAACCGTGGCCGTGCCCATGTGGAGGCGATGAACCAGCACGGGTTGCAGGTTCAGGACGAACGCGGCGAGCGCCACGTGCGGGTCAATGCCGCGATCGACGCCGAAGACGTCGGCGTGGCTGACCTGGTGGTGGTGCTGGTCAAGTCGTTCCACACCGCCGAGGCCATTGCCGGCGCCAGCGCGCTGATCGGGCCGCAGACACTGGTGCTGTCGCTGCAGAACGGCCTGGGCCACGAGGATATCCTGGCCGAAGCCGTAGGGCGCGAACGGGTGTTGGCGGGCAAGACCTACGTCGGCGGCGTGCTGCTGGCGCCGGGTTCGATACGCGCTGGCGTGGCGGGCAAGCATACCTTCATCGGCGAGCTGGACGGCCAGCTGACGCCCCGCGTGCAAGCCATTGCCGCGGCCTTCAGCGGCGCCGGGTTGGCCACCACGGTCAGCGACAACATCCTTGGCACCATGTGGGACAAGCTGCTGGTCAACGTTGCCACCGGCGCGCTGAGCGGCATCACCATGCTCAGCTACGGCCAGCTGTACAGCGAGCCGCTGCTGGAGAACACCGCCAAGGCGGCGGTGGCCGAAGCCATCGCCGTGGCCGAGCGCGCCGGCATCCGTCTGACCCTGACCAGCCCCGAGGCCGCCTGGACGTTGGCCGCCGAAGGCCTGCCGGCGAGCTTCCGCACCTCGATGCTGCAGAGCCTGGAAAAGGGCTCGATCACCGAAATCGACTACATCAACGGCGCTGTCGTGCGCTGGGGCCAGCGCCACGGCGTGGCCACGCCGGTCAACGCGACCCTGGTGGCCTGTATCAAGGGCATCGAACGCGCCATGGCCGATCACCAGAAAAGGGAAAACCCATGAGCCAGCCAAAAGCCTACCTCGAACACGTCGCATTCTGGGTGCGTGACATCCAGTGGCACATCCGCTTCTTCAGCGAAGTGTGCGGCATGACCATGCGCGAAGTGCAGGGCGACGTCGAGCAGCCCGCGCAGTACTGGACCCTCGGTGGCCTGCAGTTCATCCACCAGCCGGACTTCGCCGGCCCGGAAGGGCGCATGGCGCATCTGGGCATCATGTGCGAAGACCTCGAGGCCACCCTGGCGGCCGCCCAGCGCTTCGGCGTCAGCCAAATGCCCCAGGGCCACAACTGGCTGCGCCTGCCCGACGGCCTGGCGGTGGAGTTCATCCAGGCGATGCCGGCCAAGTGCGTCGCCCAGGCCCTGGCCATTGACCCGCGGGCCGAGGTGCAGGCATGAGCGTGGTGGAAAAATACTGGGACGATGCCCGCGAAGGCGACGAGTGCATCAGCCCCACCTATACCGTGACCCGTGAGCGCATCCTGGCCTACGCCGACCTCACCGGTGACCGCACCCCGGTGCACGTCGACGAGGACTATGCCAATGCCAGCCACTTCGGCTGCCTGGTTGCCCACGGCCTGTTCGGGCTGTCCATCGCCGATGGCCTGAAAACCCAGTGCGAGTACCGCTTCCTGCCGGGCATGTCGCTGGGCTGGACCTGGGACTTCGTGCGGCCGATCAAGGTCAACGATGTGCTGCACGTGCGCATGCGCGTGGGGGCGATGCGCCCGAGCAACAGCCGCCCGGGCTGGGGCATCGTGGTCTTGCCGTCGGAACTGATCAACCAGCACGGCGAAGTCGTGCAGCGCGGTGAGCACCGCCTGATGGTGCCCAGGAGGGTGGAAGCATGAGCCAGGCATTGCCATTGGCGGGTATCCGCGTCATCGATTACAGCCACTTCCTTGCCGGGCCCTATGTGGGCCGCTGCCTGGCGGCGCTGGGCGCCGAGGTGATCAAGGTCGAACGGCCGGGCAGCGGCGATGCCGGCCGCCAGCACGCGTTCACCCTGGATGACCAGCAGAGTGGTTACTTCCTGCAGTTGAACATGGGCAAGCAGGGCGTCAGCGTGAACATGAAGGACCCGCGCGGCAAGGCCTTCATGCAGCGCTTGACCGACTCGGCCGACGTGTTCATCGAAAACTACCGCCCCGGTGCCCTGGACAAACTGGGCCTGGGCTATGCCGAACTGGCCGCGCGCAATCCGCGCCTGGTGTATTGCTCGATTTCCGCCTACGGCCATACCGGGCCAGACGCACACCGCGCCGGCTTCGGGCTGATCGCCGAGGCCAAGAGCGGGATCATGCAGATGGTCGGCGTACCCGGCGAAGCGCCGCCGCTGCTGCGGATTTCCCTGGGCGACATGTACACCGGTATCCATGCCGTGGCCGCGATCAATGCGGCGTTGCTGGGCCGGGTCAGCAGCGGCCGTGGGCAGCATATCGACATGGCCCTGTACGACACGCTGGTGTCGATGCATGAGTACGCGGTGCAGTGCTACACCTTGTCCGACGGCACCGTGCTGCCCGAGCAGACTGGCCATGACATGCCCACCTCGACCTTGTACGGCGTGTTCCGCGCCGCCGATGGCGACCTGGTGATCGCGGCCCAGGTCGACGATGCCTGGCAGCGCTTTGCCGCCATGCTTGAAGCCAATGGCGGCCCGCCCGGGTTTGGCAGCGACAAGCGCTACCACAGCCTCAACGGTCGCAATGCCCACCGCCAGGCGATCCTGGCCGTGGTCCGCGACTGGGTCGGCGCCCGGCAGGTGGCCGAAATCCTGCAACTGCTGGATGGCATCGACATCCCCAGTGCCAAGGTGCAGCGCATCGACGAGGTGCTGGCCGACCCGCAGATCCAGGCGCGCAACATGGTCATCGAACAGCAGCACCCGCGCTACGGCACCTTGCGCCTGCCCAACCTGCCGTTCCGCTTTTCCGACTGCGACACGACGATCCACCAGGTGGCCCCGGACCTTGGCCAGCACAACGCCGAAGTGGCCGCGGCACTTGGCTTCAGCCCTGAAGAAATCACCGCCATGCAGGCAGACGGTGTGCTGTTCACCCACGGAGATGCACGATGAGCGACCGCTACGCAGTGATCGGCCGGCCGATCAACCACACCAAGTCCCCCTTGATTCATGGCCTGTTCGCCGAGGCCAGCGGCCAGACCCTGGAGTACGGCGCCATCGAGGGCGAACTCGAGGGCTTCGAGGCCCAGGTACTGCAATTTCGCAGTGATGGCGGGCTGGGCATGAACGTCACCGCGCCGTTCAAGCTGCGCGCCTTCGAACTGGCCGACCGGCGCAGCGAGCGTGCGCAGCTGGCACGGGCGGCCAATGCGCTGAAATTCGAGGATGGCCGCATCGTTGCCGAAAACTTCGATGGCATCGGCCTGCTGCGGGATATCGAACAGAACCTGGGCGAACCGCTGCGCAACCGCCGGGTGCTGTTGCTCGGTGCCGGTGGCGCGGTGCGCGGCGCCCTGCTGCCGTTCCTGCAGGCCGGTCCGGGTGAACTGGTGATCGCCAACCGCGACATGGCCAAGGCACTGACCTTGCGCAACGAGCTGGATCATCCGTTGCTGCGTATCAGCCGTTATGAGGAACTGGAGGGGCAAGCTTTCGATATCGTGGTCAACGCCACTTCCGCGAGCCTGACCGGTGAGTTGCCGCCGCTGCCCGCTGATGTGCTGGGCCAGGCGCGCCTGGCCTATGAGCTGGCATACGGCAAAGGCCTGACACCGTTCCTGCGCATGGCCCGGGAGCAAGGTGTGGCGCGCCTGGCCGATGGGGTCGGCATGCTGGTGGAGCAGGCGGCAGAGGCGTTTGCCTGGTGGCGCGGGGTACGGCCTGAAACCCGTGCCGTGATCGACCGCCTGACCATCCCCCTGGAGTGAGCCATGGCCGCCAATGTCTTGATGCTGCACGGCATCAACCACAACATGTTCGGCAAGCGCGACCCGCGCCAGTACGGCACGGCCACCCTTGCCGACATCGATCAAGCCCTGCAGGCGTTGGGCGAGGAGCTCGGCGCGCGGGTCGAGAGCTTCCAGACCAACTACGAAGGGGCGATGTGCGAGCGCATCCATCGGGCTTATGAGGAGCGGGTGGATGCCGTGCTGATCAATGCCGGGGCCTGGACCCACTACAGCTACGGCATTCGTGATGCTCTGGCCATTGTCGAGGCGCCGGTGGTTGAAGTGCATATGTCGAACATCCATGCTAGAGAGCCGTTCCGCCATCACTCGGTGTTCGCCGAGGTGGTGCGCGGGCAGATCTGCGGATTTGGTGTCGAGACCTACCTGCTGGCACTGCGTGCCGCATTGAAGATGATCTGAACATTCATGCAGAACCTGTGGGAGCGGGCTCGCCCGCGAACACCGGCGAAGCCGGTGCCAGTCACCGCGGTGCCAGCTTCGCGGGCAAGCCCGCTTCCACAGGGAGGTGATTGCCCACTTCCCATGCCCCAGCAGAAGGACCTGTAACCTTGGCAAATCCAGCAGTCCCGAACCCCGCCCGCCAAGCCACCGGCATCGCCTTGCTGGTCGCCGTCACCTTCTTCATGGAAAATCTCGACGCTACCGTCATCGCCACGGCGCTGCCGCAGATGGCCAGCGACTTCGGCGAGAACCCGGTGAGCCTGAACATCGGCATCAGTGCCTATCTGCTGGCGGTGGCAGTGTTCATCCCGCTCAGTGGCTGGGTGGCCGACCGTTTTGGCGCCCGCCAGGTGTTCGCCGGGGCCATCGGCCTGTTTACCCTGGCCTCGTGGCTCTGCGGCCTGGCCCCCAACCTGGAAACGTTCGTCGCCGCGCGGGTGCTGCAAGGCATTGGCGGTGCGCTGATGGTGCCGGTCGGCCGGCTGGTGGTGCTGCGTACCACCGAGAAGCAGGACCTGGTGAAAATGCTCGCGGTGATCACCTGGCCCGGGCTGGTGGCGCCGGTACTGGGCCCGCCCATCGGCGGGCTGATCGTCACGCACCTGGCGTGGCCATGGATCTTCTACCTGAACATCCCGCTTGGCCTGCTGGCCATGGCGGCAGCGTGGTGGCTGATTCCCGCCACCTGTTGCAGCGAAGCACGGCGCTTCGACCTGCTGGGCTTCGTGTGGCTCGCCTCGGCCTGCGCCGCGTGGCTGATCGGCCTGGAAATGCTCGGTTCACTGGGCGCTGGCAGCCTGCGTGCCGGGGCGGCACTGGTGGCCTTGGGCGGGCTGCTGAGCTGGCTGGCGATCCGCCATTGCCAGCGCCACCCGGCACCGCTGTTGCCACTGGCGGCCCTGAGCATCGCCACGTTCCGGGCCAGTATCGTTGGCGGCACATTGTTCCGCCTGTCGATCAGCGCCTTGCCGTTCCTCATTCCGCTGTTGCTGCAGGTCGGTTTTGGCCTGTCTGCGGTGGATGCCGGCTTGCTGGTGCTGGCGATCTTCGCCGGCAACCTGGCCATGAAGCCGTTCACCACCGGCTTGCTGCGCCGCTATGGTTTCCGCCGGGTGTTGCTGGTCAATGGCCTGATCGGTGTCGGCTGCATCCTGGCCTGCCTGGGGTTGCAGCAGGGCATGCCGTGGTACTGGATGGCACTGGTGCTGTTCGTAGGCGGGCTGTCGCGTTCGATGCAGTTCACCACCTACAACGCTGTCGGTTTCTCTGAAGTGCCCAAGCAGCAGATGGGGGAGGCGTCGACGCTGTTCAGCATGTTCTTCCAGCTGGCGATGGCCTTGGGCGTTGCCGTGGTGGCGCTGCTGTTGAGGGTGTCGATGATGGTGCGCGGCGCTGAGGGCGGGATGACAGTCAGCGACTTCCACTGGGCACTGCTCGGTGTGGCGCTGATTGCCTGTGTCGCGCTGGTCGATGCCGTGCGCCTGCCCGGCAATGCCGGCGAGCAGGTATTGCGCACCTGATCGGCATTGCGGCCACCTGGGTGGCCGCAATGCCCGGGGTTATCAGGTCTACACGGCGCTGGTTGCCGGGGCCTTGCGCTTGCTCATCAGCCCGTAGTAGCAGGCTGCCGGGAACAGCAGACCAACCACCCAGGCAAGGTCAACGCCCTGCAGCGAGGCCGCGACCGGCCCCACGTAGAGGGAGGTGTTCATGAACGGGATCTCCAACGCGATGGTGGCGAGGAACACGCCGACCGCGATCCCGTTCACCCGGCCATAAATGCCCGCGGGGTCGAAGATGTCGGCAATCTGGTAGACCCCTTTGCGCAGCGCGTAGTAGTCCACCAGGTTGATTGCGGTCCAAGGGATCAAGAAATAGCTCATGAAGAAGATGAAGTTCAGGAAGAACTGGATGAAGTCATCCTGGGCCAAGGTGCACAACGCCGTCGCCAGGGCACAGATGACCAGCATGAAGCTGGCGCGCACCCCAGGGGTGACCTTCAGCGCCGCGAACGGCTCGATCACCGTCACGGTCGACATGAAGGCGCCATACAGGTTGAACACGTTGATTGCGATCTGCCCGTAGAGCACGAACGCCACCGCCAGCAAGGTCCCGCCACCGAGCACGCCAAGCAGGTGCAGGCCGACGTTGTCGGTAAAACCGGCGACGGCCTTGGCCAGTACGGCGCCCAGCAGCATCATCCAGCTGCCGCCGATGACCGTGCCCGCGTAGCTGTACCAGAACACCTGGCGCGTGGATGTACGGGTCGGCAGATAGCGCGAGTAGTCGGCCACATACGGGGCGTATGACAGCTGCCAGGTCACCGCAATGCTCACCGAGGCCAGGAAGCTGGCCAGGTGGAAGCCTTGCGCGGTCCATTGGTCAGGCTCTATCGGCAGCGCCAGGGCGAGCAGGGTGGCGATGCCGAAGACCACGATCGACAGCAGCGACAGCAACTTCTGCAGGCGGTGGATGAGCGTGTAGCCGAATAGTGCCACCAGGAAGCACAGGCCACCGAGCAGGGCGATGTTCCCGCCATTGCCCAACGGGCTGGCGCTGGCGATGGCCTGGGCGGCCAGGAGCGTGTTGCTGACGAAGAAACCCAGGTAGATGAGCATCACGAACAACAACGGCACGATCGCGCCGAACACGCCGAACTGCGCCCGGCTCTGGATCATCTGCGGGATGCCCAACCGAGGGCCCTGGGCGGAATGCGAGGCCATGAAGATGGCGCCGATCAACGAGCCGAGCAGAATCGACAACGCGCTCCAGAACAGGTTGAGCCCCAGGCTGATCGGCAGCACACCTGCGGCCACCGTGGTGATGTTGGCGTTGGCGCCAAACCAGACGAAGAACAGCGAACGCGGTTTGCCATGGCGCTCGGCTTCCGGGATGAAGTCGATGCTTCTTTTCTCTACTTTCATGTCGTTCTCCGCTCAGCGTTGGGCAGCAAGTTGGCGTTCGAAGCGCGCAATCGTCTGAACGAACGCGTCTGGCTCGAAGGCAAGGTGGTCGGGTTCTGCGCTGAGCACTGAGGTCGCCGGCTGGTTGTTCCAGTGCTGCAGCAACTGCTCGGTGGAGAAGATTTCCAGCCCGTAGAGCCAGTTGGAGAGAATGAACAGTGCCGAGTAGTGGGCGGCGAGCGTGGTTGCCGTGCAGGCGTCGGCGACCAGCACCAGCTTGAAGTCGTGCTGGTAGGCATCGAACAGGCTGCTCATCACGCACACGTCGGTCAGTACACCGATCACCACCAGGCGCGTGATGCCGCGGCATTTCAAGGTCTGGGCCAGGCGCGTGCCGTGGAAGGCGCTGTAGCGCTGCTTGTCGATCACCACGTCGGCAGCCTGCGGTGCCAGGGCATCGATGATTTCGATGGCCGGGGTACCGGCGCGGTAAGTGGTTGGCCGGCCATGCGCATCGACCGGTTCGCCGAATGCCAGGTCGCGGCCTAGCGCATCGTTGACGTGGCGGGTGTAGAACAGCGGCAGGTTGCGCTGGCGAGCGCAGTCAATCAGCGCGGCCGCGTTGTTGATCACATTGTCGACGCGAGGCAGGGGGAAGCTGTCTTCCTTCTGCAGGTCGATCACGAGCATGGCGGTGTCTTGAGTCATCGGATTTCTTCCAGGTGCAGAACCCCGGGCGCTGCACCAGGGGCGCGCCAGGCGGTCTTGCGGATACAGGTGCGCGGGCGCCGCGACAGCGGTGCCTGCGTGAGGTGAGCGCAACGCTCGTGGAAGGAATCAGCCGACTATCTGCCAGAAACCGTTCTGCTTGGCGGCAACAGCGGCGGGAAGGCGTTGCAGCGTGATCTGCAACGGTGCGGCCGCTCGGCGCAGGAACCCGTGCATGGCCCCGCATGGCACAGCACGCACGCGGCCAGTGAGGCGGGTGCGAAATGTGCCAACGATGGAGGGGAGGCGGGCCATGAGCAGATCACTCGAGACAGTCGTACAGTCATGCAAAGCAAGACGCGGGCCATTGCCCCCAATACGCCAGAAGTAGCGAGTTTGAAGGGGCGCGCTCGGCAGTGTTACTGACTGGCATGTGGTATGCCGTAATACTGTGATACCGAACGTAGCAATCCACCGCTTCAGGCACCCTTGCGCGATACCATTGCAGTCAGGGCTGCCTTTGCGTCGTCGCTGTTGAGCCGCTCGATGAACAGCAGGCCTTCCTTGGCCACCGTCGCGGCCAGGGCTTCGCGCTGGGCGTCCTTGAGCAAACGCCTGCTGATGCGCAGGGCATCGGCCGGCAACTGCTGCAGGCGCCGCGCCAGCGTGACGGCGGCGGCCAGGCATTGCGCGCCATCGTCGTACAGTTCGGTCGCCAACCCCCATTGCACGGCCTGTTCGCCATTGAGCGCCTGGTTGCACAGCAGCAACTGCGCAGCCCGCGCATGCCCCAGCATCTGCGGCAGCAACAGGCTTGCGCCAAACTCCGGGCACACGCCCAGTGCCACGAACGGCGTGCGCAGTCTGGCGTCACGGCTGACCAGCACCTGGTCGCAGTGCAGCAGCAGCGTGGTACCAATGCCGATCGCAGGCCCGGCAACCGCAGCGATCAGCGGTTTGTCCAGCGCCAGCACCGCCCACATCATGCGAAACACCGGGCTCTGCAGGTCGGTCGGCGGCTGCTCGAGAAAGTCCGGCAGGTCGTTGCCGGCGGTGAAGCATTCGGTGCTACCGGTGATCAGGATCACCTCGACCTGCGGGTCACTGTTGGCCGCTTCGAACAGCTCTGCCAGCCGTGTGTACATGGCGTTGGTCAGTGCGTTGAGTTTGTCTGCACGGTTCAGGCGCAGGGTCAGCAGGCCTTCGTCGAGTTGCGAGTGGATCAGGTCGGTCATGGGCGGCGCCTCTGTTGTTGTTATCGTGCCCGAGTATAAACAGGCTATCGCGAGCGAGGCGAGTTGCTATACAGTCGTTCAACTGCGCGACCCATGAGAGCCACCGATGACCCAAGAAGCCCGCTTCAGCCGCATGCTGCCCGAACTGCGCAAGGCCAACCTGGTCGAGGCCACCCTGGCCTGCCTGAAGCGCCATGGTTTCCAGGGGGCTTCGATCCGCAAGATCTCCGCCGAAGCCGGCGTCTCGGTGGGCCTGATCAGCCACCATTATTCGGGCAAGGACGAGTTGGTCGCCGAAGCCTACATGGCCGTCACCGGCCGGGTCATGCAACTGCTGCGCGAGGCCATGGCCCAGGTCGCGCCCAACGCCCGCGAACGGCTGTCGGCGTTCTTCCGTGGCTCGTTCAGCGCCGAACTGCTCGACCCGCAACTGCTCGATGCCTGGCTGGCGTTCTGGGGCGCGGTGAAAACCGCCGAGGCGATCAACCAGGTGCACGACCATTCCTATGGCGAGTACCGCCGCGAGTTGCGCACGCTGCTGGCTGAACTGGCCCGGGAGGAGGGCTGGGAACACTTCGATGCCGACCTCGCCGCCATCAGCCTCAGCGCCTTGCTCGATGGCCTGTGGCTGGAGTCCGGGCTGAACCCGGGCACCTTCACCCCGGCCCAGGGCGTGCAGATCTGCGAGGCCTGGGTCGATGGCCTGCAGGCCGGCGGTCGGCAACGCTTCACCAGCACCCCAGAGGGCTGTTGATCGACCGTTCAGCAATCGCTAGTCTTGGCCCACTCTAATAAAAAAATCGCCTTCGGGCGCCTCAGGACTACCCGCAATGACCTCTCAGGTACTGATCGTCGATGACGATCCGCTGATTCGTGACTTGCTCCAGGCCTACCTGTCCCAGGAAGGCTATACCGTCCACTGCGCCGCCACCGCGGAACAGGCCGAAACGCTGCTGACCGAGCAGCCGGTGGAACTGGTGATGCTGGACATCCGCCTGCCCGGCAAGGACGGCCTGACCCTGACCCGCGAGCTGCGGGTGCGCTCGGAAGTGGGGATCATCCTGATCACCGGTCGCAACGACGAAATCGACCGCATCGTCGGCCTGGAGTGCGGCGCCGACGACTATGTCAGCAAACCGCTCAACCCTCGCGAACTGGTGTCCCGGGCGAAGAACCTGATCCGTCGCGTGCGCCACGCCCAGGGCGCTCGGCCGGCCAGCGTGGCCAATGTCACCCTCAAGCAGTTCGGCGACTGGTCGCTGGACTGCGACCGCCGCCGCCTGATCGATGCTCAAGGCGGCGAAACCCTGTTGACCCACGGCGAGTTCCAGTTGCTCAGCGTGTTCCTGCGCAACAGTGGCCACACCCTGAGCCGCGACCAGCTGATGGACCAGATCCGTAATCGTGAGTGGGTGCCCAACGACCGCTCCATCGACGTGCTGGTCGGCCGCCTGCGCCGCAAGCTGCACGACGACCCCGCCGAGCCTGAACTGATCATCACCATCCACGGCGCCGGCTACCTGTTCACTGCCAGCGTGGCCGCGTGAGCAAGTACCTGGTCGGCCTGCTGGTGCTGCTGGCCAGCGGCGTGCTGCAGGCCGCCGGCAGCGTGCGCTACTGCGATTACCCGGTGTACCCACCGGTGTCCTGGAGCGATGGCAAGCAGCCGCGCGGGCTGGCGCCGACGGTGGTCCGCGAGCTGTTCGGGCGGCTGGGCTACCGGGTCGAAATGGTCGTGCTGGGCAACTGGCAACGCTGCCTGCTCGACGCTGCCGAAGGGCGGGTGGATGTGGTGCTGGCTTACACCTCGGAGCAGCGTGCCAGAACCATGCGCTTTTCCCAGGTGCCGGTACTGCGCGAGGAGGTGGCGGTGTTCGCCAACCGCCAGCACCCGTTGCAGTTCGACACGCTCGAAGACCTGGCCCGCTACCGTGGCGGGCTGTTGTTCGGTGAAAGCTACGGCCCGGCATTCGACCATTTCGTGGCGCAGCACCAGAACATCGAGTGGGTGTCGGACAGTGGGCAGAACTTCGGCAAGCTGATTCGCGGGCGTATCGACTTTGTGGTCCAGGAACGGCGCACCGGCCAGCTGTTCGTCGAGCACCTGCCCGGTGCCCAGGACATCGTTGCGCTACCACCGGCCCTGAGCGTCGACTACCTGCGCGTGGCGGTGTCACGCCATTCACCGTTGAGCGAGCGCATGGGCGACATCGACGCGCAACTGCAGCAGATGACCGACGCCGGCGAGCTGGAGCGCTGGCTGCATGAAAGCGAGGTCACCTATCGCGACATGGTCAAGCAGCCATGATGCGCCTGCAACCGGGTGGCCTGCTGCGGCGGCTGTTGCTGTTCATCCTGCTGTTCAGCCTGTGCTTCACGGTGCTGGCCAGCAGCGTGCAGCTGTATTTCGAGTACCGTCGCGAAATGCGCGAGATCGATGCGCGCATGGCGTTGATCCGCGCCGGCTACCTGGCCAGCCTGGAGCGCAGCCTGTGGGACCTCAACCAGGAGCAGCTGAACGTGCAGTTGCGTGGGCTGGTGGACTTTTCCGATGTGGCGCTGGTGCGCCTGAACAGTGCCGACTTCACCTTGCAGCAAGGTGAGCCGAACCCGCAGGGGCCGCTGCGGGTCGAGCGCTTTGCGCTGGACTACCAGCCGCCTTCCGGTCCTGTGCGGCACCTGGGCGAGCTGGAGGTGAGCATTGACCTGGGCGCGGTGCACCGGCGGCTGTTCGCCACCGGCCTGACCAGCCTGCTGTGGATGAGCGTGTTCCTTTGCGGCCTGGCGCTGGCGTTGTCGGGATTGTTCTACCGCCTGGTCACCCGCCACCTGCAGGTGATGGCCGACTTCGCCCGGCGCATCGGTGCCGGGCAATGGCACGAGCCACTGCGCCTGAACAAGCGCCGCTCGCCCCATGCCGACGAAATCGACAGCGTGGCGCTGGCACTGGAGGACATGCGCCGGGCCATCCTCAGTGACAGCGAACGCCGTGAAACCGACCGCCTGGCCTTGCAGGACAAGCGCGACGAACTGCAGAAGCAGGTCGAGCGGCGCACGGCGAGCTTGATGCGTGCCAAGGACGATGCCGAAGCGGCCAACCTGGCCAAGTCGCGCTTCCTCGCCACCATGAGCCATGAACTGCGCACGCCGCTCAACGGCATTCTCGGCATGGCCGAGCTGCTGCGTGGCGCCGGGCTCGCGGCGCCGGACCGTCTGCGCCTGGAGGCCTTGTACAAGGCCGGCGAGGGGTTGCTGAGCATCCTCAACGAGGTGCTGTATTTTGCCCGCCTCGAAGAGGGCGAAAGCCGCCCCGAGGCGGTGGATTTCTCCTTGCGCCAGTTGTGCGCCGAGGTCGTGACCCTGCTCGAACCCCGCGCGCTGGCCAACCACAGCCTGGTGCTGTGCCGCCTCGACCCGCAGCTGGCCACCTACCAGCACGGCGCCGAGCAGTACCTGCGCCAGGTCCTGAGCAACCTGCTGGCCAACGCGATCAAGTTCACCGAGGGTGGCGAGATCCTCGTCGACGTGCAGGTGTTGCAGGGGCAACCCGGGCGGCAGCGTCTGCGTTTGAGCGTCACCGACGATGGCATCGGCATCTGCGAGGCGATGCAGCCGAAGATCTTCGACCGTTTCGTCCAGGCCAGCGAGGCGGTCGCCCGCCGCTATGGCGGCACCGGCCTGGGGCTGGCGATCAGCAAGCACCTGGTCGAGCAGATGGGCGGGCAGATTGGAGTGCGCAGCCGCGAGGGAGAAGGCAGCTGTTTCTGGCTGGAGCTGGAGCTGGAAACGGCGCTGGCGCCGCCGGCCCAGGCGCAGGCAGAGCGCGCCGCGGTGCCGCTGCACATTCTGGTGGTGGAAGACGTGGCCCTGAACCGTGAAGTGGTGCGCGGGCTGCTGGAGCGTGACGGCCATGAAGTCTGGCTGGCCGAGGATGCCGAGCAGGGCTTGCAGCTGTGTGCACAGCGGCGCTTCGACCTGCTCCTGCTGGATGTGCACCTGCCAGGCCTCAGTGGCGTGGAGCTGTGCCGGCAGTTGCGTGCCGGCGCCACGCCCAACCGCGATACGCGCATCCTGGCACTGACCGCCAGTGTTCAGCCGGGGCTGGTGCGTGCCTATCTGGATGCCGGCATGCAGGGTGTGCTGGGCAAGCCGCTGAAGCTTGCGAACCTGCGCCAGGCCCTGGCGGGCCAGTGCCAGGAGGCACCGTCGGCAACCCCGGCGTGGCTTGACCATGAGTTGCTGAGCACGCACCGCACGCTGCTCGGCGAGCAGAAGCTGCAGGGCCTGCTGGCTGGCTTGCGCGATGGCCTGGCGCAACAGCGCCAGCCCCTGCTCGAAGCGGTCGACGCAGGCGACTGCACCGAGGTGACTCACCTGGCCCATCGGTTGGCCGGCAGCAGCGACTCCATGGGCCTGTGCGGCCTGGCGGCGACCCTGCGCCGGCTTGAAGCGCGTGCCCTGGCCCGTGACAAGCCGGGGGTGCGGGCCATGGCGCCATTGCTGCACGAGCAGTTGCAACGTGCGCAAAACAGCCTGGCCGAACTGCTGGCCGCCTGAGCGACAAAAACCTTACGACTTTTTACATCTTTGATCTTTACGATCAACCGGGCCTTACATCGCTTTCCAATAATCGCATTCAACCGCTGAACACGCGGTCTTCGACGCTTATTGGAGATAATAATAATGAAAGGCCGTAAAGCTGAAGGTATCCACCTCACACGGGCATTGAAGAGCCGGCACATCTTCATGCTCTCGCTCGGTGGCGTGATCGGCACCGGGCTGTTCATGGGCTCGGGGGTGACCATCAACCAGGGCGGGCCGGTGGGCGCGATCCTGGCCTACCTGGTTGCCGGTCTCCTGATGTACCTGGTGATGGTCTGCCTGGGTGAACTGTCGGTGCAGATGCCGGTGTCCGGTTCGTTCCAGGCCCACGCGACGAAATTCATTGGCCCGGCCACTGGCTTCATGATCGGCTGGGTGTACTGGATGAGCTGGGCCACCACCGTGGGCCTGGAGTTCACCGCCGCTGGCATGCTGATGGAACGCTGGTTCCCCGGGGTGCCGATCTGGTACTGGTCGGCGCTGTTCGTCGCGGTGCTGTTCGGCATCAACGCGTTGGCCACCCGCGCTTTCGGTGAGGCGGAATACTGGTTTGCCGGCATCAAGGTGGCGGCAATTCTTGGCTTCATCATCGTCGGTGTGCTGGTGATCTTCGGCGGCATTTCGCTGAACAGCGGGGCGCCGGCGCCGATGATGAGCAACCTGATCGGCGATTCGCTGTTCCCCAATGGCCTGTCGGCGGTGTTCGCGGTGATGATGACCGTGGTCTATGCCTTCCAGGGCTGCGAGATCATGGGCGTGGCGGCGGGCGAGACCGACCAGCCGGAAAAGAGCATCCCGCGGGCCGTGCGCAACGTGGTGTTCCGCGTGCTGATCTTCTATGTGCTGGCGATCGTGGTGCTGTCGGCGATCGTGCCGTGGCAGCAGGCCGGGCTGATGGAAAGCCCGTTCGTGCAGGTGTTCGACATGGTCGGCATTCCTTACGCCGCAGACCTGATGAACTTCGTGATCCTCACCGCGATTCTGTCGGTCGGCAACTCCGGGCTGTATGCCTCCACCCGCATCCTCTGGGCGATGTCCAAGACCGGCATGGCGCCGCGCAGCCTGTCGCCGCTGAGCAGCCGTGGCGTGCCGCTGCGGGCGCTGTTCATCACCTTGTGCTTCGCGCTGGTGTCGCTGATGACCAGCTTTGTCGCTGCCGACACGCTGTTCATGGTGCTGATGGCGGTGAGCGGCATGTCCGGCACGGTGACCTGGATCGTCATTGCCCTGGCCCAGTACCGCTTCCGCAAGCAGTTCTTGCGTGATGGCGGCCAGTTGAGCGAGCTCAAGTACCGCGCGCCGCTGTACCCGCTGGTGCCGTTGCTGTGCATCACCTTGTGCAGTTCGCTGTTTGTGTTCATGGCGATGGATGAGACGCAGCGGCCTTCGTTGTATTGGGGGTTTGGCTTTATCGCGCTGTGTTATGCGGCTTACTTTGTGGTGCAGCGCAAGCGCCAGGGGGTGGGGTTGGAAGTGCCGGTGGCATGAGAAGGGCTTGGTGGTGTATGGCGGGGTATTGAGTTAGGGCCGCCAGGTGTTTGCCGGGGTTTTTGCAGCGCCGGGAGATCGAGCGCCGCCCGCGCGGCGCATCGCGGATAAATCCGCTCCTACATCTGTTTCGGGCCAGTTATTCCTGTCAGTTCATCGCTGTCCGCCTTGTTTGTAAGACGCGATATTGAGGTGGGCAGTGCTGGCGCTTCGGCCGACTCAAGACATGCACCAAGGCGGGCAGCGGTACCTTTACAGGAATGATTGGCCCGAAACAGATGTAGATACTCTGTTGGCGGTCAAGCTTTTCTGAGGTGTTCAGAGCTGAAAAGCTTGGCTGTATGGAATGGCTCATCTCCGTGCATACA
>NZ_JBIVHT010000030.1:0-28172 GCF_044749325.1 Pseudomonas sp. NPDC089428
ATAACCTCTCTCGTTAGGCCAGACACAACATACAAGGAGCGGATTTATCCGCGATGCGCCGCGCGGGCGGCGCTCGATCTCACAGGCGCTGAAAATCCTCCGACAGGCATAAAAAAACCCGCGCTGTCACCAGCACGGGTTTTCGGTACAACCGGAACGATCAACGCTCCAGCAGGATCCGCAGCATGCGGCGCAGCGGCTCGGCGGCGCCCCACAGCAGTTGGTCACCCACGGTGAACGCGCCCAGGTACTGGGAACCCATGTTCAGCTTGCGCAGACGGCCAACCGGGATGTTCAGGGTACCGGTGACCTTGGTCGGGGTCAGCTCTTGCATGCTGATCTCGCGCTGGTTCGGCACCAGTTTCACCCATGGGTTGTGCTGGCTGATCATGCCTTCGATGTCGGCCAGTGGCACATCCTTGTTCAGCTTGATGGTCAGCGCCTGGCTGTGGCAGCGCATGGCACCGATGCGCACGCAGATACCGTCGACCGGGATCGGGCTCTTGAAACGGCCAAGGATCTTGTTGGTCTCGGCCTGGGCCTTCCACTCTTCGCGGCTCTGCCCGTTCGGCAGCTCCTTGTCGATCCACGGGATCAGGCTGCCAGCCAGTGGCACACCGAAGTTCTCGGTCGGGAAGCCTTCGCCACGCATGGTTTCAGCGACCTTGCGATCGATGTCGAGGATGGCGCTGGCCGGGTTGGCCAGGTCATCGGCAACGGCCGCGTGGGTAGCGCCCATCTGCTTGATCAGCTCACGCATGTTCTGCGCGCCAGCACCGGAAGCCGCCTGGTAGGTCATGGCGCTCATCCACTCGACCAGGCCGGCTTCGAACAGGCCGCCCAGGCCCATCAGCATCAGGCTGACAGTGCAGTTGCCGCCGATGTAGTTCTTGGTACCGGCGTCGAGCTGCTGGTCGATGACCTTGCGGTTGACCGGGTCGAGCACGATGACCGCGTCGTCCTGCATGCGCAGCGACGAAGCGGCGTCGATCCAGTAACCCTGCCAGCCGGCTTCACGCAGCTTGGGGAACACCTCGTTGGTGTAGTCGCCGCCCTGGCAGGTCAGGATCACGTCGAGGGTCTTGAGTTCTTCAATCGAATAAGCGTCCTTGAGCGGAGCAATATCCTTGCCCACGTTGGGGCCCTGGCCACCTACGTTGGAGGTGGTGAAGAACACCGGCTCGATAAGGTCGAAATCCTGCTCCTCCAGCATCCGCTGCATGAGCACGGAACCGACCATACCGCGCCAACCGATCAGACCTACACGTTTCATCGCAACTACACCTTTGCTAAAAGTGGGCCGCCACCTTGAATTTTTGGTGGCGGGCCAGAGAGATTACAGATTCCGCAGCGCTGCGACTACTGCGTCGCCCATTTCCTGCGTGCCTACTTTGTCGCAACCGGCCGACCAGATGTCACCGGTACGCAGGCCCTGGTCCAGAACGACGCTGACCGCCTTCTCGATCGCCTCGGCCGCCGCCTGCTGGTTGAAGCTGTAACGCAGCATCATCGACACCGACAGGATAGTCGCCAGGGGGTTGGCGATGCCCTGCCCGGCGATGTCCGGCGCCGAACCGTGGCAAGGCTCGTACATGCCCTTGTTGTTGGCGTCCAGGGATGCCGAAGGCAGCATGCCGATGGAACCGGTCAGCATGGAAGCTTCATCCGACAGGATGTCACCGAACATGTTATCGGTCACTACCACGTCGAACTGTTTCGGCGCGCGAACCAGCTGCATGGCGGCGTTGTCGACGTACATGTGGCTCAGTTCGACGTCCGGGTAGTCCTTGGCCACCTCTTCGACCACTTCACGCCACAGCTGGCTGGAGGCCAGGACGTTGGCCTTGTCCACCGAGCACAGCTTCTTGCCACGCACGCGGGCCATGTCGAAGCCGACACGGGCGATACGGCGCACTTCGCTTTCGCTGTACGGCAGGGTGTCGTAGGCCTGGCGCTCGCCACCTTCCAGCTCGCGCTGGCCACGCGGGGCACCGAAGTAGATGCCGCCGGTCAGCTCACGGACGATGAGGATATCCAGGCCCGAAACGATTTCCGGCTTGAGCGAGGAAGCATCGGCCAGTTGCGGGTAGAGGATGGCCGGGCGCAGGTTGGCGAACAGGCCCAGTTGCGAACGGATCTTCAGCAGGCCGCGCTCCGGGCGGATGTCACGCTCGATCTTGTCCCACTTCGGGCCGCCCACGGCGCCCAGCAGCACAGCATCGGCCTTGCGGGCACGCTCCAGGGTTTCGTCGGCCAGCGGCACGCCGTGCTTGTCGATGGCGGCGCCACCGATCACGTCGTGCTCAAGGCTGAAGCCGAGCTGGAACTTGTCGTTGGCCAGCTCCAGCACCTTGACCGCCTCGGCCATGATTTCCGGGCCAATGCCATCACCTGGGAGAATCAGAATCTGCTTGCTCATGCTTTCCTCTATCCATTCACGCGGTGCGGCCAAGCGGGCCCCACCGAAAAGTTCTTAACGCTCGGCCCACAACACCAGCACGTCGGTGCTGAACGAGCCATCGGCCTCGATCTGGTAATACTGCCGTACTTCTTCGCCCATGGCTTGCTGCAATTGGCGGATGGCAACGCGCATCGGCTCCGGAGTGCGCATGCGCTCGACCCAGCTGGCAAACTCCAGGCGCAACGGCTGGCGCGTGTGGCTGCGCACGTGCAGGCCGGCTTCGCTGACCTGGCGCTGCCATTCGGCGGCGGAGTAGTCGCGCACGTGACTGGTGTCGCGCAGCACTTCGACGGTTTGCAGGTAGGTATCGAGCAACGGGCTGCCCGGCGACATCACGTCGATGAACGCTGCCACGCCACCTGGCTTGAGCACCCGGCGCACCTCACGCAGGGCCACGCCGAGGTCGCTCCAGTGGTGCGCCGAGTAGCGGCTGAAGACGAAATCGAACGAAGCGTCGGCGAACGGCAAACGTTCGGCGGCACCGCATTCGGTGGTGATATTGCCCAGGCCGCGCTCGCTGGCGGCGCTGGCGACCACGTCGAGCATCGATTGCGAGAGGTCGTAGGCGACCACCTCGGCAACCAGCGGCGCAACGTGAAAACTGACATGGCCGGCACCGCAGCCCAGGTCCAGCACGCGCGCACCGCCCTGCCCCGCCAGCTCGGCCTGCAGCAGGGCGAATTCGCTGCCTTGGGCGTGCACGGTGCTGCTGAGGTAAGCGTTGGCCTGTTCGCCGAACTGACGTTGGACCACATCGGTGTGGGTGGTGCTGGTCATGACTAAATCCTTTTGGTTATTTGTTGCTTGTGCCGGCCCTTTCGCGGGTGAACCCGCTCCCACAGGTACAACGCAGCCCTCAGGTCCTGTGGTAGATCTGTGGGAGCGGGTTTACCCGCGAAAAGGCCAGTACTGCTAACACCGAACTTCAGGCGTCACGGAACAGCCAAGGCTGGCTGGCGCGGTGCTTGCCTTCGAATGCCTTGATCGCATCACTGTCCTGCAAGGTCAGGCCGATGTCGTCCAGGCCATTGAGCAGGCAGTGCTTGCGGAACGCGTCGATCTCGAAGTGCAGCACCTTGCCATCCGGGCGGGTCACCGCCTGCGCCTGCAGGTCGATGGTCAGCTGGTAGCCTGGGTTGGCTTCGACCTGCTTGAACAGCTCGTCGACTTCCTCGTCGCTGAGGATGATCGGCAGCAAACCGTTCTTGAAGCTGTTGTTGAAGAAGATATCGGCGAAGCTTGGCGCGATCACGCTGCGGAAGCCGTATTCATCCAGCGCCCAAGGGGCGTGCTCACGGCTCGAACCGCAGCCGAAGTTCTCCCGCGCCAGCAGCACGCTGGCACCTTGGTAACGCGCATGGTTGAGCACGAACTCCTGGTTCAGCGGGCGCTTGCTGTTGTCCTGGTACGGCTGGCCGACATCCAGGTAACGCCACTCGTCGAACAGGTTGGGGCCGAAACCGGTGCGCTTGATCGACTTGAGGAACTGTTTGGGGATGATCTGATCGGTGTCGACGTTGGCACGATCCAACGGCGCGACGAGACCGGTGTGCTGGGTAAAGGCTTTCATGCTGCGCTCCCTTGGATCAACTCGCGGACATCGATGAAGTGGCCGGTCACCGCGGCAGCGGCAGCCATGGCCGGGCTGACCAGGTGGGTACGACCACCGGCACCCTGACGGCCCTCGAAGTTGCGGTTGGAGGTGGACGCGCAGTGCTCGCCGCTTTCCAGGCGGTCCGGGTTCATCGCCAGGCACATCGAGCAGCCAGGTTCACGCCATTCGAAACCCGCCTCGAGGAAGATCTTGTCCAGGCCTTCACGCTCGGCCTGGGCCTTGACCAGGCCCGAGCCAGGCACCACCAGCGCCTGCTTGACCGTCGCGGCGACCTTGCGGCCCTTGGCGATTGCGGCGGCAGCGCGCAGGTCTTCGATACGCGAGTTGGTGCAAGAACCGATGAACACGCGGTCGAGCTTGATGTCGGTGATTGCCTGGTTGGCGGCGAGGCCCATGTACTTGAGGGCGCGCTCGATCGAACCACGCTTGATCAGGTCTGGCTCGGCGGCCGGGTCCGGCACGCGCTGGTCAACGGCCAGCACCATCTCCGGCGAAGTCCCCCAGCTGACTTGCGGCTTGATCTGCGCAGCGTCGAGCTCGACCACGGTGTCGAACACGGCATCATCGTCGGAAACCAGGTCCTTCCACGCTTCGACGGCACGCTTCCAGTCCTCGCCCTTCGGCGCATAGGGGCGGCCTTCAACGTAGGCCACGGTGGTGGCGTCGGTCGCCACCAGGCCGACACGGGCACCGGCTTCGATCGACATGTTGCAGATGGTCATGCGGCCTTCCATCGACAATTCGCGGATGGCGCTGCCGGCGAACTCCATGGCGTGGCCGTTACCACCGGCGGTGCCGATCTTGCCGATCACGGCCAGCACGATGTCCTTGGCGGTGACGCCGGCCGGCAACTGGCCTTCGACACGCACCAGCATGTTCTTCATCTTCTTGGCGACCAGGCACTGGGTGGCGAGCACGTGCTCCACCTCGGACGTGCCGATGCCATGGGCCAGGGCACCGAAAGCGCCGTGGGTGGAGGTGTGCGAGTCGCCGCAGACCACGGTCATGCCCGGCAAGGTGGCGCCCTGCTCGGGGCTGATGACGTGGACGATGCCCTGGCGCTCGTCGTTCATCTTGAATTCGACGATGCCATATTCGTCACAGTTCTCATCGAGGGTCTGCACCTGCAGGCGCGACACCTGGTCGACGATGGCTTCGATGCCGCCCTTGCGCTCTGGCGTGGTCGGCACGTTGTGATCCGGGGTGGCGATGTTGGCATCGATGCGCCACGGCTTGCGGTTGGCCAGGCGCAGGCCTTCGAAGGCCTGGGGCGACGTCACTTCGTGAATGATATGGCGGTCGATGTAGATCAAGGACGAGCCGTCATCAC
This sequence comes from Pseudomonas sp. NPDC089428, assembly GCF_044749325.1. NCBI lineage: Bacteria > Pseudomonadati > Pseudomonadota > Gammaproteobacteria > Pseudomonadales > Pseudomonadaceae > Pseudomonas > Pseudomonas sp. NPDC089428. Next base: position 5,407 of record NZ_JBIVHT010000030.1, read on the forward strand.
GGCGCTTGACCTCATGGGCTTCCCAGAGTTTGTCGTAGAGCGTTTTGCCAGCCATCAGACTGTTCCTCATCAGCGTCTTTCTATGCCAAAGACCCCTTGGCTTGTACGGACGATGCTATGGGGTTAGATTGAATAACTCAAATTCATAATTTTTATGCTTTGGATAACCAACAGGAATTCGACACCGTGGACCTGGCCAACCTGAGTGCCTTCATCGCCATTGCCGAAACCGGTAGCTTTTCAGGTGCCGGCGAACGCCTGTTCCTGACCCAGCCGGCCATCAGCAAACGCATCGCCGGGCTGGAGCAGCAACTGGATGTGCGCCTGTTCGACCGCCTGGGTCGTGAGGTCACCCTGACCGAAGCCGGCCGCGCCCTGCTGCCGCGCGCCTACCAGATCCTCAACGTCCTCGATGATACCCGACGGGCGCTGACCAACCTCAACGGCGAGGTGAGCGGTCGCCTGACCCTGGCTACCAGCCACCATATCGGCCTGCACCGTCTGCCGCCGCTGTTGCGTGCATTCACCCGCCAGCACCCCGCCGTGGCGCTGGATATTCAGTTCATGGATTCGGAACAGGCCTACGATGAGATTCTCCATGGCCGCGCTGAAATTGCCGTCATTACCCTAGCCCCCGAGCCGCACCACCTGGTCAGGGCCGTGCCAGTGTGGGACGACGCCCTGGATTTCGTGGCGGCGCCCGAGCATCCGCTGGCCAGCAACCACGCGGTCAGCCTGGCCGACGTCGCCCGCCACCCGGCGGTATTCCCCGGCGGCAACACCTTCACCCACCACATTGTGCAGCGCCTGTTCGAAAGCCAGGGCCTGACGCCGAACATCGCCATGAGCACCAACTACCTGGAAACCATCAAGATGATGGTATCGATCGGCCTGGCCTGGAGCGTGCTACCCCGGACTATGCTGGATGATCAGGTTGCACCCATCGCTTTACCCGGCATACAGCTGTCGCGCCAGCTAGGCTACATTCTGCACACGGAGCGAACGCTATCGAACGCTGCAAGGGCCTTCATGGCCCTGCTCGACAGCCACGCAGGGTCCGCCTGACCGGTCGTCAGCTCGGCATTTCCAACTCAAGGACGCGTCACACGCCAAAGGTCTGGTACCAATGCCCAAATCAGCAAATCGCTTTCCGCGCCTGCCGCGCATCCCTGCGGCCGACCCACAGGAATCGGAGCAGGCGTGGCAGAACGCCCCGCAGTTGCTGGCCGCGCTCAATGGCGCACGCCTGGGCGCCTGGCTATGGGATATCGATACCGGCCGCATCAGCTGGTCACGGGGCACCCAGGCGCTGTTCGGCTTCGACCCGCAACGCCCGCTGCCCAACGACATCGATTACCTGGACCTGCTGCCAGAGGAAGACCGCGCCCGAACCCGCCAGCTGTTCCACGCTGTGGTCAATGGCGAGCCAGTGGAACAGGCCATGCGCCATCGCATCCGCTGGCCGGACGGCAGCCTGCACTGGCTGGAAATCAACGGCAGCCTGACCCACGACCGCCATGGCCGCCGGCAGATGATCGGGGTGATCCGCGAAATTACCCGCCAGCGTGAACGGGAAACCGCGCTGATCAACTCGGAAAAACGCTTCGCCACGCTGTTCCACCTGAGCCCCAACGCCATTTTGCTGAGCCGCCGCCAGGACGGCATGATCATCGAGGTCAACCAGCACTTCGAAGACATGTTCGGCTGGCCCGGCGGCCAGGTAATCGGCAAGACCAGCCTCGAACTGGGCCTGTGGGTCAACCCCGAACAACGCCATCAGGTCATCGAGGCCACCCGCAGCAACCACGGCCCGGCGATCATGGAGGTGCAGTTCCGCGCCAGCACCGGCAAGCTCCACGACGGCATCCTGTGCACCCAGAGCATCGACATGGAGGGCGTCACCTACCTGATCAGTACCTTCGTCGACACCACTGAACGCAAACGCGCCGAGCAGGCCCTCAAGGACAGCCAGGAGCGCCTCGACCTGGCGCTGGACTCGGCGCAGCTGGGCACTTGGGACTGGCACATCCCCAGCGGCATGCTCTACGGTTCGGCCCGCGCCGCGCAACTGCACGGGCTGGACCCGGTCCCCTTCCATGAATCGTTCGATTCGTTCTTCGAAGGTGTGCCAGAGCATGAACGTGCCAGCATGCGCCAGGCCTACCGCAGCCTGCGAGAAGGCCCGGCCGGCAATTACCAGATCACCTACCGCGTGCAGCTGGAAAACGGCGCCTCGCGCTACATCGAAAGCCGTGCACGCCTCTATCGCGACGACCAGGGCAACCCGTTGCGCATGGCCGGCACCTTGCTCGATATCACCGAGCAGGTGGAACGCGAACAGCGCCTGAGTGCCTCGGAAGAGAAGTTCGCCAGCCTGTTCCAGGTCAGCCCCGATCCGATCTGCGTGACCCGCCAGGACACCGGCCAGTTCATCGAGATCAACCCGGCCTTCACCCAGACCTTCGGCTGGACTGCCGAGCAGGTAATCGGCCGCACCGCCGAAGAGATCGGCCTGTGGGCCGAGTCGATCGAACGCGCCCAGCGCATCGAACGGGTGATCCGCGAACAGGCGCTGAGCAATGTCGCGGTGGTGGTCAACCACCGTAATGGCGCGCCGCTGACCTGCGTGATCGCCAGCCGCCTGATCAGCGTCGACGACCAGCCGTGCAGCGTCACCACCTTGCGCGACATCACCCAGCAACAGCGTGCCGAGGCGGCGCTCAAATCCAGCGAAGAGAAGTTCGCCAAGGCCTTCCACTCCAGCCCCGACGCCATCACCATCACCGAACGCCGCAGCGGCCGCTACCTGGAGGTCAACGACGGCTTCTGCCGGCTGACCGGCTACAGCACCGCCGAAGTGATCGGCCGCAGCGTCTACGAAATCGGCATCTGGGCCGACGACAAGCAGCGCAGCGCCTTGCTCGGCGAGCTCAAGGAACGCGGCCGGGTGCACCACCGAGAGATGCTCGGGCGCAACAAGCGCGGCGACATCCTCACCGTGGAGGTGTCGGTGGAGCCGATCAGCCTCAACGAAGTTGACTGCCTGCTGCTGACCGCCCGCGATGTCAGCCAGTTGAAGAACGCCCAGGCGCAGATCCGCCACCTGGCCTACCACGACCCGCTGACCAACCTGCCCAACCGCGCCTTGCTGATGGACCGCCTGAGCCAGCAGATCGCCCTGTTGCGCCGGCACAACCTGCGTGGCGCGCTGCTGTTCCTCGACCTCGACCACTTCAAGCACATCAACGACTCGCTCGGCCACCCGGTGGGCGACACCGTGCTGAAAATCATCACCGCACGGCTGGAGGCCAGCGTGCGCCTGGAAGACACCGTGGCGCGCCTCGGTGGCGATGAATTCGTGGTGCTGCTCAGCGGCCTGGAAGGCAGCCGCGAAGCGGTAGAAAGCAAGGTCCGCGAGCTGGCTGACACCCTGCGCGAACTGCTGGCCGAACCGATGTCGCTGGACGGCCAGCGCCTGCAGGTGACGCCGAGCATCGGCGTGGCACTGATCCCCGACCACGGCGCGACGCCGGCCGACCTGCTCAAGCGCGCCGATATAGCCCTGTACCGGGCCAAGGATTCCGGGCGCAACACCACCCAGCTGTTCCACACCACCATGCAAAAGGCCGCCAGCGAGCGCCTGCGCATGGAAAGCGACCTGCGCCTGGCCCTGGCCCGTGGCGAGCTGGCCTTGCATTTCCAGCCCCAGGTCGATGCCCGCGACAATCGCATCATCGGTGCCGAAGTGCTGCTGCGCTGGCACCATCCGCAACTGGGCCAGCAACCGCCTGCGCAGTTCATCCAGGTACTGGAAGAAAGCGGCCTGATACTCGAAGTTGGCAGCTGGATCCTCGACGAAGCCTGCGATGCCTGCGCGCGCATGCTGGAAGACCGCCTGATCGATGCCGATGATTTCAGCCTGTGCGTGAACATCAGCCCGCGGCAGTTCCGTCAGAACGACTTCGTCGAGCGGGTGCTGCGCAGCCTGGACGACTACCGCCTGCCGCGGCACATGCTGAAGCTGGAGATCACCGAGGGCATCGTCATCCAGAACCTTGAAGACACCATCAGCAAGATGCGTGAACTCAAGCGCTACGGCGTGAGTTTCGCCATGGACGACTTCGGCACCGGCTACTCCTCGCTGACTTACCTCAAGCGCCTGCCGGTGGATGTGCTGAAAATCGACCAGACCTTCGTCCGCGATGCCCCGGAAGACCCCAACGATGCAGAAATTGTCCGCGCCATCGTGGCCATGGCCCGCAGCCTTGACCTTGCAGTGATTGCCGAAGGGGTGGAACTGACCGAGCAACTGGCGTTTCTCGAGCGCCTGGGCTGCCACCTTTACCAAGGGTACCTGCACAGCCGGCCACTGCCGCTGCAGGAGTTCAGGCAGATGCTGATGGAAGCACCGGCGGATTACTGAAACGCAGAAAGGGCACCCGAAGGTGCCCTTTCTTTCATCCTACCGGGCTTGGCCCGAAGGGATCAGTTCAATGCAGGCTGGTCGCCATTGATCGGGATACGCTTGGCCTTGGCTTCTTCCGGCACGATGCGCAGCAGGTCGATGCTGAGCAGGCCGTTGGCCAGGCCCGCCGATTTGACCTCGATGTGGTCTGCCAGGCGGAACGACAGCTTGAAAGCGCGCTGGGCGATACCCTGGTGCAGGTAGGTCACTTCAGCGGTGGCGCTTTCGCGCTTGCCACCGATCACGGTCAGGACGCCCTTTTCGACTTGCAGGTCGAGGTCCTGCTCCTGGAAACCGGCTGCGGCAACCACGATGCGATAGTGGTCATCGCCATGTTTTTCCACGTTGTAGGGAGGGTAGCTGCTACCCGCCTCATTACGTGCCGCGGACTCGAACAGGTCGTTGAAACGGTCGAAGCCAACGGAATGGCGGAACAGTGGAGCGAGAGAGAAAGCGCTAGTCATGGTCATAAACTCCTGAAATTCAGCAAGTAGGTCATTGCGCGACCCGACTTCGGCATCGCGTACTAAAGAGATATGGCCAGCGGGAAAGCTTTCAAGGGGAAGGGTGAAAAAATCCGAAATCAGCTTCGAGATTTATGGCCTCTTCGCGGCTAAAGCCGCTCCTACAGGGGCAGCGCAGAACCTGTAGCAGCGGCTTTAGCCGCGAAGGAGCCGGGTCAGGCAACACATGCCTCGAAGGAAGTAGCTTCAACCCCAAGCAACCGGCTGATGCGGGCGCAGTCATCCTCTCGGCGCAACTCGGCAAACAGCACCACTGCCTCGGGATAACTGCGGGTCATCATCGCCAGCCACTGCTTCAGTCGCCCCGGCGCATAGCGCGGCGACAGCTTGGCCTGGGCCTGGCGCCAGAACTCGCGCAGCAACGGCAGCAACTGATCCCAGCTCATCGGCTGGTACTCGCGCCCATCCCGCGCCGCTGCAATCTGCAAGGCCAGGTCCGGACGCGATACCAACCCGCGCCCAAGCATGATGTCCTCGGCACCGCTGACCTCGCGGCAGCGCCGCCAGTCGTCGACGGTCCAGATTTCACCGTTGGCGAACACGGGCACCTGGACCACATCCTGCACCCGCGCCACCCACTCCCAATGGGCGGGCGGCTTGTAGCCTTCAACCTTGGTCCGCGCATGCACCACCAGGTGCGCCGAACCGCCCTCGGCCAAGGCCGTGGCACAATCCAGCGCGCCGTCCGGGCTGTCGAAGCCCAGGCGCATCTTGGAGGTGACCGGGATATGCGCCGGTACCGCGCGCCGCACTTCACGCACGATGGCATGCAGCAGCTCCGGCTCCTTGAGCAGTACCGCACCGCCACGCGACTTGTTCACGGTCTTGGCCGGGCAGCCAAAGTTCAGGTCGATGACCGGCGCGCCCAGTTCGCAGGCCAGCGCGGCGTTCTCCGCCAGGCATACCGGGTCCGAACCCAGCAGCTGCACGCGCATCGGCACGCCAGCCGCCGTGCGCGCCCCCTGACGCAGCTCAGGGGCGAGCTTGTCGAACGAGGAAGCCGGCAGCAGGCGGTCGCACACACGGATGAACTCGGTGACGCACCAATCGATGCCGCCCACTCGGGTCAGGACGTCGCGCAGGATGTTGTCGACCAGCCCCTCCATGGGGGCCAGGGCAATTTGCATGTCTGGGTCTCGGCGGAAAAAGGCCGCAGTCTAGCAAAAAAAGCCGCCGTCTCAGCTGCCGATCAGCGCCGGCCCGTAGCCGTCGAGGAATTCGGCCGGCATACGCTTGGGCTTGCCGCTGGACAACTCGATGCAGGCGAAGGTGGTCTGCGCACGCAGCAAGGTCACGCCGTCGCGCGGGCGCTTGAGCTGAAAGCGCCGGGTCATGCGCAGGCGCTGGTCCCAGTCGATGATCCAGGTGGCCAGTTGCAGCTCATCGCCCTCGTAGCCGGCGGCGAGGTAGTCGATTTCGTGGCGCACCACTGCCATGGCCCGGTCCAGGCGCCGGTATTCGGCCAGATCCAGGCCCAGGCGCTGGGAGTGGCGCCAGGCGCAGCGCTCCAGCCAGGTGACGTACACCGCGTTGTTGGCGTGGCCGAGGCCGTCGATGTCCTCGCTGCCGACGCGCAGGTCGATGATGAATGGCGTTGCCAGGTCCCAGCTCATGCCTGCTTCCTTGAAGGAAAACTGGATTTAGCATGGCCAAGCGGGCAAATGTCCAGCCTTTGTGGTGGATTAGCGGGCCTCTTCGCGGGCAAGTCGGGGCGCCGAACCGCCGCTCCCACAGGGATCGCGCCAGATGCTAAAAATTGAGCAAGACCGTTGCTCCCACAGTCAAGCGCTCTGCCGCGCCGGTGCAGCTGCGCGAGCAAACAATTCGAGCACCGCCTCGCTCAGACGCGGGTCGGCCAATACGCGCTGGTGCCCACCCTCTTCCAACAGCATCAGGCGGCTGTCGAACCAGGCCTTGTGGATGGCCTGCGCTTCAGCGGCGGGCACCAGCGCGTCATCGGCGGCATGCACCACCAGGCCCGGCAGTTCCAGCTGATAGCCACTGACATCAAGGCGAGCGATCTGCATGCCGACATCCTGTTCGACCTGGCGAATGAAGGCCGCCCTGGCCCGCGCCGGCAAGCCCAGACGATGGGCAAAACCACGCAGCACGCCGAGCAGCTGCGCCGGTGCCGCAATGCTCACGGCAGCCTCGGCACGCAGCCCCATCTGCAGCGCCAACAGCACGCTGGCACCGCCCATGGAATGACCGATCACGGCACGCAGCGGCGGCAGCTCTGCGGCTGCTTCCAGCAGCGCCCGGGCAAACAGCACCACATGCGCCTGCTGCCCAGGCGAGCGGCCATGGGCCGGGCCTTCCAGCGACACCACGGTGTGCCCGGCCTTCACCAAGGTTTCGATCAATGCCGCAAACTGGGTCGGGCGCCCTTCCCAGCCATGCATCAACAACACCGTCGGCCCCTTGCCCCAGCGCAAGGCCGAAAGGCCGAAGCGCAAGGTGATGCGCTCGGCGCTGGCCAGCAGTGGCAGCTCCCACTGCCGGGGCGGCAGATTGCGCGGGGTCATGAAGGCACGGCGCATCTTGCCGGCAATATGCTCGGGGACCAGTCGGCCGAGGGTGCCATTAACGCCACGAATCCAGCTCAGGGTAGTCATCGCCTTGCTCCAGGATCAGGGGTATCAGAGAACTGCCGACTTGGCGGCACGCAGAATGCGGTCGGACAACTCGCCGGAGCCCAAGGCACGCGCGAGAGCCAGACCACCGATCATCAAAGCCAGATCAGCCAACGCTTTATCGGCGTCTTCCGGGCGGTCGACCATGGCCGCAGTCATCAGCTCGATATGCTCGGTCAGGACCTCACGGAAGGCTTCGGGCAGGCGCTGCATTTCGCCGAGCGAATTGGGCAGCGGGCACGCATGCACTTCGGCGTCACGGTGTTTGCGCGACAGGTAGAAAGCGCTGACCAAAGCGCGGCGCCCTTCCCCATCCAGGTTTGGGTCGACCTGGGCGAGCAAGGCACGACGTTCGTTCAGCAACTGGCGGAAGGCCTCGAGCATGAGCTCGTCCTTGCTCTCGAAGTGCGCATAGAAACCGCCAACGGTCAGGCCTGCCGCGCCCATCACCTGGCTGACACTCGGCTCGGCCGGGCCATGCTGGATCAACGCGCTGCGGGCCGCTTCAAGGATGCGTTCGCGGGTCTTGCTCTTCTTGTCGCTCATTCGCCGGCTCGCCGATCAAAATATGATGATCGAAATATTATTCTCATCATATTTTTTGGCAAGCAGAATCTGCCACCGCTCGTCGGCATCAGAATTATTGGGAAGGGAGAAAAACAAAAGGCCCATTCAATAAGCGAATGAGCCTTTAAAGTCCCGCAAAACGCGGGTAAAAATGGCGTCCCCTAGGGGACTCGAACCCCTGTTACCGCCGTGAAAGGGCGGTGTCCTAGGCCACTAGACGAAGGGGACGTAACCTTCGCGAAGATTCGAATATTCGAACCCTGGCAGAAATGGTGGAGCTAAGCGGGATCGAACCGCTGACCTCCTGCATGCCATGCAGGCGCTCTCCCAGCTGAGCTATAGCCCCGAAACAAAAGACTCATTCAATATACGAATGAGCCTTTTAAGTCCCGCAAAACGCGGGTAAAAGTGGCGTCCCCTAGGGGACTCGAACCCCTGTTACCGCCGTGAAAGGGCGGTGTCCTAGGCCACTAGACGAAGGGGACGTAACCTTCGTGCCGATCCGTTTTCACGAACCGCGGCAAAATTGGTGGAGCTAAGCGGGATCGAACCGCTGACCTCCTGCATGCCATGCAGGCGCTCTCCCAGCTGAGCTATAGCCCCGGATTTCTAGCCTCTCGGCCCAGCGACATCGTTAAACATCGCTTGTGCAAAACTGGCGTCCCCTAGGGGACTCGAACCCCTGTTACCGCCGTGAAAGGGCGGTGTCCTAGGCCACTAGACGAAGGGGACGAACCTTCTTACCTTCAAGACCCGGTTGCTGGACCCGATCTTGCTCGACAACCTTGGCTGCCAAGCGGAATTTGGTGGAGCTAAGCGGGATCGAACCGCTGACCTCCTGCATGCCATGCAGGCGCTCTCCCAGCTGAGCTATAGCCCCACAATGTCGCTCTGAACAGAAGCGCTGGCTGGGTGCCTGGCGTTTCGTTTTCGTTCATCGCTGTGGACGGGGCGCATATTAAGATCGGATTGCAGGGCTGTCAAACTAAATTTTGAAAATATTCAAAATTTTTTTCACAGATAACAATCACTTACCGCCCTGCCCCACTCAAAACCCGAACACTGAGCCCTGTGGGAGCGGGTTTACCCGCGAATGCGGCGGTGCATGCCCCATCGTATTCGCGGGTAAACCCGCTCCCCCAGCTTCAGCTATCGTTTCAAGAATGCTATCAGGCGATGTTGGCCAGCAGCTTTTCCCATTCCTTGTTTTCTTTCTTCGACACACCACCGAGCAGGTCCAGGGCCTGGCGCAGACGATAGCGGGTCAGGTCAGGGCCAAGGATTTCCATGGCGTCGAGCACCGATACCGAACTGGCCTGACCGGTAATGGCGGCGAACATCAGCGGCATGGCGTCACGCAGCTTCAGCTCCAGCGCTTCGACCACGGCCTGGATGCAGCCGGTGATGCGCTCTTTCTCCCACTGACGCAGGCTTTCCAGTTTCCACAGGATCAGCTGCATCACCTGGCGTACCTGGTCAGCGGACAGTTTCTTGCTTTCGAACAGCTTGGCATCGAGCTTGAGCGCGCCTTCGAAGAAGAAACCACCCAGCGGGGCGATCTGGCTGAAGGTCTCGACCCGGCCCTGCACATGCGGGGCGATCTTCATCATGTAGTCGCTGTTGAACGCCCACTGCTGCACGCGTGCGGCAAACTCTTCCACTGGCAGTTCGCGCAGCCACTGGCCGTTGAGCCAGGACAGCTTCTCGATGTCGAAGATCGGGCCTCCCAGGGAGATACGCGACAGGTCGAAGTGCTCGACCATCTCGGCCAGGGAGAACTTCTCACGCTCGTCCGGCATCGACCAGCCCATGCGGCCAAGGTAGTTGAGCATGGCCTCGGGCATGAAGCCCATGCGCTCGTAGAAGGTCACCGAAGTCGGGTTCTTGCGCTTGGACAGCTTGGACTTGTCCGGGTTACGCAGCAGCGGCATGTAGCACAGCTTCGGCTGCTCCCAACCGAAGTACTCGTACAGCTTGATCAGCTTCGGCGCCGAAGGCAGCCACTCTTCGCCACGCAGCACGTGGGTGATGCCCATCAGATGGTCATCGACCACGTTGGCCAGGAAGTAGGTCGGCAGGCCGTCGTTCTTCATCAGCACCTGCATGTCCATGCGGTCCCAAGGAATCTCGACATCGCCACGGAGCATGTCCGGAACCACGCAGATGCCTTCGCTCGGCACCTTCATGCGGATCACGTGTGGCTCGCCAGCGGCCAGGCGGCGCTGGACTTCCTCGGCACTCAGCAGCAGGGCACGGCCGTCGTAGCGCGGGGTTTCACCGCGAGCCATCTGCTCGGCGCGCATCTGCTCCAGCTCTTCGGCGGTGCAGAAGCAGTAGAAGGCGTGGCCGGCATCAACCAGCTCCTTGGCGTACTTGGCGTAGATCTCGCCACGCTCGCTCTGCCGGTATGGGCCATGCGGGCCACCGACATCCGGGCCTTCGTTCCATTCGATGCCGAGCCAGCGCAAGGCGTCGAAGATCTGCTGTTCCGACTCGCGCGTGGAGCGCAGCTGGTCGGTGTCTTCGATACGCAGGATGAACTCACCGCCGTGCTGCTTGGCAAAGCAGTAGTTGAACAGGGCGATGTAGGCGGTGCCGACATGGGGGTCGCCGGTGGGCGATGGCGCGATACGCGTGCGAACGGTGGTCATGGAGAGTCTCGAACGAAAGATGAAACAAAGGCGGGATGTTAGCAGGGAGCAGGCACCGGGCTCCAGCAATGGCGCGAACGTCACTTGTCGACTGGCCATGTGCCGCTGTTAAATTTGATTACATTTCTGGAACGATAGTCCTCATGCCTGCCCAACTCAAACGCCGCCTGGCGATCTTCTTCACCCTGGTGGCCATCATCGCCCTCGCCTTCCTGGCCGAGTGGTATTTCAAAGGCCGCTTCTACGAAAGCACCGACAACGCCTACGTGCAGGGTGAAATCACCCGCATTTCCAGCCAGCTCGGCGCACGCATCGACGAGGTCCGGGTCGACGACAACCAGCACGTGAACAAGGGTGACCTGCTGGTGCGTCTGGAGGTCGCCGACTTCCAGCTGGCCGTGGAACGCGCCCGCGCCGCCCTGGCCACCCGCGAGGCCGAGTATGCCCAGGCCCAGAGCCGGCTGACCCAGCAAGGCAGCCTGATCGCCGCCGGCCAGGCTCAGGTTTCAGCCAACCAGGCGACCTTCGACCGCTCGCGTCTGGACCTGAGCCGCGCCGAAAAGCTGCGCAAGCCTGGCTTCGTCTCGGAAGCACAGGTCACTACCCTGTCGGCGGAAAGCCACGTGGCCGGCTCCCAGGTCGACAAGGCCCGTGCCGATCTGCAAAGCCAGCGCCAGCAGGTCAACGCCCTGAATGCCGACCTCAAGCGCCTCGACGCCCAGATCGCCAATGCCCGTGCCGACCTGGCCCAGGCCGAGCTGAACCTGACCCGCTGCGAGATCCGCGCCCCGCTGAGCGGTACCATCGGCCAGCGCAATGCGCGCAATGGTCAGGTAGTGCAAGCCGGCGCCTACCTGCTGTCGATCGTACCTGATGAAAACATCTGGGTGCAGGCCAACTTCAAGGAAATCCAGATCGGCAAGATGCAGCCCGGCCAGCGTGCCGAGCTGCTGTTCGACAGCTACCCCGACACCCCGATCGAGGGCCGCGTCGACAGCCTGTTCGCCGCGTCCGGCGCGCAGTTCAGCCTGCTGCCGCCAGACAACGCCACCGGCAACTTCACCAAGGTGGTACAGCGCATTCCGGTGAAGCTGACGTTCGCTGCCGACAACCCGCTGCATGGGCGCATTCGCCCCGGCATGTCGGTGACCGCCACCGTCGATCTGCGCCGCGAAGACGAAGGCCACGATGGCCGGTGATCAACTGCTCCGCCCTACTGCGGAGCCGACCCGGCGCGACTGGATCGCGGTGATGAGCGTGATGCTCGGCGCCTTCATGGCGGTGCTAGACATCCAGATCACCAACTCCTCGCTCAAGGACATCCAGGGTGCGCTGTCAGCGACCCTGGAGGAAGGCTCGTGGATCTCCACCTCGTACCTGGTGGCGGAGATCATCATGATTCCGCTGACCGCCTGGCTGGTGCAGCTGCTCTCGGCGCGGCGCCTGGCGGTGTGGGTGTCTGGCGGTTTCCTGCTGTCTTCGTTGCTGTGTTCGATGGCCTGGAACCTCGAGAGCATGATCCTGTTCCGTGCTCTGCAGGGCTTCACCGGTGGCGCGCTGATTCCGCTGGCATTCACCCTGACCCTGATCAAGCTACCCGAGCACCACCGCGCCAAAGGCATGGCCATGTTCGCCATGACCGCCACCTTCGCCCCTTCGATCGGCCCGACCCTGGGTGGCTGGCTGACCGAGAACTGGGGCTGGGAATACATCTTCTATATCAACATCCCGCCCGGGCTGGTGATGATCGCCGGCCTGCTCTATGGGCTGGAAAAAAAGGAAGCACACTGGGAACTGCTGAAAAGTACCGACTATGCCGGCATTGTCACCCTCGGCGTGGGCCTGGGCTGCCTGCAGGTCTTCCTCGAGGAAGGCCACCGCAAGGACTGGCTGGAGTCCAACCTGATCGTCGGCCTGGCAACCGTCGCCCTGATCAGCCTGATCACCTTCGTCATCCTGCAGCTTTCCAAGCCGCACCCCTTGATCAACCTGCGCATCCTCGGCAACCGCAATTTCGGCCTGTCGAGCATTGCCAGCCTGGGCATGGGCGTAGGGCTTTATGGGTCGATCTACCTGCTGCCGCTGTACCTGGCGCAGATCCAGGGCTACAACGCCCTGCAGATCGGCGAGGTGATCATGTGGATGGGCGTTCCGCAGCTGTTCCTGATTCCGCTGGTGCCACAGCTCATGAAGGTGGTGTCGCCCAAGGTGCTGTGCGCCATCGGCTTCTGCCTGTTCGGTATCGCCAGCTTTGGTTCAGGGGTGTTGAACCCGGACTTTGCCGGGCCGCAGTTCAACCATATCCAGATCATCCGCGCCCTTGGCCAGCCGATGATCATGGTGACCATTTCGCTGATCGCCACGGCGTATATCCAGCCTCAGGATGCCGGGTCAGCTTCGAGCCTGTTCAACATCCTGCGTAACCTGGGCGGTGCGATCGGCATTGCCTTGCTGGCGACCTTGCTGGATGCGCGGACCAAGGTGTACTTCGACTACCTGCGGGAGTCGGTGGTGCCGAGCAACCCGCAGGTGGCGGAGCGACTGGCACAGCTGGCAGAGCGGCTGGGCAATGACAATGCGGCGCTGGGCAAGCTGAGCGAAATCGCTCATCAACAGGCGCTGATCATGGCGTACAACGATGCCTTCCATTTTGTCGGGATCGGCTTGGCGGTGAGCATGGTGGCGGTGTTGCTGACCCGCAAGCTGCCGGAGGGGTTGAAAGCTGGTGAGGCTCATTAACCTGCACTGGCCTCTTCGCGGGTAAATCGGAGCGCCGAACCGCCGCTCCCACAGGGTTGCAGCAATCCTGTGGGAGCGGGCTTGCCCGCGAAGAGGCCAGTGCAGCCAGTAATGAAATCAGCTGGTGATCAGGCGCTCACGTAACTGGGTAATCTCATCACGCAACTGCGCGGCGGCTTCGAACTCCAGGTCGCGGGCAAACTGCATCATCTTCTCTTCCAGCTGCTTGATCCGCTTGGTGATCTCGCCCGGGGTACGCAGCTCGGCCTCGTAACGGGCGCTCTCTTCCGCCGCCTTGGCCATGCCCTTGCGCTTCTTGCTGCGCGCGCCAGGCACGGTGGCGCCTTCCATGATGTCGGTGATGTCCTTGACCACACCCTTGGGTACGATGCCATTGGCCTGGTTGAAGGCGATCTGTTTCTCGCGCCGCCGTTCGGTCTCGTCGATGGCGCGTTGCATGGAGCCAGTGATGTTGTCGGCATACAAGATCGCCCGGCCATTGAGGTTACGGGCAGCGCGGCCGATGGTCTGGATCAGCGAGCGTTCGGAACGGAGGAAGCCTTCCTTGTCGGCATCGAGAATCGCCACCAGCGACACCTCGGGCATGTCCAGGCCCTCGCGCAGCAGGTTGATACCCACCAGCACATCGAAGGTGCCCAGGCGCAGATCGCGGATGATCTCGACGCGCTCCACAGTGTCGATGTCCGAGTGCAGATAGCGCACCCGCACATCATGGTCGGCCAGGTAATCGGTAAGGTCTTCGGCCATGCGCTTGGTCAGCGTGGTGGCCAGTACCCGATCGCCCTGATCGACTCGCTTGCGGATCTCCGACAGCAGGTCATCGACCTGGGTCAGCGCCGGGCGCACTTCCACCTGCGGATCGACCAGGCCAGTAGGGCGCACTACCTGCTCTACCACGCGGCCTGCATGCTCGGCTTCGTAGGGGCCAGGGGTGGCCGACACGAAGATGGTCTGCGGGCTGACATCCTCCCACTCGTCAAAGCGCATCGGCCGGTTGTCCAACGCCGACGGCAGACGGAAGCCGTATTCGACCAGGGTTTCCTTGCGCGAGCGGTCGCCCTTGTACATGGCGCCGACCTGCGGAACGCTGACATGGGACTCGTCGATCACCAACAGCGCATCGGGCGGCAGATAGTCGTAGAGGGTGGGCGGCGGCGCGCCGGCCGGGCGCCCGGACAGGTAGCGCGAGTAGTTCTCGATGCCGTTGCAGTAACCGAGTTCGAGGATCATCTCCAGATCAAAGCGGGTACGTTGCTCCAGGCGTTGGGCTTCGACCAGTTTGTTGGCCTTTTGCAGGTACTCGAGCCGGTCCTTCAGTTCTTCCTTGATGCCCTCCACCGCCTCCAGCAGGGTTTCCCGCGGGGTCACGTAGTGGCTCTTGGGGTAGAAAGTGAAACGCGGCAGCTTGCGGAAGACCTCGCCGGTCAGGGGATCGAAGGCGGCGATGTTCTCCACTTCGTCGTCGAACAGCTCGATGCGGATGGCCTCGAGGTCGGATTCGGCCGGGAAGATGTCGATCACGTCACCGCGCACACGGAAGGTGGCGCGGGCGAAGTCCATTTCGTTGCGGGTGTACTGCAGGTCGGCCAGGCGGCGCAGCAGCGCACGCTGGTCGAGCTTGTCGCCGCGATCGACGTGCAGGACCATCTTCAGGTAGGTCTCAGGGCTGCCCAGGCCATAGATGCATGACACGGTGGTGACGATGATCGCGTCGCGCCGTTCCAGCAGCGCCTTGGTCGCCGACAGGCGCATCTGTTCGATGTGGTCGTTGATCGAGGCATCCTTCTCGATGAAGGTGTCCGACGACGGCACGTAGGCCTCGGGCTGGTAGTAGTCGTAGTAGGAAACGAAGTACTCCACCGCGTTGTTCGGGAAGAACGCCTTGAACTCGCCATACAGCTGCGCCGCCAGGGTCTTGTTCGGCGCCAGCACCAGGGTTGGCCGCTGCACCTGCTGGATGACGTTGGCGATGCTGAAGGTCTTGCCCGAGCCGGTCACCCCGAGCAGGGTCTGGTGCGACAGGCCCGCGTCGATGCCCTCGACCATCTGGCGGATGGCCTCGGGCTGGTCGCCGGCCGGCTGGAAACGGGTGACGAGCTGGAACTCGGACATGACGGACCTCGCGGTAACGCAGTAACTGTAAATTTAGCCAGTAGTCTATACCCAAATGCGCCCGCCCGGTGGCCGAATCAAGGGCAAGTAGTGAGCGCGCATTACGGTGGACCGGCCAATTCGACCAATGGTCGAAAAAATTTCGCGCAAATTGCCGGAAAACCTGCGCCAGGCTGTCGCAGTGACCGGTCGGTATCACTATACTGACTCCCCGTTTGTGCACCGCTTCAGTGCATTCGGCTGGAGCGTGTACGCCCTATCACTCTCCAATCAGAGCCGAAGTAACAATGAGCCTGTTTTCCGCTGTCGAGCTGGCACCCCGCGACCCTATCCTGGGCCTCAACGAAGCCTTCAACGCCGACCCACGTACCGACAAGGTCAACCTGGGCGTAGGCGTTTACTGCAATGAGGAAGGCCGCATTCCGCTGCTGCGCGCCGTGATCGAAGCCGAGACCCAGCGTGCTGCCCAGCACGCCTCGCGCGGCTACCTGCCGATCGATGGTATCGCCACCTACGACCAGGCCGTGCAGAAGCTGCTGTTCGGTGCCGAGTCGCCACTGCTGGCCGCTGGCCGAGTGGTTACCGTGCAGGCCGTCGGCGGCACTGGCGCTCTGAAGATCGGCGCCGACTTCCTCAAGCGCATTTCGCCAAACGCCGTGGTCGCCATCAGCGACCCGAGCTGGGAAAACCACCGTGCGCTGTTCGAAAGCGCTGGCTTCCCGGTGCAGAACTATCGCTACTACGACGCACCGAGCAACGACGTCAACCGTGCCGGCATGCTCGAAGACCTCAACGCCCTGCCGTCCGGCTCGATCGTGGTACTGCACGCCTGCTGCCACAACCCGACCGGCGTAGACCTGACCCTGGACGACTGGAAAAACGTTCTGGAAGTGGTCAAGGCCAAAGGCCACGTGCCGTTCCTCGACATGGCCTACCAAGGCTTTGGTGACGGCATCGGCGAAGACGCCTTCGCTGTGCGCCTGTTCGCCGAGTCGGGCATGGAGTTCTTCGTTTCCAGCTCGTTCTCCAAGTCGTTCTCGCTGTACGGCGAGCGCGTCGGCGCACTGTCGATCGTCACCGCCTCGAAAGACGAAAGCACCCGCGTGCTGTCGCAGGTCAAGCGCGTGATCCGCACCACCTACTCCAACCCGCCGACCCACGGCGCTACCATCGTCGCCACCGTGCTGAACAGCGCCGAACTGCGCCAGATGTGGGAAGCCGAACTGGGCGAGATGCGCGAGCGCATCCATGGCATGCGCAAGCAGATGGTTGCGCTGCTGGCCGAATACGGCGCCAAGCGTGACTTCAGCTTCGTCGGCCGCCAGGTGGGCATGTTCTCGTACTCGGGCCTGACCGTTGAGCAGGTTACCCGCCTGAAGAACGATTTTGGCATCTACGCCCTGGACACCGGCCGCATCGCCGTCGCCGCCTTGAACCAGAGCAACATTCACGTGGTCACCAAGGCTATCGTTGAAGTGCTGTAACTAATTGATTTGTCAGGGGGAGGCTTGACTTCCCCCGGGCAATCGGTAAGATACGCGCAGATTCCGCGATAGCTCAGTCGGTAGAGCAAATGACTGTTAATCATTGGGTCCCTGGTTCGAGTCCAGGTCGCGGAGCCAAACACTGAGAAAGCCCCCGAATGCGTAAGCATCGGGGGCTTTTTCGTTGCCTGGCTGAAGGTTTGTGGCGCCTGTGAGATCGAGCGCCGCCCGCGCGGCGCATCGCGGATAAATCCGCTCCTACATCTGTTTCAGGCCAATCCGTCCTGTGCCAGTTGGGCTGCCAGCCTTGGTGCATGGCTGGAGAGAGATGGAAAGCAGTTGTGCCAACCTCGATCTTGAAGGGAACAAACAAGGCGCACGGTGGTGATCTCACAGGAGAGACTGGCCCGAAACAAATGTAGGAGCGGATTTATCCGCGATGCGCCGCGCGGGCGGCGCTCGATCTCACAGGCGCTGACCCTCCCCAGCCAAGCCCCTTTCAGCCCCCACATCACTCCCCAAGCGGCTCAGTCACCGGCTTGCCTTCATCCACCAAACTCCACACCAGCAATTTCGCAGGCCGGGTCTTGCTGGCGTTGCGCGAAACGCTGTGCACGGTCCCAGGCGCCTCGTACCAGTACTCCCCCGCCTTGTAGGTCTTTTCCTGTTCGTCGTTGAGTTTCGAGACCACCGCGCCTTCCAGCACATAAGCCATGACGGCACCGGGATGCTGGTGGGCGGGCGATGCCTGCCCGGGGGCATAGCTGACAGTGAGCATGACGGCTTTCTTGCCAGGCGCATTGGCGGGTTGTTTTTCCTGCAAGACCTTTACCTGATCAGGCACATCGCCGTGCGCCCAAGCGGCGCCGTGGCCACCGAGCAGGCCAGCAATGACGAACAAGGCAAGGTAAAGACGGGTAGGTTTCATGGAGCTTCTCCTGATTGGCAAGTGCCTGCAGGTTAGGCCCGGTGACACACGGCGCAAACGGCCAATCAGGAGAAAAAACAGGGTGCCAGCCAGCGGCAATCGATCTCAGCAATTGCGCCCGATCGGGTAGAACTCGCCGTGGCTCCAGACCCCGAGCCACTCCTCGCCATCGATCATGCGCGGCACTGCCAGGTCGACCAATTGGTAGAACACATTGCGGTGGATCAGCGCTTCCAGATTCGTGCGCATCAAGACGTAGGGTGATGGCTCCTGGGTGAGCGGATCGATTTCGACCCGCAACGGATTCTGTGGCCCCGCCTCGGCCTCGTCCTCGACATTGCTGGTAAAGCGCAGCACCTGTGCCTCGCCGCTGCCAAGCACCTCCAACGTCACGGCCACGAACGGCGCATCATCGACGCGGATGCCAACCTTCTCCACCGGCGTGATCAGGAAATAATCATCGCCATCGCGGCGAATGATCGTGGAGAACAAGCGAACCATCGGCTTGCGCCCGATGGGTGTGCCCAGGTAATACCAGGTGCCATCGCGGGCGATACGCATGTCGATATCGCCGCAGAAATCCGGGTTCCACAGATGCACCGGCGGCAGCCCCTTGTGCTTGGGAATCTGCGCCAATAAATCGTTGGCCTTGCCGGAATCCGTCATCACCCTGCCCTCACTCGCTCATGCCCAGAAGGCTACGAGCGTACTCGCGCATCGGTGCGCCAAGCAAATCCTGCGGTGACTGGTCGTGGAACGTCAACAAACCGCCACGGCTCTTGATCCGCGCCGTGTCGATCAGGTAGCGCGTGTTGGTCTCGATCAGCATCATCTGCACGACACCGGTGTCCCAACCCAGTCGATCGACAGCCTGCTCGTCATACCACTCGTCGCCATTGCCGATGCGGTCGTCCGTGCGGGCAAAGCGGGTGTACAGCACATAATCGGCGCCCACCGATCGGGCCTGGGCAATCGCTTCCTCAAGCCCCAGCGGCCCTTGGGCGCGACGCACCAGCGGGAAATACTCGACGAAGCTCTTGAAGGCCTCCTCGGCCACCACGTTCTGCTTCGGCACCGGGCCCTTGCCTGGCGGCATGAACGCGCCCTGGCCGATGAAGATGAACGAATCGGGTTGCAGGCGAATCGACAGGGTACGACGGGTATCGCTGTGGTCCAGCAAACCGGCATCGCTCATGTGGTAACGGACGCCCTCGCCCATATCGCTGACATTCATGCAACCGCCCAACGCCATCAGCGTCAGCAGCAAGACCAGGCTACGCATCTTTCCTCCAGTGGCCGGTGACGAAAAACCGGCGAATAGCCGGCGGATGCAGCTTTTGCGCCAGCTTCAGCCGCCAATCACCTTCATCACCGTCACCCCTCCGGAAAACGCCAGTTCCTGTTTGTCTGCCAGGGCTTTTACCAGCAACCGTTGCAAACCTGGCAGCGCCTGATGACGTGGTTTTTCCAGCAGGTCGCCGACAAAGTGACGATTGCTCGAAGACAGGCAGCCGTGCAGCCAGCCGGTAGAGGACAGGCGCAGCCGCGAGCAGGTACGGCAGAACGGCACGCTTTCGTTGGCGATGACACCAAAATGGCCGTGCCCGGGAATCTGGTAGCGCAGCGCCGTGGCGTCCAGCGGCGCCTCGACCTGTTGATAGCCATACCTGGCGCCAATCACATCGAGCAACGCATCGAGCCCGACAAACTGCTGCAGGAACGCATTGTTGTCCCGGGCAAGATGCCCCATGCGCATCAGTTCGATGAAGCGCAGCTCGAAGCCACGTGCCATGCAATAGTCGAGCATCGGCAGCACCTGATCGAGGTTCTGGCCACGCATTGGCACCATGTTGACCTTGATGCGCATGCCCATGGCGCTGGCTTTGTCCATGCCTGCCAGCACACTGGCCAGATCACCGCCACGGGCGATGCGGCGGAATGCCTGAGGATCGAGGGTATCGAGGGACACGTTCAGGCGACGAATGCCGGCCGCCTGCAGCTGAGGCAGTTTGCGTGCGAGCAGCTGGCCATTGGTGGTCAGCGCGATGTCGTCCAGGTCGAGCTTGGCCACCGCCGCCAGAAAGGCATCCAGCCGAGGGCTGACCAGCGGCTCGCCTCCGGTGATGCGCAAACGCTCGATGCCGGCGGCTTCGATGAGGTAGCCCACACCACGCGCCAAGGCCTCCGCCGACAGCTCATCCTGGGCTGCGACCAGGCGCTTGCCGTCCGGCACGCAGTAGCTGCAGGCATAGTTGCAGGCAGCCGTCAGGCTGACGCGCAGGTTGCGAAAACGCCTGCCTTGACAATCGACGATCATGGATGACTCCGGCATGGATGAATCGGGGCTGGCAAAACTTGACTCATGGATCAAGTTTTTGCAAGTCCCCATTTCACGCCAGGCTCACCCGGTGACGACGCGCACCTTCAGTTGGTGGTTTCCGGATCACGCTTGCGCTTGTTGCCCATGCGCACGCCGATGTCCATGAGGAACTGGAAGAAGCCCTCCTGATCCTCCAGCACATTGCTCCAGAACGGCGAGTGGTACAGCGCCACGGCGCCATGCACCAGCGCCCAGGCCGCGCAGTAGTGGAAGTACGGCGGCACGTCTTCGAGCTTGCCTTCGCTGATGCGGCCCTTGATCAGCTGGGTGAGGCGGTCGAAGTTGGACGCGCGGATGCTGTGCAGCTGTTCGACCATTTCCGGCACCTGGTTGCCTTTGACCACCTTCTCTTCCAGGCGGTCGAACAGCCGGTAGCGCTGCGGGTCGCGCATGCGGAACTCGAAGTAGGCGCGCGACAGCGCCTCCTTGTCGCGATCGACATCGGCCGAGTGCAACAGCGCGTTCAAGTCACGCTCATAATCGAGCATCAGGCGCAGGTAGATCTCCGCCTTGGACTTGAAGTGCTTGTAGATCGTACCTTTGCCGATACCCACGGCGTCGGCGATCATCTCGACGGTGACGCTGTCTTCACCCTGTTCGAGGAACAGCTTCAGCGCTGTATCGAGGATTTCCTGTTCGCGACGGCGAAACTCACGGACCTTACGAGGTTCTTTCTGCATAGGAAGGACTGGATGACATTGAAGCGGTTTATTATGCCTAACTTGCAGCAAATTGCACGGATCATCCAACCATGTCTATGTTTCACGATGAGTTCGAACAGGCGCCGGGGCTGCGTTACCTGAACCACGCGGCCATCGCTCCCTGGCCGCGCAGGGCCAGCGAGGCCGTGGCGCGGTTTGCCCGTGACAATGTGCGCCTGGGGGCGAGCGACTACCCGACATGGCTGGCCACCGAACGCAGGCTGCGCGAAAGGCTGGCGCGGCTGATCAACGCGCCCTCCTGGGCAGACATCGCGCTGGTGAAGAACACATCCGAGGCGCTGTCGCTGGTTGCTTTCGGTCTCGACTGGCAGGCCGGTGACCAAGTGGTGATCAGTGATGAGGAATTTCCTTCCAACCGGGTCGTCTGGGAAGCGTTGGCCGAGCATGGCGTCGAGGTAAACCAGGTGAGCCTTGCCGGGGCAGACCCGGAAGCCGCGCTGCTCGCCGCCTGCGGCCCGCGCACGCGCTTGCTGGCGGTGAGCGCCGTGCAGTTCGCCAGCGGGCTGCGCCTGGACCTGCCTCGCCTCGGCGAGGGCTGCCAGGCTCGCCAGGTGCTGTTCTGTGTCGATGCCATCCAGCAGATTGGCGCCCTGCCCTTCGACGTGCAGCGCTACCGCTGCGATTTCGCCATGGCCGACGGCCACAAGTGGATGTTGGGCCCCGAGGGCCTGGGCTTGTTCTATTGCCGCGCCGCCTTGCGCCCGCAGCTGAAGCTGCATGCCTATGGCTGGCATATGCTGGAACGTCTGGGTGACTTCGATCGCCGCGACTGGCAGCCGGCCCGCAGTGCAAGGCGCTTCGAGAGCGGTAGCCCGAACATGCTGGGCGCGTGCGCCCTGGAAGCCAGCCTGTCATTGCTGGAGGAGATCGGCATGGACGAAGTCGGCCGGCAATTGCAGTTGCGGGTCGATCAACTGCTGCAAGGGCTGAGCGGTATTCCGGGCTTGAATCTGCATAGTCCTGCCACCCAGGAAAGAAGGGCGGGCATCGTGACCTTCAGCCTTCAAGGGCGGGACAGCGCGGTTATCTACCGAAGCCTGCTGGCGGAGCAGACGATTTGTGCACTGAGAGGGCCCGGTGTGCGATTTTCGCCACATTTCTATACCAGTGGGCAGTTGATCGACGAAGCTGTTCAGCAAGTAAAGCGTCTTGCCATGCGTTGAGGGAGGAAGGGACGGCGGGCGTATTCCAAATCTGTTTAAAAAACGAACAGAGAAGCACTGGCACTGTGCCAAACCTGACCAATACTTGAAGTGTTGGCGCGGCGCATCCCCCCCAAGTGGCGCGCCGATAAAGGTGCTCAGGGACCGCGTACCTTTGTTTTACTCCTAATGGTCTTAACCCGGATTCCCCCCCCAGAACCCGGGTTTTTTTTGCCCGAGAGCAGATGCCAAGCTCTGGCCCCGGCTCTGGCTCTGGCTCTGCTTTTGCTTCTAAGCGCGCGATAGTTCAGGCGACGCAGAGTGCGACTTCAGGAGGCCGAACGCAGGCGTCTGGAGGGCCAGGGTGCGCAGCACCCCTTCGGCGTAGCCGAAGGCGC
>NZ_JBIVHT010000031.1:0-24246 GCF_044749325.1 Pseudomonas sp. NPDC089428
GTCGAAACCCCGGCAGTGCCAGGCACCGACGACCAGGTCGACGTCAACTACAGCGTTGAGGAGCAAGCCTCCGGCTCGATCACCGCCAGCGTCGGTTTCGCCCAGAGCGCCGGCCTGATCCTGGGTGGTTCGATCAGCCAGAGCAACTTCCTCGGTACTGGCAACAAGGTGTCCATCGGCCTGACCCGCTCGGAATACCAGACCAAATACAACTTCGGCTTCGTCAACCCCTACTTCACCGAAGACGGCGTGAGCCTGGGTTACAACCTGTTCTACAGCAGCACCGACTACAGCGACTACTACGATAACGGAGTGTCCTACTACGCCATCAACAGCTACGGCGCAGGTGTCAGCTTCGGCTACCCGATCAACGAGACATCGCGCCTGACTTACGGCCTGACCCTTCAGCACGACGACATCAACCCGGGCACCTACAGCGCCGACGAGATCTACGACTTCATCCAGCGCGAAGGCAAGAGTTTCAACAACCTCAAGGCCTCGATCGGCTGGTCCGAGTCGACCCTGAACAAAGGGGTACTGGCGACCCGGGGTCACTCCCAGGCCCTGACCCTGATGGCCACCACCCCCGGCAGCGACCTGTCGTTCTACAAACTCGACTACAACGGCCAGACCTTCCTGCCCGTAAGCAAGGACACCACCCTGCGCCTGCACACCACGCTGGGCTACGGCAACGGCTACGGCGCTACCGACGGCCTGCCCTTCTACGAGAGCTACACCGCGGGTGGCCAGGGCTCGGTACGCGGCTTCAAGGACGGCACCCTCGGCCCGCGCAGCACCCCGGCCACCGGTACCTACGCGAGCGCCGGCCAGGCTTATTACTCCGACCGCGACACCGACGTGCTCGGCGGCAACATCCTGGTCACCGGCGGCGCCGAGTACATCTTCCCGATGCCGTTCATCAAGAACCAGAGCCAACTGCGCAGCTCGGTGTTCGTCGACGCCGGCAACGTCTATGCCGACACGTGCTACCTGTCCACCACCCAGGGCTGCGGCAACGTCGACCTGAACCAGCTGGCGGTATCGCTGGGCGTGGGAGTGACCTGGTACAGCCCGATGGGGCCACTGAGTTTCAGCCTGGCGGCGCCGCTGAAGAAACCGGACAACGCCGAGACGCAGATCTTCCAGTTCTCCCTGGGGCAGACCTTCTGAGTCAGCGCGCACAAATTACCGGTTTTTACCCTCGCTTAACCCAAGTTGACAGTCACCTTGCCTAAGCTGAGATCTATATGAACATGCCTTGCAGGTAACCCCATGCCTCCCTTCGCCCCCACCACCCTGGCTTCGGCATTGCACGACGACAGCCCGGCCTCGCTGCCAGACCTGGTGCAGCAGCGCCTCAGTAGCGTGTTGGGCCCTTGCTATACGGTGATTCTCGCCGCCAGCGGCGACAACGCCGGCCATTACCACTTGGCCATCCAGCACAGCCAGAGCGGCCTGTCGCTGGAAGACAACGGCGTCATCGGCCCGGGCTTTGCCGAGCGCCTGCTAGCGCTCGGCAAGCAGGTCAAGACCATGCTCGAATCCGATACATTCGCCCGCATGAGCAGCGACGAGCCGACACGGCCACTGGTGTGGATCAGCGACACGCCAAGCCCGCCCGAGGCTTGATCGAATACGCTGGCGGCACGCCCGGTGTGCCAGCAGCCATTACCCAAGGATCAAGTGGTATGTTCTGCCAATATCTTGCGAATAATGTTGCTGCCGCACCGGAATTTCTCGGCACTTGCAATATATGTAAGATAATTCGCATCACCGCCAATACTCAAATTTCTTGTAACCATTTCACGCTGTAATTTGAAATATCTCTTTCATATATTCTCCTGCCTGCAAACTTGACGACTGCTTCCTACGGCCTTTTCCAATAACCGCCACCCGCTGCCTCGTCAATATGCGCCTGAACGGCAACAGCCTATCGAACAGGAGAATGGAACTATTGATGAAAACCCTGACAATCACGGTATTGCTTAGTACAACCCTGTTGTCCGGCTGCACATTCAAACTGGTTCAACCTCACGATGCGCAGCGCTACCAAAGCACCGAACAGTTCTACAAAAATGCGGCCACTCTCCTGCTCAAGGGGGAGCGCTCGAGCCCTGTAAACCTGCCGCAACTGGATGTGATAACTACCGAGCAAGCCAGGCAACACCCTGGGCACTACAGCCATTTCCAGGCTGATTACGATTCTCTGTTGATCGAAAGCAACGCTCTCATACTGCGATCGCTGGCCAACAGCGGACAGATCAGTGCCACCGGCAAGCAGATACATGCCAAGGCCGAGCGACTGCTCAGCCGCAAGCTCAGTACCGAATGCGACAAGCTGCAGCGCGACTTTCCGGATGCCGACCTGACCACACGCAACTATATCGACCTCCAGTGCCTGGTCAGCAAATGGCAAAACGACCACGCTCGCAGCCGCGCGCAAATTCTATCCGCGCTCACGTGGCAAACCCGGCAGCAGACGCTGTTCCACGGCATTCTTGCCATACAGTCTGCCGAGATGAGGGCACAACATCCGATTGGAGAAATGTGATGAGCACTATTATCAACGGCGTTGATTTTGATGTTGTCACAGCAGACGCCATCAAGGCAGTTAAAGCTGTTATTCAGGAAGACTGGCCAGCGCTCCAAGCCACAGTAGTGAGCCTTGGCCAGCGGATGGCCAGCAATGCATTGTTTGTGCAACGCCAACTGGCCGACGGCAAATTGGATGCAGCAGGCGCCGACGCGTTATTGCAGGATCAGACAATAATCGCCCGCATGCATTTGCGGACCTTTGCAATTATCACGTTACAACTTGCCGACGCCATACTCGACGCGATGGTGAACGTATTCAAAACAGCAATCAATCGTGCGCTTGGCTGGGACCTGCTCTAGGTCGACTACTAAGGATCCCGAACCATGGACAGTCAAATTCGCTCTGCAGAGCTGCTGGTCAAAAATGTGCTTTCCGATCCAGAGGCCCTTCAGAAAATACAAAATGACCCGGAAACCGCACTCAAGGCACTCAAGGAGGAGGCATTACAGCAGTTACCACGCCTGCGCCCACCGAACGATACCACCACCAACCGCCTGTGGATCGTCATCGTCGGGTCTTTCGCAGTGGTCATGCTGTACTCCGTCTGGGTACTCGGCAGTGGCGTGAACCAGGCAACGCTTGCCACGCCCGTGACCAAGTCCGACACCATCCTCACCGTGCTGATGACCGTCATCAGCTTCCTCGCCGGGCTACTGTCACCGAGCCCGGTGACTTACAAGTAAAGCCTCGCAGGCCTGGGCCACAGCCACTGTTGACAATTAAAGTGCTGAGCTGCTTGAACTTTTCCGCGTTTACCGGTCTATCTGGACATGCTCAAGCGAGCGGTATGCGCGGCCTCCAAGGGCGCGCAACCGCATGTTCATCGACAACCTTGGGGGTTGCCTAGGCTCATGAAGTTCACTATTCCGAGACTGCTGTTTGCCAGCCTGTTCGCCCTGGCGGCCATCGGCTCTGCGTCCGCCACGCAGATGCACACCACCCCTGCGGCACTGGCCACTGAAACCATCGCTCACGCGCCGGCCAAAACCGCCCAGAGCCCCTGGCCAAACCTGGCCAGCATCGCCGATGGCCAGCCAGCGTCGCTGCTCGCCCATGATGATGACCGCTACTGGCGCGACGGCCGCTGGCATTACCACAGCGAAGACCGCCGCCGTGAGGAATGGCGCCGGGCCCAGTGGCGCCGCGAGCAGGCCCGCCGCGAAGCCGAGCGCCGTCACGAGTGGGAGCGCCGTCACGATCACGACCGCGCCCACCATTACGATGACCGCCGCTACTATCGCCGCTGAGGCCCTGGGCGTCATAACCGATCGCACATGACCAACAGGCCGAAGCCGGCCTGGTCGCAGCGGGTGCCGAGCACCACGCCCTGGGCTTTGAGGCTGAGCAAGAGCGCAAGGCCTTGGGCCTCGATGGCGCTGGGTGCGACGCCGGCAGCCTCGGCCAGCGCCGCCAGGTGCTCGCGCCCGCTCAGCGGCTGGTCCTGCAACGCCACCAACAGGGCATGGGCCAGCGGCGCAAGGCGCGAAAAGGTCACCTTGTGGCCTGCACCTCGGTGGGCCAACAGCAAGGTCGGCTCGGCGGGTACCTCACCCGGCAGATGCTCCGGCCCGATATGGCTGACCGGCCAGGCATAGGCCAGCGGCACGGCGAGGCTGGACAGCACAGGGACGCCATCGAGCAGATCACCTTCAGGGTCATGCTCAGGTTGGTCGGCATCGCTCAGCAGCAATGCGGTCTCGATCCATTCGTAATGGGCAAGTTCGGCGATCCAGCCGGGCTGATCGGTTCGCCCCTGCAGGTACTCGACCCATTCGCCACCCACTTCTGTGAACAGCGGCGTCTGGCAGCGATGGTTGGCATAAAAGTCTTCGCTCAACCCCTGCCAGTGCTCGGCGGCCAGGCTGGCATGCAGCACCGGGAAGCTGCCGGCCAGCAGCGACTGCAGGTTGCCGAAGAACAGTTGCCGGTACACCGCCAGGCGCCGAGCGTCGACGCCAGGTGGCGGTGGATTGGCCAGCGGATCGCGGATATGGCCTGCCATGCACAGTTGTTGTTCGCGCAGCGACTCAGCCATGGCGCACCGCCCGGGCCTGCGCCGTGGGTTGCAGGCTGCGGATGTGCTCCACCTCGGCCAGCAGTTCGGCCAGCGGTGGCAGGTTGAAGTCGCGCTCGAGCAAGGTCGGCACCGGCCCCAGGTGCTGGTAGGCGCTGGCCAGCAGGCCCCAGACATCGGCTTTGACGCTGGCGCCGTGGGTATCGATCTTCAAGTCTGGCGCTTCGTCGTAGTGCCCGGCAACATGCAAGCAGACCACCCGCTCGGCCGGCACCTGGGCCAGGAATTGCGCGGCGTCGTAGCGATGGTTGCAGGCATTGACCACGATGTTGTTGATGTCCAGCAGCAGGTCGCAGTCAGCCTCGCTCAACACCGCCTGAAGAAACTCGATCTCGCTCATCGCCTGATACGGCGCGGCGTAATACGAGATGTTCTCCACCGCAATGCGCCGGCCAAGGGCATCCTGGGCCTCGGCAATCCGCCGGGCAGTATGGCGCACGGCTTCGTCGGTGAAAGGCAGCGGAACAAGGTCGTACAGATGGCCGTCATCGGCGCAGTAGCTCAGGTGTTCACTGAACAGCGGTACCTGATGACGGTCGAGAAATGCGCGGATCTGGCGCAGGAAGCCATGGTCCAGCGGTGCCGGGCCACCCAGCGACAGCGACAGGCCATGGCAGGCCAGCGGATAGCGCTCGGCCAGTTGCGCCAGGCCTTCGCCGAAGGCGCCACCCACACCGATCCAGTTGTCCGGGGCGCATTCGAGAAAGTCCACGGCGCCGGCGTCCATGTTCAGCAGTTCAGGCAACAGCGCGCGGCGCAAGCCCAAGCCCGCGCCCTGCAGGGAAGAAGAAGGGTTCATCGGCATGCTCCTTGTGGTGCAGCGCCCTCCCCGGCCCGCGCCAGGGGAGGATGCCACCGTGGGTCAGTTCTTCGCCTGGCTCAGCTTGCTGTACAGGTCTGTCGGGAATGGATTGCCGTTGGCGTCGAACTGGTGCTTGCGGAACTGGTAGACCTCGGCCTCGGAAAGGTAGCCGTCGTGGTTGGCGTCGATCGCATCGAACTCGGCGCCGGCGCCCGGGGCGACCGCCAGCAGTTCGGCGCGGGACACCCGCCCGTCATGGTCGGCGTCGGTACGGGCGAACGAAGCGTCGCCACACTTGCCTTCACCGCATTTACCTTCGGCCTGGGTGGCCTTGGCCTTGGCACCGCTGGCGCCGCACTTACCCTCGCCGCACTTGCCTTCGGCCTGGGTGACTTTGGCCTTGGCGCCGCTGGCGCCGCACTTGCCTTCACCACATTTGCCTTCCCCGGCCTTTTCCGCAGCCGCCAGTTGGTAGCCTTGTGGCAGTGCTTCGACGGCAAAGGCGGAGGAAGCCAGGTTGATCCCGCCCACCAGGGCGATGCCGAGCAGGCCGAGACGGGTCTTGTTGGGGAACTGGATACGGGACATGGTGTTTCTCCTGATAGTCATACGGTGATGCCACATGGGCGAAAGAGCCAGGGAACGCAGGCCGTAGGGCGTGTTCGTTCGGGCTGGCTCATTTGGCCCCAGGCATGTATCCCGGGCGTATCAGGAGAGCGAAGGATTTGTAAGCGAGTAGCGGTGGCAGGCGCATTGATACAAAGCGATACACGCGCCTGCCTGGCGTGCAGATGTCAGCGGCGGTCCAGCAACCTGGCAAGGGCGAAAGTGGCGACCACGGCCAGTACCACGGCACCGGCAATGGCCGGCACGCTGCCCCACTGCTCGATGAAGCTGTTCACCGTCAGATAGAAACCCAACACGCCTACGCCGCCAATGGCATTGCCGCGCACGATTGCGCCCAGCTCATGGTGCCCACCCTGAACATGGGCGAACACCGCCAGCGGCCAGGCAATCACCGGGATCGGCGCCAGCAGGCCGCTGGCCACCGGCCCCAGCCACTCGGCGCTGGCGGTGATCGCCACCAGCAGCGCAGTGGCCGTGAGCATGCGCATCGGGATCACCCAGCGCGGCAGTTGCACCACCTTGGCGTTGCCGCTGGGTGCCGGTTGCGAGGTGACGACGATGATCAGGCTCAGCAGCGCCAGCGTCACCACCACCGACAACGCCAGCCAGCCCAGATGGCTCATCAGTGCCGCCGTGGCGGCATACACCGCCAGCGCGGCGATGCAGCCAGGCAAGGCGCCGATCCGCCGCGTCACCAGGTAGTAGAACAAGTAGGTTGCCTGGACCGCCGCCAGGCCGGCCAGTGCCCCAGGCACTGCCTGCAGGGCAAAGCCCGGGCCCTGTTCGAGGCTGAGAAACAGCACGACCAGGGCTGATGTGACCGGCAGCCCGGAGAGCAGGCCGCCGATTTGCGTACCCCAGCGCTTGGCTGCCAGCGAGATGGCCAGCATGAGCGTGGGGGTGATGAGAAACTTGAGGTAGAAGGCAGTCATGGGGAGCTAGCGCATTTCGATAAGGAGGGAGGCCAGGTGCATCGGCGCCCCCATGCTAAACGATGCACACTGGCTTTTCGCGGTTTTCTCAGCGGCCCGGCTGCGCGATCTCGGCCATCACCTCGGCCCGCGTGGTCACGTTGCCGAAGTGATGCTTCCAGAGGTCGATACCCAACTTGCCCGAGCGATCCAGCGATGAGCCGACGGTCAGGTCGGTCACCAGCGTCGGGCACAGCCCGGCATCGAACAGCGCAAAGCCTGCTGCCAGCACGCAGGTTTCGGTCTGCATGCCACACACCAGCACGCGCTCCACGCCCAGTTGCCTGATGTGGGCGAGGGTCTCGGCGGTCTGGCCATAGCCATGCTTGATGAACACCTGGTCCACTTCGACCAGGCACTCGTCTTCAGCGGCCGGGTGCCAGCCGAGCTGGCGCTGGAACGGCGTCACCTGCTCATCGTGCAACTCGACCGAGGCGATCGACGGAATCCTCGCTGACAACAGACGAATCCCGTCCACCAGCCACTCGGGGGGGCTGAAGGTGGACTGGACATCAACGATGAGCAGAACCTGCTGCATTAACGACTCCTGAATGCTCAAAACGGCCGCGGAGTATATCTGCTTCACAGGCCGCTGGTGGAACCTGCCCGGCACTGTGTATGCTGGCCACGCCCGAGCCCGATGCACCGGACGCCCCTATGCCCGTTGACCTGCAAGCACTTTACCCCAAGCTGATCCAGCTGATGCTGGACACCGTGTTCGTGGTCGACCGGGACAACACCATCGTGTTCGTCAGCAATGCCTGCGAGGCGTTGCTCGGTTATCGCGCCGACGAGCTGATCGGCACCCCGATCACTCACTACATGCACCCCGAAGACCTGGAAACCACCCGGGCCTCGATCATCCGGGTGATGAACGGCCAGCCGCACTGTGACTTCCGCAACCGCTACCTGCGCAAGGACGGTGGCGTGGTGCACATCCTCTGGTCGGCCTTCTGGTCCGAAGAGGTCGGCGCGCGCATCGGCGTGGCGCGCAACGTCACGGCGCTCACCCAGGCCGAGCAGGAGTTGCGCTTCCTGGCCCATCATGACCCGCTGACCCGGCTGTGCAACCGCTCGCTGTTCAACGAGCGGCTGGCCAGCGCCCTGCGCCACGGGCGGCCGTTTGCCTTGCTGTTTCTCGATATCAATGACTTCAAGGGCATCAACGATGTGCACGGGCATGCCATCGGTGACCAGGTGCTGTGCGCCGTGGCAAGGCGCCTGGAGGGTTGTGTCGGCCAGCAGGACACAGTGGCGCGCATCGGCGGCGACGAGTTCACCGTGCTACTGACCGAATTGAACTCGGCAGGCGCGGTTGCCGAAAAGATGGCCCAGATCCTCGCCGCCATGGCCGCGCCACTGGCCAGCGCGCAGCGTGCGCTGCCCATGCCGTCCTGCAGCATCGGCGTGGCCTGCTACCCGGCCGACGGCGCAGACATCGACACACTGCTCAACTGCGCCGACGACGACATGTACCGCAAGAAGCGGCGCCGTTCCGTGGCCGGATAAACCACCGCCGGTAATGGCTGCCGGTGAGGCACCCACTGTGGCATGCTTTGCGCCCCGCACCACAGGCCCTCACAGGTACCCCGCCATGACCCAAGCCACCGACCAGGCATTCTACGACCGCGCCGATGCGCATATCGACCTGGCCAACCAACAGCTCGATACACTCGCCGACATCGGCAAGGTCAGCGCCTCGATGACCTTTGCCGCCAGCCGCTTCAGTGCCTGGCTCAGCGCCCGCAACTTCAAGTCGGGCGCCGAAATGGCCGCCGCGCGCGAAGAAATCCTGAAGTACTTCAGCGAACAGTACCGGATGATGCTGGAGGACAACGTCGACGAATACATCGAGCAATTCGACCGCTACGTGCTGGGCAAGGAAAGCTGAGCCTCAGACCCTGAACCGCCCCACCAGCGCCGTCATCTCCCCGACCAGCCCGGACAACGCCTGGCTGGCCTCGCTGGTTTGCTGCGCCCCCGCCGCCGAATAGCTCGACAGCTCACGGATGTTCAGCAGGTTGCGGTCCACCTCGCGCGCCACCTGCGCCTGTTCTTCAGCTGCGCTGGCGATCACCAGGTTGCGCTCGTTGATCTCGCCGATGGCGCTGTAGATACCTTCCAGCACCTGGCCCGAGGCCAGGGTGACGTCGAGGGTCGACTGGGCGCGGCTGGTACTGGCCTGCATCGAGGCAACTGCCGCTTCAGTGCCCTGCTGCACACGGCCGATCATCTGCTCGATTTCCTGGGTCGAGGCCTGGGTCCGGTACGCGAGCGTGCGCACTTCATCGGCCACCACGGCAAAGCCGCGCCCGGCATCGCCGGCGCGCGCCGCCTCGATGGCGGCGTTGAGCGCCAGCAGGTTGGTCTGCTCGGACACCGAACGGATCACCTCCAGCACCTTGCCGATATCCCGGACCTGGCCGACCAACTGCTCCAGGTGGGCGCTGCTGGCCTGGATCTCTTGGGTCATGGCCTGTGTGCCATCGATGTTGTCGCTGACTTGCCGACGGCTCTTTTCCGCCAGCTGATTGGACTCTTGGGTGGCCTGGGAGGTGCTGACGGCATTGCGCGCCACCTCCTCCACCGCCGTGGTCATCTCGGTGACGGCGGTAGCCGCCTGCTCCAGTTCCTGGCCCTGCTGGCGCAAGTTGCTGGCGCTTTCTTCGGTAACCGTATTCAGTGCGCCCGCCGCGTCGGCAAGTTGCCGGGTGCAGTCACTGATCTTGCCCAAGGTATCGCGCTGGCTCTGCTGCATGCGCTGCAGCTCATGGAACAGCTGGCCGATCTCGTTGCGCCGATGCACCTCGACCGGCACGCTCAAGTCGCCACCGGCAATCCGCTGAAAGTGCCGGCCGGCCTCGCGCAGCGGGTGCAGCACACGCTGCGCGATGAACGCCCAGCACAAGCCGGCGAGCAGCACGGTCACCGTCAGCAGTGCCAGGCTCAGCAGTTGTGCGCGCTCCAGGCGGCGGTCGGATTCCAGCATGATCTGCTGGCTGCGCTCGCTCAAGGCAGCAACCAGTTGCTGGCGCAGCGCCTGCAGCTGGCCCATGGCGTTGCCGGCGTCGATGTTGACCTTGAAGTACTGCTCCAGCGAGCGTTGGCGCGTGGCTTCGCGCTGCCCTTGCACCGCCTTGGCATACTCGCCGAAGGTGGCTTGCAGCGCTTGGGCCACCGCATGCAAGCCAGGCTCCTGCACGTTCTCGACAAATTCATCGACCAGCTTCTGGCTCTTGTCGTTGAGCTCGACAGACATCGCCATGCGCTTGTTCGCGCTCTCGTCATGGCCGCCCAGCTGCTCGATGAAACCTGAAGACACGTTGGCACTGGAACGGATCGCCATCAGCAGTGCGTTGTTCAGCCGGTCGGACTGGTGTGCGGTCTGGTCCAGTTCGCTGATCTGCTCGTCGCTGCCCAGTGCCGCCCGCCAGGCACTGATGGTGGAAAACAGCAAGGTCAGGCTGAACAACAACAGCACCCAGAACATTCCGGTACGTATCTTCAGGTCGGCAAACATGCGGGCAGAGCTCCTCTA
Organism: Pseudomonas sp. NPDC089428; assembly: GCF_044749325.1. NCBI lineage: Bacteria > Pseudomonadati > Pseudomonadota > Gammaproteobacteria > Pseudomonadales > Pseudomonadaceae > Pseudomonas > Pseudomonas sp. NPDC089428. Next base: position 10,609 of record NZ_JBIVHT010000031.1, read on the forward strand.
GTGCGTGTTGGCGCCACCTGTGGTCGACGTTTCGACGGTGGCTGAGCAGCTATCGGAGTTGCCGTTGCAGGCTTGAGGGCGCAAAGGCGACTTGTGTTCGGTAATCGAACGGATGTTGCTTGCGACTCAGGGCTGCAACGCCGGTGCCGCATTGCTCTGCCCTAGCCGCTCGTCATAACGCAACAGGCGCCCGGCATTGGTCAGCACCCACAGCGTGCTGAGGTTGTGCAGCAGCGCGGCGACCATGGCGCCCGCCGCGCCCAGCAGGCCGAAGGCGGCTGCGACGACGATCGCCAAGGTCCAGCCCAGGCCGATCAGCACATTCACCTGGAGTGTGCGTCGGCACTGGCGGCTGAGGCGAATGCAGGTGGCCAGGCGCCGCAGGTCGCCGTTGATCAGCACGATATCCGCTGCGGCCAGTGCGATGTCGGCACCGTTGGCGCCCATGGCCACCCCCACTACGCCGGCCTTCAGGGCCAGTGAGTCGTTGATGCCGTCACCCACCACCAACGGGCGGAAACCCAGCTGCAGCTCCTGGTTGACGTGGTGCATCTTGTCTTCCGGCAGGGCTTCAGCCACCACGCGGGTCATGCCGACCTGTGCGGCAATGGCTTCGGCGACACGGCTGCGGTCACCGGTCAACAGCAACTGACGCTGCAGGCCAAGCTCGCGCAGCTGCTGCATGGCCTCTGCAGACTCTGCACGCACGTTGTCGGCCAGCAGCAGCCAGGCGAGGAATTGCCCGTTCAGCGCCAGGCCGGCAATCGGGCCGTCATGCTCGGGCACTGGCGGCACCTGCATGCCTAACTGGCGGAACAGCTCCGGGCGCCCCAGGGCTGCTTCACCCTCGGCGGTGTGCGCGACCACGCCAAAGCCCTGGCGTTCGTGAATGTCCAGCAGCGCCAGGTGTTGCTCATGCGGCACCAGCGCCGCGAGGGCCCGGCTGACCGGATGGCTGCTGGCGGCGCCGAGGCTGGCCGCGAGGTTGACGATAGCGGCCTGGGGCATTGCCGCCGCGGTGCCGACCACGCTGCGCAGGCGCAGGTCGCCGTAAGTCAGCGTGCCGGTCTTGTCGATCACCAGCGACGACAGGTCGGCCAGTTCCTCAAGAAACGCCGAACCGCGAATCAGGATGCCATGCCGGGCAGCCACGGCAATCCCCGCCACCGCCGTCGCTGGCGCCGACAGCACCAACGCGCACGGGCAGGCCGCCACCAGCACGGCCAGCATGGCCTGGGCATCGCGGGTGACGAACCAGGTCACTGCGGCAATCAGCAAGACCAGTACCAGGTAGCGCCCTGCGTGGCGTTCGAGCAGCCGGGTGATGGGCGGCTTGGCTTGCTCGGCGCGCTGCATCAGGGCGATGACCTTGCCCAAGGTCGAGTCATCGCCCACCCGGGTAACCTCTACCCGCAGCAAACCGTCGAGGTTGATCGAGCCACCATGGATATCCATGCCACTGGCCACTTCCAGCGGCACCGCCTCGCCGGTGATGGGCGCGGTATCGAGGCTGGCCTGCCCCTGCAGGACACGGCCGTCGGCCGGCACACGGTCACCGGCGCGCACCTCGACCTGGTCGCCTGGCTTGAGGCTGGCGTTATCGACCTCGCGCACCTGGCCATTGGCATCGATCAACCGCGCATGGCTGCGGGTCAATTGCCCCAACGCGGCAATGGCCTCCTGCGAACCCAGCACGCTGCGTTCTTCGAGCATGTGGCCGAAGATCATGATGATCGGCAGCAGTGCCGCGGTGACCAGGTCGCCGGTTGCCCAGGCACCCAACATGGCCAGGGCGATCAGCTGATCGGTGAGGCCATGCAGGCTGGGATGCAGCAGGCTGTACCAGGCCGAGCGCAGCACCGGGACGGCCACCAGCAACGAGGCGCCGCCCAGCAGCAGCTGGCTGACGCCCTCTTGCGTGGGCGCCAGCCAGCGCCAGACCAGCCCCAGCCCCAGCAGGCCCAGGGCCAGCATCGCCAGGCTCAGTTGGCGCGCGGCAGTGCGCTGCTCGGCCTGCGACAGCAGGCCGGACGTGAGGTGGGTATGGGCATGGTGATGATGCCCGTGACCATGACAAGCGTGAGTACTCATCGCGAGCAGCTCCAGAAAGGGGAATAAGGCGTGGCACTCATTGCGCGGGGCCCTGCAGGATCATGCGCCCGGCGTCATCTTTGTTGACGGTGGTGACCGACCCGGCCCGCGCCAGTATCGCCGGCACCCGCTCGCGGTACAGGCGCAGCAGCAACTGCGGATCCTGCTGCTGGCTCAAGCCAACGATCGTCGCGGTAGCGGCCTGGGCACGGGACAGCCGTTCGCTGGCTTCAGCCTCAGCTACCTGCACGGTGCGGTCGGCGGCCTGGGTGGCCTGCTGCAGTTGCCGAGCAGCCTCATTACGGGCCTTGGCCACGGCCTGTTCGGCCTGCTGGCTGGCGGTGAGCACTGCGTTGAAGGCGCTGACGGCCGACCATGGCAACGACGACTGGATGTCGACCCGCACCACCTCGATGCCCAGGCTGGCACCCGCCTCACGCAACCGCGCCAGGCTGCCATTGATGCCCTGCTGCAGGTCACCGCGCAGGCGCTCGCGCTGATCGGCCAGACGGGCGTCGCCGCCGACCAGTTCCGGTCGCGCGACCAGGATGGCGTCCATGTCGCGCGAGGCGCAGATTTGCACGGCGTTACGCTCCACCAGGCGATCCAGCGCCGGCTGCACATGCTGCCCCTGGCGCGCGTAGGCGTAAGGGTCACTCACCGTATAGAACACCCGCACGTCCAGCTGCACGGCCCCGGCATCGCCGGTCAGCAGGTAGCCAGAGCCTGCCGTGGCATCGCTGGCCAGCGTGCCGTCCTTGTCTGATTTCTGCGCAAGCTCCGAGCGCAGCAACAACTCGACCCGGCGTTCGGTCACCCGCGCTGCCGAAGGCAACATCACCACCTGCTCGAACGGCTCAGGCCAGGCCAGCAGCAAGCCTGCGTTCTGGATGCGCTGCTCGGCCCCCAGGCGCAGGACCACCGCACGGTTTTCCGGCCCGACCTGACGCACGTTGCCGAACAGCCAGCCCACTGCCGCCAACAGCGCCACCGCATACAGCGCCAGAAAGCCGATGCGCCCCGATTGCAACCAGGGCCCCGTCGGCAGCCTGGCCGCCAACTGCTCAGTGCTGGCCATGGTCAGCCCCCGCAGGCAGCACCGGCCCCTCGACCAAGGCGCGGAACGGCGCCGCGTCGGTACGCAACACCAGTCGCGTGCCAGGGTTGATGACCGTGCCGAGGGTGTCGAGCGAACGCAGCAAGGTGTAAAGCTGCGGCGCACTGGCATAGGCCTTGCCGTAGATGTCCGCCGCCTGCACCTGCGATTGCGCCTGGATCTGCGCGGCCTTCACGCTCGCATCGGCCTGCAGGATGCGGGCATCACGCTCGGCGGCCGACTGGATCTCGGCCGCCTTGCGCTTGCCTTCGGCAGTGCGTTCGGTCGCGATGGTCTCGCGTTCGGCACGCATGCGGTCCACCGTGGCTTCAAGGGTGACCTTGGGCAGGGTCAGGCGCTCGATGCCCACTTGCACGACGTGCACCCCATAGCTGTTGATCAGTTGCTGCTCGATCTGCTCGCGCAGGCGTTGCTCGAAGCCATCGATGCGCACCTTGCTGGCATCGACATTGACCAGGTCAGCCAGTTCGAAACCGCTGGCCGTGGTTTCCAGGGCCGAGCCCACCAGGGTGCGGATCTGCCGCGCGGCCTCGTCGGGCTGGTTCTGCACCGCGCGCATGAACAACTGAATGCTCTGCGGATCTGCCCCCACCTGCCAGGCGACATAGGCCTGGACGATGATGCGCAGGCCATCCCGCGTGCCGACATCCTGCAGCCCGCTCGACGTGGTGCGCAGGCGCAGATCGACCGGCACGGCGGCTTCGAACGGCACTGGCCAACGCCAGTTGAGCCCCGGCTCGATCAGTACCCGCGACGGGTTGCCGAAGCGCGTGATGACGGTTGCTTCGCCGACACGAACCTGCACGAAACAGGCCGTCGCGGCCATGATCAGCACCAGCAGCAACGCGATCCCGACACGCAGCCAGGCGGGACGGGCTGGCTCATGAGTATCGGCATGATCATGGTCGTGGTCGTGGTCGTGGTCGTGGTCGTGGTCGTGGTCGTGGTCGTGGTCATGACCATGGGCGGTATGGGAATTCACGGGTTACGCTCCTGGGTACGGCCGGATGCGGGTTTCTGCTGCGAAGGGTCGATGGGCGCTGCATAGCTGCGCAGGTCCAGGGTCGGCGCCTGGTTCGCCGCCAGGCGGTGATCGATGATCAGGCTGCTTGCGTGCGCCATGCCTTGGGTCAGCCGCTGCAGGTACTGTTCGAGGATGAATGCCTGGCCGGCGTGCAGCCAGGCGGTGTGCTCGGCATCGAAGCGCAAGGCGGCGGTGTCGGCGCTGGTCTGCGTTTCATGGGCTTCGGCGGTGGCCTTGTCGGTCAAGGTCGTGGCGCCCTGCCGGGCTTCGTCAAGCTTCTGCGCGGCCTGCCCTCGGTCACGGGCGACCAGTGCCTGGGCGGTGATCTGCGCCGCCTGTACGGCATGGTAGGCGTTGGCTGCACCGGCTGGCGGGTGGATCGCCTCCACCGAGGTCGCCAGCAGCTCCACCCCGGTGTCCATGCGGTCGAGGTCGGCCTGCACCGCTTGGCCGATGTCACGGCCGAGCGCGGCACGTTCGGCCCCCAACAGACCATCCAGCGAACGAACGGCAAAATCGTGGACCAGCACGCGGTTGGCCACGCTGCGCAGCAGTTGCTCGACGTCAGCCGTGTGATAGGCCGCCGCCAGGGCGGCCGCGTCGCTCAGGCCGATACGGTAGATGAAGCGCACATCCATGTTGACGATCTGAAACCCCTGGCGCCCGCCATCGGCACCGGCGATCACCTGGGAGTTTTCGCTCAGGTGAGTGGCGTCCCACAGCCGGTTGGCCGTTGCCGGCGGCGCACCGTCGGCAGCCACCAGGGGTTCGCTGACACCCTCGGCCGTTGTGGTCGCCAATTCATGGATGATGCTGTTGTCCACCCACAGCACCTTGCCAAATGGCCAGGGCAAGCCGGCATGCAAGCCCGGGGGATACACTGCCACAGGGTTGCCAAAGCGTTCGTAGACCCCGCGATTGTTGGTCGGCACTTCGACGATGCCGGTCAGCAACCAACCGACCAGCGCCACCAGTGCCGCCACCGGCAGGAACGCCCGGCGCATGAAGGCGAACGCCCATACCTGACGCAGGTCGATGCCCAGGCGCTGGTGCAGTTCATCCTGCAGCACGGCCAATGGCCGCGGTGGCCATTGCAGGAAGTCACCCGCCAGGCTGCGTGCCACCAGCGCCGGCTCTTCGCCCGGGCGTGAGGGGCGGAACATCGCCAGCACGGCACGCATCAGCATTTCGAGCGCTGCCAGGCCAGGCAGCACACCGATCAGCACCGCCAGGCGGGCCGGCCAGAGCCGCTCACCGTCGACACAGACCAGGCAGGCAATGGTCAGCACCTGCACGGCAATGACCAGCCGCAACGTCGCGGCAAGCGCCTCGGCCTCGGGCCAGGTCGCCTCGCTTTCAGCCATCAGGTGGCGCTCAAGCACCACCAGGCTGAACGCGACAACGGCCAGCAGGCCGATGGCAACCCAGGTCACTTGCCCAGCTACCGCCGGGGTCGGCAGGTCAAAGCGCCAAGCCCCTCTCACCAGCAGCAGTGCCAGACCCGCCAGGCCAACGAGCCAGGGTGTTTCTGCGCCCAGCCTGTGCCATTGCCGGCGGCAGGCGTCGCCGACCTGCCGGCACCAGCGATCGAAACGGCTGAGCGACTCAGGCTCCACGGTTTCGCCTGCGGCGCGCCAGAACATCAACGGGACGGGCACCTGGCCCATGGCCGTCGCACGCCAGCTGGCCACCCGCCAGGCCGACTGCGCTGCGCCCGCCAGCAGCAACAGCATGGCGCCATTGACCGCGAGCAGGACCAGCCAGTGCGAGTCAGGGCTGAACAGCCCGATCAGCCCCTGCATGACCGCCAGCAGCGCTACGCCCGCCAACGCCAGGTACATCAGCAACATCAACTGGCGCGCATGAACCCTTGCACGCTGAAATCGCGGTAAACCATCGAGGTCGGCGGCCTCGGTGTCTAGATCGACTCTCATTAGGACTCCAGGAAATACCAGGCTTCGCAAGTCATGAGCCGAACGAGCTGACGGCAACCGACGACGAGCGCCGTAACGTTATAACGACAAACGTAAAAAAATTGTCGCAAAACGTAAAAACCGCTGAATCAGTTCAAGTCACCCTCGATGATGATCAGTTCGCGACGATAGGCACGCAGTGCCCACACCTTCGCTTCGGCATACGCCGGGTCCTCGTAGCACGCCTTGGCCAAGGCATAACTTTCAAACTCGACAGCCAATACCCGCGTACTGCTGTGCCCCTCCACCAGAGCCCCCGGCGCAAGGCTTTTGAGCGTTGCGCCGTACTGCTCGGCGATGGGCCTCCACAACCGCCCATATTCTTGCTGAGCCTGGGTGTCGGTGACAGCAGCCCCCAGGATGATCCAGTAACCTTTCATCAATCAGTCCTTCTTCTTTTGTTGGTCGGCACATTGATTTCAAGGCGCGAGCCAGGCAGCTTGCCAGTCGCCTTGCCGGCGCTCGAAGCGCGCCCGCTGCTGAACGGGCTGCGCAAGGTCCAGCCATTCCAGGGCGGTGGCCTCGATTCGCAGCATTGCAAAGTGCTCGAAGCCATCCACGGTGATTGCGCAAGCGCTTTCAGGGTTTTCAATCACCGCCCCCGGCACAGCGCCATGGCGGAACAGCGCCTGGGTCTTGTCACGCGCCGCACACCAGCAGCGTTGAAGCTGCTCGGGATCGTCCACCAGCCTGGCCAGTCCCTGCAGGCGAACCTGCATCACGCCGCAAGGGCTCAATGCGGTCACCGCCACCCGTGGCTCAGCGGTTATCTGAGCGCACTTGGCCGAACGTTTGTCCACGTAGAAAATCAAGGCACCCGCACCGGCATCGGCGCTGCGCAGCACCACCGTTCGGGACACCGGCCAGCCTTGCTGGTCAAGCGTCGCCAACTGCATCAGCCTGAAAGGGTTGCGTACCGGGCCGACCGGGATTGCCAACTGCGCCCAGATACGCTGGAGCAGATCGTCCAGCATGGGAAACTCCCTGATCCATGAAGTGAAGGCCGCAGCCACCCAGGCTGCGGCCAGGGACGATCAGACGCTGCGCGTCACGCCACCGTCGACCTTGATGTTCTGCCCGGTGATGTAGGCAGCACCGTCGCTGGCGAGGAAGGCGATGGTGGCGGCAATCTCTTCACTGGTGCCATAGCGCTTGAGCGGTACGCTGTCGCGGCGCTGCTCAGTGGCCGGCAGGCTGTCGATCCAGCCTGGCAGCACGTTGTTGATGCGCACGTTATCGCCGGCGAAGTTGTCGGCGAAGATCTTGGTGAAGGCGGCCAGGCCCGAGCGGAACACAGCCGAGGTGGGGAACAGGTCAACAGGCTCGAACGCCCAGGCAGTGGAGATGTTGATGATCACCCCACCCTTCTGCTTTTGCATGTAAGGCGTCACCAGCCGCGTCGGGCGGATGACATTGAGCAGGTAGGTGTCCATGCCCTTGTGCCAGTCCTCGTCGCTGATCTCCAGGATCGGTGCGCGCGGGCCATGGCCGGCGCTGTTGACCAGCACGTCGATGCGCCCCCACTTCGCGACCACGGCATCCACCAGCCGCTGCAGGTCTTCGACCGACTGGTTGCTGCCGGTGACGCCGATGCCACCGAGTTCGGCCGCCAGCGCCTCACCCTTGCCCGAAGAGGACAGGATGCCGACCTTGAAGCCATCAGCCGCCAGCCGACGTGCCGCGGCCGCGCCCATGCCGCTGCCACCGGCGGTGATGATTGCCACTTTCTCTACAGACATGTTGCCTCCTTCGTTGATGAAACTGCGCTGTTGCAAGTGTCATCACACTAGCAGCGATCCGCTGAACGAGAGAGGCAGGTAAAGTTCGTCTAGCCAGTAGATTATCTTTCGTCTACCTGACCTTTGAGCCATGCCCTGACAAGGCCCAGCGCTGGCGCCTCCTGCGCCTTGCGTGGCCACACCAGGTAGAACGCCTTGTCCAGCCGCAGCTGCTCGGAGAACACCTGCTGCAACCTGCCGGCAGCGATGTCGTCCTTGACGAAGGCATAGCTGGCCAGGGTGATGCCCTGCCCGCCTATGGCGGCGTCGATGGCCAGCGAGGTCTGGTTGAAACGCACATTCTTCGATGTCGGCTTCGGGTGCCCAGGGAACAAGGCGGCCGTGAACTGCGGCCAGAAGTTGTGCCCGTCGTGCAAGGCGACATAACCCTCCAGGGCGGCAAAGCTCTCAGGCTTGCCCATTGCAGCCAGCAATGCCGGGCTGGCCACGGCGACGATGCGTTGTTCCATCAGCAGCTCGGCGTTCAGCCCACCACCGAACGGCGGTTGCCCGTAGCGCACGGCGATGTCGACGCCATCGGTATGGAAGTGCGAAAGACGGTCGCTGGCCAGCAGGCGCAGATCGATGTCGGGATGGGCCTCGGCGAAGTGGCCGAGCCTTGGAATCAGCCATTTCGACGCAAAGGTCGGGGTCACGCTGACGGTGAGCTGGGACGGCGCCGGGCGTAGCAGCCGGGTGGCTTCATCGATCATCACCAGGGCGCTGCGGATGCTTGCCGCATAGCCACGCCCGGCATCGGTCAGGCCAACGCCCCGCGGCAGGCGCTCGAACAGGCGCACCTGCAGGCTGGCTTCCAGCCCGCGCACCTGCTGGGCGACAGCTGCCTGGGTCACGCCCAGCTCCTCGGCGGCGAGGCGAAAGTTGAGCTGGCGCGCGACCACTTCGAATACTCGCAGCGCATTGAGTGACGGCAACCCGGGGAAACCTGCAGGCATGGGAATGGAATTTCTATCGGCCAAGGTCTCCCGAGGCTACCGCCATCACCGTGGGTTTGGAAGCGCTGCCGCTCGCCGATCCATCGCAAAGGCCCCGACTAGGGGTATCCTGCCCCCGAGGCTGGGTTTCAGGGTTTGCAACGCCAATACAGGGTGACCGCCACCCCATCCACGGCCAGCACAGTCGCGACAACGAAGTACATGAAGTAGTGGTCGTGCATGAGCATTGGCCAATCCCCTGCCAGGTCAGGTTTACAGCATTGCGAGCAATTCCTGTTCCAATGGTGCACAAGGAGCAACGAATGTTTTCATCTGAACGGCTGAAGGGGCTCGACGTGTTCGTCGCCGTCGCAGACCTGGGCAGTTTCACTGCAGCAGCCGAACGGTTGAACCTCACCGGGTCTGCGGTGAGCAAGAGCGTGGCGCGCCTCGAGCAACGCCTGGGAGCACGACTGTTCAACCGTACTACCCGCACCCTGGCGCTGACCGAGGCGGGTGTCACCTTCTACCGTACCTGCACGTCGGTACTGGCCGACCTGGAACAGGTTGAACATGCGCTCAGCGCCGAGGGCGATGCGCCTCACGGCAAGTTACGAATAGACCTGCCGGCCTCCTACGGCCGGTTGCATGTACTGCCGCTGATCCTGGATTTCATTCACCAGCATCCGCTGCTGCAACCGCACATCTCGTTTACCGACCGCTTCATCGACCCGGTACACGAAGGCATCGACATCGTCGTGCGCATCGGCGGCCCGGATGCCTGGCCAGCCGGCCTGGGCCACCAGTATTTCGGTGCGCAACGCCTGATCTTCTGCGCCGCACCCGGCTACCTTGCACAGCACGGTACCCCGCAAAGCGCGCGTGATCTCGATCAGCATCATTGTGTCGGCTATGGGCACGGCGACGGCCAGGTCAGCCCCTGGTTCTTCAAGGGCCGCCAGCCGGGGGAGATGGAGCGGCGCACGCTGCAGGCGCGTATCGCCGTCGGTGATGGCGAGGGCGAGGTAGCCGCGGTGCTCGCCGGGCATGGTATCGGCCAACTGCCGACCTGGCTGACCCAGCGGCACCTTGACCAGGGCACGCTGGTCGAGGTGTTGCCCGAGCTGGCAACGGACGGCCTGCCCATGAACCTGGTATGGCTGAAAAGCCGCGAGAACCAGCCCAAGGTGCGCGCACTGCTGGACTACCTGCTGCCAAGGCTGACACCCCATGGCAGCCAGCCCGCCGATAGCAGTAGGCCCTAGCGCTCAGGCGCGAGCTTGCGAACGGCCAGTGCCAGCAGCAGCGCGAGCAGCGCTACGGCAGCGGCCATGTAACCAAGGTAGCCGATACCCAGTTTCGACAGGGTCATGCCGCCGACGATGGCTCCCACGCCAATGCCGGCATTGGCCGCCGAGACATTGGTGGTGCCCGCCAGCGCCTGTGCGTGGCTGACCGAACGCATGACCCGCACCTGGCTGATCGGGTAAAGCGCGGTATTGGCGATGCCCCACAGCCCGAGCGCAACACAGAACAGCCAGCCGCCCTGGGCCAGCGCAGCCGTCGCGGCCATGCCCAAGGCCAGCAGCACGAGGAAGCCAACGGTGGCGTTGATCGGCGAATGGTCGACGACCCTGCCGCCAATCCAGTTACCGACCAGGCCAATGGCGCCAAAGCCCATCATCCACCAACCAACATCGGCCGGGGCCACGCCTGCGGCACGCTCGAGGATGTCGGCCAGGTAGGTGTAGGCAATGAACATGGCACTGAACACCAGCACAGAGAGCAGCACGTTGGCCAGGAAACAGGGTTCTTTGAAGATCCGCGCCTGCTTGAGGAAATCCACCTTGGCCGTGCGCGCTACGCTCGGCATGCACAACCACATGGCCGCCGCCATGATCAATGAAAGCCCGGCGAGCAGCCAGAACGCCCCGCGCCAGCCGATCGCACTGGCCGCCACGGTACCCAGCGGAATGCCCAGCAGCATGGCTGCCGAGATCCCCAGGTAAACCCTTGAGATGGCTTGCCCCGCTCGCTGCGGCCCGGCCAGTTGCGCGGCGGTCTCACTGGCTGTGCCCCAGAACACCGGCAAGGCCAAGGCAGGCAGCACACGGGCAACGGCCAGTACCCAGAAGCTGCTTGAGGCGGCGGCAACGGCGTTGGCTGCGGCGAACAGCAGCAGGATCGCGATGAACAGTTTTTTCCGTTCCAGGTGCGACAGCGCCGCTGTCAGGGGTGGGCCGAAAAGCATTACGGTGAAGGCGAACAGCGTGACCAGTTGCCCGGCAACGGCAATCGAAATGTCCAAGTCCCTGGCCAGCGCGGGGAGCAGACCGACGATCAGAAACTCGGTGGTGACGATGAGAAAGGCGGAAAAGGCCAGGATCGCGATACTGATTCCTGCGCCTTTGGAGGTGGAAGCAACCGGTACGGTTGTTTCGTAGGCAGACATTGGGAAGCTCCGATTAATGGCCTTCCAGTTTATTCATTCCCAAATACCGAATTATTGGCGAATTGTCATTTATCAGTGGAATTCAATTCATCAATGTCCCGGTCATCGAGAGACAGGCACCCAGCCAGAACCACGGGCCTTCTGCGCAGCGTCGATCAGCTGATAGTTGCGATTGCGCAGCGCAGTGTTGCTGCCAACTCGCTGGTTGGAGCGTACCGCCAGCACTTCAGCCTGGTCATACTGCCCCTGCTCCAGGCGCAGCACGCCCAGGTAGTGCAACGTGGCTGGGTTGCCCGGCTGGATCTGCAGCGCACGTTCCAGCGTGGCGGCGGCCTGGTCGAGCTTACCCTCTTCATACTGGCGCGAGGCGGCCTCGATCAGCTGGGTCGAGGCTTTGTTGCTGCGCGCCGGTGCCGAGTAGGAACCTGCCAGCACGCCTTGGCAGGCGACGGCGCTGAACAACAGGAACAGTGCTGACAGCAGGCGCTGGGTCGGCATGGGGGAGGCACTCAAGAGGACAAGGAAGCGTCAGACGGATTCGGCGAGACGCTACAGACCAGGCCCGCAGCATGAAGTTCCCGAGGTACAATGCGCGACCTACGCTGCACACCAGAGATGGACAATGAACCGCCAGAAGAAACTCAAACAGTTGCTCAAGGCCCACCAGAAAAAGGCCAATGCCAAGCTGGCGCCCAAGAGCAACAAGCCCAAGTACATCAGCAAGGCCGACCGACTGAAACTTGAAACCGAGGCCAAGGCTGCTGGCACCGATAACCCGACCGAGCCAAGCCCGACGGCCTAGCCGTTTGCCCGTGCGCCGGCTTGAGCCTGGGCACTGGCAACGGCCTGAAGCCTGGTCTGCTCAATGCGCCATGCCAAGCTCGGCATCATCCATCAGGGCCTTGGCCATCGCGCTCAGGTAGTGCGAAGCCCAGATCAACATCGGCTTCTCGTCCATCAAACCGAGGATAGTCAGTTCGCGCACATAGCCCATCAGTTCCGAGGCTTGCTCGCGGGCATCGCGGCAAGGGATGCCGGGTTCGATGCGAAACAGCGGGTGGGTCTGGTTTTCACCTTGGTAGAATGTGGTCTTGCCGACCGTGCATTGGGTGTCGTCTGTGGTCATTGCTCAATCTCCCTGAAAATTCTCGAATGCCTGGGCGGGCCTCATCGCGGATAAATCCGCTCCTACAAAACCGCGCATTACCCAAGGCCTGTGGCGCACCTGTAGGAGCGGATTTATCCGCGATTGGCCAGCCCAGCCAGCACATCACTCAAACCTCAGTGCAAAGTCCGAGGCCCGCTGGGCATCTGCACCTGGATAAGCGCTGACTCGAGCAAAGCCCGCAGCGCTTCCATTTCATGCATCGAGGCCATCATCAGGATCGACGCCGGTGACTTGGGCTGCAGCAGAAATGCCTGATGCACCACAGTCGTCGCGCACAGGGCATAGTCCGTGGCCTGGATCAGGGTGTCTTCAAGGGAATGAATATCGTGGGGTGGATCGGGGACAATCTTCAACATCGCATAGTACCTTTTGTGGGCTTCCCCCTCGAATGCTGTCAAACACTCGGGTGGCAGCTGTACATGGGTTGACAGACCGGCGGACTATGCAAGTTCCGGCGCACGCAAGCGTGCCCCACGTACAGCCGCCATATCAGGCGAGCCACATGCATAATACCGTTACGGCCTGTCAAAGCCGTGTCGCTGATGAGCAGCGACACGCCGAGACTAGAGCCCTGCCAGAGCGGCCGCAACGGAAAATGCGGGGGAAGAGTATCTTTGGGAAATGGACTACAAGAAAGGGGAAAAATCTGATCATTTCCAAACGGTTTGTACACACCCGCGTGGCATACCACTCAGCCTTCGACTATGCCCCCGAACCTGAGGCCCCTTGGGTCAGCTTGGCGTGAATGTTCAGCTCTTCGGCGATGAACGCCGAGATCATGGCCCGGTACACCTGTTCCACAACCGCTGCCGAAGCACCCACCTCCTCGGCCATGTCACGCACCTTGGCGTCGTAGCGACGAACCACGGCGATGGACCGCGAAGCGGCCACACTAGCCAGCGACTGATATACAGGCTGTAGAACACGAATGGCTGCATCGACCCATAGCGGACGACGCATGCCTAAGGTTTGCGTGGTGCCTGGTGTGTTTGCCTTGGGGTATGTAGCGCCTATCAGATCGAGCGCCGCCCGCGCGGCGCATCGCGGATAAATCCGCTCCTACATTTGTTGCAACGTGCCGAACCTGATAGGCCATGGTT
>NZ_JBIVHT010000032.1:0-20833 GCF_044749325.1 Pseudomonas sp. NPDC089428
GTGAGGCCATGGTTGTCAGCCTTGTTGGCCTGACGGGATCAGGAGGTGGGCATTGATGCCGCCTCACCTGACTTGAGCCATGCGCCAAGGCGGGCGACCATGGCCTATCAGGTTCGGTACGTTGCAACAAATGTAGGAGCGGATTTATCCGCGATGCGCCGCGCGGGCGGCGCTCGATCTCATAGGCGCTACATACCCCATGTACTGCACAGCTCTCGGGGCCGGTGGTTTACCCGTGGCAGCCGGCCGCCGGCGATCAGGTCATTGCAGGAACCCCCCGGGCACGCATGAAAAAAGGGGCCCGTCAGGGCCCCATCGAGGTAACTGGAATTCGGGCTTATTGGCTCTCGAGCTTGCGCGGCGCCATGAAGTACATCCAGATCAGCGCCAGGAAGTACATGGCCGGGATCATGGTGAACAGCACGGCATAGTTGTTGTTGGTCGCCATCAGCACGCTGCCGACGATCTGCGTCATGAACATCCCGCCAATCGCCGCGCACATGCTGGCGAAACCGAATACCGTGCTGATCAGGTGCTTGGGCGTGTAGTCCATCACCAGGCTCCAGATATTCGCCGTCCACGCTTGATGCGCGCCGACCGCCAGGGCGATGGCCAGCACTGCGATCCACAACCCGCTGGCATGGGCGGCGAAGGTCACGCTGACCATGGTGCAGGCGAAAATCAGCATCGATACCAGGCGCGCGGTGGTGGCGCGCACGCCGCGGCCGATCAGCCACGAAGAGAGGATGCCGCCGCCGATGCTGCCGAAGTCTGCGGTCAGCCAGATCAGCATCAGCGGGATGCCCATCTGGGTCACGCTGATGCCCAGGCTGTACTGCTGGTTGAGGAACGGCGGCAGCCAGTACAGGTAGAACCAGAACACCGGCGCAGTGATCGCGTAGGCCACGGCGAAGGCCCAGGTGCCGCGCATGCCCAGGATGCGGCTGAAGGGCAGGCGCGCCACTTCAGGCTCGGCGTCCTGCTGGATGTAGTCGAGCTCGCTCTGGCGTACCCGTGGGTGCTCCTCCGGGTTGAAGTACTTCAGGCCCCAGAACACCAGCCAGACCAGGCCCAGGCAGCCCATGGCGATGAACGCGGCCTGCCAGCCCCAGACCGTGAGGATCAGCGGCAGCAGGGCCGGGGTGACCATGGCGCCGACGTTGGTGCCGGCATTGAAAAAACCGGTGGCGATGGCGCGTTCGCCGGCTGGGAACCACAGGCGCACGGTTTTCACGCAGGCCGGGTAGTTGGCCGCTTCGGTCAGGCCGAGGATGAAGCGGCAGACCATGAAGCCGGCAGCCGAGGTGGCCAGGCCGTGGGCGCCGGTGGCCAGGCTCCATAGCAGCACGGCGGCGAAGAAGGCGCGCTTGACGCCAACCTTGTCGATCAGCCGGCCTTGCAGCACGAAGCCGACCGCGTAGCCGACCTGGAACCAGAAGTTGATGTTGGCGTAGTCCATCGCCGTCCAGCTCATGGCCTTGGCCAGTTCCGGCTGCATGATGCCGAGCGCGGCGCGGTCGATGTAGTTCAAGGTGGTGGCGAAGAACACCAGGGCGAGCATGCCCCAACGGGTATTGCCGACGGCGAAGGCGCCACGGATCTTGTCGCCGATGCCGGCGGAGGGCAGCGGTGGGCTGGCGGTAGTGAGCTTGGAGGGGGTCATATCCTGGTCGTTTCTTGAAATTGTAATGGACTGCTGTTTCTCGAACGTGACGTCGCCCCAGGCAGGGGCTACACGCAAGGCCGGTGCATGGTGGGCAGGGAATCGGGGACCGTCAATTCGCTGGAGGAGGCTATCGTTCGATAACCGAACAATAGTGCGCCACGCTCACAGGCTGCCCAGCGCTTTGCCGGCCAGATAGCCGAAGGTCATGCCCGGCCCCAGGGTGATTCCACCGCTAGGATAATGCCCGGCCATCACGCTGTGCATGTCGTTGCCGACCGCGAACAGGCCGGGTATCGGCTGCTGGGCGTGGTCGAGCACGCGTGCCGCAGCATCGGTGTGCAGGCCGGCGAAGGTGCCGAGGCTGCCGGGGAGCAGTTTCACCGCATGGAAGGGCCCGTGCAGCAACGGCCGCAGAGAGGGGTTGGGCCTCTGCAGCGGTTCGCCCTGGGCTTTGTTGTAGGCCGAGGCGCCGCGCTGGAAGGCTGGGTCTTCGCCGTGCGCGGCATGCCGATTGAACTCGGCCACGGTGCGTTGCAGTTGTTCGGCGGCGATCCCGCAGCGCTGTGCCAGTTCAGCCAGGGACCGGCCGCTGAACAGATAGCCGCGTCGCTGATAGAAGCCGGTCGGAAAAGGGAAGGGCTTGGCCCAGCCGATACCGTAGCGCCGTTGTGCGGCATGGTCGCAGATCAGCCACGCTTCGTGCGCTTCGCCCGCTGGCGTGGCGGCGAACAGCGCGTTCATGAAGTCGTGGTAGCAATCGGCTTCGTTGACGAACCGGCGGCCATCGCGGCGCACGGCGATGAAGCCGGGCTTGGCGCGGTCGATCAGGTGCGGGAAATGGCCAATGCTGCCGTCGCGGCGTGGCACGCGGGACACCGGTGCCCAGGCACCGGCCTGAGCCAGCGTACCGACGCGCGCGCCGACCTGTTCGGCCAGGCGCAGGCCATCACCGCTGTTTTCCAGCGGGGCAGCGCAGTAGTGCTGGTCTCCATCGGGCGCATGGGGCATCAGCTGGGCGATGCGCTGGCGATCATGGGCAAAGCCGCCACAGGCCAGGACCACGCCACGGCGTGCCTGGATCACCTGGCCATCGGCGAACAGCGCGCCGTCGATGCGCCTATCGCCGAGCAGGCGGGTGGCCGCTTTGTCGGTGAGCACTGTCACGCCAAGGTCCAGGGCACTGCGCAACAGGCGCGCGACCAGGGCATTGCCGTTGACCAGCTGCAGGCCGCGGCGGTGCAGCAGCAGGTCGCGGCCATGGCGCAGCAGGCGCTTGCCAACGTGCAGGGCGGCCTTGGGCGAGCGCCGTGCATTGAAGAAGGCGGCCATGTCCGCGCCACCGGCGATGCCCATGCCCGCCAGGCTGACGATGTCCAGTGGCGGGCGCAGCCTGTGCAGCCACGGGCCCAGCAAGCGACCGTCGAACGGCAGCGCGCACAGCGAGCGCCCGCCACGGGCGCTGCCGTCGCCTTCATGCATGTCGGGCATCTTGCTGCCGGACTGGAACTGCACGGCAGTGTGTTGCTGGAAGAACGCCACCATCTCCGGGCCATGCTGCAGGAAGGCGCGCTGGCGAGGGTCCAGTTCGGTGACATGGGTCTGGGCGCGCAGGTAGCGTTCTGGTGCGTCGTCGATTTCGATGATGCCTTCGGCGATGGCCAGCGGGTTGCGCGGGATCCACAGCCAGCCCCCTGACCAGGCACTGGTGCCGCCAAGTTGGCTGGCCTTTTCCGCGACGATCACCTTCAGGCCGTGATGCGCGGCGGTAACGGCGGCCGCCAGGCCAGAGGCGCCGGAGCCGATGACAAGTACGTCACATACGAGGGGTTGCATGGATCAATCCTTATGAGTGCAAGCTCGGTCGCTGTGGGAGCCGCGCTTGCCGGCGATGGGCCGCGCAGCGGCCCCGGCTTACAGATGTTCGTTGCGGGTCGAAATCTGCCGTTCGAAAGTGATTGCTGTCGACCCATGGCAGACGCAAGAATGTTGGGGCCACTTCGTGGCCCATCGCCGGCAAGCGCGGCTCCCACATGGCTCCCGCTAACCTTGGGGAAACAGCTTATTGCAGCGGCGAAAAGCCCGTGGGCCGCAGCAGCCGCGAGTTCAGCTGCAGCACCGCGCCCAGCTCCCGGTTGCGCCGCGAGAACTCAGCCCAGCGTGGGTCGGCGGCCATCGCCGCACGGCGTGCCATGCGCTCGTCGAGGCTGACGTAGGCCCACATGTGCACCACCTGGTTGACCTCGCCGAATTCGCTGGTGAAGAAGCCCACCAGGTTGCCCAGGTGCTCGCGCTGCACCTCCAGCGCATGGCTCTGGTACAAGGCCAGCCAGTCGCCCATCTTCAGCGGGTCGAGGGTGTAGGTTCTCAATTCGTAATACATGCGGGTTGCTCCGGGTGGTTGGTTGGCGCCTGCAGGCGCTCGGCGATATGGCTGGCGGCGAGCCAGCCGAAGGTGAGGGCGGGGCCGAGGGTGATACCGGGGCCAGGGTAGGTGCCGTTCATCATTGAATTCATGTCGTTGCCCACGGCATACAACCCGGCAATCGGCGCGCCGCTGCGGTTCAGCACGTTGGCATTGGTGTCGGTGACCAGGCCGCGTGCCGAGCCGAGGTCGCCGGTATGGATGCGGATGGCGTAGAAAGGCGCCTTGGTCAGTGGTGCCAGGCACGGGTTGGGCTGATGCTGAGGGTCGCCCATGTAGCGGTTGTAGCTGTTGCCGCCCTTGCCGAACGCACGGTCGATGCCATTGCGGGCGTCGGCATTGAAGTGCTCCAGCGTCTGTTGCAGGGCCTGCGGGTCGACGCCGATAGCCGCCGCCAGGGCGGGCACGCTGGCGGCGCGCTGCAGGTAGCCGGCGGCAATCAGCGCCGAGTTGTCCACCGGCTTTGGCCGCGCCAGGCCCAGGCCATAACGGTTCATCGCCTCGGCATCACAGATCAGCCAGCAATGGCCGATACCATTGGCGAACATGGTCTGCACGAAGTGGTGGTACGAGTTGGATTCGTTGACGAAGCGCCGCCCGACCGGGTCGACCGCGATCACCCCCGGCTTGGCGCGGTCGGTGACCAGGTGCGGAAAGCGCTCGCGCTGGCCATTGGCGTGGCGTAATTCGGACACCGGCGCCCAGAAGAAATTGGCCGCCAGGCCTTCGCCCTGCGCCGCCGCAACCTTTTCGCCCAGGCGCAGGGCAGCGCCATCGTTGGTGGCCGGCGACATGCTCAGGTGGGCTGATGCGGCGTGCGGGCGATAGCTCGCGGCCAGTTTGCCGGCGGCAAAGCCACCCATGGCGCAGACCACGCCGCCACGTGCCTGCACCCGTATCAGTCGGCCTTCGCGCTGCACGATCACGCCGCTTACCACGCCGCATTCGACAATCAGTTCCTGTGCCTCGCTGCGTAGCCACAGTTCACTGCCGTGGGCAAAGGCGCTGCTGGCCAGGCGCGCGATCAGGGCGTTGCCGGTGGTCAGGCGGGTCCCGCGCGGGTGGCGCAGGCGGTCCCGCGCATAACGTGCCATCAGCTTCAGGCAATGCCACAGCGAGGCGGGCGAGCGGCGCAGGTTGAGGAAGTGCTGGATGTCCACGCGGTTGACCATCATGCCGCCGAACAGCAGCATGCCCGGCGGCGGCATCTGCAGGTCCTTGAAGCGTGAGCCAAGATGACGACCGTCGTACTCGACCATTTCCAGGGCTCGGCCGAACTCGGTGGCGCCGGGTTCGTCGGGGTAGTAGTCCGGGGAATGCGGGCGCAGCCCATAGCGCAGTTCGGTATTGCGTTCCAGCCAGCGCAGGGCCTGGTGACCCTGCTCGATGAAGGCATCCACCAGTGCCGGGTTGTAACCGGCGCCGATGATCGTCTTCAGGTAGGTGCGCATGGCCTCGGGGGAGTCCTCGGCACCGGCCGCCTGTGCCTGATCGCTGCCGTAGATCCACACCGCGCCGCCGGAAATCGCCGAGGTGCCGCCAAAGCGCTCGGCCTTTTCCACCACCAGCACCTTCAGCCCGCGGCGGGCCGCCGTGGCTGCCGTGGCGAAGCCCCCGGCACCGCTGCCGAGGACCACCAGGTCGAACACTGCTTGTTCGCTAGCGCTCATGGTTTCAGATCTCCAGCGGTGTGACGCCCATGAAGGCGCCGAGGTGGCCCAGTTGGGCGAAGGCCATTTGCGCTCCGGTCTGGATCGGGCAGCCGCGTTCGCGGGCCTGGTGCAGCAGCGGGGTGATTTCCGGCGAGGTGACCACGTCGGCCACCAGTGTGGCTGCCTTCAGGGTCTGCAGCAGTGCGGCGGGCAAAGGCAGCTCGCCGCTGTTGCCCATGCCGACCGGGGAGGCATTGACGACCAGGTCGAAGTCTTCCAGTGAGCGGTAAAGGGTGGCGACCTGCAGGGCTGGGAAGGCATTGCCGAGCACCTCACCCAGCGCACCGACGCGTTCGGCGCTGGGGTCGCTGAGGGTGATGCTGGCAATGCCCGCTTCTCCCAGTGCATAGGCGATCGCACTGCCGACCCCGCCGCAGCCCACCACCAGCGCGCGCTTGCCGCTGGCCACGAAGCCTTGCAGGCGGGCAGCCCCGAGAAAGCCCGCGCCATCGACGTTATCGCCCAACAGGCGGCCGTCGCGTTCGCGGCGGATCACGTTGACCGTGCCCAAGGCCTGGGCGCGCTCGCTAAGCCCGTCCAGCCGTGTAGCCAGGGCCTGCTTGTACGGCACGGTGACCACGCAGCCGCGCAGGTTGCGCCAACCGCGCAGGTGCTCGACAAAGGCGCCCAGCGCCGTTTCCTCCAGGTCGATGGGGAGCATCGCCAGGTCGCGGGCGTTGTTGGCGAACCAGGTGTTGAAGTTTTCCGGCGACTTCACCTGGGCGATAGGCGAACCGACGATGGCGACCAGTTCTGTCGAACCTCGGATCATGCTGACCTCCGTTATGGCTGTTGTTGTGGAGGCAAGCCTGGCGCAGGGCGGTTGCAGCAACAATGCGCTTATCGGATGTTTGATGCGATAATCGCAGTCACCTATCGGTTATCGCATTAATTGCCACTTTCCAAGAGCCGCGTACATGTCCCAGCCCGAGATCCATCCCCGCGACCTGATCGCCGGCCTGCAGAAAGGCCTGGCGCTGATGCAACTGTTCAGTGCCGAGCAACCCCGCCTGAGCGTGCCCCAGGCGGCCAGGCTGTCGGGCCTGACCCCCAGCGCCGCACGGCGTTTTCTGCTGACGCTGGTGCACGAAGGCTTCGCCGAGACCGACAACCGCCATTACTGGCTGACCCCCAAGGCCCTGCGCATCGGCCAGGCCTATGTCGATTCGGCGCAGTTGCCGCGCATGCTGCGGCCGATCGTCGAGCAGGTGGCGCGGCAGACTCAGGAGCATGTGTCGGTGGGCAGTCGTGATGGCGACGAGATCATTCACCTGGTGCGCAGCCGCTACAGCCACATTGCTTCGTTGTCGATCCGCCCCGGGTCGCGGGTGCCGATGTATTGCACGGCAAGCGGCCGGGTGTGGTTGGCGTGGCTGGAGGAGGGGCAGCGTGAGGAATACTTTGCGCGCAACCCGCTGAATGCGCTGACGCCTTATACCCAGACCGACCGGGCGCTGTTGCAGGCGGAGTTGCAGCGGGTGAGGGCGCAGGGCTACAGCATCGTCGATCAGGAATACGAAATCGGCATGCGTGTGCTGGGTGTGCCGCTGCTCGACCGCAGCGGCCAGTTGAAGGCGACCTTGACCATCACCACCCATGCGTCGCGGTTGAGCATCGACGAGATGCGCCTGCGCTACCTGGCGACGCTGTATGAGGCGCAGGCGTTGCTCAAACCGGTGCTGGATTGAGGCATGGCAGGCTGTGCTGGACCCTGTGGGAGCGGCGCCGAACCGCCGCTCCCACAGGGATCGCGCCAGATTCTAGAAATTGAGCAAGACAGTTGCTCCCACAGCGCCCGCGCCTGCTGTTATGGGTTTAACTTTCAGTGTGCTTTAAGTTATAGGCCGGGTACTTACCCAGCCATGCAATCTATATCTGAAGTCTGCGCCACTGGTTTATTGGCACTGTTGTAAAGTGTCAGCATATATTGTTGCCCAAGACTACTTTCCACCAAGGTGTAATGTTTGCCTGGCTTAAAGTCCTTGTAAATGACGTTGGCATTGCAGGCACTACCGTTACTGTCCCCGTCACCCTCGACATACAGCGTGCTGCCCAACGTATGCTGGCCCTTGGGTACTTCGAAAAAGCGCCCGTCGCTCAGTCGCTTGCCATCCAGGGTCTCGGCCATCAACGTGGTCGTCGGCTCCTCGCGCAAGCTCACCCAAGCCTCGTCCGGGCTGGCTTTTGGCATTGGCCCGGCACAGCCAGCGAGCACTCCGAGTGCGCCCAATAGTGGTAATGCCAACCCCCATCTTTTACCCATCTTGCTCCCCATGAACGACCTCTGATTGCAGCTGCGAATGATTCGCACAGGATGCCAGCAAGCCAATTCGCTGCAAATGAATACAGCCACCGGTTTTCCTTAAAAAACGTTAATGGAGGTTTAACCGACGTTTCAGGAAGTCCATGGAAGACTGCGCCCCGTTCAACTTTCGGGGGCAGGGTATGCTCGGTCTGGTTAAAACGGCACTTCACAAGCCCTATACGTTTCTGGTGTTGGCGATCGTGATCTGCATCGTCGGTCCCTTGGCGGCAGTGCGCACGCCAAGTGATGTTTTCCCTGATATCGGCATACCGGTCATCGCGGTGGTTTGGCAATACGCAGGGCTGGCCCCGGACGCCATGTCGGGCCGGGTGATCTACACCTATGAGCGGGCACTGAGCACCACGGTAAACGACATCGAACATATCGAGTCGCAGTCGTTGCCGGGCATGGGCATCGTGAAGATCTTCTTCCAGCCCAGCGTCGACATCCGTACCGCCAACGCGCAGGTCACCGCCGTTTCGCAGACCGTGCTCAAGCAGATGCCCGCCGGTATCACGCCACCGCTGATCCTCAACTACAGCGCCTCGACCGTGCCGATCCTGCAGATGGCGTTTTCCAGCCAGACCCTGTCCGAAGCGCGTATTCGCGACCTGGTGCAGAACAGCATTCGCCTGCCGCTGACCGCGGTACCCGGGCTGTCGATGCCGACCCCCATGGGCGGCAAGCAGCGCCAGATCACCCTCGACCTCGACCCGCAGGCACTGGCGGCCAAGGGCTTGTCCGCCGAGGACGTGGCCAATGCGCTGGCGGCGCAGAACCAGATCATCCCGGTGGGCACGGCGAAGATCGGCCGCAACGAATTCACCGTGCTGCTGAACAACAGCCCCACGGCCATCGACCAGCTCAACGCGTTGCCGGTCAAGGTCGTCGATGGCGCGCAGATCACCGTCGGCCAGGTGGCCCATGTGCGTGACGGTGCGCCCCCGCAAACCAATATCGTGCGCGTCGACGGCCGCCGCGCGGTGCTGATGCCAGCGCTGAAGAACGGCAACAACTCGACCCTGTCGATCGTCGACGGCATTCGCGGCATGTTGCCGCGCATCAACGAAACCCTGCCACCGGAACTCAAGACCTCGCTGCTTGGCGATGCCTCCACGGTGGTCAAGGCGTCGGTCGGCAGCGTGGCCCGCGAGGGGGTCATCGCCGCCTTGCTGACCAGCGCGATGATCCTGCTGTTCCTCGGCAGCTGGCGCTCGACCCTGATCATCGCCGCCTCGATTCCGCTGGCGGTGCTGTCGGCCATCGCCTTGCTGGCGGTCAGCGGGCAGACCCTCAACGTGATGACCCTCGGCGGCCTGGCGCTGGCCGTGGGCATTCTGGTCGACGACGCGACGGTGACCATCGAAAACATCAACTGGCACCTGGAACAGGGCAAGTCGGTCCGCCGGGCCATCCTCGATGGCGCGCGGCAGATCGTCGGCCCGGCGTTCGTGGCCTTGTTGTGCATCTGCGTTGTATTTGTTCCGATGTTCATGCTCCAGGGCATCGCCGGATACCTGTTCCGGCCCATGGCATTGGCAGTGATGTTCGCCATGGGGAGCTCTTTTATTCTGTCGCGTACCTTGGTGCCGACCCTGGCCATGTTCCTGCTCAAGCCGCACGGGGTGGAGCAGGGCGAGGGGCGGCACCCCGAGGACGCGTATCTCAATCACCACGAAGGCGACAAGTCGGCCAACCCGCTGGTGCGCCTGCAGACCGGTTTCGAAGCCGGCTTTGCCCGGCTGCGCGATGGCTACCAGGGCCTGTTGGAGCTGGCTTTGGCCAACCGTCGGCGGTTCCTGCTGGGCTTCCTCGGTTGCGTGCTGGCCAGCTTCGCGCTGTTGCCAATGCTGGGTGAGGATTTCTTCCCCGAAACCGATGCCGGGGCAATGGCACTGCATGTGCGCCTGCCTTTGGGCACGCGCATCGAAGAAAGCGCCGCGGCCTTCGACCGTATCGAAAGCCGCATTCGCGAAGTCCTGCCGGCAGAGGCCGTGGCATCGATCATCGACAACATCGGCCTGCCCATCAGCGGCATCGACATGGCCTACAACACCAGCGGCACGGTCGGCCCGCAGGACGGCGACATCCAGGTGTCGCTCAACACCGGCCACGGCCCGACCGCCGCTTACGTGAAGCGCCTGCGCGAGGTGCTGCCAGACAGTTTCCCCGGCACCACCTTTGCCTTCCTCCCGGCCGACATCAGCAGCCAGATCCTCAACTTCGGCGCGCCGGCACCGCTGGACGTGAAGATTTCCGGCCCCAACGATGCTGCCAACCGCGCCTATGCGGCCGAAGTGATGCGCCGCCTGCGGCATGTTCCGGGCATCGCCGACCTGCGCCTGCAGCAGTCGCAAAGCTACCCGTCGCTGCAGGTCGAGGTCGACCGCAAGCGCGCCGCCGAGCTGGGCATCACCGAACGCGATGTCACCGCCAGCCTGGGCGCTTCGCTGGCCGGTACCTCGCAGACGGCGCCGACCTACTGGCTCAACCCGGCCAATGGTGTGTCCTATTCCGTGGTCGGCGCGACCCCGCAGTACAAGATGAGCAGCATCGCCCAGCTGGAGGCGCTGCCGATCACCGGCAGCAACGGGCACACCGCTGTGCTCGGCGGCATCGCCAGCCTGGCGCGCACCAACACCGCCGACGTGGTCAGCCACTACAACATCACCCCGACCCTGGACCTGTACGCCAACGTCCAGGGCCGTGACCTGGGCAGTATCGCCGCCGACATCCAGCAGGTCATCGACGACACCGCGCACCTGCGCCCGAAGGGCGCCACCGTCAGCCTGCACGGCCAGATCAGCGCGCTGCACGAAGCCTTCCACGGCCTGGGCCTGGGCCTGCTGGGCGCGGTGGTGCTGATCTACCTGCTGATCGTGGTCAACTTCCAGTCCTGGGTCGACCCGTTCGTGATCATCACCGCATTGCCTGCCGCGCTGGCCGGTATCGTCTGGATGCTGTTCGTCACCGGCACCACGCTGTCGGTGCCGGCACTCACCGGGGCAATCCTGTGCATGGGCGTGGCCACCGCCAACTCGGTGCTGGTGGTCAGCTTCTGCCGCGAGCGCCTGGCAGTGCATGGCGATGCCGTGAAGGCCGCCATGGAGGCCGGTTTCACTCGCTTTCGGCCCGTGCTGATGACGGCCCTGGCGATGATCATCGGCATGCTGCCGCTGGCCCTGTCCCAGGAGCAGAACGCGCCGCTGGGCAGGGCGGTGATTGGCGGGCTGATCGTTGCCACCACGGCGACCCTGCTGTTCGTGCCGGTGGTCTTCAGCCTGGCCCACCGCCGCTCAACCCCTCACGCTGTCGTTGGAGAAAACCTGCATGCCTAGCCGTTGCGTAGCTGATCGTCGGCGCTTGAAACTCATGGGGGGCGCCGGCCTGGGCCTGGCTGCCCTGGTGGTTGCGCTGGGCGTGTACGCCCGGCAGCACCAGGCCGCTGCGGTGCAGGCGTGGACCGAGCACCGGGCGACGCCTGCGGTGGTCACCTTTACCCCGTCGCTGAATGCTGGCGGTGAAACGCTGAGCCTGCCGGCCCACCTGCAGGCCTGGAACATGGCGCGGATCAATGCCCGGGTCAGCGGTTACCTGAAGAACTGGCAGGTGGACATCGGCACGGTGGTCACGGCCGGCCAGCCGCTCGCCGAAATCGACAGCCCCGAACTCGACCAGCAGCTGGCCCAGGCCAAGGCCAGGCTGGCGCAGCACCAGGCCAGTGCAGCGCTGGCGCAAAGCACCGCTGCGCGCTGGCAGCACCTGTTCGCCAGCCATTCGGTGTCGCGCCAGGAGGTGGATGAGAAGGTGGCCGCCGCCGCGGTCGCCAGCGCCGATGCACAGGCCGCCGAGGCGGACTATGTGCGGCTGAAGGACCTGGCGGCGTACAAGGTCATTCGCGCACCGTTTACCGGCACCATCACCGCCCGCCACGCGCAGGTCGGCCAGTTGGTCAAGGCCGATAGCGACAGTGCCACTTCGCTGTTCGACATCGCCGACACCCGCCGCCTGCGCCTGTACGTGCCGGTGCCGCAGAGCTACGCCAGCCAGATTCTGCCCGGCATGCAGGTGCAGTTGTCGGTGCCTGAACGCCCTGGCCAGCACTTCACCGCGGCGTTGCTGGGTACCTCCACCGCCGTCGACCAGGGCTCGGGCACGCTGCTGGCGCAGTACGCGGTGGAAAACGCCAGCGCGGCGTTGCTGCCGGGCGACTACGCCAGCGCCCGCATTACCCTGCGCAGCAATGCCCAGGCCGTGAGCATTCCTGCCAGCGCCCTGATCTTCAGGGCCCAGGGGCCGCAGGTGGCGGTGCTCGATGCGCAGAACCGCGCGCACCTGCGCAGCATTCATATCGCCCAGGACCTGGGCAGCACGCTGATCGTCGACGGTGGCCTGGGCCTGAAGGACCAGGTGGTGGACAACCCGCCCGATGCCCTGCGTGACAATGATGCAGTGCGCAGCGTAACGCCGGGAGGTGTGCATGCGCCCTCGGTTTAAGCGCGGCGGGCTACTGCTGTGCCTGGCCTTGCAAGGCTGCTCGCTGGCACCGCACTACCAGGCGCCTGTGGTGCAACTGCCAGCGCATTACGGCGAGCGCTCAGGGGCCTGGCAGCGGGTCGACGCGGCAAGGCCACTGCCAGCGCAGTGGTGGACGCTTTTCGATGACCAACGCCTCAATGAACTGCAGGCACAGCTTGAGGCATCGAACCCGAACCTGGCCGCCGCGGTGGCGCACAACGATGCCGCAGCCGCCTACGCCCAGGGCCTGCATGGCGGGCTGTGGCCGCAGGCAAACGCGAGCGCCACACCGCTTCGCCAGCGCCAGTCGGACCGGCGACCGCTGCGCGGAGACAGCCAGCCGTCGACCTACGACAGCGACACCGCCGGGCTGAGTCTGAGCTTTGATTTCGATCTCTGGGGCCGCTTGCGCAATCAGGTGGCAGCGGGGGATGCTTCGGCGCAGGCCGCGGCGGATGACCTGGCCGGTGCACGCCTGAGCCTGCAGCGGCAACTGGCGGTGCTATACGTGCGTGCCCGTGGCCTCGACGCGCAGCGCCACTTGCTCGACAGCGCCGTGGCGGACCGTAGCCAGCTGCTGGTGCTGATCCAGGACCGCTTCAATGGCAATATCGCCTCGGAACTGGACCTTGATCGGGCGGCTGCCAGGCTGTCCGAGGCCAAGGCTGCCGTGGATGACGTCGTCGCCCAGCGCAACCTGGCGCAGCATGCTATCGCCGAGCTGGTCGGGGCATTGCCGGGCGACTTCGCGCTGGTGCCGGACGCCGCGCCGCTCAAGGTACCGCAGGTGCCCAGCGAGCTGCCCGGCACGTTGTTGTTGCGCAGGCCCGATGTGGCTGCCGCCGAGCGTCGCGTGTTTGCCGCCAACGCCACCATCGGCGTGGCCCGTGCCGCCTGGTACCCGGACTTCAGCCTGGTGGGGCTGATGGGCGGGCAGACGCAAGGCGCCGGCAACCTGCTGGCCGCCGCCAATCGCTACTGGGCGATTGGGCCGGTGTTGCAGCTGCCGTTGTTCGACGGTGGTCGCCGTTCGGCCGATGAGCGCAGGGCCCATGCCGAGTTCGAGGCAGCGGCCGCAGCGTATCACGGCAAGGTGCTGTTGGCCGTGCGTGAAGTCGAAGACAACTTGGCACAGGTGCATGACCTGGCGCGGCAAGCGGATGACGTGCAGCAAGCGGCGCAGGCGGCAGGCAGCGCCGAGCAGATTGCCCTGGACAGTTATCGGCAGGGCGCGGTCAGCCTGCTGGATGTACTGACCGCCCAGCTCGATGCGTTGCAAGAGAAGCAGAAGCTTCAGGATCTGCAGACCCGCCAGCTAGAGGCGCGGGTCGGGTTGCTGGCGGCGCTGGGCGGCGGTTGGGATGGCAGTACTTGAGTTTCTCGGTAGCCTGGGTCAGCCATGTAACGTGCACGCGCGCGGCGCCGGGTGTGAAGTCGACGCCTTTGGCTTTAGCGGTGATGGCGCTTGCGGCAATGCACCTTGGGTGGGCATGATCAAGCCTTCTCACACAGGAAAGGATTGCCAACATGCCTGCCTATCTTGCCGCACAGAACGAATTGCTCGTAGGGAACGGCCTGGTGGTCGAGGCACCGGCCGGGGAAGGGCCGTATGCCGTGGTGTTCGAGGACGATGAGGAAACCGGCTATTTCTACGCCCTGGATTCCTCGGGCGCCGGCAACCCGATCCAGAATGCGCTGCACATCTACGACGTGGAGAGCGTCGCGGACCGGGACAAGCCCTCGACGGTCAAGATTGCCTGGTCCGAGGACCACCGCAAGGCGCTGCTGCTGATCAACGACTACCCGCATGCGGTCTTCGATTTCGAGGCCAGGCAGGGGCACAGCCGTACCGGGTTCCCGCTGCCGATGGACAACGGCTGGTCCCATGCCGGCCAGGAGTGGGATGACAGCGCGCTGCGGCATTTTGCCTGACGCTGCTTCACGTTCAGCGCGCGAGGGGTGGATGCTTAACCCCTCGGCGCTATCGGAACGAGGGTGTTCGATCTTGGCGCCGTGCTGCCAGGCAGAGATCTACCCCATTGCCGAACAGCAGGTGCGCAGGGCTCGGCACCGTGCTTGGCAATTAGCCAAAGACCGCTAAAAAGCCCTAAAGTTTCGCCGAAAAAACAGTAGCTTAGAGAATTTTTTCGCGCCGTGTTACTCGTCGGATTTCAATTGTAAGCCTCCGTGCAGAGCCTCAGGATCGCCCCGGCATCCCTTTGAGGCTTTCACGTATGAAGTACTCCTCGATTCTCTTGTTGTCCCTTGGCTTGCTGAGCGGCGTCGCATCGGCAGGCGGCAATACCGAAGCAGGCATAGGCGGCGCATTGGGCGGGGTATTGGGCTCGGTGGTCGGCCAGTCGATCGGTGGCAGCACCGGCTCGGCAATTGGCGCTGGCCTGGGTGGCGCGGCCGG
This sequence comes from Pseudomonas sp. NPDC089428, assembly GCF_044749325.1. Lineage (NCBI taxonomy): Bacteria > Pseudomonadati > Pseudomonadota > Gammaproteobacteria > Pseudomonadales > Pseudomonadaceae > Pseudomonas > Pseudomonas sp. NPDC089428. The sequence goes on from NZ_JBIVHT010000032.1 coordinate 15,040, forward strand.
TGGTGCGGTGGGGGCCAACAAACACAGCCGTGGCGAAGCCGCCATTGGCGGCGCACTGGGCGCAGCCGGCGGCAACGTGGTGGGTCGCCAGATGGGCGGTACCACGGGCAGTTTGATTGGCGCGGCAGCCGGTGGCGGCGTGGGTGGTGCCCTGGGTAACCACATGGGCCGGGAATACGACGATGAAAGTGGTCACTATTCCCGTGGTCGCGACTATGACGATGACGACGATGATCGGGGCTGGCGTCGTCACCACCATGACCGTGGCCATCACTATGGCTGGCGCAAGCACCACCGTGACTGGCGCGACGACGACTGATCCGCGCCGGGGAGGGCGCCCCTGTCAAGGCGCCCCGAACACCATCGTCCAATACACGCCCTCATCGCTGCGCGCGTTCGCGACATAGGCCGCGCCGACCTGGGTGAACATCGGGTTCATCAGGTTGGCGCAATGCCCGGGGCTGGCCAGCCAGCCGGCCATCGCCTTGCTCGGTGAGCCCTGGCCCGCGGCAATATTCTCGCCAGTCTGACGCCCACGGTAGCCGGCATCCCACGCCCGGTCTGCCGGCAGATCACCGTTGGGGTCGCGGTGTGCGAAGAAATTCTCGTTGGCCATCGCCCGGCTGTGCCGCTGCGCCGCTGTTCCCAAGGCCGTGCTCCAGGTGAGCGGACGTGCAGCCGCGAAGCGCTGGCGACCACACAGGCGCGGCTTCGCCCGTGCTGCGTTGACCTGCATCAGTAGCGCCTTGCTCGCGGAACGCTCATCGCCGAGCTGAGCGTCGAGCACGGGGCGCGCCAGCACCACCTGCCACTCATTGCGGGCGCGGCGGATGCCGATATCGGCAAACTGGTTATCGAGCAGGGCTGAGCAGTAATCGCTGCGCAGCATGGCAAAGGCTTGCTCGGCATCCTGCGCACCGACCAGGCGGATGCTGCGCACCTTTACCGCCTGATAGCCGGTGGCCTGCAACCCTTCGCGCAAGCGGCCACCGTAGCCGATCGGCAACGCCAGGTTCGCTTTCAACGCCAGTGGCGTTGCGTTCTGGGCTCTGCGCCCTTCGCAGCGCTGTGGCTGGGCGCGGTAGTCGTTGATGGCCGCCAGCAATTGGCGTTCCCCGCTGGCTTGTGCGGGGCTGATGAACAGCGGAATGAAATGAACCAGGCACAGCGAGACGAACGACGAGCAGCGGGCAGCTTGGCGCATGGAAGAACAGCTCTGGAGGGAAAAAGGCAGTCATGCCGATCAAAGGGCTCGGCTAAGACTGCGCGCCTCGACACAGGTTCACCGAGGCGCTGATCCCAGATGCGAAATTGGCCCGCGAGCGCTGGCAGCGCAATTCGCAGTCACTGATCGATGCCGGCGCATTCAACCCGCAGGAAGGGGAAAAGCTCGTCTGGATTACGGCATTCGCTGTTCAGCTTCACGCGTGCGGCTTCTGCCTGTGACCGGGTCGCGTAACTGGGTTTGAGCCGTAATTTCTCTTGGTTGTCGTAGATGTCGAAGCCACCTGAAACGGTAGCGGCATAGAAGCGGGATCCCGATTGAAAGGATTCTTTTTCGACTGGCACAGCGGGAACGATAACAAATCTTGATTGCATGATTCGTGCCTCCCCAGGCAGATACCTTAGTATTAGCCTGAGGAGTGGAAGTCATCAATATGACTCATCGGGACGATTCAATGACGTGTCGTGTCACGCGTGTCCCGGGGTAGGTCAGCCAGCCTGCGCCGCCAGGCTGTTACTCACATTACGCCCCAGCACCAGCACAGTGACAAAACCGCAACCCACCAGGGCCGTGGCCAGGCTCAACAGCACCGAGCTGCCCAGCTGGTCGACGATGCGCCCGCCAAAGAACGAGCCCAGCGCGATGATCACCTGGAACATGGCCACGAACAGTGGCATACCGCGTTCGACATCCTTGGGCGCCACCACGAACATCCAGATGCTGGAGCAGGCCGGGAACGCGCCAAAGGCGAAGCCCCACAGCGCGATCAGCATGGCCGCGCCGGTCAGGCCGGTGGCGAAGTAGGGGAACAGCGCGGTGCTGACGCCGATCATCACCGCCACCAGCATCAAGGTGTGGCGCACGCTCTGGTTAGCGGCGTAGCCGGCGAACAGGTTGCCGATCACCCCGGCTACGCCGTAAAGCAGCAGCAGCGAGCCAATGGTCTGCCCGTCGAAGCCGGAGCTCTGCTTGAAGAACGGCGCGACATAGGTGTACGCGGCAAAGTGCGCCAGGCCGATCAGCAGCACGGCGATCAGGCCGACCCGGGCTTGCGGGTTGATGAACAGCGCTGGCAGGTCACGGATGTGAATGGCCTTGTCCGGGTTGAGCCGCGGCAGCAGGAACAGCTGCGCCAGCAGTACCGGCACGCCGAGCAGTGCGGTGACCAGGAAGGTCATGCGCCAGCCCATCAGGCCGCTCAGCCAGGTACCCACGGGCACGCCAAGCACGGTCGCCAGGGTCACACCGGCCATGATGATCGAGGTGGCCCTGGCCACGCTCACGCCCTTGGGCGCCAGGCGGCCGCTGAGGGCGATGGCGGTGGCCCAGAAACCACCGATGCTGATGCCCAGCAGCACGCGGCCGAACAGCAGCAGGCTGAAGTCGCTGGCGTAGGCCACCACCGAGTTGGCGATGATCATGATCAGCGTCAGGCCGATCAGCAGGTAGCGCCGGTCCATGGCGCCGATGCCCACCGACAGCAGTGGCGCGGCGAGGGCCGCCATGATGCCGGGCAGGGTCACCATCAGCCCGGCATGGCCGGCGCTGATGCCCAGGTCGCTGGCGACATCGTTGAGCACGCCCACCGGCAGAAACTCGCTGGTGACCAGGGCGAAGGCGCCCACCGCGACCGAGAGGATCGCCAGCCACTGCTGCTTGACGCTTTGTTGATCATGTTCGGGAAGGCCGTGGGAGGCCTGACTGACGCTTGGCATGTTCCTGATTCCAAGGTGAGGTCGCCTGTTGCAGGCGAGGGGGAGGGTAAATTGAGGGCGATTATAAGAGTCGGCTGTTGCACGTCGACAGGCGAGCCGCTCGATAGTATTCATCAACGGGATCGATGGGACGCGCTGGGTAGAGCGCCTGCTGAAGGCTGCGCGCGTTTGTATCACAGCGTATCCAGAGGAGATGCGGATACCCTGTGATTCGATTCGCCCGGGATCGTGACACAAGCCAGGTACGTTCCGGGCTTTAAATGGGCTCCATCGAAGCGAAGCAGTAACGCCTCGGTTCAAACCGAACCCATTGAAGCCCGGAGAGCATCACCATGAACCGCAAAGCCGTCTACGCCGCCTGCCTGTTTGCCGCCCTGAACGTCTGCACCCTGGCCGCCCGTGCCGAAGCCGCCGACAATGCCCGCGACTACACCTATGGCACCCAGCTGGACATCAAGAAAGTGGTGTCGACCAGCCAGGATGCAGCGCCGACCTGCGGGGTGGTGAACGCCCGCCTTACCTACCTCGACTCGCATGACCAGACGCAGGTGCTGAACTACCGTACCCTCGGTGACCACTGCATCGGTGAGAACTGACACGCAGCCACTGCCCCCGCCTGACCACAGAGGAGCATGGCCATGAACTGGTAAGACAGATTGCCTGAACGCTCGACCTCGGGGCTCACTGCTCGCCTGCAGTGGGCCCCGTCAGTTGTGCCGCGATGCGCACAGAGGGCCAATGGTCCGCCCCCCTCGGATGCGCAATCACTCCAGCGCCTCGGCCACCCCCTGATCCTCACCCAGGAAGCCACCGCTCTGGTGCTGCCACAGCCGCGCATAGGTGCCGTTCTTCGCCAGCAGTTCGTTATGGGTACCTTGCTCGATGATGCGCCCCTCATCCATCACGATCAGCCGGTCCATGGCGGCGATGGTGGACAGCCGGTGGGCGATGGCGATCACCGTCTTGCCCTGCATCATCTCGTCGAGGCTCTCCTGGATGGCCACCTCGACTTCCGAGTCCAGGGCACTGGTGGCTTCGTCCAGCAGCAGGATCGGGGCGTTCTTGAGCATCACCCGGGCGATGGCGATGCGTTGCCGCTGGCCGCCTGAAAGCTTGATGCCGCGCTCGCCCACCAGGGTGTCGTAGCCGCTGTGGCCGTCGCGGTCGCTGAGCTGGCGGATGAAGCCATCGGCCTGGGCGTTGATGGCGGCAAGCTGGATCTGCGCCTCGCTGGCCTCGGGGCGGCCGTAGGCGATGTTGTCGCGGATCGAGCGGTGCAGCAGCGAGGTGTCCTGGGTGACCATGCCGATGGCGCTGCGCAGGCTGTCCTGGGTGACGCGGGCGATGTTCTGCCCGTCGATGCGGATCTCGCCGCGGTCCACGTCATAGAAGCGCAGCAGCAGGTTGATCAGCGTCGACTTGCCGGCACCGGAGCGGCCCACCAGGCCGACCTTTTCGCCAGGGCGGATGTTCAGGGTCAGGCCATCGAGCACCTGGCGCTCGCCGTTGTAGTTGAAGCTGACGTTGTCGAAGGTCACCGCGCCGCCGCGGGTCTGCAGCACACCGGCATCCGGCGCGTCCTGCACCTTGGGCCCGCGGGTGAGGGTGGCCATGCCGTCCTGCACGGTGCCGATGTTCTCGAACAGCGAGGTCATCTGCCACATGATCCAGTGCGACATGCCATTGATGCGCAGGGCCATGGCCGTGATCGCGGCCACCGCACCGGTACCGACCTGGCCCTGGTGCCACAGCCACAGGGCGTAGCCGCCGGCGCCGAAAATCAGCCCGACCACCAGCGCCTGGTTGACGATCTCGAACTGGCTGACCAGGCGCATCTGGCGAAAGCCGGTCTGCTTGAAGTCTTCCATCGCCGCCCGGGCGAAATGCGCCTCGCGCTTGGAGTGGGAGAACAACTTCACGGTGGTGATGTTGGTGTAGGCGTCGGAAACGCGGCCGGTCATCGACGAGCGCGCATGGGCCTGTTCCTGGCCGACCTTGCCCAGGCGTGGTACGAAATACAGCATGGCCAGGCCGAACAGCGCGAGCCAGGCAATGAACGGCAGCATCAGCTTGGCGGCAAAGCCACCGGCCAGGGCGATGATGGCGATGAAATACACACCGATGCCCGGCACGATCTCGATCACCGTGAACAGCACTTCACGCACGGCCAGCGCGGTCTGCATCACCTTGGTGGTGACCCGGCCAGAAAACTCGTCGGAAAAGAACGACAGGCTCTGGCGCAGCATCAACCGGTGGAAGTCCCAGCGCAGGCGCAGCGGCAGGTTGATCGCCAGCACCTGGTGCTGCATCAGCGTGCGCAAGGCCACCAGCACGATGCTGGCGATCAGTAGCAGGCCGACGCCCCACAGCACGCGGCTTTCTTCTGCGCTCACGCCACCGCCGGCCTGCCAGTTGGAGAGCAGGTCCACCACCTGGCCGAGGAAGGAAAACAGCCAGGCTTCGTAGATCGACACGCCGGCACTGAACAGCGCCAGTGCCAGGATGTAGCCGCGGGCACCGCGGGTGCAGGCCCACAGAAAACGCAGCAGACCGACCGGGGGGGGCGGTACCTCGTCGGGCGGGAAAGGGTCGAGCCAGCGTTCAAAGGCACGAAACATGAGGGGCTCCGGGGTTTACTCGGTTAGCGATAACCATACAGCACATTTCAGGCGGGTAGGATGGTGTGCAGTGATGTAGCCACTGCTTGTCGTGGGGTTGCTTTGAGGCCACCAAGTGCCTGCCCAGAGATTTGCAGCGCCTTTGAGATCGAGCGCCGCCCGCGCGGCGCATCGCGGATAAATCCGCTCCTTGTATGTTGTGTCTGGCCTAACGAGAGAGGTTATGCTCGTTGGGC
>NZ_JBIVHT010000033.1:0-4303 GCF_044749325.1 Pseudomonas sp. NPDC089428
CACGGAGATGAGCCATTCCATACAGCCAAGCTTTTCAGCTCTGAACACCTCAGAAAAGCTTGACCGCCAACAGAGTATCTACATTTGTTGCAACGAACCGAACCTGTAAGGCCATGGCTACCCGCCTTGGCGCATGTCTTGAGCCCTGTAAACAAGGCGGACAGCGGTGACCAGACAGGAGTGATTGGCCCGAAACAGATGTAGGAGCGGATTTATCCGCGATGCGCCGCGCGGGCGGCGCTCGATCTCACAGGCGCTGAAAATCTCACGGCCAGCACCTGGTGGCCTAGATGTAATCTCCGCCCAGGCCAGCACAGACAAAACACTACAATCCAAGTAAAGTGCCGCCCCCCGCCGTTTCAGCAAAAGGACCCCTCCATGACCACTCCCCTGGACATCGCCATCGTCGGCGCCACCGGCAGCGTCGGTGAAACCCTCGTACAGATCCTCGAAGAGCTGGCGTTCCCGGTCGGCACCCTGCACCTGCTGGCCAGCATGGAATCGGCGGGCAGCAGCGTGATGTTCGCCGGCAAGAAGATCAAGGTGCGTGAGGTTGACAGCTTCGACTTCGCCCAGGTCAAGCTGGCCTTCTTCGCTGCCAGTCCGGCCGTCAGCCGCAGCTTTGCCAGCAAGGCCTGGCAGGCCGGCTGCACGGTCATCGACCTTTCCGGCGGCCTGGAGGATGCCCTGGCCGTGGTGCCTGAGGCCAATGGCGACCGCGTTGCCGCGTTGAGCCTGCCCGCGCGCATCACCAGCCCCAGCTGCGCGGCCGTTGCCTTGGCGGTTGCCCTGGCACCGCTCAAGGGCCAGCTGGATATCGAGCGGGTGCAGGTCATGGCCGCCCTGGCGGTGTCCGCGCAAGGCCGCGAAGCGGTCAGCGAACTGGCCCGGCAAACCGCCGAGCTGCTCAACGCGCGGCCGCTGGAGCCGCGCTTCTTCGATCGGCAGATGGCGTTCAACCTGCTGGCCCAGGTCGGTACTGTCGACGAACAGGGCCACAGCGCCGTGGAGCGCCGCCTGGTTGGCGAGCTGCGCGTGCTGTTGGGCCTGCCGGAACTGAAGATTTCCGTCAGCTGTATTCAAGTCCCGGTGTTTTTCGGCGATAGCTTCAGTGTGGCGGTGCAGAGCCGTCGCCCAGTCGATCTGGCGCAGGTCAACCAGGCACTGGAACGCGCCGAAAGTGTCGAGCTGGTGGAAAACGATGATTATCCGACCCCGGTCGGTGACGCAGTCGGCCAAGACGTGGTCTATGTTGGTCGTGTACGCCATGGAATTGACGAAAACCAGCAGCTCAACCTCTGGTTGACCACCGACAATGTGCGCAAGGGCGCTGCGCTGAACGCCGTGCAGGTGGCGCAATTGTTGATTAAACACATGGTGTAAAAGATACTGGCGAGCACTTTTGTCCCGCGCCGCACGCAGGTTTTTGGGACGATTCATACAAGGGAAGAGGTCATGCTTCGAATTCGCAAACTGGTTCTGGCCATGGCGGCAGCGTCTGCGCTGACGTCGGGCATGGCGAATGCCCTGGGGTTGGGTGAACTGACATTGAAGTCGGCGCAGAACCAGCCCCTGGATGCCGAGATCGAACTGCTCGACGTGCGCGACCTCACCGCAGCCGAAGTGGCGCCAAGCCTGGCGCCGCCGGAAGAGTTCAGCAAGGCCGGGGTGGCGTTTCCGAGCTACCTCGAAGACCTGACCTTCACCCCGGTGATCAACCCCAACGGCAAGAGCGTGCTGCGAGTCACTTCCAGCCAGCCGCTGCCTGGTACGGTGGTCAAGTTCCTGGTCCAGGTGATGTGGCCCCAAGGCCGCCTGTTGCGTGACTACAGCGTGCTGCTCGACCAGGCCAAGGCCCAGGGCCAGCAACCCGCGGCAGCCAATGTCAACCCGGCCACCAGCAGCGCAGGCAGTTACACCACCAAGCGCCGCGACACCCTGTGGCAGATCGCCGCCCGCAATACCCAGGGCGGTGGCTCGGTGCAGCAGACCATGATCGCCATCCAGGCGCTCAACCCGGATGCCTTCATCGGTAACAACATCAACCAGCTGAAGGTTGGCCAGGTCCTGCGCCTGCCAGACCAGCAGCAGATCCAGAACATCCCCCAAGGCGAAGCCACTCGTGAAGTGGCCGAGCAGTATGCGGCCTGGCGTGAAGGCCGGCGCCTGGGGCCGCGTGCGCGTCAGCTGGATGCCACCCGCCGCGGCGCCGCCGACGCAGCGCCCGAGCGCATCGCCCAGGGCGATAACCTGCGCCTGGTAAGCCCCGGCAACCAGGCGGGCGGCAACAGCGCCAAGGCCATCAACGACAAGCTGGCCGTTGCCCAGGAGAGCCTGGACACCAGCCGTCGTGATAACGACGAACTGAAGAGCCGGGTGGCTGACCTGCAGAGTCAGATGGACAAGCTGCAGAAGCTGATCCAGCTCAAGAACGACCAGTTGGCGCGCCTGGAAGCCCAGGCCGCGGCACCTGAAGCGCCGGCTGCGGCCGCCCTGCCTGGCGAGCCGACCCCTGCACAGGCCCCGGCGGCCGACGCTGCGCCTGTGGTGGCGCCCGCACCGGCCGCGGTTGATACCGCACCGGCTGAAGGGGAGGCGGCTGCGCAACAGCAGCCAAGTGCCCTGGACGAAATGCTGGGTAACCCGGTCGTATTGGGCCTCATCGCCGGGTCCGCGTTCCTTGTGCTGTTGCTCCTGCTGTTGCTGCTGGCGCGCAAGCGCAAGGCTCAGCAAGAGGCAGAAAAACACCTGCGCATGGCCCGCGCGCTGGCCGAGGAGGGTGAGCGCAGCCCGGATCTCGACCTGCCGCCGAGCAGCTTCGATGGGCTGGAAGTGTCTGCGCCGAGCGTGACCCTCTCGCCTGCCGTGGTGGCCGCCTCGGCCGCCGCTGCGGTGGCGGCGGAAAAACCGGCTGCCGCCACGCCCGCGGCGCCGATTGCAGAGCCCGAGCCGGTGCAGGACCCGAATGCCGCGCTGCTGGCCGAAGTCGAACTGAGCCTGTCGCGCGGTCGCCTGAATCATGCGGCCGACCTGCTGGAGAAGGCAGTGGCGGCGCAGCCGGAAAATGACACCCTGCGCCTCAAGCTGATGGACGTCTATGCCCGTCAGGGCGATCACAGCGCCTTTGTCGAGCAGGAGCGCAAGCTGCCTGGCAGCGAAGCGAACACGGCCCAGGTCAACAGCCTCAAGGAGCGCTACCCGGCCATGCTGGGTCTTGCTGCCGTTGGTGTGGGGGCTGCGGCGCTGGCCGCCGAAATGGACGAGCAGTATGTTCAGGAGTTGCTCCAGGAACAGCCGCAAGAACCCGCTGTAGTTGAAGCAGAACCTGAGCCTGAGCCGCAAGCGCTCGTCGAGCCAGCGCCGGCGCCTGAATCCGAGCCAGAGCTCGAAGCCGCCGCCGAGGCCTTCACCGAGACCTCGGTGCTTGACGACAATGACCTGGACAGTGCTTTTGACCTGAGCCTGGGTGATGATCTGCCGGCGGATGATCTGTCGGTGGAAGATCAACTCGAGCCACCGATGCTGGATGAGGTGCAGTTGGCCGAAGCACAGGCAGTCGCCGAACCGGCGGTCGTCGAGCCGCAAACCGATGCCGATGCCGATTTCGAAGCCTTGCTGGCCCAGGCCCAGTCCGAGCCGCAGAGCGTCGACGACCTGGCCGATTTCGACCTGGCTGACTTCGATCTGGACAGTGGCGAAGCGGCAGCTCCGGCCGCCTCGGTTGCAGCGGAAGATGAACCGGTGGATGTCGCCGCCGAACTGGCAGCCTTCGATGCCATCCCGGAGTTCGACCCGATTTCCGAGCTGGAGCTACCGGAAGACTTCGACCTGTCGCTGTCGCTGGATGACGACTCGCCGGCAGCCAAGAGCTTTGCCTCGGAGCTGAGCGACGTCAACGCCGAGCTCGACAAGCTGTCGCAGAGCCTGGAGTCGCCATCGCTCGAGCCGCACTTCACCGCCGAAGACGCTGCCGCCGAGCCCGAGCCGCTGGATGACCTCGACTTCGACTTCTTCTCCGGTGCAGACGAAGTCGCGACCAAGCTCGACCTGGCGCGCGCCTACATCGACATGGGCGACCATCAGGGTGCCCGCGACATCCTCGACGAGGTGGTCAAGGATGGTGATGACGGCCAGCGTCAGGAAGCCGAAGAGATGCTCTCGCGCCTGGTCTGAAGGCTGGAGCCGAAATTGGCTCCAGCTCGGTCATTGTGGGAGCCGCGCTTGCCGGCGATGGGCCGCGAAGCGGCCCCGGCAATTTATGCAGCAACCTTGAAATCGTGGGGCCGCTTTGCGGCCCATCGCC
>NZ_JBIVHT010000034.1:0-2772 GCF_044749325.1 Pseudomonas sp. NPDC089428
AATGAAATCGAGTAGGACGGAGCACGAGAAACTTTGTCTGAACATGGGGGGACCATCCTCCAAGGCTAAATACTACTGACTGACCGATAGTGAACCAGTACCGTGAGGGAAAGGCGAAAAGAACCCCGGAGAGGGGAGTGAAATAGAACCTGAAACCGTATGCGTACAAGCAGTGGGAGCCTACTTTGTTAGGTGACTGCGTACCTTTTGTATAATGGGTCAGCGACTTATATTCAGTGGCGAGCTTAACCGAATAGGGGAGGCGTAGCGAAAGCGAGTCTTAATAGGGCGTTTAGTCGCTGGGTATAGACCCGAAACCGGGCGATCTATCCATGGGCAGGTTGAAGGTTAGGTAACACTGACTGGAGGACCGAACCGACTACCGTTGAAAAGTTAGCGGATGACCTGTGGATCGGAGTGAAAGGCTAATCAAGCTCGGAGATAGCTGGTTCTCCTCGAAAGCTATTTAGGTAGCGCCTCATGTATCACTGTAGGGGGTAGAGCACTGTTTCGGCTAGGGGGTCATCCCGACTTACCAAACCGATGCAAACTCCGAATACCTACAAGTGCCGAGCATGGGAGACACACGGCGGGTGCTAACGTCCGTCGTGAAAAGGGAAACAACCCAGACCGTCAGCTAAGGTCCCAAAGTCATGGTTAAGTGGGAAACGATGTGGGAAGGCTTAGACAGCTAGGAGGTTGGCTTAGAAGCAGCCATCCTTTAAAGAAAGCGTAATAGCTCACTAGTCGAGTCGGCCTGCGCGGAAGATGTAACGGGGCTCAAACCATGCACCGAAGCTACGGGTATCACCTTAGGGTGATGCGGTAGAGGAGCGTTCTGTAAGCCTGTGAAGGTGAGTTGAGAAGCTTGCTGGAGGTATCAGAAGTGCGAATGCTGACATGAGTAACGACAATGCGAGTGAAAAACTCGCACGCCGAAAGACCAAGGTTTCCTGCGCAACGTTAATCGACGCAGGGTTAGTCGGTCCCTAAGGCGAGGCTGAAAAGCGTAGTCGATGGAAAACAGGTTAATATTCCTGTACTTCCAGTTATTGCGATGGAGGGACGGAGAAGGCTAGGCCAGCTTGGCGTTGGTTGTCCAAGTTTAAGGTGGTAGGCTGAAATCTTAGGCAAATCCGGGATTTCAAGGCCGAGAGCTGATGACGAGTGCTCATTAGAGCGCGAAGTGGTTGATGCCATGCTTCCAAGAAAAGCTCCTAAGCTTCAGATAACTGGGAACCGTACCCCAAACCGACACAGGTGGTTAGGTAGAGAATACCAAGGCGCTTGAGAGAACTCGGGTGAAGGAACTAGGCAAAATGGCACCGTAACTTCGGGAGAAGGTGCGCCGGCGAGGGTGAAGGACTTGCTCCGTAAGCCCATGCCGGTCGAAGATACCAGGCCGCTGCGACTGTTTATTAAAAACACAGCACTCTGCAAACACGAAAGTGGACGTATAGGGTGTGACGCCTGCCCGGTGCCGGAAGGTTAATTGATGGGGTTAGCGCAAGCGAAGCTCTTGATCGAAGCCCCGGTAAACGGCGGCCGTAACTATAACGGTCCTAAGGTAGCGAAATTCCTTGTCGGGTAAGTTCCGACCTGCACGAATGGCGTAACGATGGCGGCGCTGTCTCCACCCGAGACTCAGTGAAATTGAAATCGCTGTGAAGATGCAGTGTATCCGCGGCTAGACGGAAAGACCCCGTGAACCTTTACTATAGCTTTGCACTGGACTTTGAATTTGCTTGTGTAGGATAGGTGGGAGGCTTTGAAGTGGGGACGCCAGTTCTCATGGAGCCATCCTTGAAATACCACCCTGGCAACTTTGAGGTTCTAACTCAGGTCCGTTATCCGGATCGAGGACAGTGTATGGTGGGTAGTTTGACTGGGGCGGTCTCCTCCCAAAGAGTAACGGAGGAGTACGAAGGTGCGCTCAGACCGGTCGGAAATCGGTCGTAGAGTATAAAGGCAAAAGCGCGCTTGACTGCGAGACAAACACGTCGAGCAGGTACGAAAGTAGGTCTTAGTGATCCGGTGGTTCTGTATGGAAGGGCCATCGCTCAACGGATAAAAGGTACTCCGGGGATAACAGGCTGATACCGCCCAAGAGTTCATATCGACGGCGGTGTTTGGCACCTCGATGTCGGCTCATCACATCCTGGGGCTGAAGCCGGTCCCAAGGGTATGGCTGTTCGCCATTTAAAGTGGTACGCGAGCTGGGTTTAGAACGTCGTGAGACAGTTCGGTCCCTATCTGCCGTGGACGTTTGAGATTTGAGAGGGGCTGCTCCTAGTACGAGAGGACCGGAGTGGACGAACCTCTGGTGTTCCGGTTGTCACGCCAGTGGCATTGCCGGGTAGCTATGTTCGGAAGAGATAACCGCTGAAAGCATCTAAGCGGGAAACTTGCCTCAAGATGAGATCTCACTGGGATCTTGAATCCCCTAAAGGGCCGTCGAAGACTACGACGTTGATAGGTTGGGTGTGTAAGCGCTGTGAGGCGTTGAGCTAACCAATACTAATTGCCCGTGAGGCTTGACCATATAACACCCAAGCAATTTGCTAGCGCAGATTGCGGTGGTGAAGACGAAACGAACCGAAAGTTCGCAGCAACATCACAAATATCGCATATCCGAATTCGCTGGGCTGTCCAACAGGACATTCTGGCAACAGAATTTCTTGACGACCATAGAGCATTGGAACCACCTGATCCCATCCCGAACTCAGTAGTGAAACGATGCATCGCCGATGGTAGTGTGGGGTTTCCCCATGT
>NZ_JBIVHT010000035.1:0-2402 GCF_044749325.1 Pseudomonas sp. NPDC089428
GACTCCACCAGGCGGCGGTCGTCAGCCTGGTCACCGACGTTGAGCGGCAAGGCGCCGAACACGCTGCCGGCGGATACCCGCTGCAGGCCGTTGACGCGGATGTCGGCGATCCTGAACGACGCGGCCTGGGCCATGGAGGCATTGAGCAGCAGGATGGAGAGCAACAGTCGCGGGTAGTTCATCGAGGGTTCCAGGCGGGCGTAGAAGAGCAGCACGGGGCTGCCGGGAAGCGGGCGTTGAGCATACGGGCGGGCTGTGTTCGGCGCGGTTAACCGAGGGTAAAGATGTGTAAAGTTCGCCCACGCTGCGTTAGGACGGGGCGATCATGGCGTTTTTGCAGAACCTGGCACGTTATCCATCATGATCCCCGTACTGCTGGTCGACGACGACCGCGAACTGACCGAAATGCTCGCCCTGTACCTGGCCCGCGAGGGTTTCCAGGCCACTGCCGTGGCCACCGGCGAGGAGGGCGAGGCCCGCGCCTTGAGCGGGCTTTACCGCCTGGTGGTGCTGGACGTGATGCTGCCAGGCATCTCGGGCATCGAAGTGTTGCGGCGCATTCGAGCGCGCAGCCAGGTGCCGGTGCTGCTGTTGACCGCACGGGGTGACAACGTCGACCGTATCGCCGGCCTGGAACTGGGCGCCGACGACTATGTGCCCAAGCCCAGCTCACCGGGTGAACTGGTGGCGCGCCTGCGGGCGATCCTGCGCCGGGTGCATCCGCAGATGCTGGCCGAAAGCCAGGGCGCCGAGTCCATCGGCCGCGGTGCGCTGACCCTGTGGCCTGGGCGGCGCAAGGCGCAGTGGGGGCCGATACCGCTGGACCTGACCGGTACCGAGTTCAGCCTGCTCGAAGCCCTGGCCCGCCAGGCTGGCCAGCTGGTCAGCAAACAGGACCTGTCGTTGAACGCCCTGGGCCGGCCATTGACCCGTTATGACCGGCGCATCGACGTGCATATCAGCAGCATTCGCCAGAAGCTTGGCCCGCGCGATGATGGCAGCAGCTGGATCCAGAGTGTGCGGGGCATGGGTTACATGCTGATCGTCGAATGATGCGCCGGCGCCTGTTCTGGAAGCTGTTCCTGGCTTTCTGGCTGGCCAACAGCCTGACCTTCCTGGTCGGTGCCGGGGCCTTCATGCTTAACGACCTGCGCGGGGACACCCCTGGGTTGCGGTCGATGCTGGCAACGGAACTGAACCTGCTGCACCGCTATGGCGAGCAGGCCGGTCGTCAGTACCTGCAGGTATCGCCGCAGCCGCCAGATGTGCAAGTTGGCCTGTATGACGGCACCGGCCACTTGCTGGCCGGGCGCGCAGTGGACACGCCGCGCTTCGAGCGGGCGCTGCTCGACGAGGGTGGCCAGGCCCTGGTGCTGCGGGCTTCGGTGGCCACCCGTCTGGATGAAGCGCCGCCCCCACGGGGCATGGGCCCGTTGCTGACCGGTACGCTGATGAGTGCAGTGTTCGCCTTGCTCTGCAGCCTGTACCTGACCCGGCCACTGACCTGGCTGCGCGAGGCCATGGGCCAGGTTGCCCAGGGCCGCTTCGACGTGCGTGTGCGCCCGCGCCTGGGGCGTCGGCGCGACGAAATCGTCGAGCTGGCCGAAGACTGCGACCGCATGGCCGGGCAGCTCAAGGCGCTTGTCGAAGCACAGCAGCAGTTGCTGCACGACATCTCCCACGAATTGCGCTCGCCGCTGACCCGTCTGCATGTGGCCATCGGGCTGCTACGTCAGCAGCCCGAACGGGAAGAGATGCTCGGGCGTATCGAGCGCGAATCCCGGCGCATGGATGACCTGATCGAGCAATTGCTGACCCTGGCGCGGGTGCAGTCGCAGCAAGGCCAAAGCGAGCAGGGGGAGCTGGATGCCGTCGAGGTGCTGGCGCAGATCGTCGAGGATGCCCGTTTCGAGGCGGGCATGAAGCAGGCGCAGGTCAGCTTGCTGGGCGCTGGCACCTTCGTCACCCGTGGCCATGAGGAGTTGCTGTACCGCGCCTTCGAGAACGTGATTCGCAATGCAGTGCGCTATACCGCGCCGGGCAGCGAGGTGCGTGTCGAGGCGGTGCTGGTGGGCGGCGGGGAGCAGTTGCAGGTGCATATCGTCGACCACGGGCCGGGCGTGGAACCGGCTCGCCTGCAGAGCATCTTCGAGCCGTTCGATCGAGGCGGGCAAAGCGGCGCCGATGGTTTCGGCCTGGGCCTGGCCATCGCCCGCCGCGCCATCGGGCTGCACCAGGGCAGTATCAGCGCGAAGGCGGGCGAGGCGGGGGGCTTGAGCGTGGCGATCAGGTTGCCGCGGTTGGGGTGATGGCTGCGAGGTGTTCGGCGGGGGATTTTCAGCGCCTGGGAGATCGAGCGCCGCCCGCGCGGCGCTTCGCGGGGCAAGCCCGCTCCCACAGTC
>NZ_JBIVHT010000036.1:0-1282 GCF_044749325.1 Pseudomonas sp. NPDC089428
CTGCGCCTGCGCTGCAGCGACGGCGTCGAAGGCATCGGCGAGGCCACCACCATCGGCGGCCTTGCCTACGGCTACGAAAGCCCCGAGGGCATCAAAGCCAACATCGACGCGTACCTGGCGCCCGCGCTGATCGGCCTGCCAGCGGACAACATCAACGCCGCCATGCTCAAGCTCGACAAGCTGGCCAAGGGCAACACCTTCGCCAAGTCCGGCATCGAAAGCGCCTTGCTCGACGCCCAGGGCAAGCGCCTCGGCCTGCCGGTCAGCGAACTGCTCGGCGGGCGTGTGCGTGACAGCCTGGAAGTGGCCTGGACCCTGGCCAGCGGTGACACCGCCCGCGACATCGGCGAAGCCGAACACATGCTGGACATCCGCCGGCACCGGGTATTCAAGCTGAAGATCGGCGCCAACCCGCTGGAGCAGGACCTGAAGCACGTGGTGGCGATCAAGCGCGAGCTGGGCGAGCGTGCCAGCGTACGTGTGGACGTCAACCAGTACTGGGACGAATCGCAAGCCATCCGCGCCTGCCAGGTGCTCGGCGACAACGGCATCGACCTGATCGAACAGCCGATCTCGCGCATCAACCGCGGCGGCCAGGTGCGCCTGAACCAACGCAGCCCGGCGCCGATCATGGCCGACGAATCCATCGAGAGCGTCGAGGACGCCTTCAGCCTGGCCGCCGAGGGTGCTGCCAGCATCTTCGCCCTGAAGATCGCCAAGAACGGCGGCCCGCGCGCCGTGCTGCGCACCGCGCAGATCGCCGAAGCGGCGGGCATTGCCCTGTACGGCGGGACCATGCTCGAAGGCTCGATCGGCACCCTGGCCTCGGCCCATGCCTTCCTCACCCTGCGCCAGCTGACCTGGGGCACCGAACTGTTCGGGCCGCTGCTGCTGACCGAAGAGATCGTCAACGAGCCGCCGCAGTACCGCGACTTCCAGCTGCATGTACCGCGTACGGCGGGGCTGGGGCTGAGCCTCGACGAACAACGCCTGGCGCGCTTTGCCCGCCGCTGAAAAACACACCCCCCTGTGGGAGCGGGCTTGCCCGCGAAACAGGCAACTCGGTGGATGGCACGGGCTTCGCCCGTGTTCGCGGCTGAAGCCGCTCCTACAGAGGGGCGCGCAAGCCTTTGGACATTTGCAAGACAGGAGAAAGCAGCATGCTGTTCCACGTGAAGATGACCGTGAAACTGCCGGTCGACATGGACCCGGCCAAGGCCGCGCAACTGAAGGCCGACGAGAAGGAACTGGCCCAGCGCCTGCAGCGCGAGGGCACCTGGCG